>JBBQJI010000063.1:0-36616 GCA_038325765.1 Nannocystales bacterium
AGCGCGGCCCCGCCCGCGGATGGTCCTGCGTAGGGACATCGCCACACATCAGTCGTGCGGATGGCCGAGGGCGTCGGCACCCGGCGCGCGGTCCGAGCGCCTACTCGTCCACCGCGGCGACTCACCCGCGAACCCACACCCACCGACCTCCGACCGATCCCAGGTTGGGGAAGCCCCGTACCCGTGCGATGATGGGCGCAATGCGAGGCTGGTCGACCGGTGCGTGGGGGCGTCTGTCGCGACAGGTGCCGTGGTTCGCCTTGCTGTTCGCGGCGTGCGCTCAGCCTGCGGTGTTCGAGTGTGCCGATGACAGCGCGTGCGTGGCCGCCGGGGTGGCGGGGCAGTGCGAGCTGTCCGGGCACTGCAGCTTTCCGGACGCCAGCTGTGCCTCGGGACGCAGATACGGCGATCTGGCGCCGAGCCGGCTGGCGGGCCTGTGCCTGCCACCCTCGGGATCGGACGGCAGCGGTGGCGGCGAAGGGGGCAGCACCGACGCGGGTGGCACCAACGACACCGAGGAGGGTCCAGCGGCGCAGTGCGGCGATGGACTCCGCGCTGGCGACGAGGCGTGCGACGGCGCAGATCTCGGCGGGCTGGACTGCACGAGCGAGGGATTCATCGGCGGGATGCTGCGGTGCGCGTCCGACTGCACGCTCGACACGAGCCGATGCAACCGCTGCGGCGACGGCGTACGCGACGACGACGAGGAGTGCGACGGCGCCGACATCGGGCCGCCGTCCACCTGCGCCGAGGTCGGCCTCGGCACACCCAACGAGGCGCTGGGCTGCACCGCGGACTGCCGCGTCGAGTATTCGGCGTGCGAGCGCTGTGGCGACGGGGCGATCACGCCGCCCGAGGGGTGCGACGGCAGCGAACTCGGCGGCGCGAGCTGTGCGTCGGTGGGCTTCGAGGAGGGCGCGCTGTCGTGCCTGCCGGGCTGCATCTTCGACACGTCTGGGTGCACCGCGTGCGGCGACGGCGTGCGCGCGGGCATCGAGGCGTGCGATGGCGTGGACCTCGGCGGGCAGAGCTGTCAGTCGCTCGAGTTCGACTCCGGTGCCCTGGCGTGCGCGGCGGACTGCAGCTTCGACACCATCGGGTGCTCGAACTGCGGCGACGGCACGGCGAGCGGGCTCGAGGCGTGCGATGGCCTCGATCTGCGGGGCGCGAGCTGTGCCAGCGAAGGTTTCACCGCCGGCGTGCTCGCCTGCGCGTCCGACTGCAGCCTCGACGCCGGGGGTTGTGGCACGTGCGGCAACGGGGCCCGCGAGGGTGACGAGGCCTGCGATCAGCTGGATCTCGACGGCCAGAGCTGTGTCTCGCTCGGCTTCGACGGCGGCGCGCTGACGTGCGCGGCGGCCTGCATGTTCGACACGGCGCAGTGCACCGGCACCGGCTGTGGCGATGCCGCGGTCTGCACCGCGGGCAACGCCGAGATGGAGGCGTGCGGCCAGTGCGGCACCCGCAGCCGCAACTGCAGCGACACCTGCCTGTGGGGTTCGTGGAGCGCGTGCGCCGGTGAGGGCTCGTGCCAGACCGGCCAGTCGCAGAACGAGGCATGTGGCGACTGCGGCACGCGCACCCGTCAGTGCGGCGCCAGCTGCGAGTGGGGTGGGTGGGGCATGTGCTCGGGGCAGGGCGCGTGCTCCGAGGGTGAGGTGCAGAACGAGGCGTGCGGCAGCTGTGGATCGCGCTCGCGTACCTGCAACGCCGCGTGCGGGTGGGGATCGTGGGGCGCGTGCGTCGGCCAAGGCGCGTGCGTGCCTGGGGCGGCCGAGGTCGAGCCGTGCGGGGACTGTGGCTCGCGCACCCGCGTGTGCACCGGCAGCTGTGGGTGGGGCGCATGGGGGGCGTGCAGCGGCCAGGGCGTCTGCTCGCCGGGCGCCATGGACACCAACAACAACTGTGCCCAATGTGGCGGCGGCACCCAGACCCGGACCTGCACCGCGTCGTGCGCTTGGGGTCAGTTCGGCGGCTGCATCGGCGGGTTGACTTGCGAGGGCGCGAACCTCTGCATCTGCGATGGATTCTGCGGGCCGCAGGGCTCGAGCTGTCCGTAGCCCCACACGGTCGCGGCGCGGCATGGCGCGCGCACCTCGTCCGCGGTCACGCGGCGTCAACCGCCGGCGCTGGGCCGCGGCGCCTCGGCCCACAGGAATCCGCGCAGCTCACCCTCGGCGAACCCGATGGCCCGATCCTCTGGATACGTCCGCGCGATCGCGGCGGCGACGTCGGAGGCCACGTGGCTGCTGTCGCCGTGGCACTGCAGGCACGGGCCGAGCACGAACAACGGGCGCACGACCCCGACGCGATCGCCGAGGTCCACGACCATCGGCCCGGCCAGCGGCTCGGTCATCGCCCGATCGACGAAGGGCTCGAGCCACGGTCGGGGCGCGTTGTCGGGGCTGCGGAGCTTGTGGCTGGTGCGGCCGAGGGCCACGGCGTGCTCGTCGGCGACGGCCTTCGCGATCACAGGGGCCTCGTCGTGACACACGCTCACCGCCGCCTGGGTCCCGCCCTCGGCGACAGCCCCTTGCAAGCGCGCGGCGAGTCGCTGCTGCAGCGCGTCCATGGCGGCCTCGGCGACGAGGACCGTGGGCTCGAGGGCGGTGGGCACGGCGTCGCGCGCATGCACCGTCCCCGTGTCCCCGCACGCCGTGATCAGGGCGGTGAACACCGCGAGCGGTCGCACATCCATGCGCGCAACATAGCAGTCCCGTCGCCGGGCGCCCGGACGTGTCCCTTCGACACGGCCAAGGCCGTGGTGACGATCGGATCCGAGCCGCGGCGGTCACCGGGCGGTTGCGCCTCGAGCTCGGCGCCCGCGCGATGCCTCGCGGGTGGCGCCCGGATCGTCGTGGTGCGCCCGGATCGTCGCGGTGCGCCCGGACGCCAGAGGCGGGCCGTGACGGAGGGCCGGTGAGGCCGGCGACGCCTCCAGGGACCGCCGTGGTCGGGCGCGGCGACGCAACGCACCGCGCTGTGGGAGGCTCTGTAGCGCGGTGCGGCGCAGTCGGCCGGAGGTTTGGCATCCTGCGGATCGTGCGGCACCCCGAGACGCTCGGCGACACCGACGGTCGCGCCGATCCCGAGGAGCCGCGCCGCATCGGTCGCTACCTCGTGATCGAGCGCGTCGGGCAGGGTGCGATGGGCGTGGTGTATGCCGCGTTCGATCCGGAGCTGTCGCGCAAGTTGGCGATCAAGCTGCTGCATCCGGGCGGTGACGACGAGGTCGCCCGCGGCCGGTTGGTGCGCGAGGCCCAGGCGCTCGCGCGGCTGTCCCACCCCAACGTCGTGCAGATCTACGACGTCGGCACCCGCGGCGGCGCGGTGTGGGTCGCGATGGAGTTCGCCGAAGGGCAGACGCTGCGCGAGTGGCTCGCTGCGGACCGCGATCGGCCGTGGCGCGACGTGCTGGCGGTCGTGTGCGATGCGGGACGGGGCCTCGCCGCGGCGCACGGCGTCGGCATCGTGCACCGCGACATGAAGCCCGACAACGTGCTGGTGGGGACCGCTGGCGATGTGCGCGTGGTCGACTTCGGTCTCGCGCGCGCGGCCGACGGGCCCGAGTCCCCGGTCGTGGACGCGGATGCAGGTCCGCCGAACCCCGGGGCTGCCGATGCCGGCGCGTCGG
The DNA here is from genome assembly GCA_038325765.1 of Nannocystales bacterium. Classification (GTDB taxonomy): domain Bacteria; phylum Myxococcota_A; class Polyangia; order Nannocystales; family Nannocystaceae; genus Xiheibacterium. The sequence continues at coordinate 3,635 of JBBQJI010000063.1, forward strand.
AGCCCGATGCGGCGGCCGCCGAGGCGCATGGGCCCATCGCCGAGCACGCCTTGGGCCTGCTCCGGCCGGGTGACGACGAGACCGCGTCGGATTCCCTGGGCGAGCGCATGACGAGGACGGGCGCGCGGCTCGGCACGCCGGCGTACATGGCCCCCGAGCAGTGGACGTCGGGCGCCATCGATGCGCGCACCGATCAGTTCGCGTTCTGCGTGCTGGCATGGGAGGCGCTGTACGGGATCCGCCCGTTCGTCGCGCAGAACCTCACCACCTTGGGCTTCGCGATCACGCAAGGGCGCGTGGTCGCGCCCCCGACTCGAAGCGGCGTGCCGGCGTGGATCCAACGCCTGCTGCTGCAGGGCTTGCGCGTCGATCCGCGCGAGCGCCACGCCGACATGCCGACGCTGCTGCGCGCGCTCGAACACGATCCGGCGGTGGCCCGGCGTCGCGCGCTCCTGGCCGCCGCAGCGACTGTGGCGGTGGGCACGAGCGTGATGGTGGGCACGAGGCTGGGCCGGGGCGAGGCCGAAGATCCCTGTGCGATGACGGCCGCAGCCCTCGATGGCGTGTGGGACGCGGCGCGGCGCGAGCGGGTGGCCGCGGCCTTGCGCGCGACCGGTCGCAGCTACGCCGAGGACACGTGGACGCGGGTCGACGCCAACGTCGGCGCATGGGCCGAGCGGTTCGTCGCGGCCCGGCGCGACGCGTGCGAGGCGACACACGTACGACGCGAAGCGTCGGCCGACGCGCTCGATCTGCGCATCGCGTGCCTCGATCGGGGGCGCGTCGCCCTGGGTGCGCTCGCCGAGGTGCTCGAGTCAGCCGATGCCGGCGTGCTCGATCGGGCGGTGCGCTCGACCGGTGCGTTGCCCGAGCCCGAGCAGTGCGCCGATGTCGAGGCCCTGCGCGACGCCGCCGTCCGCCCCGAGGATCCGGCTGCGCGCGACGAGGCCGCGCGGCTGCGCGAGGTCGTCGCGCACGCCGGCGCGCTCGAGCAAGCCGGCCGCTACGCCGAGGCCAAGGCTGCTCTGGTGCCCGTCAAGCCTGACGTCGAGGCCCTCGGCTGGGCGCCGCTCACGGCGGAATTTCACGAGATCGCCGGCACGATCGCGTTCGACGACGGGGATGCCGTCGCCGCGGCCGACGAGCTCGGCGCTGCCTATCTCGCCGCCGTCGAGGGCCGCCACGATCGCGTCGCGTGGTCGTCGGCGACGGCGCGGGCGGGCGCGCTGGCCGAGCTGCCCACGCGGCTGTCCGAGGCGCGCGCCGCCTGCGATCTCGCCCACGCGCACTGGGTCCGCGGCGCGTATGGGCCGCGGGCGGAGGCCATCGTCGAGAGCGCCCGGTTCCGCGTCGAGGCGGCGGCGGGCGACTATGTCGCGGCGCGACGACACATCGAACGCAGCATCGCGCTGCGCGATACGGGCGAGCACACGGAGGACGCCGATCTCGCGGGTGCCCTCGCCAACTTCGGTAGCATCGTGGGCATGCTCGGCGAGTCCGAGCTCGCCATCCGCAGCCTGCGGCGCGCGGTGGCGATCCGCGAGCGTGTGCAGTCGCCCGGGCACCCCGAGGTCGGTCGCGAGCTGCACAACCTCGGATCGATGCTCGCCAGGTCGGGGGCGTTCGGCGAGGCGGCGCCGATGCTGGGGCGCGCCTTGACGATCAAGCGCGAGGCGCTGGGCCCTGCCCATCCCGATCTGTCGTACACGCTCACCGCCCTGGGCAACGTCGCCGTGTCCCGCGGCGCGATGGACGAGGCGCAGGGGCACCTGCAGGCGGCGGTCGAGGTCATCGAGGGGGCGCACGGGCCCGATCACCCCGATCTCGCCTACGCGTTGCTCGGCCTCGGGGATCTGGCGATCCGCGACGGTCGCCCGCAAGACGCCCTGCCGCCGCTGCGCCGCGCCTTGCAGATCCGCGAGCAGGCCCAGGGCGCCGATCATCCCGAAGTCGCGTACGTCCTCATCGCCCTGGGCGTCGCGTCGATGGACGACGGTGACGCTGCGGCCGGCGTGCGGCACCTCGAGCGCGCCCACCGGCTGTTGGCGACGCTGCCCGATCCGGTCGCGCAGGCCGACGTCGCCTGGCCGTTGGCGCGCGCGCGATGGCGGGCCGATCTCGATCGGGCAGCCGCGGTGGAACTCGCCCGCGGCGCGCGCGATGCCTACGCCGCGGCGAACGGACCGCAATCCGGCGCCGTGGCGGAGATCGACGCCTGGCTTGCCGATCCGCAGCGTGTTCTGACCGCGACAAGGTGATGCGTGGCCGCGGGCTCACGCCGTCGGTGTGCGGAGTTCGGGGAACGCGGTGAGCAACGCCTCGCGCTCGGCGACGAACGCCGCGAGCTGCGGATCACGGCTGCGGAGAAAGCCGCGGATCGCCTGCAGGTCCTCGCCGGTGCGCTCGGCCAACGGCAGCACCACGAAGGCGAGCAGGCCCGCGAGGCCGGCCGCGAGCACTCCCCACCCGCCGGCGACGACGGCGGCGAGCACGAGCGTCGCTGCAAGCCACGCCGGCAGCAGCACCAGGCCGAGCAGGAATTTGTAGGTACCCTGCACGTCGATGTCGAGGGCGATCCGGTCGATCACGACGCCGGTGATGCGATACGCCGGCCAGAACCACAGGCCCACGGGCAGCAGTAGCGGCGCCAGTGCGAGGCGGCCCAGGAATCCCGGCAGCCACCGCACCACGACCTCGGTCGAGTAGTGGAATCCGAGCTGGTCGGGGCGTAGGCCGGCCGCAGCCAGGGCGCGCGTGGCGGTCTCGATGCGGGCTTCGATGTCGGCGCGCAGCGACGCGTCGGCGCTGCGCAGGCGGCTGGCCAGGATCTGCACCCGCGCGTGCACGCCCTCGAGCGGCTCGCGCGGCCGCGGGCCCTCGGCGAGCAGCCATGCCAGCTGCTCGGCCATCCGCTGCGCGTCGTCGTCGGGGCCGTGCAGTGTCAGGGGCAGCAGCGCCGCACGGATGCGCGCGGTGAGGGTCGCGACTGCGGCGGGCGTGGGGCCCTCGGCGCGGAGATCGTCGAAGTCGATCGGCTCGCCCACGCGCAGCAACACGCTGTGCCGGAAGCGCTCGCGCTCGCCGTAGATCAGGCCCGCCGGCACCACGCGCACGGGGCACGGTGACGACAGCAGCATCCGCGCCGCGCCGGTCTTGAGCGGCGCGAGGTCGCGAAAACCGTGGCTGATGCCCTCGGGAAAGATCGCCACCGATCCGCCGGCGGCGAACACGGCATGGACCGCGGCGAAGGTGCGGGCTGTGGCGTCGGGACCCACGTCGCCGTCGGTGCGGCGGTGCACGGGGATCGCGTCGAACACCGCCAGCAGCGGCCGCAGGATCGGCACCTTCCACAGCGTGGCCTTGCCGAGGAAACGCGGGGCGTCCTCGAGCCCGCTTGCCGCCACCAGGGCGTCGAGCAGACCGCCGGGGTGGTTGAGCACCCACAGCGTCGCGCCGCCGTGCGCCGATTCTCCGCGGACCTGCAACGAGCGGAACCACAGCCGCGCGAGCACCTGGGCGAAGCGGGTGCGTGCAGCAGGGGCGGCCTGCCGCGGCGCGAGTTGTCGCGTCTGCACGGGGGGAGGATACCGCCGTCCCGCGCCGTGCGAACCGGCCGCGCGCGGCGTTCGGGCGCCGGCCCCGTGCTAGGGTCGCCGACGATGGTTCGGCGCCTGACGATTCCCCGCATGCTCGCCGCGACTGCCCTCGGCGTGCTGTCTGCGTGTCCCGGTGACGGCCCCGATGCGGTGCAACCCGACGACTGCCCGATGTACGCCGACATGGCGGCGTGCGAGGACGGCGAGGGGTGCGCGTGGAATCCCGGCGGTGGCGAGTGCGTGGTCGACTGCGCCGGGATCGAGACCAGCAACATCTGCAACGAACAGGACCAGTGCTTCTGGGACGGTCGGTACTGCCAGTTCGGAGTCTCATGATAGCCACGCTGCGGCCCGGTCGGGCCGCGAGGGGGTGCGCATCACGTGGCTCGTGTGTCCGGTCGCCCGGGCTGACGACGGCTGCCGGCGGTCGGAGGACCACGCAGCGATGACCGATGCATTCGCGACCCGCTTCGGTGCGTGGGGCCTCGTCGCCGGGGCGTCGGAGGGTCTCGGTGCCGCGTTCGCCGCGGCCCTCGCCGAGCGCGGGCTCGATCTCGTCCTCGTCGCGCGCAGGGCCCAACCCCTCGAGGAGCTGGCCGCCGGGCTCCGCGCGAGATGGGGCGTGCAGGTGCGGGTCGTCGCCGTGGATCTCGGCGCCGCCGATGCCATCGCCCAGCTCGGACGCGCGACCGCGATGCTCGAGATCGGCGTCGCGATCTACAACGCGGCCGCGGCCCCCAACGGTCCCTTGCTCACCGCCGATCCCGAGGCGCTGGAACGCGTCGTCGACGTCAACGTCCGCGGGCCGCTGGCGTTCGTGCGCACGTTCGGCCCGCCGATGCTCGCCCGCCGCCGCGGCGCGCTCGTGCTGATGTCGTCGCTCGCCGGCATGCAGGGCACGCCACGCGTCGCCGCCTATGCCGCGAGCAAGGCGTTCATCACCACCTTGGCCGAGGGGCTGTGGCACGAGCTGCGGGCGGGCGGCGTGGATGTCCTGGTCTCGTGTGCCGGTGCGATCCGCACGCCCGGCTACGTCGCGGCGGGCGGAGGTCGCGTCCCGGGGCTGCTCGAGGCGGCCGAGGTCGCCGAGGCCACGCTGCGCGCCATCGGTCGCGGGCCGCGGGTGATCCCCGGCGCGACGAACCGCATCGCGGCGTGGATCCTCGCCCGCCTGCTGCCGCGTCGCTGGGCGATCGCGATCATGGCATCTTCGACCCGGAGCCTGAGCTGATGGACATCGTCGGATTCTTCGCACCCTTCGTCCTATATGCGCTGGTGTTGCTGCTGCACCTCGTCCTGCCGGCCCAGCGGGTGCGCGGCTACGTCTGCGGCGCCGACGGGCGCCCGCTCGAGTACCGCCTCAACGGCGTGCCGGTGCTCCTCGTCACGGTCGTGCTGTGGGCGACGGCGTGCGTCCAGGGCGTGGTGCCGTGGAACTTCCTGTGGGTCCACCGCTGGGCGTCGCTGGGCGGCGCCATCACGCTGGGTCTCTTGTTCTCGGCGGTCGCCTACGCCACGTCGCCGGGCACCGGCCGCGGCGCGCTCGCAGATTTCTTCTTCGGCCGCCCCGAGAACCCGCGCATCCTCGGCGGCGTCGGTGTCGGCGTCGGCGTCGACGTCGGCGTCGACGTCAAGATGCTCCTGTACCTCGTCGGCGCGACGATGCTCGAGCTCAACCTGCTCTCGTTCGCTGCGCACCACGTGTTGGCGCACCCGCTGGGCCCGTCGCCGGGCGTGCTGCTGTACACGGCGATGCTGAGCTGGTTCGTGCTCGACTATCTCTTCTTCGAGCGCGTGCACCTGTACACCTACGATCTGTTCGCCGAGCGCGTCGGCTTCAAGCTCGGGTGGGGCTGCCTCGCGTTTTATCCCTATTTCTACGTCGTGGGCCTGTGGTCGACCGTGGCCTTGCCGACGCCGGCGGTGCCCGGCTGGTGGTGGCCGTTGGCGATCGCGATCTTCGCCGCCGGTTGGTGCCTGGCCCGCGGCGCCAACCTGCAGAAGTTCTTCTTCAAGCTCGATCCGAACCATCGGTTCTTGGGCCTGTTCGCGCCCAGCGTCGTCGGCGATGGCGAGCGCACGCTGCTGTGCAGCGGCCTGTGGGGCATCTCGCGCCACGTGAATTATCTCGGCGAGATCCTGATGGCGACGGGCACCGTGCTGGCGCTGGGCTGGCCGACGGCGCTGGGCCCGTGGCTGTACCCGCTGTATTACGTCGCCCTGCTGGTGCCCCGCGAGCGCGACGACCACCGGCGCTGCGCCGCGAAGTACGGCGCGCTGTGGGACGAGTACTGCCGCCGCGTACCGTGGCGGATCGTCCCCTGGGTCTATTGATCGGTGGGCGGGGCGGGCCTCCGAAGCCGGCTTCGGGGCGCACCATCACAACGGGGTGGCACCCGCGTTCGCGCAGCGCCTTCGCCCTCGACTCGCACCTGCGTTCGGTCACGTCGCGCGCGAGCGCACGCGCGCCCGGTCACGCGTTGGCGGTGCGAGGGCGAGCGTCGGGTCACGCCGAGGACGCGGGGCGACGCCGCGGCTTCGTGGCACCATCGTCGACGCCGCCATGGTCATGATCAGCGATCTTCTCTATCAACTCGCGGGCTCCGCGATGGCCGAGCGTGAGCTCGCCGACGAGCTCCGCACCGAGCTGCCGTTGCTGCAGCAGTGCCTCTCGCGCCTCGGCGCGCTCGAGATCGTACACGGGCCCACCGGCACCGAGCGGCTGTGGACCGCGGTGCCCGAGGACGCGCCGTTCGACGTCGTGGTCGGCAAGGCCAAGGCCGGCGGCATCAACGTGCGGGATAGCTTGCTGAGCTTCATCGCGCGCGCATGAGTCGCCGAAATCTCCGCAGGGCGCAGCGTGGCGCGGGTCGGCGGGTGCCGTGTCGAAGCCCGGCGCACCATGCGACCATGGACCCTCCATGACTTGCCGACCGACCCGTCGCACGTTCTTCGAGCTCGCCTCTGCTGCCGCCATGGCCGAACTCGTCGGCTGCGGGTCGGGGGACGGCGAGGGCGACGGCGGTGGATCGTCGTCGTTGTCGGGCGGGACGAGCGATGGGAGTGCGGACACCGATCCGACGGTCAGCACCGATGCCACGGCCGAGGGCAGCGGCACCACCGGGCCGGGCAACTCGGGACCCGGGCCCGCGGACTCGTCCGGCACCGACGACAACGCAGGCACCGAGGCCGGCACCGACGACGACACGGGCGCGGGCGTCTGCGAAGCGTCGCCGGGATCGATCGAGGGCCCGTTTCATCGCCCCGACATCCCCATCCGCAGCGACCTCGATCTCTACGGCGACGCCGGCATCCCGGTGCGCCTCGCCGGCCGCGTCGTCGACGGGGCGTGCGCTCCCGTGGTCGGTGCGATCGTCGAGCTGTGGCACGCCACGCCGTCTGCGCCCCGCCGCGAGCCGGGCGACGTCGACGCCACCTACGACAACGGCGACGAGCATCGCTACTACGGCCAGGTCGCGACCGATCGCGAGGGCCGCTACGCCTTCGAGACCCTCAAGCCCGGCTGGTACCTCAACGGCGCCGCGTATCGCCCCGCCCACCTGCACCTCAAGATCTGGGCCGACGGCGTGGAGCGGCTCACCACGCAGCTCTACTTCGAGGGCGACCCGTTCAACGAGGGCGACCCTTGGTTCGATCCGACGATGGTGCTCGCGCTCGACCCAGACGGCGCTGTGTCGCGCGACTTCGCGATCTAGCAGTCGCGATGGAGCAGCCCCAGCGCGTCGCCGGGGACACGCGCCGCGTGGATGATCGACACGCGCGGTGGTCCGACGGTTTCACGCGCGCGTTGGCGCGAGCAGAGAGCGTCCTCACGCGAGGTGTGCGCGCCCTCGCGACGGCCTGGGCCACACTCCCCGGGTGGTCACCGCACAGCGTCCGCAGACTTCCCGCCTCCGATCCATGACGTCTCGCGTCGGCCGGGTCCTCGCGCGGCTGTGGAAGTGGTCGAACCGGCTCCGCGTCGCGATCCTGAACCTGCTCTTCTTCGCGATCCTGTTTGCGCTGCTCACCTTTGCCATCGTGAGCGATGCGCCGGAGTTCGCCGACCACAACGCGCTCGTGCTCGCGCCCAAGGGCACCATCGTGGAGCAGCGCAGCGGCGACGGGCCCAGGCTGTCGTCGCTCGTCACCGGTGGACCCGACGAAGAGACACTGTTGCGCGACATGGTCGAGACCATCGAGCGCGCCGGCGAGGACGATCGCATCGACGTGCTGGTGCTCGATCTCGGGGAGCTGCGCTCGGCTGGCGTCAGCAAGCTACAGGAGATCGCTGTGGCGCTGAAGGAGTTCCGCGGCCACGGCAAGCAGGTCATCGCCACCGCCGACAACTACTCGCAGGCGGCCTACTACCTCGCCGCCCACGCCGACGAGGTCTACATCCACCAGATGGGTGAGGTCGGCATCACCGGCTTCGGTCGCTACAACATGTACTTCAAGGATGCGCTCGATCGCTTCGAGGTCGAGTGGCACATCTTCCGCGTCGGCAAGTACAAGTCGGCGGTCGAGCCCTACATCGCCAACCAGATGTCGCCCGAGGCGCGCGAGGCCGACCTGGCGTGGATGGGTGATCTGTGGAACGCGTGGATTGCCGATGTCTCCGCGGCCCGCGGCATCGCGGCCGCCGATCTGCTGGACTACGCCCAGAACCTCGACGCCCACGTGATCCGGGCCGGGGGTGACCCGGCGGCCGCGGCCGTCGCGGCAGGCCTGGTCGATCACAAGGGTGGTCGCGATCTGGTGCGCGACCGCCTCATCGCCCTGGTCGGCGAAGACGAGGACGAGCACGACTTCCACCGCGTCGACGGCGACGAGTACCTCGAGTGGGCGCGCGAAGACTCGCCGCGCCGTCGCACCGGCGACAAGATCGCCGTCATCGTGGCGCGCGGCAGCATCGTCGACGGCGAGGCCCCGGCCGGCACCATCGGCGGCGACTCGGTCGCCGAGCTCATCCGCAAGGCGCGGCAGGACAAGGGCACCAAGGCCCTGGTGCTCCGGGTCGACAGCGGTGGCGGCAGTGCGTTCGCCTCCGAGGTCATCCGCCGCGAGTTCGAGCTCGCGCGCGCCGACGGCAAGCCGGTGGTGGTGTCGATGGGATCGGTGGCGGCCTCGGGCGGCTACTGGATCAGCACCGCGTCCGACGAGATCTGGGCGAGCCCGACGACGATCACCGGATCGATCGGCATCTTCGGCATGTTTCCCACGTTCGAGAAGCCGCTCGCGCGGCACCTGGGTGTCCACGTCGACGGCGTCGCGACCACGCGCTTCGCCGACATCTCCACCGAGCGTGCCCTGGATCCGGCGGTATCGCGTCTGCTGCAGAGCAGCATCGAGAACGGCTACCGCGAGTTCCTCAGCCGGGTCGCGACCGCGCGCAACATGACGGTCGAGCAGGTCGACGCCGTGGCGCAGGGACGCGTGTGGAGCGGCCAGGACGCCCACGCCGCCGGCTTGGTCGATCAGCTCGGCGGGCTCGAGGACGCCATCGCGTCGGCGGCGACGCGCGCCGGGCTCGGCGAGGCGTACCAGATCGAGTACGTGGAGAAGGAACTCGAGTTCAAGGAGCGCGTCGTCAAGAGCATGCTCGGCGGTGCCGCGGCCGAGCTCGGGATGGGGCCTGGCCTCGCGAGCTCGCCCTACGTCGCCGTGATGCGTCACTTCCAGGAGCAGGCCCGCCTCCTGGCGGGCTTCAACGATCCGCGAGGCATCTACGCCTACGCGCTCGTCGACGTCGACTGACGCTATTTCAGTCCTTCTAGGGTATCGGACCGGGACCGGACCGGTCCCCCTTCCACCGGGCAAAGCGCGGCGGAACCTTCCCCCTCCCAATCGCTCTCGCTCCCTGAGCCGCAGCGGGTCCTGTCGAATTCAGCGGCGGCGCTCACTCGACGCAGCGCCAATCGGACTGGCATTGGCCGTCGGTCGCGCAGATGCACAGGCCGCTCGTCGCATCGCAGGTCTGGTTGCCGCAGAACTCGCCCGGCGCGTCGCAGCGCAGCAAGCAGTACGACCCGCCGAGATCGTCGGTGCTGGCGCAGCTGCCGAGTTGGGCGCCGGCGCAGGTGCGGTCGTCGGCACAGGGCAGCACGCAGCTCGGGTGTCCGGCGACGTCGCGGCACGCACCGCCCGCACCGAGCCCCGCACAGTCGCCGTCGTCCAGGCACCGCGGCGCCACGCACAGGCCATCGACGCAATCCGGATTGCCGGGGTAGGGGCCCGGGCATGCGGTGTTCGGCGTGCAGCAATCCGCGGGCACGGTGCACGACTCGACGCACTGCAGGATCCCGTCGCCCGCCGCACCGGTAGAGCCCGTGTCGGCGCCGCTGGTGCTCGGCATCGCGGTGTCGCCCGCGCCGGTCGTCGCCGCGGTCGTCGTCGTCGTCGCGGAGCCGTCGTCGGCGTCATCGGTAGCGCTGCAGCCAAGGCAGCCCATGGCCACGACGCGCGCCCATCGGGGAAGGGTGATCACGGCTGCACCGTATCAGTCGATTGCCGGGCGCCGAGGGCGAACGCGACGGCGGCCCCGAGCGCGAGGCCCACCAGCAGCGCGACTGCGGTCCACGCCTCGCCGGCCTGCGGCACCCGCAGGGTGTCGAGGAGCACGCCCGTGGCCGCGTCGCGGGCCTCGGGCGTGAGATCCACGAGGGTGAGGGTGATCGCCTCGGGCAGCGGCTCGATGCGGCCGAACAGCGTCACCGGCTCGGTCGTGCGCGGAGTGTCGGCCCGCACGCGCGCGACGACGATCGCACCGCGGAGCGGCACCGTGGGGTCCGCGCTCGCGGTCAGCGGTATCAACACCGCCGCGGCCGGCTGCGATTGATCCGGGATGTCGCCCTCGGCGACGGCGTACTCGCCGAGCACCCAACCGTCGCGCAGGACACCGCGCACCGCGGCGTACTCGGGCACGTTGGTGGGTATCGGCGCCTGCGTGAGATCGTAGTGCGGCCAGTCCTCGTGCCCGAGCGCGCCGTCGGCGTGGGTGCGCGCCCGACCGGCGGCGAGGACCGCCGCGGCGGCGAGCACCACCGCGAGCCACCACGCGCCCGTCGGGCCCGATCTCTGGTGCACGGGCCACGCCAGCGGCACCACCAGCACGAGCGGCCACCACGGCAGCGGGGCGTCGGGGCCGAGCGCATAGGCGATCGCCGCGGGCGTCGTGCCTGCAATGAGCGCCCACACCAGTCGGCCGGCCCGCATGCAGGGCGAGCGTAGCCCAGCGACGCGTCAGGTGGCCAACGCCGGTGCGCGCAACCGGTGGTAGCGTCGGGGCCGTGCCCCGCATCGCGCATGCTCTGCCGCTGCTGCTCGCCCTCGGGCCCGCATCGTCGTGCTCGCGCGGCGCCGATCCGCTGGCGTGGATCTCCGAGCGCTCGGCGGTGGTGCGGTGCGCTTCGGCGGGCAAGCGCCCACCCGCGCCGGTGATCGCGGGGATACCGGCCCCGCCGGCGCCGACCGGCTTGCTCGCGCGGCAGCTCGATCCGATTGCGCTCGACGGCCTGGGATATCTCCGCGACGGCACGGTGTGCGCCACGCTCGAGGCCCCGAGTGTGCCGACCGACGGTGTCGCCGCCGGCTTGCGGTCGATCGTGGCTTTGCACGACACCGCCAGTCGTGACGCGATGCGGGCCGGCGGACGCTGCACCTGCGAGATCGCAAGGGCGCAGGGCGTCCGCGAACTCATCGCCGCCTGCGTGCAGACGCCGACGATCGCCGGCTGCGACGAGAACGTGCGCAGAATCGAGGTCGCCGCCGCCGTCGCCCCTCTGCTCGGTGCCCTGGGTGACGTCGCGGTGCCATGGGTGCACTGGCGACTGGTCGGCAAGACCGATCGGCCCGGGTGGTTCGCCGATCACCTCGAGGTGTCCATCGCCAACCACGATGGGGGCTCCGTGATCCATCGCCGCGGCGAGCCGGTGCCCACGCGCACCGACGCGGTGGTGCGCGCGATGCTCGAGGTCGATCACGTGGTCGCGGTGGTGCGCCAAGACGGTGGCCGGGCCCTGCTGGTCGCCCGCGAGCAGGACGGTCTGCTCATCCTGGATCACATCCGCCAGCCGCCAGCGTCGACCGATCGCGGGCCGCTGCTCGCCCGTCTCGAGCAGGCGCAGGTGGGTGCGCTGGTGGCCATGCTCACCGCCGGCGTCGCCCGCCCGGCACTCGTCGCGCCCACCGAGGGCACCTTCGTCGAGATCGATCGGCCGCTACTCGAGGAGCTCGACCGCGCGGCGGCAGCGGCCGGTGTGCTGCTCGAGGCGACCGATCCGCCCCCGCCACCGGGGCCGCCCGTGCTGTTCGATCGCGTGGCCTATGTCGCTCCCTACGGCGAGGATGGCGCCGTGCTCCGCGTCGAGCATGCGCTGTCGGTCGACGGCTTGGCTTGGGCGCAGACCCTCGGTGACGCGCCGCTGGTCGGCGGCCTCGATGGCCTGGGGTTGCAGCCCGACATCGAGGTGCCGTGGAACATGGCCGCGCCGCGGATCGTCGGCGAGCCCGACACCGCCGGCCGCTGGCTGCTGCGCGGCACCGCCACCGGACGCTGGGGCATCCACGGCGTCCATCGGTTCCCCGCGCTCGCGAGCCTGCTCGAGATCGCGGCGCCCGGATCGCTGGGCGGGCAGGGTTCGTCGTGGCGCATCGACTGGCCCGGCGCGCCGCTGCCGAGCGAGCTCGACGTCGAAGCGGCGCCGTTCGAGGGGCTGCGGACGCTCGCCGGGCGGCGGGCCTATCGGCTCGAGTCGAGCATGGATCCCGCGCGCACGCGCCTGACGATCACGGTGTCGCCTCGTTGAGCTCGGGCTCGGCTGCGGTGACCGGCGCGTCCTCGGCCGGGATCCCGACGATCGGATCGGCCGGCGGCGAGACCAGCTTGCCCGGCTGCGGCCCGTTGCACGTCTTGCTGCCGGCCTTGCAACCGCGCACGACGGTGTCGGCCGCGATCGCGTCGACCCTGGGCGCCCAGTGCCCGCGCCGCGCATCGTCGCCGGCGATCTGCACCACGACGACCGCGGCGTCGCTCACGAACAGCACCGCCGTGTAGAACTTCGCGGCGTCGGTGCCCGGCGGGGTGTAGTCGAAGTCGAACCGTGTGCCAGCGACCCCGTTCTTGCTCGCGACGGGCTTCTGACCGACCAGGGCGTACCCGCGCTTGCCGAGCTTCTTGATCAGGTCCTCGCCCCAGAAGCCGAGCGTGCCGCCCTCGACGTTGTCGAACACGCGGAGGTTGAGGCCGACGTCGTCGCCGGCCTTCATGCGGGCGCCGTAGTCGTCCGCGTCGACCTGGGCCAGACCCGCGGGCGGCTCGAGTCGGTACTTGCGGCAGCCGCCCGCGCCGAGGCCGACGACGAGCAATCCGAGGACGATGGTGATGCGTCGCATGGTCACTTCCACTCCGTGGCTTCGACGCCCAGCGAATCCACCCACGGGAACGGGTCGTTGCTGCTCGGGGTCGGGGTATGGGGTCCGCGTTCGTATAGGGAGAGGGAGAGGGTCGAGAAGGCGATCAGGTTGTCGAGCTGGCGCATGCGGCCCTTCATCACCTCGAGCTCGGCGCCGACCTGGTCGAGGGCCTGGCGGACGTGCAGCGCCTCGTCGACGGTGCGGGCCTTGGATAGCAGCTCGATGAGCTGTTTGTGCGTGCTCTCGAGCGCGCGGATCCTCGACTCGATGTCGACGTACTCGGCGCTGACGTCCTGCGTACTCAGTGAGCGCTGCTCGACGACGCCATAGCCCGCCAGCTCGGCCATCGCCGGACGGAGCTTGCGGGCCGGGATCTTGAGGACGAGCGCGCCCGCGTCCATCGAATGCACGTAGCCGCCGAAGCGCTCGGGCAGCGACTCGGCCTTCTCCATCGCTTCTTCGAGGTTGAACACCGCGATGCGCATGCCCGCGCTGTAGATGATCATGCGGCCGGCGAGGTCCTGTTGTGGCTCCGCGGCCGCGGGCGTGCCGGGTGTGCTCTGGGGGCCGGCGGGGCTCTGCAGCACGGGCGCGGGCATGCCACCCGCCATGTCGCGGGGACTGTCGTCGGTTCTCTTGTCCTGCCGCAGCGCTCGCCGCGTCGGCTCGGGCGACGGGGGCATCGGCGACGGAGCGGACGACGTCGCGTAGGCCTCCTCCGGCTGCGCCGACATCTCGTAGTCGCGGTCGGACTCCAGCATGCCTGGGGCACTGGAGCTCGGCATGGCCTTCTTGCAGCCGCCGAGGGCGAGGCCCAGCAGGCCCAGGAGCACAAAGTGTCGCGTCATCGTCCGCATCGGTACTCCTCGGGGTTCGCCGCCCGAACGCGCCCGCGCGGCGGTCCCTTACAAGCGGACGTCGGTGCGCGAGGATGGCACGTCAGCCGGTCTCCGTGGCCGCAGCGCAGGACTTGCTCCGCGGACGCCCAGCCGCGAAGCTTGGCCCGATGCCCGCATCCCACCGGCTTTTTGCCCTCACTGCCCTCGCGATGCTGTCCGCCGGCTGCGGGAAACCGCGGGCTCAGCCCGGCGCGATCCCGCCGGGTGCGCCGGCCGAGCTCACGACGCCCCACGACGCGGACGCTGAGGGCGACGACGCCAAGGACGCCACCGACGCGAACGATGGCGACGATGGCGACGATGGCTTCGGCGCCCCGAGCAGCGCGGCCAGGCCCGCCAGTCCGCCACCGGCGTGGGCCTACGACGCCGGCAAGAAGCTGGCGGCGCACGCCGCCGGCAAGCGTCGCGCGTGGGATCGCCTCGCCGAATTCGCGGACACCTTCGGCCCGCGACCTTCGGGATCGAAGGCGCTCGAGGACGCGATCGACTGGAGCGTCCGCGCCATGGCCCAAGACGGCTTGAGTGCCGCGCGGCGCGAGAAGGTGATGATCCCGCACTGGCGTCGCGGCAAGGAATCGCTGCACGTGCTGGGTACCGGCGCCCGCGAGCTGCGGTTGCTCGGCCTCGGTGGCACCGTCGGCACCCGCGGCACGCTGCGCGCCGAGGTGATGGTGGTGTCCAGCCTCGACGAACTCGATGCCCGCGGCGCCGAGGCCAAGGGCAAGATCGTCCTCGTCAACGCCAAGATGCCGGCGTACGACCACGTCCTCGACGAATCGGGCTACGGCACCGCGGTGCGTCCGCGGGGCGAGGGCGCACAGCGGGCAGCGAAGCACGGCGCGGTGGCCACGCTGATCCGATCGGTGACCGCGGTCAGCCTCGACACGCCGCACACCGGCGCGATGCGCTATGCCGAGGGCGTGCCCAAGATCCCCGCGGCGGCGGTCACCATCGAGGGCGCGGAATTTCTGGCCCGTGCTGCGGCCCGCGGGCCGGTGCGCGTGGCGTTGCAGCTCGGCGCCAAGACGCTGCCCGACGTCGCGAGCGGCAACGCGATCGCCGAGCTGCGCGGCCGCGAGAAGCCCGAGGAGATCGTCGTCATCGGCGGCCACATCGACTCGTGGGACGTCGGCGACGGCTCGAGCGACGACGGAGCCGGCTGCGTGATGGCGATGGAGGCCGCGCGCATGCTCATCGAGCTCGGCATGGTGCCGCGCCGCACGATCCGCGTGGTGCTGTTCACCAACGAGGAGTTCGGGCTGCGCGGCGGCCGGGCCTACTTCGACGCCCACGGCAGCGAGCCGCACGTCGCCGCGATCGAGTCCGACTCCGGCGCCGGCGCGCCCAAGGGCTTCGGCATCGCGGGCGATGCGGCGGCCGTGGCTTCGGTCGCGCGCTACGCTCCCGTGTTCGCCCCGCTCGGCGCGGACGACATCGGCAAGGGCTGGGGCGGTGCCGACATCTCGCCGCTCACCGACGCGGGGGTGCTCAGCCTCTCGCTGCGACCCGAGGGCGGGCACTACTTCGATCTGCACCACAGCTCGGCGGACACGGTCGACAAGATCGATCCCGACCATCTGCAGCGCAACGCGGCGGCGTTCGCTCTGATGGCGTACATCCTCGCCGAGCGCGAGTGATGCCGATTCGGGCCGCTCAAGCGTCCGAGGCCGCGAAGGATTCGGGGCCCGAGTGCCAGCGTCGACCGTCGGTCGGAAGCACTTGCACGATGCGATCCTCGTCCTGGCACCACGCCGTCAGCGGTCCGCCGTAGACGCACCCGGAGTCGAGTCCGATCACGCGGGGCGTGCGATAGTGGCCGCGCCACGCCCAGTGGCCGTGCACGACCCGCTCTGCACCGCTGTACAGCGCGTCCCACGGTCGGTACGGCGGCGGACAATCGGCGGGCGCCCGATCGAACTTGCTGCGCACACCATCGGCGGTGCAGCAACGCACGCGCGTCGCGAAGCTGACCTCGTCGCCGGCCAGCCAGTCCTCGTCGCCGCGGCGGGCCTCGATCGCCGTGGCGACCGAGGCGAGGTCGCGCCACAGCGGGTGCAGACCGGCGTGGACCAGCCACGTGGCCTCGCCCAGGCCCGTGGCCGGCAGATAGGCCAACACCGGCAGGGCCCGCAGCGCGCCGAGCAGATCGTCGGCATCGGCGGCGGTGAACAGGGCCTCGAGGGTGTCGCGTTTGCGCGGCCACCGTCCGTCGCGGGCGCACAGGGCGTACACCTCATGGTTGCCCAGCACGCCGCGGCCGCCGATGTCGCGCCACAGTCGCACGGTGTCGAGGGAGTCCGGGCCGCGGTTGACGAGGTCGCCCGCCGCCCACAGCTCGTCGTGCGCGGGATCGAAGCGGATCTCGGTGAGCAGGTGCTCGAGCTCGCGGGCGCAGCCCTGGATGTCGCCGACGATCCACCGCATCAGTGGCGACAGTGTAGCAAGAACGCTGCTAGGGTGCCGCGGTGCCCCCCGATGCGCTCGGCCTCGCCGCACTTGCGGCCGTGTCGATCCTCGCATCGGTGATCAACACGATGGCCGGCGGTGGCGGATTGTTGGTGCTGCCGGCGCTGGTGGCCCTGGGGCTGCCACCTCAGCACGCCAATGGCACGATGCGCATCGGCGTGCTCGCGCAGAACCTCGCCGCCGTCGCGGCGTTTCGCCGCAACGGTGTGGGTGATCTGGGGCTGGTCGCGCGGCTGCTGCCGGCGATGCTCGTCGGTGCGCTGCTGGGCACCGTGCTCGCGACTCGTCTGCCCAACGCGCTGCTGCGGCCGATATTCGGCGGGGTGCTCGTGGCATGGGCCATCGCGCTGGTCGTGAGGCCGGGACGCTTCATCACCCCCGCCACCGAGCCGCGACCGCCCGGCGCGATCGCCCAGCTCGCGGGCTTCGCGATCGGTGTCTACGGCGGTTTCCTGCAGGCCGGCGTGGGCTTCCCGCTGATGGCGCTGCTCATCACGGGGCTCGGCCATCCCGCGGTGCGCGGCAACGCGGTGAAGGTCGCGTTGGTGCTCGGCTTCACCCTGGTGTCGGTGCCGCTGTTCGTACTCGCGGATCAGGTGCGATGGCGCGAGGGGCTGGTGCTCGCGGCCGGCGGCGTCGTGGGCGGCTGGATCGGCGCGGCGTGGCAGATGCGCGGCGGCACCGAGGTCGTGCGATGGTTTGTCATCGTCGCCGTCGCCGTCAGCGGCGCCGTGATGCTCGTCGGCTGGTGATGGCCCATCGACGACGGCTCGGGGCCGCTACAGCATGACGACGCCGCGCTGCACGGCGCGCACGACCGCCTCGGTGCGCGTGCTGGCGTGGAGCTTGCCGAGCACGGCGTTCACGTGGAACTTGGCGGTGTGGGCGCTGATGCCGAGGCGGTCGGCGATCTGCTTGTTCGACAGGCCCTCGGCCATGAGCTGCACGACCTCGTGCTCTCGGTTCGTCAGACCATCGACGCGCGAGGCGACGACCTCGGTCGGGGCCGGGCGCTCGAGCTCGTCGATGCCCTGGCGATCGACGACGTGCAGTCCGTGGTGCACCGCGAGCAGGGCGGTCGCGATCGCCTGGCCGCCGACCTCGCGACCGATCACCCCCGCCACGCCGGCGCCGAGCAACGCCACCCGGGTCGCGCCCGCGGGCAACAGCGCCACCACCGGTACCGGCAGCCGCGAGACCTGACCGGTGAGCTCGCCCTCGGTCGCGGCCTCGGGGCCGAGATCCCACAGCACGACGTTGGCGTCGGTACGCGCGAGGGCCCCCGTGAGGTCATCGGTGCAGCTCGCCTCTCCCACTGCGATCGCTCCGAGCCGCGCGTTGAGACCCTGGCGCACCAACGGATCGTCGGCGACCACGAGCGCGCGGGGGCCGGCGAGGAGACGTCCGCCCAGTGGGCGCGACTCGAACGCTTCGGCCCCCGACCGCGTGCGATCGGCGGCACGCATCTCGGCATCGTCGCCGAGCGCGGGCGCGCCGGTGGGCAGGGTCTGCACGGTGGGGTCGATGCGGTTCATGGATTCCTGTGCGCGGGCGATACCCGCAACCCGCAGAGTTTGGGCCCACGGGATGGTTCGTCAACCGGTTGCGGCCCGCCAGAAACGACGCCGTGGCCCGCAGCGGGCCTGATCTTGGGCCTGGCTCCCCGATGATCCGGGGTACGGGCTGCCTGTTCGGGTGATTGGCGCCCTGTTCGGGGGCGCCATGTTGTCGACACGATGACGACGCCGCCCACCCTGAACGATCTCGCCGAACACGCTGCCGCGCTCGGTCCCTCACTCGTGCGTGTCGAGGGCGGACGCCGCCGCAGCGCCACCGGCGTGCCGTGGCGACAACCGGGCACCTTTGTCACGGCGCTGCACGCGGTCGAACGGGACGACGTGGCCTTGGTAACGTTGCCGGACGGCGCGACGTTGCAGGCCCAGGTGGTGGGGCGCGATGCCTCCCTCGATCTCGCGCTGCTGCGGCTGCCCGAGGACGCCGTCGGGTCCGGCTCGAGTCTCGGGCTCGAGCTGTCGTGGCGCGGCGTCGACAGCCTGCGCGTCGCGGAGCCCGTGCTCGTGCTCGGCCGGCCCGGGAGCACGGTGCGCGCGGCCTTCGGTGTGCTCGGCGTCGTGGCCGGCACGGTGCGTCTCGGCGCCGGCGGCACCCTCGACCGCTATGTCGAGCTCGATCGCCAGCTGCCGCGCGGCTTCTCGGGATCGCTGGTGCTCGACCTCGAGCGCCGGATCGTCGGACTCGCGATGCGTGGCATCGTCCGCGGCGCGTCGGTCATCCTCGGTGACACCACCTTGAATCGGGTGCTCGGCCAGCTCGAGCGCCACGGCCACGTGCAACGCGGCTACATCGGCGTCGGCGTCCACCCGGCGCGACTGCCCACCGACTACGCCGAGCGTCTGGGGCGCGGGCGCGCGCTCATCGTCGTCGCCCTCGAGGAGGACGGGCCGGCGAGCAAAGCCGGCGTCTCGCTCGGCGACGTGATCGTCGCGGTCGACGACGACGCCGTCACCACTGCGCTCGAGTTGCGCGCCGCCTTGGAAGATCGGGCGGCGCAGCGTGTCACGATCACTCTCATCCGTGGCGGTGCGCCGACCACCGTCGATGTCGAACCCGGTCTGCGTGCCTGAAGCACGTCGCCACCTCGGAGCCACACCATGACCAGCCAGCACACCACCTCACGGATCCCCGGCCCGAACATGCCCCGCGAAATTCCCCTGCTGCCGCTGCGCAGCGGCGTCTTGCTGCCCGGATCGTCGATGAGTATGCCGGTCGGGCGCAAGCGTTCGGTCGCCCTCATCGAGCGCGCCGAGGTCGGCTCGATCGTCGGCGTCGCGATCCAGCGCGACCCCGACGTCGATGATCCCAGCCGCGCCGATCTGTACGACGTCGGCACGTACGCCCGCGTCGCCCGGGTGCAGCGCGGCCGCGATGGCAGCACCTATCGCGTGGTCCTCGAGGGCCTGTCGCGCTTCGAGCTCGCCGACGTGTTGCAGACCGATCCCTTCATGCGGATCGTGGCCACGCCGCTGCCCGACGTCGACACCGATGATGTCGAGGCGGGCGTGCTCGCCGACGAGATCCGCGGCCATCTGCGGGCGCTCGCGGCCGAGGCCAGCCCCAAGTTCGCCGAATCCATCGACGCCGAGCGGGACCCGGGCATGCTCGCCGATCGGATCGTCGCCGGCCTCGACGTCGACCGCAGCCGCGAGGTCGAGATGCTGCACACCGCCAGCGTGATCAAGCGCCTGCGGCTGTGCACCCAGCTCATCGGCGAGGCCAAGGCCCGCTTCGAGCTCAAGCAGAAGATCGGCGAGGAGGTCCGCCGCGAGCTGGGCAAGGACCAGCGTGAGGCGATGCTCCGGCAGCAGCTCCGCGCGATCCAGAAGGAACTCGGCGACACCGAAGAGGGTGGCAACGAGATCGCAGCGCTGCGCAAGAAGCTCGAGGACGCGAATCTGCCCGAGGAGGCCGAGAAGGTGGTGGCGCGCGAGCTCAAGCGGCTCGAGGCGCTGAACCCCGCGGCCCCCGACGCCAACGTCACCCGCAACTATCTCGAGTGGATCGCCGACATGCCGTGGGATACGCGGGCCGACACCTCGCTCGACATCGACGCGGTGGCGAAGAAGCTCGACGAGGACCACTTCGGGCTCGACAAGGTCAAGCGGCGGATCCTCGAGCACCTCGCGGTGGCCAAGCTGTCGGGCAGCGCCCGCGGCTCGCTCCTGTGTCTCGCGGGCCCGCCCGGCGTCGGCAAGACCTCGCTGGGGCAGTCGATCGCCGACGCCACGGGGCGGCCGTTCATCCGCGTGTCCCTCGGCGGTGTGCGCGACGAGGCCGAGATCCGCGGTCACCGGCGCACCTACGTCGGCGCGCTGCCGGGCCGGCTCATCTCGGCGCTGCGCAAGGTGAAGGTCAAGAATCCTGTCATCTTGCTCGACGAGATCGACAAGCTCACCCAGGGCTGGATGGGCTCGCCCGAGGCCGCGCTGCTCGAGCTGCTCGACCCCGAGCAGAACCGGACGTTCACCGATCACTATCTCGAGCTGCCGTTCGACATGTCGGAGGTGATGTTCATCGCCACCGCCAACAGCCTCGAGCCGCTGTCGCCGCCGCTGCGGGATCGACTCGAGATCATCGAGCTGTCGGGCTACACCACCGACGAGAAGCGCCACATCGCGCGGGGCCACCTGGTGCCGCGCAAGCTCGGGGAGCACGCGCTCGACGAGGAATCGCTGTCGATCACCGACGACGCGCTCGATGCGATCATCCGCGATTACACCCGCGAGGCCGGCGTCCGCCAGCTCACCCGGGAGATCACCAAGCTGTGCCGGGCGCTCGCGCTCGAGACGGTGCGGGGCAGCGCCGGCAAGACACCGCAGCTGGTGATCGACGCCGCGGATCTCGGCAAGTACCTGGGCAAGGTGCGGTTCTTCAACGAGGTCGCCGAGCGCACCGCGGTGGCGGGCGTGGCCACTGGCCTGGCGTGGACCCCGGTGGGCGGTGACATCTTGTTCATCGAGACCTCGAAGATGCCGGGCAAGGGCGCGCTGCAGATCACCGGTCAGCTCGGCGAGGTGATGCAGGAATCGGCGAAGGCGGCGCTCACCTTCGTGCGCAGCAACGCCGACGCGCTCGGCGTCGACATCGGCGCGCTGGAGTCCCACGACGTGCACATCCACGTGCCGGCGGGGGCGGTGCCCAAGGACGGGCCCTCGGCGGGGGTGACCATGTTCACCGCCCTCACGTCGCTGTTCACCGGTCGCAAGGTGCGCTCGGACACGGCGATGACCGGCGAGGTGACGCTGCGCGGCCGAGTGCTGCCGGTCGGCGGCATCAAGGAGAAGGTGATCGCGGCCCATCGCGCCGGCATCAAGCGGGTGATCTTGCCCGGCAAGAACGTGCGCGACGTCGACGACATCCCCGAGAACGTCCGCGAAGCCCTCGAGATCCTGCACGCCGACGACATGGTCGAGGTGCTCGCCGCCGCGCTCGAACCTTTGGCCGGCGGCGGCACCGTGCGCGAGGCAACGGTGGTCGGCGCGCCGAGCTGAGCGGATCGGAAGCGGAGGGAAGGCGAGGGGGCGCGCGCGGGGAGATGCTCTGCGCGCGCCCCTTTGTGCGCGGACATGCCGGCCGGACGCGTGCCGCTAGTTCACGCAGCGCCACATCACCGTGTAGCAGAGGATCTGGCCGAGGTCGTCCGAGCCGCAGGAGTCGCCGCCGCCGTCGTAGAATTCGTTGCCGTCCGCCATGCAGCTGGTCGCACCCTCGCAGTAGCCGCAGATGTTGCCGCAGGTGCCGCCTTGCGCGTCGTAGCCCGCGTAGCCGAGTGACTGGCAGATCGCGGTGGGGTGGTAGAGCCCGCCGCCGGGGGTGGTCGACGAGATCCACGCGGTGTTCTGGTCGGCCGCGCAGACCACCCATCCGGCGCCGTACAACGGATCCGTGCCGGCCTCGCACGCCGCGGGGAACTCGTAGGCGCACTGCGCCGAGCAGCCGTCGCCCGAGTTGGCGTTGCCGTCGTCGCACGCCTCGACGCCCGCGTACACGAGGCCATCGCCGCACACCGCTGGCAGGCACGCGGTGGTGCAGGCATCGCCGGGGTTGGCGTTGGCGTCGTCGCACACCTCGCCGGCGGCGGCGTTGACGAAGCCGTCGCCGCACGAGACCGCGGTGCAGTCGCCGTCGCAGCTGGCCGTGGTCGCGCCCTCGTCGCACTGCTCGATGGCGGCGTGCACGAAGCCGTCGCCGCACACCGCGGGCTGGCAGTTGCCGGGGCATTCATCGCCGTCGTCGTCGTTGCCGTCGTCGCAGGCCTCATCGCCGTTGACGACCGCGTCGCCGCACGAGGTCGGCAAGCAGGCGTTGTTGCAAGTGTCGTCGTCGACGACGTTGGCGTCGTCGCAGCCCTCGCCGGGCCCGACGAAACCGTCGCCGCAGATCTGATGGCTGCAGTTCGCCTTGCACGGCCCGGCGTCGTCGTTGGCGTCGCCGAGGTCGCAGTCCTCGTCGGCATCGACGATGCCATCGCCACAGCCCGGCGGCGGAACGTCGCCGTCGCTGTCGCTGTCGCTGTCGCTGTCCGAGTCGGTCGGCAGCGACGGATCGTCGGAGTCGCCCGCCGACACCGTGCTGGGCGCGGCGTCGGAGGACGGACCCGCGTCGTCGTCCGCGTCGGTGTTGCCCGGGGCCGTGGAGCTGAACACCGACGTGTCCCGCTGATCCGGGATGCCGCCTGCACCCGCGCAACCACCAACGGTCGCGAGCGCGAGCACAGCGAGCATGCGACGCATCACCGGAGCATGTTCCCCAAGGCTCGACCCTTTGGGCAAGGCACAAACCGAGCGGACCCATACGGCCGCGTCTGCGGGCCCGCGAGGCGAGGGCGAGGCCGCCGCCGCCGGGGGTCCCACCCGACCCCGTCCAGCGCAGGATCTCGGAGCATGAGGCCCATGACGCCGATGACGCCGATGACGCCGATGACGCCGATGACGCCGATGACGCCGATGACGCCCATGACGCCGATGATCCGGGATTAATGTTGTTCTTTTGCGTTCGTCATGCCAGCTATCTGGCATGCGCTGGTCCCTCTGTTCCACAGTCCTCGTGCTCGTGCCCACGATCGCCACGGCGGCGCCCGAGGACGACGGCGAGGTCTTGGGGATCGACGCGCCGAGCACCCAGATCTACGGCGGCGATGAGACCGAGCAGTGTGCGTGGCCGTCGGTCGTGTATCTCGCCACCGGCAACTCGGCGTGCACCGGCGCCCTCGTCCACCCGCAGATCGTCCTGACCGCGGCGCACTGCGTTCCGGGCGACGTCAGCGCGAGCGTGCGGTTCGGTGAGCGCTCCGAGGTGGCCGTGGAGCTCGCCGCGACGGAGTACTGCCGCGCCTACCCGGGCTTCGTCAACACCGCGACCGGCGACGACTTCGGCTTCTGCAAGCTCGCGGCGCCGGTCGACAACATCCCCGTGACGCCGATCGCGTTCGGTTGCGAGGAGTCGATCCTCGGCACCGGCACGCAGGTCACCCACGTCGGCTACGGCCGCGACCAGGACGGCGGCAGCGGTCGCAAGAAATTCGTCAGCCTGCCGGTGAACGCGGTCACGCCCGCGGGTGAGATCATCACCGGTGGCGCCAACACGGGCATCTGCAGCGGCGACTCGGGCGGCCCGGTGATGACGCGGCTGGCGTCGAGCCTGGGCGGCGACGACACGTGGCGTGTGATCGGGATCCACTCGTGGGCCCAGATGGCGGCACCGGGCGAGTGCAACGGCGTCGCCGGCAGCGTGATCGCCTCGCGCGCGATCGACTTCATCGAGCAGGAATCGGGAATCGACGTGACGCCGTGCTTCACCGCCGACGGCGCCTGGGATCCCACGTGGGGCTGCCAGGGGTTCCCCATCGACCCCGGTCAGGGAGGCGAGGGCAGCTACGCGGCGATGTGCGAGACCGGGCCACTGGGTGGCTTCTCGGAGCTCTGCGGCGCGCCCTTGTCGGCGAACCCCGATGTCGATCCGCCGACGCTCCAGGTACTGTCGCCCGCCGGCAACACGGAGTTCGAGGTCGGCGCCGGCGGCCAGGCCGACGTGCCAGTAGAGGCGACGGTCGGCGACGGCGATGGCTGGGGCGTCGCCGGGGTCGAGCTGGTCATCGCGCCCGTGGACGGCGAGATGGTCACGCAGACCCTCGAGTACGCCCCGTATCGCTGGAACACCTCGTTCCCGGCCGGCGCCTACAACCTCAAGCTCGTCGCCACCGACAACGCTGGCAACCAAACCGAGAGCGAGTGGATCTCCATCGGTGTCGGTGTCGAGGCCCCCACGCCACCGGGCGCGGACACCACGGGCACCGGCGACGGCGACACCAGTGGCGAGGGCGACGATGTCGACGACACCGGCGACGGGAGCGGCGGCACCGGCGAGCCCGCGATCGATGGCACCGCGCCTTCGGGTTGCGGGTGCGCGGGATCGTCGCCCGGCGATGGCGGTGTTGCGTTGCTGACATTCGCTGCAGTCGCCGGCCTACGACGTCGACGACGCGGCGCTTCGGCGACGTGATCGGGGCTCCTTCGATTGACGCGGCCTCGCGCCGGCACCCATGCTGATGCGGTGCCCGCATCACGCCGCTCGCCCGCCCGCTGCCTCGGCCCCGCACTCGGCGTCGTGCTCGTGATCGCGGCCTGCGGTGACGGGGTTCGAGCCGACGACGGCGACACCGGCGAGCCCTCGACCGGGATCTCGGTCACCGTGTCGCCGACGACCGGCATCGAGCCGGACGACTCGGACACGGTGGAGAAGCTCGATGTGAACGGCGGCGACGGCACCGACCCGTCGAGCATCGACACCAGCTCGGACGGGGGCTGCAAGAAGGTCGACCTGCTGTTCGTGATCGACAACTCGGGCAGCATGGCCGACGAGCAGCTCAACCTGGTGTCGAGCTTCCCCGCCCTCATCGAGGGCATGCGGACCGAGCTCGCCGACACGCTCGGGTACCACGTCGGCGTGATCTCGTCGGACACCTACACCGGCGATACCTCGTGCCTACCGTTGCAGGACGGCCGACTCATCACCGAGACTGCGGGCGTCGACTCCAGCCAGGCGACGTGCGGGCCCTTCGCGTCTGGGGCGCGCTACATGACCGAACAAGACGACCTCGAGACCGCGTTCGCATGCGCCGCGCAGATCGGCAGCTCCGGCGACGGCGACGAGCGGCCGATGGGGTCGCTGTCGTCCGCGCTCTCGCCCGGGCTCGGCGGCCCCGGGACGTGCAACGAGGGCTTCGTGCGCGACGACGCGCTGCTCGTCGTCGTGATCATCACCGACGAAGAGGACGACCACGAGGTCGACGGCTGCCTGCAGGATCCCCAGGCCGGATCCCCGGGTGAGCCGGCCGGATGGTTCCAGGCGGTGGTCGCCGCGAAGGGTGGCGACGAGAGCAAGGTGGTCGTGCTGTCGCTGGTGGGACCCGCCGACGAGCCGCAGTGCCCCGAGCTCGACAAGTGCACCGGTGGCATCGACGGTGCCGAAGTCGCCCACCGCATCCTCGAATTCACGGACATGTTCACCTACGGCTTCGTCGGACCGATCTGTCAGCCCTACGGGCCGCTGTTCCTCGAGGCGATCGGCGTGATCAAGAGCGCCTGCGACGAGTTCGTGCCGCCGGGGTAGGCTGCGCCGCGTGTGGCCCGTCGCGATCCTCGCGCCCGTCGGGTGGGTGTTCGCCGTCGGCTGGAGCTGGCGGGCGCTGGCAGGGCGCCGCGGCTGGCTAGGCGCGTGGCCGGCCGTGATCATCTGCGTCGCGATGCCGTTCGCCCTGCCGACCACGTGGACGCCGGTGCGCATCGTCTTCGCCGCGCTCGCGGTGGCCGGCGCCGCCAAGTCGTGGATGGCGGCGCACGGTGGGCCGCGCGATCCGGCGATGGCCGCGGGCCCGTTCCGCTTCGCGCTGTGGTTCCTGGTCCCGCCGGAGTCGACGTGGCCCGCGACCGAGGCTGCGGCGGTCGCCGTGCGCAGCCGCGGGCTGCGTCGCGGCGGCCGCGGGCTCGTCAAGCTGCCGCCTGCCGCCGCGCTGTATTTCTTGGGTGCGATGGTGCCGGAGGTCCACGCCAACCGCTTCGTCGAGGGCTTCTGGGCGCTGTGGTTCTGCTGGCTCGCGCTGTCTGCCCTCGCGGATCTGGTCACCGCCGCGTTCATGATCGCCGCGGGTGTCGACTTCGACGAGGTGTTCGACACGCCGCCCAAGGCCCGATCGCCCCGCGACTTCTGGGGCAACCGCTGGAACCTGTTCGTCCACCACTTTGCCAGCCGCTACCTGTTCTTGCCGCTGGGCGGCCGCCACAGGCCGGCCCTCGCCACGGCGGGCGTGTTCGCGTGCAGCGGCGCGATGCACGAGTACTTCGTGCTGGCGTGCCTCGGTCGACCGAGCGTGTACGCGGGCACGATGATGGCCTTCTTCGCGCTGCAGGGCGCCGCCGTCCTCGGTGAGATGGCGCTGCGCCGCCGTCGTCGCGCAGCGTCGCTGCCGCGTACCGTCGCGGTCGCGCTGCATCTCGCATGGCTCACCCTCACTGCGCCCCTGTTCTTCGCGCCGCTGGCCGAGGTGTTCGCCGGCTGGTCCGCAGCCGCAAGATCGGCCCTGGGGTCCGTCGAGCACACGACGCACCTCCTGCAGTAGGCCCTGGGCGGTGTAGGGCTTGGCGAGGAACGACCCCACGCTGCCGCCGAGGCCCGGCGAAACCTTCTCGCTCGGCTCGAAGCCGCTCGAGCCGATGATCTTCACCGCGGGATCCATCGCTGTGAGCGCGAGGAGCGTCGCGGGTCCATCCATCACCGGCATCGACATGTCGGTGAGCACCAGCCCTTCGAGTGCGCTCGGGATCCGTCTGTGGCTCGGGCGGCGCGCCGCCCGGCCAGGGGATGGTGCACCGACGCGCGGAGGTGGTGGGCGATCGCGGCATCATGGGCGCGCCGTGGGCTCGACGTCCTCCGGCTCGGCGCCGAGATCCTCGGAGGTGAGCCGCGCGTAGACCTCGACGAGGTTGCCGTCGGGATCCCCGAGCCCGAGTGGCGTGCCGCGCCATGTTCCTGCTACCGTTGCGCGGTGGTTCGATGGGCTTGGCTTGGCGGGTGGCGTCCGCTCGCGGTGGTGCTGTCGGGTTGGACGGCAGCGACGGCGTGCTCGCCGGACGGCCTGGTGCCGGTCACCGATCCGACAACGACGTCGGAGGGGCCGACCCCGGGCGCTGACACCGGCGCCACGTCGAGCTCGGAGACCAGCGCGACGCCCGACGTGACCTCGACGACCGCATCCACCGAGACCGCGGTCCCCGCCGATGGCTCGGACACCGCGGCCGACTCCGACACGGGTGAGGTGTTGCCGGATCCGCCCAACGCGCTGCTCGTGTCGGAGGTCGCGGCCGCCGGCGGATGGTTCTACCTGACCGCGCCCGCGCCGCTCGAGACCGTGGTGCTCTCGCTCGATGGTGTCGAGCTCGGCGCGCCCGACGAGGCGTTGAATGTCGATTTTCCCGTCGGCGTGTGGCGGGTCCCCGCCGACACCCCGCTCGGGGTGCGCACGCTGTCGTTGGGGTGGGCCGACGCGCCACAGGCCGCGTCCACGTACCCACTGATGGTCGTCGCGCCGTCGTTCGAGGACATCGCCGAGCCCACCGGACTGGCGCAGACCCACGACGTCACGGGCGCCGATCCCGAGTGCGCGCAGAGCCACACCGGACTCGCCATGGGCGACTACGACGGCGACGGCCTGCCCGATCTGTACGTCGGTCACGTCGGCGGCGACGGTGGGCGACTGCACCGCAACCTCGGCCCGCAGGGGCTGGGTGGGCTGCCGGGGTTCGCAGACGTGACCGATGCGGCGGGCCTGGCCGGCGTCGACGCGGTGGCGATGGCGACGTTCATCGACCTCGACGGCGACTCGGATCTCGACCTTTTCATCGGCCGCCGCGGCACCAACCGGATGTTCGAGAACCGCCTGGTGGAGGACGGTGCTGCCACCTTCGTCGACATCACCGACGCGGCGGGCCTGGGGCTCGACAGCCAGCGCACGATGGGTGTGGCGTTCGGCGACTACGACGGCGACGACGACCTCGATCTCTACGTCGTCAACCACGCCTGGTGCTTCCCCGTGCTCGGCTCGGAGATCCGCGCCGAGGATCACCTGTACCGCAACGACGGCGGCGTCTTCGTCGAGCGCAGCAGCGACATGGCGCCCGTGGTCGGCCCGTCCGTCGGATTCTCGGCGGCGTGGATCGACATCGAGCGCGACGGTGATCAGGATCTCATCGTCATCAACGACGACGTCGGCGGAGAGATCGGGGATCCGAACGAGGTGTGGCGCAATGACGGGCCAGGCGGCGCCGGGGGCTGGACGTTCACCGATGTCTCCGCGTCCTCGGGGGTGCGCATCCACGCCGTGAACGGCATGGGGCTGGCGTTGGGCGACGTCGACGGCGATGGCCTGGTCGATCTGGCATTCACCAACATCGGCGCGAACGTACTCATGCTCAACACCGGGGGCGGCGTCTTCGAGAACGTCTCGAAGGTCGCGGGCATCGAGCGGGCGATGTCGCCGTGGGAACGGCCATCGGTGACCTGGGCCGCCCACCTGTGGGATCACGACAACGACGGCGATCTCGATCTGTATTTCAGCGGCGGCCCGATCACGGCCAACGTGCCGTCCGTCGACGCGTTCTTCGAGAACCTCGGTGACGTCACCTTCACCGAGCGCACCTGGACGTCGGCCCTCGCGGATCCGGCCTCGGGCAAGGGTTCGCTCATCGGCGATCTCGACGGCGACGGCGCGTGGGACATCGTCACCGCCGCGTGGGGCGGACCGCTCCGGGTGTGGCGCAACGTGGCGGTGCCCGCCGATCACCACTTCGTGGACGTCGCCCTCGTCGGCCGCGGCGGCAATCGAGCCGCCCTCGGCGCGATCGTCGAGCTCGACACCGCGGCGGGTGTGCAGACCTGCTTCCACACCCAGCGACCCGCGCTCGGTGCCGGTGGTGAGACGGCGTGTCACTTCGGTCTGGGCACCGACAGCGACGTGGGCGAGCTGCAGATCACGTGGGCCGATGGCTCGGTGCAGAACGTCGGTGTGCCGCCCGTCGACGCGCGGGTGGTGTACACGCAGCCGCAGGGGTGAGCGCGAGGGGGTCGGCGTGGCCGGTACCGAGCTTCTGCGCGCACGCGACCCCCTCGACCGTGTGCCCCCCCTCACGGTGACGGCTCCCAGCATCCCCGGCCCGGCCGCCTTCCACGGGTTCCCAGTTCGAGATCGCTCGAGCACACCAGGGTGGAGGACGAATCGACTGGGTGCAGGCCCAGCGGCTGGGGCCTGTGACCCCGCGACCCACGCTTGGGTGCGCGACGATCGCCGCCGCTGCTCGCGTCGGCGCGGTTCGTCGCGAGCGCAGTGAAGGCGACAGCGCGAGCCCGTGCGATGGAGCTGCCCTTGCGTCGGGTTCGTGCTTTGGCGACGCTGCGGGGATGATTTCGAGCTCGCGAACGTTGCTCCGCGCTTGCCACCTCATCGTGCCGACCCTGCTCGCTGGATGTCCCGGCGATGACACATCGGCCACCACCGACGACGAAAGCACCGGTACGAGCGACGCGTCGTCGAGCTCGTCGACGAGCCTCGACCCCGACACGTCGACGACCGTGGATCCGACGACGATGACGTCGGTCGATCCCGACAGCTCGAGCTCGAGCGAGGAATCGACGACCGGCTTCGTTGGCTGTGGCGACGGCGACGTCGATCTGCAAGCCGACGAGTTGTGCGATGGCGACAATCTCGACGGTCGCACCTGCGTGAGCGAGGACTTCTCGGGCGGCGTGCTCGCGTGCAACAGCGACTGCACGCTCGACACCAGCGGCTGCACGTTCGAGTGTGGGGACGGCGACGTCCAAGGCGACGAGCAGTGTGAGGGCAACGAATTCGAGGGCGCGGACTGCATGAGCCTCGGCTTCGACGGCGGCGAGCTCGATTGCGCCGCCGATTGCACCTTCATCACCACCGGCTGTGAAGACTACGTGTGTGGCGACGGCATCATCGCCGGTCCCGAGGTCTGCGACGGTGCGCTTCTGGGTGGCGAAGACTGCGAGTCCCAGGACTTCGACAGCGGCACGCTCGCGTGCGCGGCCGACTGCAACAGCTTCGACGTGTCGGGCTGCTTCGTGTGCGGCGACGGCATCATCAATGGCACCGAAGACTGTGACGGCGCGGCCTTGGGCGGCGAGAGCTGCGCCTCACTCGGGACCGACGGCGGCGTGCTCTCCTGCGCCAGCGACTGCAGCTTCGACGTCGACGAGTGCGTCGGCTGCGGCAACGGCGATCAGGACCCTGGCGAGGAGTGCGACACGGGCGACTTCGGCGTCACGACGTGTGTGGCCCTCGGATTCGAGGGTGGGACGCCCACGTGCACGGCCGCGTGCGAGATCGTCGCGGACAGCTGCGCGGGCTTGCACACGTTCTGCACCTCGCCGAACGCAGCGATCGGGCCCGGGTCGGGCGTGCTGACGCAGAGCACGATCCCCGTGGCGGGTCTTGCGGGCGAGGTGATCGACGTCGACGTGCTCGTCACCGGCACGCACGCCGCCGTCGGCGATCTCGCCATCGACGTTCGTCACGTCGGCACCAACCAAACCGTGTCCCTCGCCAACAACCAATGCGCCACGGGCGATGACATCAACGCCACGTTCGACCAAGATGCCGCAGCGCCGCCGACGTGCGTGGGCACGCCGGCGATCTCGGGGACAGTGCAGCCCGCCGGCAACCTGGACGCCTATGTCAACGAAACCATCGGGCCGGGCAACGGCTCGTGGGAGCTCAGCGTGCTCGACGAGGTCGACAGCAACGGCGGCACGCTCGCGCAGTGGTGCGTCGCGATCACCACGGGCAGCACGCTGCGGCCGGATCTCATGCTCTGCGGGCAATCGGGCCTCGACGTCGCGACGTTCATCCCCGCCGACGTCGAGCTGAACGTCGTCGAGTCGTGTACGCCGGACGAGAACACGCAGGCGATCCTCATCACGCGGACCGGCATCTTCGACGGGCAGGTCATCCAGGACTACGTCCAGAACGGTGGCGTCGTGCTCACCGAGTACAGCATCACCGACAACGTCTTCAACGCGGTGTTCGACGAGATGGTACCGCCAGACGGCGTCCAGATCGGATCGTGCACCGACATCGCGCCGACCGTCGAGCAGTTCAGCCCGGGCGATCCGTTCTGGTCTGAAAATGCCTTCGTCGGGATCCAGCTCTTCGAGTCGGGGTGCGGCGCCAACAACATCATCGACTACCCCGAGGTGGTCCCGCTCGCGGGGTGGTCCGCCAATCAGGTGTCGATCGGGTACCGCGACGACGGGCCCGGCCGTGTCTGGCTGACCGAGTTCGACTGGAGCGACGGCCAATTCCAGCAGGACGGAAACTACGCGTACACCGAGCAGCTCATGGGCTCGATGATCGTGACCGACAACTAGCGGGTGCCGCACGCACGGGCCGCGCCTTGGACCCCGTCCGGCGCACGTCGGCAAGGACTCGTTGCCGCGGACACCGACCGGCCCGCGTTCACCGCGGTTGCTCGCCGACGTCGAGGCCGGCAAAGTCGACGTGATCGTCGTCTGCAAGGTCGACCGCCTGAGCCGCTCGCTGCTCGACTTCGCCAAGAGGATGGAGCGCTTCACGGCGGCGGACACGCACAGGAGCTTGAAGTTGCTATGGTTTCGCTGCAAACCAGCGGGTCACCCCCGCGCGCGGGACGCGCGCAGGAGGCGATGGTCCTGAGCCGTCTGCCACGCCGTCGCGAACGAGCACGAGGCCTTCCGGGCGACGTCGGCGACGGACAAGTCCGGCGCGTGCTCGAGGGCGGTCCACACGTCGGCCCGAAACGACGGCCCCATGGCTCTTTCGTCAAGCGGGAGTCCCACTTGGCCCGGCGGAGCCCGCTCGGTCAGGCGCGTGTTCCCAGCCGTCCGAGGTGGTCAAGTGGACGTTCCTAGCGTCCCGGGCTGGCCTCGGGCCAGCCATGGCGTTCCATGACGAGACCCTCCGGAAGCCGTCGAAGTGAGCTCGGACGAACCACTGTTCCTCGACGTGGAGGACGTGCTCGAGCTGCACGCGACGCAGCTCGAAACCTACGGCGGCTCGCCCGGCCTCCGAGATCGCGGGCTGCTCGAGTCCGCCGTGGCGCAGCCGCGGACTTCGTTCGCCGGCGAGTTCGCCCACGACGGGCTCTTCGCGATGGCAGCCGCGTATCTGTTTCATGTGCCGGATTACGCAGACGGGATCGAGTCGTGCGTGTTCATGAGTTAGCAGCACCCGGATGGATCGCTGGTCGTGGTGGCTGACGACGCATCGTTCTTCTTACCGAGCGCATCGAGCCCGCGCACAGCTCTGTGCTTCTTCCAGTCGTGGTCGAGGCGCTGGAAGTCGGTATCAGAGATCGCGCCGGCCTTCCGGAGCGCGAAGAGCGCCGATCTGACGGACACGCCCTTGATGTCCCCTCGCGAGACGCTGCCGCACTTCGAGCACTTCATCAGCGGCGCCTGGATCCCGCGCGACTTTCGGAGATCCGTCCGAAGATCGGTGAGGCGGCCACACAGCTCAACGAGCTGGTCCCAGGTGGTCGAGGGCGACCATGCGGCGACGAGGATCTCGAGCATCTCGGGGAACCACACACGCTGAGCATCTCCAGCCGGCACGCGAAACGTTGCTCCTCCGCGCGGTGAGAAGACACCGCATTCGTTGGTGCATACCACGGCAGCACCACCGAGGGGCGCCAGCACTCGTCGACGAGCGCTCGCTCTTCGCGCGCGTTCTGTCCCCGCGGCGAGAGCAGAGAGCGCGCGGCGGAACACGCCCTCGACGTCTTCGCCGGCGTGGCCAGTTAAACGTTCGCCGACCCGTCCCGCGAAAACAGGCCCAGCTGTTAAGCGCTCTCCATTCCTCTCGACCCGCTGGTCAACGCTCGCAGAACCAAGAGCGTCCACAGCGCGATTTCGGTCCGCCGATCGAGCCCGCGGCGCTCTCTGCTCGAACACTGTCCACGCTCGGCGCGTCGTGCTCG
>JBBQJI010000064.1:0-35628 GCA_038325765.1 Nannocystales bacterium
CACTTCTTGGTGTCGTGATTGCCGATGGCCAGGAACACCGGGTACTCCGCGCCGAGCACATCGTCGATCTCCTGTATAAAGGTCTTCGGATTGTGCTTGTAGTCGAAGTCGCCGGGGATGATCAGGAAGTCGGCCTTCTCCGCGAGGATCAGCTTGTACACCGCCGTGGGCTTGCTCCCGGAGCCCATGTCGCCGGCCAGCGCCACCAGGACCTCGCCCTTCTCGCCGCCGGGGTCGGGCTTGGGGCCGGGCTCGGGCTCGGGGCCGGGCTTGGGCTCGGGCTCGGGCTTGGGCTCGGAGCCGGGCTTGGGGCCTTGCTCGGGGTCCGGCACGGGCTCGGGGCGGGGCTCGGGGCGGGGCTCGGGCTCGGGCTCGGGGTCCTTGTCCTTGTCCTCGTCCTCGTCCTTGTCCTTGTCCTTGTCCTTGTCCTTGTCCTTGTCGGCGTCCGCATCGTCCTTGCCCTTGGCCGCGTCCTTGGCGATGGGTGCGTCGTTGGTGGCCGCCTGGTTGACCACGACGGTCTCGCTGGGCCGCATGACCACGAAGACCGTGAGGCCGGCGACCGCGAGGATCAGCACGACCATGATGACGTACAGCGGCGCGTTCGAACGCTGCTGCTGCACCGGCGCGGCGGCCATCATCGGGGTCGCGTGATCGTGCGCATGGACCTGGGGCACCAGCGGTGCCGACACGAGGCCGCCCAGGCTCGCGCCGCCGAAGCTCGGCAACGCCGCGTCGTCGGGCTTGGGCCCGAAGGCGACCGGGCTCGGGCCCGCGTCGGACCCGACCATCGCCCCGAGGGCGCGGATGTCGATGAGGCCGGAGCCCTCCGACGACGGGGCCTGGGTCGCGAGCCCGCGGGGGCCGGAGCGTGGCTGCTGGGTCGCGCGCGCGTTGGCGGCGCTGGGTCCGCCCGTGGCGAGCGATTGCAGGCTGTCGAGCGAGAACAGCACCGAGTTCTCGTTGCGCTGACCGGTGAGCCGGGTCACCCGCGGCGAGCTGGGCTCGGAGAGCGCGGCGCCGCCCGAAGACGCAGCTCGGGCGACCGGCGCCGCTGCAGCCATCGCCGCGCTGGCGTGCCCACGCTGGGCGGCCGCGGCGGCGTACTCGTCGTGGTTGGCGCTGGCGAACGGATCCTCGGCCGCGGCCCCGCCCGCGGCGAGATCCGCGAAGGTGTCGACGTCCCCGAGCGGGAGCCAATCCTCGAAGCCCTCCTGCCACAGCGCCGTGTCGCGGTCGATTTCGCCGGCGGCGAAGCGCTGACGGACGTCGTCCTCGGACATCGGTCCGATGGTCTCGCCGTTGATGGCGAGGTGCCATCCGACCGCAGCGGGAGCCTCGGCCTCACCGCCCAGCGCGCCCACGCCCGCCGCCTTGTCGCGGACGATGATGACGTTGCTGCACTTCTTGCAGCGGATCTTGAACGTCTTGCCGCGGACCTTCTCGTCGGCAATCGAGTACTTCGCGCCACACTTGTCGCATTCGATCTTCATGCGCTGACTTCCTGCGCCCGCACGGGCGAGCAAGAACGCGGGGCGCCGTAGCGCTTCGCGGGAGTTCGGAGCCGACCGGAGTATAGGGGAATGGGCAGCGGCGTTACAACCGCCGAGGCGGGCGGATCGGCGATGGGGGTCGCCGATGGGGTGGGGGTCGCCGATGGGGTCATCGTCACGGGGGGCTCGGCACTGGGCGGGCCATGGGCGGCGATCCTCGCCAGGGTCGGGCGCGGGTGGGCGAAGGGCGCGTCTTGGCGCGCCCTGGCTGCCGCGGGCGCAGAACGGGCCACGGGGGGCGCATGCTCGGCGCCTGGGGTTTCACGGCGCGGCTGCCCCGGGGTTCCCGCGGGCAGGACGGGCGGGCTTGGATGCGCGCGGCCGCCCGATCTTTCGCGTTCGGACCGGGCTGCGCGTTCGGACCGGGCTGCGCGTCCGGACCGGGCTGCGCGTCCGCACCGGCCCGCCCATCGCCCTCGAGCCCTCGACGCATCGCGTCACTCGAACGGGCGCTGCACGAAGATGGTCTGGTCGCGCTCGGCCCCGATCGAGACCAGCGCGATCGGGACGTCGACAGATTCGGCGACGCGGTCGAGGTAGACGCGGGCGGCCCGCGGCATCGCCTCGAACGTGCGGGCCTGGGCCAGGGCACCGGCCAGGCCAGGATCGTCGAAGCCCTCGACGACCTCGACGACAGGCCGCGCGTTCGCGAGACCGTCGCGTCCGGGATCGACACCATCTTCGTAGCCGACGCACACCTCGGCGCGTCCGAGCTCGGCGAGCACGTCGAGTTTGGTGATGCACAGGCCCGTCATGCCCGACAGCCGCGCCGCGTAGCGCAGCGCGACGAGATCGAGCCAGCCGCAGTCCCGCGGCCGCCCGGTGGTCGCCCCGTATTCACCGCCGACCTCGCGCAGCCGCTGGCCCACCGCGTCGTCGAGGCGCGACGGGAACGGCCCTGCCCCGACGCGGGTCGCGTACGCCTTGCTGATCCCCCACACCGCGTCGATCGCCGTGGGCCCGACACCGAGACCGGTGCACACACCGCCGGCGGTGGTGTTCGACGACGTCACGTAGGGATAGGTGCCATGATCGAGATCGAGCAGCGCACCCTGAGCGCCCTCGAACAGCACCCGCTTGCCGTCGCGGATCGCCCCGTGGCACAGCGCGCTCGCGTCGCAGATCATCGGCTCGAAGAACCGCGCCCACGGCTCGGCGGCGGCCATCAGCGTGTCGACGGAGATCGCGTCCTCGCGGCCGAGCCGGGTGAGTTCGGGCGTGAGCGCGTCGCGGTTGTGCTCGAGCCGGGCCCGCAGCGTCGGCGGATCGAACAGGTCGCGGATCTGGATCCCGCGGCGGGCCGCCTTGGCCTCGTAGGCCGGACCGATGCCGCGGCGCGTGGTCCCGATCGCGCGCGGGCCCTGGGCCAGATCCTCGCGCAGCCCGTCGAGGTCGCGGTGGAACCCGAAGATGACGTGGGCGTGCAGCGATACGCGGAGCTCGTCGCGCATCAACAGTCCCAACGCCTGCAGCGACGCGACCTCCTTCGCCAGCACGTCGGGATCGATCACCATCCCGGCCCCGAGCACGCAGCGCGTGTCCGGGTACAGGCACCCCGACGGCACCAGGTGGGTGACGATCTTGCGACCGTCGACCACGAGCGTGTGTCCGGCGTTGTTGCCCCCCGCGTAGCGAGCGACCACGTCCGCCTGGGCCGCGACCGCGTCGACGACCTTGCCCTTGCCCTCGTCGCCCCACTGGGCGCCGACCACGATCAGCGTACTCATGGTGCCTCGTTCCCCTGCTCGGTGCGCTGCCAACCGTCGGCCTCGCGCGTCCACACGCGCACGCGCAAGACGTCGCCGTCGGCGATGATCCAGCTCAGGTATCGCGCGCCCACCCGATCGGCCGCTGCCCTGGCGCCATCCTCGTCGCGGGCGTGCTGCACCCACGCGCGCAGGCCTGCGGTGCGCGCATGGCGGGCGGCATCGGCCGCGAGACCGCCGAGCTGGCCGTGCATCGACCCCACCGACGGATCGACCACGACGAGATGGATCGCGGCGGCGCCTGCCACCTCACCGCCGCGATCGCCGAGCGCTCGGTCGAGGGCGTCGAGATCGATCGCAAAACCGGTCGCGGGTCGAGAGGCGCCGTAGCGCCCGAGCATGCCGTCGTAGCGTCCACCACGGACGACCGGCCGCGGCACGCCGGGCACCCACACCCGCAGGCGCGCGCCGCTATAGTAGTCGAACCCGCGGGTCTCGCCGAGATCGACGACGAGACTCGAAGCCAGCGTGGCGTCGTACTGGCCGATGGCGTCGACCAGGGCGCCCAGGGACGCGATGATGGGCGCCGGCAGCAAGGCACCGAGCTCTTCGCGGGCGCGCGCGACGATGTCCGGTGGGCCCATGCGGTCGCACAGGCTCGCGACGGCGCCCGCGGGTCCGGCCGAGAGCCCGGCGTCGCGCAGCACCGCCTCGACGCCGTCGCGATCCTTGCGGGCGAGCCGACCGTGGACCCGCGTCCGCACGTCGGCTGGCAGCGCGAGCGCATCGATCACGGCGCCCGCGAGCTGGGCATGGGCGATGTCGATCGAGAAGTCGGCGAGGCCCACCCGCCGGAGCGCCGCGGCGCACAGCGCCACCAGCTCGACGTCGGCCCACACGTCGCCGGCGCCGATGAGCTCGACGCCGACCTGGTGCTGCTCGGTCTGCTCGCCGGGGGCCGACGGCTGGCGCACGACGTCGGCGGCGTAGCAGAAACGATGCACGGCCTCGGCCTCGAGCTCACCGCCCAGGCGTCCGGCCGCCATGCGGGCGATCTGCGGGGTCACGTCGGCGCGCAGCGCCACCACCGTGCCGGTGCCGGCCTCGATGAAGCGCACGCACTGCGCCCGATCGGCCTCGGTGAGGCCGCGGGCGATCACGTCGTAGTACTCGACCAGCGGCGTCGCGACGCGGCCGTAGCCCCACGCCTCGAACTCGTCGAGCAGCGCCCGGACCACGCGCTGGCGCCGGCCGGTCGCCGGCGGCATCAGCTCGCGGGTGCCGCGGGGCGAGCCGCCGGCGCCGCGATCGGCCTCAGCCACGCGTGTCCCCGGCGCCGGCGCGCAGATCGTGGAACACCAGGCCGTTGGGGATCTTCGGGTGGAAGAAGGTGCTCTTCTGCGGCATCACATGGCCGCTGTCGCAGACCGCCCGCACGTCGGCGACGGGTGTCGCGTTCATGAAGCAGCACAGCTGCACATCCGTCCCCGCCGCCTGCGCAGCCGCGAGGGCCTCGTCGGTCGACTTGTAGTAGCGAAGGTTGGTCTTGGCCTCCTGCGCCACCTTGGTGATCCCCAGCGCCCGCTCGAGCAGCAACTCGTGGAGCAGCGCGACGTCGAGGCGCTGCAGCGCGGGCGGCATGGCGCCGAGGCCCGCGGCCTCCGGATCGAAGTCGGCGCGCAACGTGAGCACCGCCCACTCGCCCGTCCCTGGCACCGCGAGGCCGAATGCAGCGCCCGCAGCCCCGGCCGCGATGAGGCGCGCGCGCAAGACCATCGCCGTTTCCGGCAGGGTCTCGCGCGCCACGTCGAAGGACGCCGACGCATCGGCGAGCACCCGCTCGACATCGAGCGGCGGCAGCGAGTGCACCAGGCGATGAGTCGGCAGGACCGTGAGATCGGGGTCGTCGAGGTTCGACAGGTAGATCATGCCAAACGCTGCCCCCGGAACGCCCGTGGCCTCGAGCTCGTCACGGAACGCGCACATCGTCTCGTAGCGGTGGTGGCCGTCGGCGATGTAGATCTTCTCATCGGCGAGCTGGCGCTGCAGGGCGTCCACCGCCGCCGGATCGTCGACCCGCCACAGTGCGTGGTCGATCCCATCGAAGTGACACGCGAGCACCTCGGCGCCGAGCACAGGCTCGACCGTGGCCTCCCAGCGGCGCGCCTCGTCGGAGAACAGCCCGAACACGAGCTCGAGGTGCGCACCCGTGGCCCGCATCAGCGCCAGGCGATCGGCCTTGGGTCCGGCGAGCGTGCGCTCGTGGGCGAGCACCGGCCCCTGCCCGAACCGCGTGAGCTCGACGAGGCAGATGAAGCCCTTGCGGGTGCGCTCGTGCCCCTCGACGGTGTAGCGCTGGTGGTAGACGTAGATCGCCGGCTTGCCGTCACGCACCATCGCGCGGCCGACCTGGGCCCGGAACTCCGCAGCGCCCCGGGCGTAGCGCTCGGGCGGATCGCCCTCGGGCAGCACGAAGTGGATCGAGTTGTCGGGCGAGCTCGCCGCCAGCGCGTCGCGACCGCGGGCGTCGATCACGTCGTAGGGCGGTGACATGAGCAGGGCCGGATCACCGGCCACCGCCTCGTCGTAGCGCAGGCCGCAGAAGGGACGGATGGTCGCCATCGCCGCAAGCCATACCACAGCGGCGGGGCACCCGGGAGGACTCGGGTGGGGCTGTGGCGTGCGGAACGGAGCGACCGGCCGCCGACTCAAGGAAACGCGCGGGCGCCGACGTCACGGCGGCACTGCATGCCGTCGAACGCGATGCAGTCGACGGCGGCATAGGCACGGCCTATCGCATCGCACAGCGCGTCCCCCTTCGCGCACACGCCCAACACGCGGCCACCGTTGGCGACGAATGCACCATCGTCGCGGCGCCGGGTCCCGGCGTGGAACACCTTGACGTCGGCGAGCGCTGCGGCTTCGTCGAGTCCGGCGATGACGTCGCCACGCCGCGGGCTCCCGGGATATCCAGCAGCCGCGAGCACCACCGTCGCCGCGGGCGAAGACGGCAGCACCCCGTCGTCGAGCCCACCGGTCGCCGCCCCGAACAGCGCTGGCAGCAGGGGCGCCTGGGCCCCGAACGCGAGGGCCTGGACCTCGGGATCGCCGAAGCGGCAGTTGTATTCGATGACCCACGGCGCGCCGTGCTCGTCGATCATCAGCCCGACGAACAGCACGCCCACGAACGGCGTGCCCTCGGCCCGCAGCCCCGCGAGCGTCGGCGTCACGATCGACGCGGCGACCTGCGCCCGCAGCCCATCGTCGAAGATCGGCGCCGGCGCGTACGCACCCATGCCGCCGGTGTTGGGGCCGACATCACCGTCGCCGATGCGCTTGTGATCCTGCGCGGGCGCCAGCCACACGCCGTGGGTCCCATCGGTGACGACGAACAGACTGACCTCCGGCCCGCGCAGGCGCTGCTCGAGCACGACGCGCGCACCGGCGTCGCCGAAGATGCGCTCCTCCAGGCACGCCCTGGCGGCGTGCTCGGCCTGCGCCCAGTCCTCGGCCACCGTCACGCCCTTGCCCGCGGCGAGGCCATCGGCCTTGACCACCGGCGGCACCTCGAAGCTCGCCAGCGCCGAAGCCAGTTGCGACGGATCGGTGACGACGATCGATCGCGCGGTCGGGATGCCGTGGCGCTGCATGAACGCCTTGGCGACGACCTTGCTGCCCTCGAGGGCGGCAGCGGCGGCCGACGGTCCGAAGCAGGGCAGCCCTGCGGCCATGCAGGCGTCAGCCAGGCCATCGACCAGCGGCTGCTCCGGTCCGACGACCACCAACTCGACGCGACGCGACCGCGCCAGGGCGATGACCGCGGCGTGATCGCGGACGTCGATCGGCACGCATGGGGCGTCGAGCGCGATCCCGTCGCTGCCCGGCGCCACGATCACCTCGGCGCCGTCGCGGAGCAGCCGCCACGCGAGCGCGTGTTCCCTGCCCCCGCTGCCGATCACGAGCACGCGCATCGTCGAACTCAGTGCCGGAAGTGGCGTTCGCCGGTGAGCAACATGGTGATGCCGTGCTCCTTGGCCGCGGCCACGACCTCGGCATCGCGCATCGACCCACCGGGCTGGATCACCGTGGTGATGCCCGCTTCGGCGAGGCGGTCGATGCTGTCGCGGAACGGGAAGAACGCATCGGAGGCCAACGTGGCTCCGCGGGCGCGCTCTCCCGCGCGACCGAGCGCCTGCCGCACGGCCTCGACCCGCGAGGTCTGACCGCCGCCGAGCCCCACGGTGACGCCGTCCGCGACGATGGCGATCGCGTTGGAGCGGACGTGGGCGACCACGCGCCAGGCGAGCTCGAGCTCGGCCCAGCGTGCGTCGGCCGGGATGTCGCCGGCGACCAGCTCGGCGCTGCGCAGCGATCGGACCATCGCGTCGGCGCGCTGGACCAGCATGCCGCCGGCGACCGAACGCGCCCGCAGCCCGGCGCCGGTCGGTGCCGTGGTGTCGATCTCGAGCAGGCGCAGGTTCGTCTTCTTGGCGAGCACCTCGCGCGCTGCCGGATCGAACGACGGCGCCATCACCACCTCGAGGAACGTGCCCGCGAGCTGCGTGGCGGTGGCAGCATCGCAGGGCAGCGACAGCGCGACGATGCCACCGAAGGCGCTCTCGGCGTCGGCCTGCTGGGCGCGGGCATAGACGTCGGCGCCAGGTGTTCCGGGGGCGCCGACCGCCGCGCCGCAGGGCGTCGCGTGCTTGATCACCACCGCGGCCGGCCCCAGCGCCGCGAGGTCGCGAACCAGGCCCAGGGCAGCGTCGGCATCCAGGAGGTTGTTGTAGCTGAGCGGCTTGCCCTGCAGCTGCACCGCGCCGTCGAGCCCGCCCGGCTCGCCGGTGGCATAGAACGCCGCCGGCTGATGGGGATTCTCGCCGTAGCGCAGCGCGCCCTGGGCCGGGCCGCCGGTCATCCAGAAGCTGGGCAACGCCTCGCCCAGGCGCACACCGTCGTCGTCCCAGCCCGCGAGGTAGGTCGCGATCGCGGCGTCGTACGCCGCGGTGTGGGCGAAGGCCTTGCGCGACAGACGTCTCCGCACCGCGGCGGTGATGCCACCGTGGGCCGCGAGTTCGGCGGCGATCACCGCGTAGTCCGCCGGATCGACGACGACCGTCACGCGCGCCCAATTCTTGGCGGCGGCGCGGAGCATCGTCGGACCACCGATGTCGATGTTCTCGATCGCGTCGGCGAAGCTGCGCGCGGGATCGGCGATGGTCTTCGCGAACGGGTACAGGTTCACGACGACGAGATCGATCGGCGCGATCGCATGGTGGGCGAGCTCGGCCTCGTGCTCGGGCGTCGGCATCGCCAAGATGCCGCCGTGGATCTTGGGGTGCAGGGTCTTGACCCGACCGCCCAGGATCTCCGGGGCCTCGGTGTAGTCGCTGACCCTCACCACTGCGACCCCGAGTTCGGCGAGCGCCTTCGCGGTGCCGCCGGTCGACAGCACCTCCATGCGCGTGTCGATCAGCAGCTTCACGAGCCCTTCGAGGCCCTGTTTGTCGCTCACGCTGACGAGCGCGCGCCTCAGACCGCAGACGTCGTTCACGGCAGGACCCTCGCACCGGCACACCGACGCGGTCAAGCGCCCGCGCTCAGTCGGCGCTGCGCGCGAGGTACGTCAGCAGTTCGTCGCCGCCGCACTCCTTGAGCTTCATCAGGCCGCGGACCTCGACCTGGCGGATCCGCTCGCGGGTGAGGTTCAGGATCTCGCCGACCTCCTCGAGCGTGATGCCGCCCTGCCCCGCGACGTCGAGGGCGCAGCTGTGCTGTAGCTCCCACACCTCGAGATCGGGGAAGTTGATCTTGATGCTGCCGGTCGCGGGGTTGACGTCGATGTACAAGTGGTACTTGCAGCTGACGTACGGGCACGGGCGCGCGACGTTGGCACACTCGCCGCGGGCCTTCGGACGCCAGTAGCTGCGCTCGGGGTAGAGCAGCGCGCCGATGCGGAGCTCTTCTTTGGTGAGGCGCTTCATCGCGATGGTCTTGGCGCGGACGCGGCGGACGATCGGTCGGGGATCGCCGGAGCTGTCGTCGTCGTCGTCGATCTCGACAGCCGGCATGCCGGCTGCGGGGGCGACGGCAGCGAGGTCGAGGTCGGCGTGGTCGTGGACGGAGGTGTCGTGCTTGAGCATGGAGGGGCCTGCGGGGCGGTGGAGGTGCGCGGGAGAGAGCGAGAGAGCGAGAGAGCGAGAGCGGGAGAGCGAGAGCGGGAGAGCGGGAGTCGACAGTGGTGCGGGGTTCATCCGGGCGGCGCAGGTGGCCGCCTGGGCGTCAGAGGAGTTCGGTCGCGCCGGCGGCCCCGCCACCGCGGGGGCGCACGGCCTCCTTGGTGTGCAGGATCAGCTTCTCGAGGCGGTAGACGCCCTCGAGCAGCGCGGTCGCGGTGGCGCGGATGGCGAGGAGTTCGTCGCCCAGGCGGGCCCGCGTATCGGGGTCCTGAGCGGAGATGCGATCGTCGAACAGCCGGAACAGCGCGCCGAGCGACTCGTCGAGGATCTCGATGCTGTCCTTGAAGGTGAGGAACCGAGCCTGGATCTCTTCGATCGTGTAGTGCTCGGCCATCAGCTTCTTGATGGCGTTGATGCGACGGACCGCGCGGACGGGGTAGATGCCGCGCGACCCGAGGTGCTTGCCCTTGCGACCGACCCGGCGCGAGCGCGGCACCAGCCCGAGCTGCACGTACTTGCGCAGCGTCGCCTCGGTGAACTTCACCTCGCGGGACGCGAACGCGGACACCAGCTCCTGCGAGGTGAGTCCATCGGGCGTGGATGCCTCGATCTCACGGACCTGAGATTCGGTCAGCGCGGGTTGCATGGACGACTCGACGGAGCGGGAGCGGGAGCGGGAGCGGGAGAGCGCGAGTGGTGCGCGGGGAGGCGGAGGAGGTGCGCACCGAAGGCGGCGCGTCGTCGTCGTCGCGACGGCCTGCACCGTCGGGAGGGGCTGAGGGGTGGAATCGCGTCAGGCGACGCGCCTCTCATTCCCCATTTCAATGTATTCCACTGAATGGATTTTAGGAAGCACTTTCTAATCGCGCTGCTCAAGTTTTCGGAGAACTCGAACTGCCGCGTAGTTCAGTGCACGGGCGCGTGGCGAGGCGAACGAGAAACCGCTGCCCAACCGCTCGCAGCCGCGATTCAAGCCGTTCCGTGCATCGTCGGTCACAGCGAACGGGCCCCCGCGGACACGCAGCCACGACGAATTTTTCATGCGGGCCCGCGCATGCGTTCAGTGACACCTACTGTCACACCTGAACGGCTCGACAGGGCGAACGCGCGCGAGCGGGTCATCCCCCGCGACGGGTTCGCCCGTCCGTTCGCACCGCGCGAACGCGCTCTACTCGACGCTCGGGCCCTTCGCGGTCAGACGCACCGTCGGCGTGCTGCCG
The DNA here is from genome assembly GCA_038325765.1 of Nannocystales bacterium. Classification (GTDB taxonomy): domain Bacteria; phylum Myxococcota_A; class Polyangia; order Nannocystales; family Nannocystaceae; genus Xiheibacterium. The sequence continues at coordinate 10,659 of JBBQJI010000064.1, forward strand.
TCCGCGAAGTCGAAGCGTCCCCCGCTCACCCACGGGTCCGACTCTTCGCGCCGCCAGTCGATCGTGTGCGCGCCCGCGCCGAGCTTGCGGGTGACGCGGGGCTCGACGGCGAAGCCCGATCCCCCGTCGACGCGCACCCACGCGTAGCGCATGGGCGGCGCCACGCGGAACACGACGTCGATCTTCGTCGCGGGCTCCGGCGGCGCGGCGCTCGGCGACTTCGCGCCATCGCCACCCCTGGCCTTGGGCCGGCTGGTGGGCTTGGACACTGGCGTGGTGGCGACCGGGGCCGGCTTGGTGGGTGGACTCTCGTCGCCCGCGGCAGGCTCGACACCCGCGGCAGGCTCGACACCCGCGGCAGGCTCGACGTCGCCGCTGCCGGCGGCATCCACTGCCCGGCTCGTCACGCCGGATTCCCCGTCCGCGACGGCGGGGGTCCGTGGCTCCGAGGCCGGTGGTGCCCCGGGTGCCGGTGCGGCCGCACCGGCGCCCACGACGGCGGGCTCGAGCACGGCACCCTGGGCGGTCGCGACGGTCGCGGTGCGCCGGGCCTTTAGCAGCGTCACGACCCCGAACGCCGACGCGCCCGCGACCGCGACCGCGCCGGCGACTCCAACGGCGAGCTTCCACGCCGACCGCTGCGGCGCCGGGCGGAGCAGCCGTGAGCCGGTGCCGTGCACGGTCGAGACATCGCTGGGGTACGGCGTGCGCCCCTCGCCGTGCGGCGCCGTGGACTCGCGCGAGCCCCGATCTGCGGTGTGGGTCGGGGCGGTCGGGGCCTCGGTGTCGGCCACGGCGCTGACACCCGAGCGCTCCGGCCGCAGATGCAGGCCGGAGCGTGGCGCGTCCACGCCCATGAACGCGCGACACAGCCGGGACAGCTCACCCTTGGCGTTGCGGTAGCCGGGCCACGCCTCGAGCATCGCCAGCGCGTCGTCGGCCGAGGCCACGCGACGGTTCTCGTCCGGCTCGAGCAGCGCGATGCGCAGCTCCATGAGCTCACGCGGCACGTCGGCGCGACGCAGCGGCGGCGTGATGCCGCCCAGGATCTGGTGGTACAGCCCCGCCTCGTCGGCGCCGGCCCGGAACCTGTCACCCTCGAGCAGCTCGTGCAGGATCGCCCCCGCGCCGAACAGGTCGACCCTGGGCGACTTCGTCCGCCCCGCCAGGTGCTCGGGCGCCATGTAGCGCAGCTTGCCCTTGATGTGGACGCCCGAAGTCTCTTCGGTGGACAGGCGCGCGACGCCGAAGTCGGCGAGCTTGACCTCGCCCGACAGACTCACGAGCACGTTGTGGGGCGAGATGTCGCGGTGCACGATGCCGAGATGTCGGCCGTCGTGGCGCAGCGTGTGGGCATACGACAGCCCCTGCAGCACCTCGCCGATCACGTAGCCGATGAGCGACATGGTCAGCGCTTGCCCGCTGGCCCGCACGAGCTGGCAGATCTGCGACAGGTTCACCCCATCGACCCACTCCATGACCATGTAGAGGCGATCGCCATCGGTGCCGGTGTCGAACACCTGCACCACGTTCGAGTGCGACAGCAGCATCGACAGCCGCGCCTCGTCGACGAACATCTTGCGGTGGCGGTCGTTGCCCGCCATCGACGCCGCGATGAACTTGATCGCGACCGCCTTGCTGGCGCCACCGACGAGCTCGCGTCGGCCCATCCACACCTCGGCCATCCCGCCGCTGCCGATGCGACGCACGAGATCGTACTCGCCCACACGGTGCGTCACGGCGCAATGAGAGTGGAGCGCCAGGCCCCAGTCGTCAAGGCGAACGCGACGGCCGGCGCCACGGCGAGGGCCCATGACCGGCGAGCCGCCGCCACGTCACCGGATCGTAGCGCTCGGGCCCGCCGTACTTGAACGCCTTCTTCTCGTGCTGCCAGACGGCGCCGCGGTCGATGCAGCCGTGGAAGCGGTCGGCGCGGGTGCAGTAGACCCGCACGTGGAAGTGGTTGTCGTGGGGCAGCGCGTCTTGGGGCTGGCGCAAGACGGTGTCGGCGTAGGCGATCGCCCACCGCGGACGGCCGTGGCCGCGCGCCCACGCCAGCAGTTTGGCCTTGAGCCCGTCGGAGACGAACACCCACTGCAATCTGATCAAAGGATCACCGAGCAGGGCCTCGATGAGCTCCCAGTTCCGCCGCACGTCGAAGCGGCGCTCGGCCCAGTCCGCATCGACGTAGCCAACTTGGTTGCGCTTGCCGACGTAGGGCACCCCGTCGTCGTCGAACAGCAACATGTCGTGCTCGGGGGGCGGCAGCGGCTTGCCGCGGGTGTCGGTCGTGTAGAAGAGCAGGTCGACGTCACGGCCGCTGTGGTGGCTGTTGTGCCACTTGGAGGGGCCACCGCGGTTGCGCCCGAAGTCCGCCACGCCCAGGACCGCGCGACGATCGACCGCGTGTACGCGCCCCGCCGCGCGGGTCACTGCCGCTACCAACTCGTCGGTGCCGAACTGGAAGCCCCGCTCCTGCCACCGCGGCGGCACCCGAAACCCGGGGCCGCGCAACGGCAGGCGGGACGGCTTGCGCACCCAACCGCGGTTGCTCCGCGCCACCGAGACGCTCGTGCCGTCCGTCCACAAGTTTGGCCCGGCGCAGCCCGCCACGCCGGGCGCGAGCCCGCAGAGGCCGGCGAGGACCCAGCCCACAACGCCAGTAGCTCGCCCGCGCACGGGCTCATGATGCCCGCCGCAGGGGGCCCAACGCCAGCTCCGGGAGTGGGACTGGCTGCGATCGGTGGAACGCAGCGACGCCCGCTGGGCACAGGCCCAGCGGGCGTCGCTGCCGCCGAAGCGGGTCGGGGGCGGAGCAGGTCCGCCCGCGATCAGTTTTTCTCTTCGAACTCGGCGTCGATGACCTCGCCATCGTCCTTGGGCTTCTCACCCGCAGACCCGGCGCCGGGCTCTCCCGCGGCCCCCGACTCTCCCGCGGCCCCCGGATCGCCACCGGCCTGACCCCCACCGGAGTACATCGCCGTGGCCAGCTTGTGCGACGCCTTGGTCAGCGTCTCGCGGGCAGATGCGATGCGATCGGCGTCCCCCGACTCGAGCGCGGCCTTGGCCTCGCCGATCGCGGTCTCGACCTCGGCCTTCGCGTCGGCCGGCAGCTTGTCGCCGTTGTCGGCGATGAGCTTCTCGGTCTGCAGCATCATCGCCTCGAGTGCGTTGCTGTTCTCGACCTTGTCGCGGCGCTTCTTGTCCTCGGACTCGAACGACTTGGCGTCGTCGACCATCCGCTTGATCTCCTCCTCGTTGAGGCCGCTGCTCGCCGTGATGGTGATCTTCTGCTCGCGACCGGTGGCCTTGTCGCGCGCCGACACGTTGACGATGCCGTTGGCGTCGATGTCGAACGACACCTCGATCTGCGGCACGCCACGGGGGGCAGGCGGGATGCCCTGCAGGCTGAAGCGACCCAGCGTGCGGTTGTCCCCCGCCATCGCGCGCTCGCCCTGCAGACAGTGGACTTCGACCGATCCCTGGTTATCGGCGGCCGTGGTGAACGTCTCCGATTTGCGGGTCGGGATCGTGGTGTTGCGCGGGATGAGGGTGGTCATCACCCCGCCGAGGGTCTCGATGCCGAGCGAGAGCGGGGTCACGTCGACCAGCACGATGTCGGTGACGTCGCCCGAGAGCACGCCGGCCTGCACCGCGGCACCCGCGGCCACGACCTCGTCCGGATTGACGCCCTTGCTGGGCTCCTTCTGGAAGAACTCGCGGACCTTCTGCTGCACCAGCGGGATGCGGATCGAGCCGCCGACCAGCAGGACCTCGTTGATGTCCTTGACCGACTTCTTGGCGTCCTCGAGCGCGCGCTTGCACGGCGCCAGGGTGCGCTCGACCAGCTCGCCGACCAGGCTCTCGAACTTGGCCCGCGAGAGCTTGGTCTGCATGTGTTTCGGACCGCTGGCGTCGGCGGTGAGGAACGGCAGATTGATCTCGGTCTCGGGCGACTGCGACAGCTCGATCTTGGCCTTCTCGGCGGCGTCCTTGAGCCGCTGCATCACCAGCTTGTCGTTGCTGACGTCGATGCCGGTGTCCTTGCGGAACTCCTCGAGCAGCCAGCGCATGATGCGGTCGTCGAAATCGTCGCCGCCGAGCATGGTGTCGCCGTTGGTCGAGATGACCTCGACCACGTTCTCGGCGACCTCGAGGATCGAGATGTCGAAGGTACCGCCGCCCAAGTCGTAAACGGCGATGACCTTCTCCTGCTCGGTGCCCTTGCTGAGACCGTACGCGAGCGCCGCCGCGGTGGGCTCGTTGACGATGCGCTTGACGTCGAGACCGGCGATGCGTCCGGCGTCCTTGGTGGCCTGGCGTTGGGCGTCGTTGAAGTACGCCGGCACGGTGATGACCGCGGCGGTTACCGGCTCGCCGAGGTAGTCCTCGGCCGCCTTCTTGAGCTTCATCAGCACGCGGGCGCTGATCTCCGGCGGCGGATACGACTTGCCGCGGACCTCGATGTGCGCGTCGCCGTTGGCCGCGCGCGTGACGTTGAACGGCATGCGCTTGCGCTCTTCGCCGACCTCGTCGAACTTACGGCCGATGAAGCGCTTGGCCGAGAAAATGGTGTTCTCGGGGTTGGTGATCGCCTGACGGCGGGCCTGCTGTCCGACCAGCACGTTGCCGTTCTGCTCGAAGGCGACCACCGACGGGGTGGTGCGACCGCCCTCTTCGTTCGCGATGATCTTGGGCTCGGAGCCCTCCATGACGGCTACGCACGAGTTGGTGGTGCCGAGGTCGATGCCGATGATCTTGCCCATGTCGGTGTGGATGCCTTTCTGCGCGTGCCGAGACGTCGGTGATGGAAGTGCTCAGAGATGACGGTGACGCTCCGCTTCGCGGGTCGAGCCGCCACGGCCTCGACGGAACTCGCCTGCAGGCCGCGCCAGGGGTCGAAAACGACCGGTATCGGCGCTGGGGGGCAAGCTAAGCCGCACCCCCGGGGTGTCAAGGCCGCGCCGGAGCATGCGGCGCTCCGCCAGCGAACCGGGCGTCAGGGCTCGGCCGTGGCCTCGGCGATGAGCACAGCGCCGAGGACGTCGTGCACGTTGCGAACGTAGACGATTTCCATCTCCTGACGAATCTCTTCGGGCACGTCGACGACGTCCTTCGCGTTGCGCTCGGGCAGCACGATGCGCTTGATGCCAGCGCGGTGGGCCGCGAGCAGTTTCTCCTTGACGCCGCCCACTGGCAGCACGAGGCCGCGCAGCGTGATCTCGCCGGTCATCGCGACGTCGGGGCGCACGCACGTCTGCGTGAGCAGCGACACCAGGGCCGCGAGCATCGCGGTGCCTGCCGACGGACCATCCTTGGGGATGGCACCCGCGGGCACGTGCACGTGGATGTCGTGGCCCTCGATCACCGACTTCTCGATGTTCAGCTTCTCGAGGTGGCTCTTGACGTAGCTGAGGGCGGCCTGCGCCGACTCTTTCATCACGTCGCCGAGCTGGCCGGTGAGCATGAGGCCGCCCTTGCCGGGCATGCGCGACGCCTCGACGAACATGATCTCGCCGCCGACGGGCGTCCACGCCAGGCCGGTCGCGACGCCGGGCTCGGCGGTGCGCTCGGACATCTCCGGCATATATTTCTGGGGGCCGAGGAACTCGGGGATGTCGTCCTTGTCGAGGGCGAACTGCTTGCGGGTCTCGTCCTCGACGACCTTCACGGCGATGCCGCGCACCACCGCGGAGACCTCGCGCTCGAGGTTGCGGACCCCCGCCTCGCGCGTGTAGCTGTCGATCAGCTCGAAGACCGCGTCCCCGGAGAACTCGATGGTGACGCCGTGGTCCTCGAGGCCGTGCTCGCTGAGCTGCTTGGGGATGAGGAACCGCCGCGCGATCGCCAGCTTCTCCTGCCGCGTGTAGCCCGGCAACTCGAGGATCTCGAGGCGGTCCTTGAGCGCAGGCGGGATCGGATCGATGTAGTTGGCCGTGGCGATGAACATCACCCGCGACAGGTCGAACGTGACCTCGAGATAGTGATCGCTGAAGGTGTGGTTCTGCTCGGGATCGAGCACCTCGAGCAGCGCCGACGCCGGGTCACCGCGGAAGTCGTGCCCGAGCTTGTCGATCTCGTCGAGCATGATGACCGGGTTGTTGGTACCGGCCTTCTTCAGGCCCTGGACGATGCGACCGGGCAGCGAGCCGACGTAGGTGCGCCGGTGACCGCGGATCTCGGCCTCGTCGCGCACGCCGCCGAGGCTGATGCGGACGAATTTGCGGCCGATGGCGCGGGCGATGCTCTTGCCCAGCGAGGTCTTGCCGACGCCCGGTGGGCCGAGAAGGCACAGGATCGGGCCCTTCTTGCTCGCGTTGAGCTTGAGGACCGCCATGTACTCGAGGATCCGCTTTTTGACCTTCTCGAGGTCGTAGTGGTCCTCGTCGAGGACCGAGCGCACGGTCTTGATGTCGATCTGATCCTCGGTGGACTTGGACCACGGCAGCTCGACGAGCCACTCGAGGTACGTCCGCGTGACCGTGTACTCGGCCGACGACGGCTGCATCTGCTTGAGCCGGTCGAGCTGCTTGAGGGCGACCTTCTCGGCCTCCTCGGGCATCTTGGCGTCGGCGATCTTCTTCTGGAATTCTTCGACGTCACCGCTGTCGTCGTCGACCTCGCCGAGCTCGCCCTTGATGGCCTTGAGCTGCTGGCGCAGCACGTACTCGCGCTGACTGTGGCCCATCTCTTCTTGGACCTGCGAGTTGATGCGCTCGCGGACCTTGAGGATCTCCAGCTGGCGGGTCAACAGGGTGAGGACCTTGCGGAGCCGCTCGAGCACGTCGATGGCCTCGAGCACGTCCTGCTTCTCGGCCGGCTCGATGTCGAGGTTGCTGATCACCAGGTCGGCGACTTGACCGGGATCGCTGACGCTGTCGAGTAGCGCGGCGGCCTCGCGCGGCAGTTGGGTGTCGAGCGAGATGAGCTTCTTCGCGGTCTCCTTGATGTTGAGGACCAGCGCCTCGGACTCGACGTCGAGGCGGGGGCCGCCGACGTCGCGGAGCTCGGCGACCTTGGCCTGCAAGAACGGCTCGGTCTGGGTGATGTCGTCGATGCGGATGCGCATGACGCCCTGCAGGATCACCGAGTAGTTGTCGCGGGCCAGCTTGATGACCTTGAGGATGCGCGCGGCGCAGCCGACACGGTGCACGTCGCCCTCGCTCGGGTCTTCGATTCGGGCTTCTTTCTGCGTCACGATGCCGATGATCGGCCGCTCCTGGGCGATGGCCTCCTCGATGAGCTTCACCGACTTGGGTCGGCCGACGTCGATGGGGATGATCGAACCGGGAAACAGGACCGAATTGCGCAGGGGCAACAGCGATACGATCTCGGGTAGCTCCGGCGTTTCTTCGGGGGTCTGTTCGGCCATGCGGCGATCCGCGGCAACCGTATCATCGGCGGGGGGGCTGTCAACGGGGCGCAGGCACCGATCGCGACCACGCGCACGGTCAGCGCCCCACCCCGAAGCGAGCCCTGCCAGTCGACGAACGGCGGCCCGCGCGGTCCGACCGGCCGCGGCATCGACCTTGCGGATCCGCGAGTCCGCACACTAGGCTCACGGCAGTGCCGAGTTTCTGCCTGCTCGTCGTCGCGGGCCCCGACCTCGGGCGAAGGATCTCGCTCGGCGACGGTCCGGTCACCATCGGCCGCGGCCAGACCGAGGTGCTCAAGCTCGCGGACACGGCGGTCTCGCGGCATCACCTCACCGTGCGGATCACGCAGGATCCCCATGGTCGCGCCGGGCTGCTCGTCGACGAGGTCGCCGGCGTGAACCCGGTGTGGACGCTGGTCGACGGGCAGCGGGTGACGATCCTCCGCGGGCACTCGCTCTTGGTCGGCGCGACGCTGACGTTGGGCAGCACCACCGTGCAGCTGGCCGAAGACACCGCCGCGCCCGGAGTCGCGGGTGACGGCACCCGCCGCAGCACCGTCGAACTCGACGCCGATCTGCGGGCCCACCCCACCGCGCCGTCGCGGCTCGCCGCCCTGGCGTCGCTGGGCGATCGCCTCGCGCGGTGCAACTCGCTGCAGGCGGTGCTGCGCGAGGCCACGACGTGGGCGGTCGGCGCGTTCCCAGCCTCGCGCGCCCTGCTGCTGTCGCCTGACGGCAGCGATATCCTCGCGAGCGCCTCGGACGGCGCCATCAACGATCTCGCGATGTCCCGCGGGCTGATCGAGCGCGTCCGCAGCGAGCGGCGCGCCTTCCTCGTCCGCGACGTGCACGCCGAGCCCGACCTCGCCGACCGGCGCTCGGTCGTGATGCGCGGCATCGCCGGCGCGATGGCGGCCCCGGCGAACAACCTCGTCTTTTACATCGAGTGGGGCGCCAAGGAGGCCGCCGCCGGCCGCTACGACGAGGAGACGCTGCTGCTCCTGCTGTGCGCGGCGCACCTGGTCTCGGCCCTGGGCGACAGCGCGTCGGAGCGCTCGCAGCTCAAGGCCGCGGCGTCGGTGCGCCGCGCCCCGACCAAGGCGCCCGGCCGCATGATCGGCACGTCGGCGGCGATGCAGAGACTGCAGGTGTTCATCGAGCGGGTCGCGGCCAGCCCGTCGACCGTGCTCGTACGCGGCGAGAGCGGCACCGGCAAGGAGCTCGCCGCCGCGCTGATCCACGGGCTGTCGTCCGTCGCCCACGGGCCCTTCGTCGCCATCAACTGCGCCGCGATCCCCGAGCAACTCCTCGAGAGCGAGCTGTTCGGCCACGAGCGCGGAGCCTTCACCGGCGCCGTCGCGCATCACGACGGCGTGTTCTCGCGGGCCGACGGCGGCACGCTGTTCCTCGACGAGATCGGCGAGATGAGCCTGTCGGCGCAGGCGCGGATGTTGCGGGTGCTCGAGACCCGCTCGTTCACCCGCGTCGGCGGCACCCGAGAGATCACCGTGGTGGTGCGGCTGGTCGCTGCGACCCACCGCGATCTGCGGGCGATGGTCGCCGACGGCCGCTTCCGCGAGGATCTGCTGTATCGCCTGAGCGTCATCCAGACCGAGCTGCCGCCGCTGCGCGAGCGCCCCGACGACGTCGAGGCCCTCGTGCGCCACTTCGCCGAGCAGTTCGGCGACGAGATCGGCCGACGGGTCGAGCGGATCGCCCCCGAGGTGCTCGCGGTGCTGCGCAACTATCGCTGGCCGGGCAACATCCGCGAGCTCCGCAACGTCGTCGAGCGCGCGCTCGTGCTCGGCGACGGCACCTCGATCGTCCTCGACGATCTACCGCCCGAGCTGCTGTTGTCCGCGCCCGCGGGTGCGGCCGCGGTGGTTCCGCAGGCCGCAGGCACCGTGCGCACCCTCGAGCAGCTCGAGCGCGACGCGATCGCGGCGGCGCTCGACGCCACCGGGGGCAACAAGGCCCGCGCGGCGGCGCTGCTCGGGATCGATCGGACGACCCTGTATCGCAAGCTCAAGGACCACGAGCTCACCCGCTGAGGGCTTGGCGCCCGTACGGGCTCACCCTCACTCGAAGCGGTTGCGAGTCCGGCGGGCCGGGCTGTCGAACAGGTCCTCGTCCTCGAGGTCCCCGAGCATCTCGAGCTCCTCCTTGCCCAAGGCCTCGTCGTCGATCGACAGGGCCTCGCGACGGAACTCCTCGAAGCTGGTGTAGCTGTGGCGGAAGTAGCTCAAGACCGGACCTCCAGGGGGCCTGCGCGACCCCGTCGACGGCTGTAGACACACCTCTGCGGGGCCGTGGAGTCGGCGCCGCGCGATGCGTGGTCGCAACGTACGGTGATATCCTACATGTACGCAAGAATCCGACTTGCCGGAAGGATCGCCCCGCCGCGGGCCCGGTGGTAAGCATGGCCGCCGTGTCGACCCCTCGCCCCGCCCCCCTGGGCCCGCGCATCGTCGCGGTCAGCAACCAAAAGGGCGGCGAGGGCAAGACCACCACCGCGGTCAACCTCGCTGCGTCGCTCGCCGCCGCCGAGCACCGCACGCTGCTGCTCGACATGGATCCGCAGGCAAACGCGAGTTCGTCGGTCGGCTATCCCCGCGGGCACGTCGACCGCGGCACGTACGAGCTGTTGCTCGGGCACGCCGAGCTCGCCGAGGTCACGTGCTCCACCGAGCTGCCCGCACTGCAGGTCGTGCCCGCTTCCGCCGATCTCGCCGGCGCCGAGGTCGAGCTCGTCGGACTCGATTCGCCGCAGACGATGCTCCGCCGCGCCCTCGCCTCGCTGCGCGAGCCCGGCGCGCCGCCGTACGAGTACGTGATCCTCGACTGCCCGCCGAGCCTCGGCATGCTGACCATCAACGCGCTCGTCGTCGCCGACAGCGTGCTCATCCCGATGCAGGCCAAGTACTTCTCGCTCGAGGGTCTCGGCGCGCTGCAAGGTACGATCGCGCAGGTCCGCGCCGCCCTCAACCCCGCGCTCACCGTCGAGGGCATCTTGTTCTGCATGTTCGATCCGCGCACCAACCTCTCACAGCAGGTCGTGAAGGAGGTCCGGCAGCACTTCGCCGGGCTGGTGTACGAGACGATGATCCCGATCAACGTGCGGCTGTCCGAGAGCCCCAGTCACGGCAAGCCGGCGCTGCTCTACGACATCGAGAGCCGCGGCGCGCAGGCGTACCTCGAGCTGGCGCGCGAGGTGCTCGCCCGGGCGGAGAGCCGGGCGTGAACCTGCCCAAGACCGGCAAGCGACCCGCACTCGGACGCGGACTCGGGGCGCTGATTCCACCGCCGCCGGCCGCGGGTGCGCAGCCGGCCGAGCCCCCCTCACCACCGCAGCCCGGTTTCCCCCGCCAGCTGCCGATCGAAGCCATCGCGCCGAGCCCCGACCAGCCGCGCAAGCGCTTCGATCCCGAGCTCCTCGACGAGCTCGCCGCCAGCATCCGCGCCCAGGGCATCATCCAGCCGATCGTCGTCACGCCGATCCCCACGCCGGTCCCGGACGGCGCTCGCTACCTCATCGTCGCCGGCGAGCGCCGCTGGCGTGCAGCCCAACTCGCCGGCCTGCACGATGTGCCCGTCGTCGTGCGCGACACCGACGGTCAGCAGCGTCTCGAGCTCGCCCTCGTCGAGAACCTGCAGCGTGCCGAACTCAACCCGATCGAAGAGGCCCGGGCCTTCGCCGAGCTGATCTCGATCCGCGGGTACACCCAAGAGCAGCTCGCCGAGCGCGTCGGCAAGGATCGCAGCACTGTCGCCAACGTCATGCGGCTGCTGCGGCTGCCCGAGCGCACCCAAGAGATGGTCCGCGATGGCCGACTCAGCATGGGCCACGCGCGCGCGCTGCTCGGTCTGGATCGCGAGTCGGAGATCGCCGAGGTCGCCCACGAGGCGGCGTCGGGACGCTGGAGCGTCCGTGCCGTCGAGCGCGCCGTTCGCGCAAGAACGGCCCCCGCGAAGCCTTCGGGGCCCTCGAACGACGGCGAGGCCGACCGCCGCAAGATCATCGTCACCGAGCTCGAACACCGTTTGCAGCGCCGGCTCGGGGTGCGTGTCCGGTTGCGGACCGATGCGCGAAAACGCGGCGCCGGCACCGTGGAGATCCCGTACTCGAGCCTGGACGAGCTGGATCGCCTGCTCCACATCCTCCTCGACGATGGCAGCGATTTCGGTCGATAGTAGCGCGTTGAGTACGCATGGACGATGACGACCCCACCACGGAGGTGCCCGCACCCCGGCGTCGGGCGCCGCGCAAGAGCGTCGTGCTGCAACTCGCGTATCGCAGCGCGAGCCACCTGCTGGTCAGCTACTGCACGAATCTCTCCCGCGGCGGGTTGTTCGTCCCGTCGACCGAACCGCTGCCGCCGGGCACCCGCCTGTCCCTGTCGTTGACGGTCCCTGGTGACGCGGACCCGATCGAGCTGCACGCCGAGGTCCGCTGGGTGCGCGAGTTCGACGCCCTCGAGGGCCCCGCCGGGATGGGGCTCGCGTTCGAGGACATCGACCAGGTGCTCGGCGATCGCGTCGACGCGATCATCGCCCAGTTCGTGCCGCTGCGGGTGGAACTCGTCGGTGATCACGCCGCGACGCTCGCCCATGTGGCGTCGATCGTCCGCACGCTGGTCACATGCCATCCGCGCGAGCGCTCTGTCGCCGAGGCGGCAGCGTCGGTGGACGACGTCGGCGGCGCAGACCTCCTCATCCTCGAGGTGGGCGCGAGCCCCGAAGCGGCGCTCGCCGTGCTTCGCGAGCTCGCCGCCTTGCCCCATGCGCCGCCGCGGATCGCCCTGTGCGACGCCCGCAACGAGGCGCGGACACGCTGCATCTCCCTCGCCCGCGTCGTTGGCACGCCCATCGATCCGGGCGAGCTGCGCGAGGCCGTGCTCGACAGCGTGGCGCAGGTCGACGCCCGTCGTTACTCGCCGTGATCCCCGCGCGCCTCGACGAGAGTCGGTCTCTGTGCGGAGGCCCGGCCGCTGTGGATGCCAGCGCTGTGGATGCCAGCGCTGTGGATGCCAGCGCTGTGGATGCCAGCTCAGTGGATGCCAGCTCAGTGGATGCCAGCGCTGTGGATGCCAGCGCTGTGGATGCCAGCTCAGTGGATGCCAGCGCGGCGCTCGGCCGCGACCGCCACGTTGGCGAGCAGGCATGCGATCGTCATCGGCCCCACACCGCCGGGCACCGGCGTGATCGCCGACGCGCGCTCGGCCGCAGCAACGAACTCGACGTCGCCGACCAGTCGCCCGTCGGGCAGGCGGTTCATGCCGACGTCGATGACCACCGCGCCGGGCTTGATCCACGCCCCACGCACCAGCTCGGGCCGACCGACCGCGGCGATGACGACGTCGGCGGTCTCGATCTCGGCGCGCAGATCCTTGGTGCGCGAGTGCGTCATCACCACGGTCGCGTCGGCATGCAACAACAGCTGCCCCATCGGCTTGCCGACGATGTTGGAGCGTCCCACGACCACCGCACGCGCGCCGGCGAGCTGGACGCCGGCGTCTGCCAGCAGGTGCATGCAGCCCGACGGTGTGCACGGCACGAACCGCGGTCGACCGATCATCAACGCCCCGAGATTGTCGGGATGGAATCCGTCGACGTCCTTCGCCGGATCGATCGCGAGCAGGACCCGCTCGGTCTCGACCGCGGCAGGCAGTGGCAGCTGCACGAGGATGCCGTCGACGTTGGGCGCGTCGTTGAGTCGCCGCACGCACTCCAGCAGCGCCTCCGTCGACGTGCTCACCGGCAGATGCTCGTCGATGGTCCGGATGCCGACCTCGGCCGCGCGCTTGCCCTTGCTGCGGACATAGACCGCCGACGCCGCATCATCCCCCACCAGCACGACGGCCAACGTAGCCTCGACACCACGGGTACGGCAGCGCTCGACTTGCCCACGGACGCGCTCGAGCAGGCCGGCCGCGACCCGCTTGCCGTCGATCACGCGTGCGGTCATTCGCCCGACGATCCGCCGGTGGATCCACCGGCCTTGCCGCCGGACGATCCGCCGGATGATCCGCCGGATGATCCGCCGGACGATCCGCCGGCCTTGCCGCCGGACGATCCGCCGGACGATCCGCCGGTATTGCCGCCGCTCGATCCGCCGGACGCGGGCGCCGGCGTGCTCGTGCTCGGCGCGCTCGGCGTGCCCGTGCTCGACGCGCCCGAGTCCCCCGAGCCTGGCCGCGCGCTACCGTACCCGTCCTTGTACCAGCCGCCACCTTTGAGGTGGAACGCGGTCGGAGTCAGGATGCGCGCCAGCGGTCCACCGCAGGCATCGCACTCGGCCTTGGGCGGATCGGAGAAGCGCTCGATGTGTTCTTCTTCGGCACCGCAGCGGGTGCATCGATACGCGTACATCGGCATGAGGTCGGGACCCGGTTCCGGCGGCACTTTAGGCCGGCTACCCGCCACGTCAAGCGTGACGGCGGCGCGACCCGATGAGCCGCGCCCGGCCCGCGCCGCGGCCGTCTGCGGGGATCTGCACCAGCGCGGGGGCCGCGGCCGGGGCGCGATGACGGGGCCGCGATGACGGGGCCGCGCGGCGGCGTCACGCGATCGCGAAGCGTCGCACGCCGAGCGCGGACCCTCGCACGGGTCGGTTCGCCAGCGTCGGGCGGGCCTCGGGCGCGGCCACCCCCGGCTTCGGCGCGATCGCGTCGCCGCCGTCCCGAAACGGCGCCACTACCGGGGTGGGGCCCCCGTTGCCGAGCTGCTACGCTGGGGCGTCGATGTCTCTTCCGCGTCGCGCCCATGCGCTCGCAGCCCGGCTGACCGCCGTGTGGATCGTCGCACTCGCCCCCGTCGCGTCGGCGACCGCCGCCCCCGACGATGATTGGTCGCTCGAGCGCGGCGATGCCGATCCCGCCCTCGTCGGCCAGCGCTTCGCGAAGCTGCGCCGAAGCCCGTTCGATCGCGCGCAGTTCCGGGCCCTCGAGCGGTCGATCGGACGCGAGGCCCTGGCAAAGCGCATCGAGTCCGCACTCGCCCGCGAGCCCACCGACCTCGCGCTGGGCGTACTCGCGGCCCGTTCGGAGATCGCCCGCGGCCAGCCTGCAGACGCCGCGACGCGGCTCGCCGGCCTCGAGCCCGTGGCCGGGCGCCGCGCGGCGGGGGTGTTCGCCCTGCGCATCGAAGCGCTCGAGGCGGCTGGGGATGTGCCTGGCGCGATCGCAGCCCTGCGGACGCGCGCTGCCGCCGTCCCGGCCAAGCAACGCCCCGCCCTGCTCGCGCGCGCCCTCGATCTCGCCGAGCAGGCGGGGCAGCTCGACATCGCAATCGAGCTCGCGCAGCAGGGCGCCGACGCGCGCCCCGCCGACGCGGCGTCGCAGCTCCGATTGGCGCGCATCGCTGCACGGGTCGGCGATGGTCCCGTGGCCGAGCGTGCCTTCGCCGCGGCCGAGCGCCTCGCGGGCAACCGCGAGCGCGACGAGATCACGCTCGAGCGCGCCCGCGCGATGCTGGACGGCACCGACGCTGCGGCGGCCGCCGCCGCGATCTGGCCGCTGCTCGAGGATCCCGACCGCGGCAGCCCGGCCCAACGTGCGGCCCGTTGGGAGTTGATCGTCGAGGCCCACCGCCGCGCCGGCACGAGCGAGTCGCTCGTCGTGGCGCTCGACGCCTGGCTTGGCGGCCACGCGGGCGAGGCCGCCGGCTGGCGTACGCTCGCGTCGGCGCAGGAACTCGCGGGGCTCGACTCGCAGGTGGCGCGTCGCCGCGCGATCGACCTCGACCCCCGCGACGAGGACAGCCAAGGCGCGCTCATCGACACCATGTCGACCCGCGGCGACGTCGACGGGGCGATCGCCGAGTATCGCCGCTTCGCCGCGCGCCACCCCCAAGACATCGATCGGGGCCTCGCCCTCGCGGCGAGCTTGCTGCAGGGGCCCGACCGCGAGCGCGGCCTCGCGCTCGCCCGCCAGATCGGCGAGCGAGCCGGTCGGCGGCCCCAGGCCCTCGCGGCGCTGCTCGAGTTCTACAATCTGGGCGACGAGCCCGAGCTCGCGCTCGACGCCGCCCGGCGGCTGGTGAAGCTCGCGCCGCGCTCGGCGGAGGCTCAGATCGCGCTCGGCGAGCAGCTCCACCAGATGGGTCGGTCGACCGAGGCACTTGCCGCCTGGGCGCGCCTGCCCAAGCTCGTACGCCCCACCCACCGCGGCTGGGCCCGCCACGCCGAGCTCCTGAGCGAGCACGGGTTGGTGAGCAACGCGGTTGCCTCGCTCAACATGGCGATGAAGCTCGCACCCGACGAGCCCGACTACCTGCGCCTGCGGGCCGTCTTCGCCGAGGAGCAGCGCCGCCCGGCCGTCGCCCTCGAGCTGTGGGACCGGCTACGCCTGCAGGCGCGCGCACCCGAGCACGCCCTGCTGCGCGACGAGGCGCGCACGCGCGTGGTCGAGCTGCTCGTCGACGGCCCCCACGTGCCCGCCCGACTCGAGCGGGCCGCCGCGGCCGAGACCGCGGCGCGGGTCGCCTTCGAGCGCCGTGAACCGCTCGCAGACGCGGTCGAAGCCGGGAGATTCCTCGCCGAGCTGCATACGCGCCGCGAGCATTATGCATCGGCGGTCGGCGTCTACCGCCAGCTCGCGCAGCTGCAGCCGACCGAGCCCGACCGCCTCGCCGAGCTCGCGGCCGCGCAACGCCGCGCCGGCCAACCCGAGGACGCGATCGCGACCCTCGAGGAGCTGCTGGCCCTCGACCCGGGCCGCCGGGGCGACGTGCTCGCCGAGGTCTCCGAGCTCGCGTTCGAGGCCGGCGACGACGCCCGAGCCCTCGAGGCGGCACACGCCTCGGCAAAGGCGAGCGGGCGTCAGGTCGACGCGCTGGTGCGGCTCGGCGAGCTGCACGAACGTCGCGGCGACCTCGACGCGGCCGCGGCGGCCTACGACGAGGCGATGACCGCGGAGCCCGACGATCTTCGGGCCTATCTCCACCTGGCGGAGCTCGAGGTCACGCGCACGCACCACGTCCGTGCGCGCACGTTGCTTGCGGCCGCGATGGACCGCGGTGGCTCGGCGGATCTGATGCGCGACGCCGGTCGGCGACTGCTCGATCTCGCGGAGGCCGAAGGCGATGCGATGGAGGTCCTGGGCCTGGCGTTGCGTCGCGCGTCCAAGCAGCCCACCGCCGAAGAGCCCCGCGAATTCCTGCTTTCGGCGATGGATCGGGTGCAACCGAGCACGCTGCCGCGCTGGCTCGCCGCGATGCCCGACGAGGCCCGCGGCACCGCGATGCGGGCTTCGTTGCTCGGCGCGGTCGAACGCGGCCCGGTGAGCGTGCGGGCCCGCGCCGCGGCGCACCTCGGTGCGCTCGCGCTGCCCGACACCGCGCTGCCGCTGGTCCGCGCCGCCGAGTCGATCACGGCGCCTCGCGACGCCACCCCGACGGTCCGCGATGCCTATGATCGCGCCCGCGTGACCACCTTGCGGGCCGCGGGGGCCCAGGCCGATCCCGCCGCGACCGACGCGTTGCTCCGGATCATGGACGATCCCACGTCGTCGCGGCCGCTCGTCTACGCGGCGGCTTGGGGCCTCGCCGGACTCGACGCCGACGACGACACGTGGTCCGATGCGTTGACGGTCGGATCCGACCCGGTCCTCGCGGTGCTCGGCTGCGTCGCCTTGGCCCGACGCGAGGGTCCGGTCGGCGCCGCGGTGCAGACCCGCGTCGCCACCTCGGCCCGCGACTCGCGATGGCCCGAGGTGCGACACGCCTGCGCCCTGGCCGAGGCGGCCCTCGCCGCCGACGGCGAGCTGGGCACGATCGCCGCGACGCGGAGCGCCGCCGATCCGGTGATGGCCTCGATCGCCGCGTGGCGATCGGGTCGCGTCGCCCCGGGGAAGAGTTCCGGCGACGTCGCCCTCTTCTCGGCGGTGCTGGGGCCCGCCGGTCTCGAGCGCGATGCCGCCGCGGCAGCGCTCTCGCGCCGACTGGGTCCCGCCGGCACCGACACGGCAGTTCCGCGTCCGCCAGCCCCCTCGACACGCGCGTATGGTCCGAACTTCGAGCGCTGGCTGGTCGGCGTCGTCGCGCCCCACTTCGAGCCGCTGGATGCCGCCGCGCTGGCCCCCTCGCTGCCGGCGATCCGCCAGGCGATCGCGGCCAACGCCGCCGGCACTCGCATCGAGCAGGTCGCCCTGCGCAAGGCGCAGCGTCGATGCGAACCCGCCGCGGCTGCCGATGGTGCCCCCGCAGCGCATCCGCCCGCGGGTGACACGACGACGCTGTGCCTCGCCCCCTTGAGCACCGAAACCCTGGTGATCGCGCCCCTTGGCCACGATTGACAAGGCCGCCGGTGCAAAGCAGGATGCGGGGGCCATGGACCTGGGCCTCCAGTGCCACGTTTGCGGGCAGCTCAACGTGGTGTCCGCGCAGGCGTGCACTCGCTGCGGCACCGTGCTGCAACCTGCCGCGTCACCCGATGCCTTCGGCGGCGGCGGCAGCCAAACGGTGTTCGCGCCGGTGGGTGACACGGCCGTGCGCGACCGCCCCGGCGCCCCGGCCCAACCCCGCTTCGATCCCGCCACGGGCCAGCGCATCGACCCAACGGCGTCCGAGGAGCAGCCCCAGGCCCGCACGATGTTCTTCGGGGCGCTGCAGCAGCAGCCGGTGGTACCGCGCCTGGTCGTCATCAAGGGCGAAGGCGGCGACGGCAACACCTACCACCTGCAGGGCACGACCACCGTCATCGGCCGCGCCAGCGGCGAGATCACCTTCGTCGAGGACCCGTTCCTGAGCCCCCAGCACGCCCGCTTCAGCAGCCAGAACGGCCGCCTCTTCGTGCAGGACATCGGCAGCGAGAACGGCGTGTTCCTCCGCATCAAGAAGCCGACGCCCGTACGCGACGGCGCCTACATGCTCGTCGGTGAGCAGCTGCTCCGACTCGATCGGCGCCCGTTCTCGGACGGCGCGCCGACCTCGGCCGGCACGTACTTCTACGGCAGCCCCCGCCCCACGGGCGCCTTCCGCATCGTCCAGTGCCTCGCAGGCGGCGGCGAGGGCCGCATCGCCTCCGCCGAAGGCGGCGTGCTCACGATGGGCCGCGAGACCAACACGCTCAATTTCCCTGACGATCGATTCATCTCGGGTCACCACGCCCGGCTCGATGCGGCCTCCGACAGCGACGACGTGATCCTCACCGACACCGGCTCGCGCAACGGGACCTTCATCCGCATCGACGGCGCGCAGGAGCTCTTCCACGGCGACTACCTGTTCGTGGGCCAGCAGCTGCTCCGCGTCGAGATCGCCTGACGCGTTCCCTGAGGAGACGACATCCGTGATCACGTGTCCGAATTGCGGCAAGGAAAATCAGGACCACTACAAGTTCTGTCTCGGCTGCGGATCGAAGCTTCCGCAGGCCGCCGGCGCGGCGCCTTCGCCGATGCCGCCGCAGCGTCCGGCCGCGCCCCCACCACCCCCGTCCCCGTCGGCGGGGCGTGCCACGGCCGCGCCATCCAATCCGATCGCCGCCGGCGGTGATCCGTCGGGACCGATCGGGGCCCCGCGGTCGCAGGCGCCGATGTCGGCCGCGGGCGGGCCCCCGTCGCCGGTGCCGCCCGGTCCAGTCGGCGCGCAGCCCCTGCCGCCGCCGGGCTCGGGGCCCATGCCATCTGGCCCCACCGCTCGGGCCCCTGCGCCGCCGGATGGCCCACCCATGGGCCCCGCGTCACACCCCGATGCCCCCCCGTTCGGCGGTTCCCCGAGCGCCCCGCGGCCCGCGGGCGTTCCGCTTCCTCCGCCGCCCATCGATCCCCCGCCGATGCCGCAGCAGCCGATGCCGCAGCAGCCGATGCCGCCGGCCGACTCCCCGGGCTTCGGGACCCCGCCCTCGCTGGGATCTGGCGCCGCGCCGGGCAGTGCCCCGCCCGCTCCGCCACCATGTCCCAACTGCGCGTTCCAGAGCCCGCCAGGCTTCGCGTTCTGTGGCCGTTGCGGCACCCCGCTGCCCGCGGCTGCAGCGCCCGCAGCGGCGGCGGCAGTGCCCACCGCGCCGCTGCCCGTGCCATTCCCTTCGGCGCCCGAGTTCGGCTCCGCCCAGGAGGTAGGCTCCGCCCAGACGGTCTTCGTGGGCAATGCCCGCGACCTCGCCATGGCCAGCACGGGCGCAATGGATGCGGTCCCCGACGCTCCGCCGCAGGTCCCCGCGTCGGTCGAACTCGGGGTGGCCGCGCCGGTGGTGGGCTCTTCGGGAACGGCGCCGGGCAGTGGCAACGGCGGCCCATCTCCGCTCCCTGTCAGCCCCGGGGTCCCGGTGCGCCTGGTGATGCTCGGCCCCGATGGCCAGCCCATCGGCGAGCGGGTCCTGGCTGCGGGCGAGGCCATCGACGTCGGCCGGGACGCCGGTCCGCCGTGGGACGACGACGCCTACCTCGACCCGCGGCACGCGACGATGCGCGCCGCCGAGGCCGGCGTGATGATCGAGGATCACGCCTCGATCAACGGCGTCTTCGTGAAGCTCACCGGCCGCACCGAGCTTCGCAGCGGCGATCAGTTCCGCGTCGGCCAGGAGCTGCTCTCCTACGAGGAGTTGCCCGAGCCGACCCCCACCGAAGACGGCACCGAGCGCATGGGCAGCCCCAACCCCGGCTACTGGGGTCGGGTCAGCGTGTTGGTCGACCCCGCGATGGCGTCGTCTGCCTTCGCGATCGCTGGCGAGGGCCTTGGCATCGGCCGAGAGGTCGGCGAGATCACGTTCCCCACCGATGGCTACGTCTCGGGCCGTCACTGCCGCATCGTCGGCGACGACGCCGGCATCTACCTCGAGGACCTCGGCAGCTCCAACGGCACGTACATGCGCGTCCGCACCGGTCAGATCGTGCCGTTCGGCAGCCTCGTCCTCATCGGCCAGAAGCTGTTCCAGCTCGATCGCGCCTGAGCTCGGTGCCCTCGAGACCCGACTCGCCGCCCCCGCGTCCCGCATTCGGGCCGCGGGCCGACCCCCGTGCTGTAGACTCGGACGATGGCTTCGATGCAGGCGGCGTGGCGGTGCGGAGTTCTGGCCGGCGTGCTCGCAGGCGCCGGCTGCGGTGGCGACGACGACCCCTCGGGCACCGGCACGGCCACCGACGGCACGGCATCGACGACGCTCGCGACGACCCTGACCACCGCGCCGATGACAATCGGGCCCGACCCCGACTCTTCGTCCTCGCACGACGGCTCGGATTCCTCCTCGGGCAGCTCCGGATCGACCTCCGGCGGCCCGAGTTGCCCCGCGAGCCACGCGTGTGTGGGGGCTCCGGTGGGCTGGGCGGGGCCCGTCGTGCTCCGCGAGTCCGCCGATACGAAAGGCGCGGTCGAGTGCCCGGCCGAGTACCCGGACGCGACCGCGGCCGGCGGTGACGACCTCGCCGCACCCGCGGCGCAGTGTGGCTGCGACTGCGGCGATGCCACGGGCGTCGAGTGCGAGCTGTCGACGACCCTGCGCAACTGGGGCAGCGATTCCACCTGCAGCATCGGTACGCCTGTCACGAGCCACACGCTGTTCGCGACCGTCTGCAACCCGCTGGGGACCATCATTTCCGACGACTCCTACTTCCAGGTCGACCCGGTCGCGATCGACGGAGGCTCGTGTCTGGCGGAGCCGAGCATGCAGCTCGCCCCCGCAGCGTTCGCGACGGCGGCGACCACCTGCGGCGGCGCGGCGCTATTGGAGGGCTGCGGCGATGCCGAGGTCTGCGCGCCGCGGGCGATCGGCGACACCCTGTGCGTGTGGCAAGACGGCGACGGCGACTGCCCCGAGGGCTTCGACGGCGAGCGCCGTCTGTACCACCGCTCCATCGACGACACGCGCGGCTGCAACGAGTGCACCTGCGGCGATCCGGTTGGGCTGTGCGACGCGGCGAACGTCACCCTGTTCACCAACCTGTGCAACCCGCCGGTCTCGGGCTTCATCCCGGCCACCGCGGAGTGCTTCGCGGGCTCGTCCTTCTCCACCACGAGCAGCGGAATCCTGGGGGTGGGCCAGCCCAACGCGTTCTGCGTCGCCAACGATCCGGTCGCGACCGGCAGCGCCACACCGATCGAGCCGGTCACGGTGTGCTGCGGCTAGTCCCGACCTCGACCACGCGACCGGGTGCGCGGCTCAGTCACCAGATGGCGCAGTCAGGACGACCCCGGGCGCGCCGTAGGCAAACGCCGAGGGGAAATCCAGCGCCTCGCCGTCTGCGAACTGAACCGTGACGTCGACGACCCCGGCAACGTCCGCGTCGGGTGTCAGCGCGGTGATGAGGCTGTCGCTCTCCACGACGACCGACTTGGCGGCCTTCGCTCCGACGTAGACCACCGGCGCGCCGTGGACTCGGAAGTCCCGCCCAGTGATGCGCAGGCTCTCACCCCCCGCGCCGCGACCCGCCGAGGGGCGTACACCAGCTCCGGGGGCTGCACATCCCGCGACGAGGGCGGCGATGAGCGTGGCAGGCAGTCGGGTCACGGCGGAGACGCTACGACGACAGCCGCCCATCCGTCACGCCGCGCAACGACTCCGCCGGGCGGTCGTCCGGCAGAGCGTTGCGCGGCGGGGAGATCTGCCGCTCAGAGATCGGCGTGCACTTCGCACTAGATGAGATCGCGACGCTGCAGTTCGCGCCGGATCTTTCCCAACGCCTGCTCCTGCAGCTGGCGGATGCGCTCGCGCGACAGCGAGTACTGCTCGCCGATCTCCTTGAGCGTCAGCTCCTCGTCGGCGCCGAGTCCGAATCTCTTGCGGAGGATGTCGGCCTCGATGGGCCGAAGCGCGCCGATCACCTCGCGCACCTGCTCGGTCAGGGCTTCGGCTTCGAGGCTCTCGCCTGGCTGCGCTGCGCCCTCGTCCTCGATGAAATCGATGACCTTGCGGCCATCGGCCTCGGACACGGTGCGGTCGAGGCTGATCGGCGCCTCGAGCAGCAGGGTGTCCATCTTCTCGATCTTGGCGGCGGCGAGGCCCGTGTGCCGCGCGAGTTCCTCGGCGGTGGGATCGCGTCCCTGCAGCGTCTCGAGTTCGCGGCGGGCCTTCGACACCTTGTGATAGGCGTCGATCATGTGCACCGGCAGGCGCACGGCGCGACCCTTGTCGGCGATCGCCCGCGAGATCGCGTGACGGATCCACCAGCTGCCGTAGGTCGAGAACCGGAAGCCCTTGCGGTGATCGAACCGGTCGACCGCCTTCATCAGGCCGATGTTGCCCTCTTGGATGAGGTCCTGAAGCGGCATGCGGCCGTGGTTGAAGCGCCGCGCGATGGACACGACGAGGCGGAGGTTCGACTTCACGAACTGGTTCTTCGCCGTGCGCAGCATCATGGCGCTCTGACGCACCCGAGCGACGTACTCCTCGAACGGCTTGCTTCCGCGTCGAGGCGGCCGCGCCGACATGCTCACGCCGTCGCGACCGCCAGTCTCCAGCACCTGTAGGTCCGCCAGGATGCGATCGGCGAGGATGCCGTCGGTGTCGAAGAACGACAGCGCGAGCGCCGTGCTGAGGCGATCACGCTCGAATGCGTCGCGGTTGACTTTGGTCTCGCGGTCGCGCAGCGATCGGGCCGACCGACGAAGCGTCACCAGGTCGGACTCAGGGCGATTCTCGTCGCCGCCCTGATCGGTGATGAAGTCGGCGATCGGCTCCGCGAAGGGCGGGTACGAGAGGATCCGCCGCCAGTGCTCGGTGCGGAGGTCGGCGATTCGCGTGGCAGCGCGAAGCTCCTGCTCCGGCGACATCACACCCAGTCCGCTCATCTCGCGGAAGTACACGCCGAGCGTGGACTCACCGTCGTCGTCGCCCGACGACGGCTTGGACGACGCTGCGGCCGGCGCGCTGGTCTCGCGGCGCCCGGGCGCGGACGCCGCAGTGGGCGAAGTACGCCCGGCTGTCCGGCTCCGCGGGCGGGAGCGAGCGAGTCGGGGCGGGGATCCGCGGGTGACTTTGCGTGCCATGGCGTGCCTCCTGGGTTCGAACTGGGATGGAGAACCGGACCGCCCCGGGCGCGAGCCTGTTCCCTGGAGTGTTCCAAGGGGGTTAACGACTTTCGTCGCTTCCGAGTTCCGTGACGGTGCAAGTTGGGCACCGTTACCGCGGCGTCAAGCACGACGGCTCCATACACAACGTCGAGGCGGCCCGTCCGGTTTCACCGCACAACCACGATCGTCACACCGTGACAGTGGGGTCAGGCCCGATCCGCCCACAGCCGGACCCGCACCACAACCGAGCGGTCGCCGTCAACGGCGCGCGACGAGCCAGATGTCCGGCGAGGTCGGACCAAAGAAGCGTCCGCGGGTGTGACGGCTGCCCGACACCTCGACCACCGTGAGGCCAACCGCCTCGCATGCCGCCACGAGCTCGTGCACGGCGTAGACGCGGACGTCGAAGACGTGCTCGAACTGACGTCCGTCCTCGAAGACGACGGTCCGCTTCACGTTGATGCGGCTTGTCGGTTCGTGGACGTCGACCTCGTCGAGCACCAGGCAGCCCTGCCCCTGCCACCACGTGCGTGCAGGGAGCCGCGGCACCACGTAGTCGCGGTTGACCACCTGGACGACGAGCCGACCGTTGGGTCCACAGAGGTCACGGAGCGACTCGAGCACCGCCCGATTCTGGGGCGCGTCGTAGATGCCCAGAGTCGTACCGAGGCAGGTGACTAGATCGAACTGCTCGCCGAGCCCACGATCCCGGACATCTTGGCAAACCCACCGCAGTTTGCCGACGGACGGGCCGTGGACTTCGGTGGCCAGTTGGATCTGCGCGGGGATCATGTCGAGCCCGACGGTGCGGTGGCCCCGCTCGGCGAACGCATTGGCGTGGCGGCCCTCGCCCGACCCGACGTCGAGCACGGTGCCACCGGCGGCGAGTGGGGCGATCTCCGCAATGAACTCCACCTCGGCGGTCGCGATGCGGTCGGCACCCAGCCGCGTCAGGGCCGCGAAATGGGCGGCGAACACCGACTCCGACCAGTGCCGCGGGCTCCCCGGGGGCAGAGTCTGGCCGGTGATGACGGCGGCGGGTTGCTCGGCGGGGCGCGACGTCGCTGCCGCGGTCTCAGGCGGCGGAGGTGGCGGCGCAGCAGGGCGGGTCGACGGCGGACGGGGCGGCACATCCTCGTCCTCGTCTTCGTCGGGGACCTCGTGCGGCTCCATCGCCTCGAGGAGATCCGACGACTCGAGGACATCGGCCTCGATCTCCGACTCCGCCGAAACGATGGCGGCCTCGGGCGGGGACGCGATGACGATCTTGCTCGAGCGTCGGGGTGGGGGCGTTTCGGGCTCGTCGTCGGCGACCGTGACGATGACCCCCGCGGTCTGGCTCTTGCCGGCCTCGCCCTCGATCGGCACCAGCGTGCCGCCGGTTCGGATCGCAGGGGCCGTGATCGCCTCGGCGTGCTGTGTGTGGGTCTGGAGTCGCCCCGGGGCGTCGAGAGCATCGGGGGCCGCCGTGGGTGGAGGCGGCGGCGGGGGCACGGCCACGGGCACGCCATACGGCGGCGGCGGCACCGCACCGAGCCCCAGCGCCGGACTCGGGGCCACGGCCTCCGGGGGCATCGGTGGTGCGGAGACGGGGGTGTGGCCCGTGGGCGGACGGGGCGGCGGCGCCAGCACCGTGTGCTCCGTCGGCGGCGGCGG
>JBBQJI010000065.1:0-35573 GCA_038325765.1 Nannocystales bacterium
CGGTGTACGCGTGCGTACCCCCGCAGGCGACGAGGCCATCGCTCGCCCAGACCTCGAAGTCGTCCCCCTGGTAGATCTGGGCGCCGATCTCGGGAAGCTCTTCTTGGCAGCCCGAGGCCAGAGCGACGATGGAAGACGCGATTGCCCAAGACCGCACGCGCGATACTCGGGCGAAGGTCTGGACGTACGACGGCCGCGTCATGATTCGTCCGCCTCCTACCGCGGCGCCGGCTTGGGCGGCCGCCCGCTTCGCGGGCGCGGAAACAGCATCAGGGACGACACGGGTGGTCGTGGAGGTTCAACACCACCAGGCGGCGGCGCTGTCCGCAACGCTGCACACGGTCCGCCTGCCGCAGGGGCCTCGTCGAGCAACGTCAAGTCGCCAGTGCGGACCGACCGCGACAAACCGGGCCGTGCGGTCGAGCAGTCCGAGCCAAGCGACCACGACGCCGCCAACCTCCAAGTCGAGGCGGACCGAGCTGATCGACCGCAGGCAGCGGGAATCGGCGCAACGAGCATCCGTAGACGAGAGCAGCCGACGCTGCCGACGACGACCGACAGAGCCTCTCCGATCCATCCCTCTGGTACTCGCCTTCGTCCACGACGCGGGGCTCAACGCGGTGTCCGTCGGGGTGCTCCCCGCCGCGTGACCCGAGGCGGCATGAACGCCTGCCGACGCCATCACGCGGACGCATGTCCGAGAATGACTGTTATCGGCCAAATGTCCAGGCGTCTCGGCTCCCTCGCACACAGGGGAATGCGTGCTCAAGCATTTTGAAGTGCGAGCCGGCGGAGGGCGGGCGAGCCGCGGTGGCTGTTGGGAGCCGTCGAGGTAAGCGGGCCTGCGGTTCAGCGTACGGTTCAGCGGAGAGAGTCGGCGTGGAGCGAGGGCGACGAGGTTTGCTGGTGCGGTGTGTGTCGTGGGAAGGCGAGTGCGTGGTGGACGCAGGGCCGACGCGAGGAAGTGGGCGCGCGCGGGCCCAAACCGACGCGAGCGGTCGCGCGCTGCGATCACGCAACGAAGAGAAACTGTTGGCCCGGAGTCGGCAGCCGAGGTGGAGGCCTGGCGCCGTGGAGCAGCGCGGCGATCTCGGCGACGTCGGTGACGGCGCGAACGACCCGCATGGGACCGTGGCAGCGCCGGCAGCCGGAGACATCGCTGGCGAACACGCGCGCGAGAAGCGAAGCCCACCCGATGCCGGCCGGCGCGCGCTGGTGCGGCAACGAGGTCCGCGGCTGCCACGGCCGCAGGCCGGTGGGGTCGAACAGCATCCCCTGCACGGGAGCTGTGGCGGCCGCCGCACAGAGCTGCGGTGCAACGCGCTAGGCCGCCGCGTTCTACGACTGCAGCCGCTGTGATGCGCTCTACCGTGCACGTCGCGCGCGTCGCCAGCCGCGTCAACTCGCTGAGCGGCGTCGCCTCTCGCGACGATCCGACGATCCTCGCGTGGGAGCTCGCCAACGAGCTCAGCGCACATCCACGCGATCGCGCGGCGCTGGTGCGCTGGGTGACCGAGAGCGAACTCGCGACTTTCTCGCAGTCGCAGCGCCTGATCCAGCGCCAACTCCAGCACGTCGTGGCCCTCGGACCGGACCGTCGCCGGCACGCCGCCGAGCGCGAACAAGGCGTTCTGCAGCCCGGGACGCAGCGCCCCGAACGTCTCGCTGAACGCGAGCTCGACGAAGTGCCAGCCCGAGAACGGCATCACGAGGTGGAAGAATATGTGCACGAACAACACCCCGGCGATCGTCACGCGGAGCTCCGTCGCGTGCGTGAAATCCAGCGCGCCCATCCGCCCGACCTCGTGCACCTGCGGGAAGAACACCTCCTTCACCGGCCCATGCTGGGCGCGCCAATCCCGGAACCGCCGCTGCAGCGTTCGAAGCTGCCCCGCCTCGAACCGATCCGGTCGCTGCTCGAGAAGATCCTGATCCGCGATCGCGAGGCGGCGCGCGGCAGCCTCGCGCGCATCCTCGGCTGGGACTTCGATCGCGTGATCGTGGACACACGGCAGCGTGCTCGAGACCGGCGGCCACGGGGGGATGCGCCGCGGCTATCGGTGGTTGATCGGGGACTGAACACCGGGGCCCCCGCCGCAGGTGACCTCTTCGAGACGCTCGTCCGCGTCGCGACGATCCAGGTGCGCGCGCACTGCACGGCATCGCGCCGCACCAGCGTAGTGATGCGCGGGGAACGCGCGAACGCTGTAAACCGCGTGCCACACGCACACCGAAAGCAAGCGCAGCGCGTTTCGTTTAACTGTTTTGTTAGTTAATTTTGTTTGCTTTTGTAGTTTTAGAGGTCCATGGTTCCTTGGAGGCCGGATGTCGGCCCGCCGGAGGAACGCCCATGAAGACCCCTACGCACCCGATTCCTGTCCTGGTGGCCCTTTCGCTCCTCGCTGCGGCAGGCTGCACCGAACCCAAGGGTTCGGGGAGCACGGCGAGCGGACCGACCGACCCGACCGCCGCCGAGAGCAGCAGCGGTGGCGTGGACTCGGCCGAGTCCAGTGAGGTTGGGCCCGGTGAAGAGAGCGGC
The DNA here is from genome assembly GCA_038325765.1 of Nannocystales bacterium. Classification (GTDB taxonomy): domain Bacteria; phylum Myxococcota_A; class Polyangia; order Nannocystales; family Nannocystaceae; genus Xiheibacterium. The sequence continues at coordinate 2,540 of JBBQJI010000065.1, forward strand.
ACCACCCAGGACGCCGAGCCCACGACCAACGACGGCAGCTTCATCCCGGATCCCGACGTGCCGGGCGAGCCGATGTGCGATGTGTGGGCGCAGGACTGCGGCAAGGGCGAGAAGTGCATGCCGTACGCCAACAACGGCGGCGGGGCATGGAATGCCACGCGCTGCTCGCCGCTGGATCCGGGCGCCGCGTCCGTCGGTGATCCGTGCACCGTCGACGGCACGGGCGTGAGCGGCGCCGACGACTGCGAGCGCGACGCGATGTGCTGGAACGTCGATCCCGAGACCGGCACTGGCACGTGCGTCGCGTTCTGTGAGGGCAGTGAGGCCAACCCGGTGTGCACCGACCCCGAGACGACCTGCAACATCCTCAACGACGGCGTGCTCATCCTCTGTCTGCCCAACTGCGATCCGCTGCTCGGCGACTGCAACGAGGGCGAGAACTGCTACCCCACCGCGGGCGTGTTCTCGTGCGTGCCCGATGCCAGCGACAGGGGCGGCGCCTATGGCGACCCGTGCCAGTTCCTCAACGTCTGCGACGCGGGGCTGTTCTGCTCGCTGCCCGCGGGCGTGCCCGGCTGCACCGGCGCCGAGGGCTGCTGCACGCCGTACTGCGACGTCTCCGAGCCCGACGCATCGGCGTCGTGCCCCGGTGCCGCCGGCGGCCAGGAGTGCGTGCCATGGTACGACGAGGCCCAGCCACCGCCGGGCTACGAGGACGTCGGCGCGTGCGCGATCCCGGTGTGAGCCGAGCCTCAGCCCCGCCTGGCGTCCACGCGCCGGCGGGGCCCCGATGGCAAAGGACATACCCCAACCAGATGCGATCCGGCTCCCGCGACAGACCCACCCGCAGGATCATCCACCGCATCCGCCGGCTCGATCGACACCGTCACCGTGCCCTCGTCGCGTGCGACGATCCGGACGCAGAAGTCGTCGCGATCAGCCCGCAGCGTCTCGCCCATCGCGACCAGCACCCGCCAACCCTCGAGGGCCGCGCTGCTCATCACCAGCTTGGGCCCGCCGACATGCTTCGCACCCCCCGCAGGACAGCGCGCACCTCCACCGGCGGTGAACACCACGCCGCACGCGCGACAGATCTGCCAGGTGCGGCGTAGTGCGAGCATCGCCGCCGGTCCGCCGGGGAAGCGCGGCTCGGCGCCGTGGGGCACGGACTCGCGATCGACCACGGCAGCCTCGCGCAGCGCGAGGTCGGGGAACATCCCGACGGAACGATGGGGACCACCGTGGGCGCAGGCGCCGGTGTGGCCGAACATGCACGCGCACTGCGTGCACCGCCACGTCGGTGTGATGCCCGAGGTGATGCGCCAGCGCTCGGCGACGTGATCGCGATCTTCGAGGGTGTGGGGGCCCTTGGTCTTCGCGCACCGCTGCGACGCAGTGAAGGCCACGACGCCGCAGCGGGTGCACGTCGCCCAGCCGGGGTGGGCACTGGCGCCGCGACGGACCACGTCGAGGGAGAAGAACTGGCTGCGGCGCACGTCGTGGGTGCCACCCGCCGCGCAGCCGGTGTGCTCGCGCTGGGGATCGACGAGCACGCGACACTTGATGCACGTGCGATAGCCGGTGCCGGTCTCGCTGACGCGCAGCGCGTAGGCAGTGGCGACGTCGCTGCGGTGATCCCCGCCCGCCGAACACGCACCGCCACCGCCGCCGGCCTCGTACCACAGGCCATTGCAGCGCACGCAACGACGGAAGCCCGGGATCGCGCGGACGTAGCCCTTGTCGAAGGGCACCGCGAGATCGACGGCATCGAAGCGATGCACGCCGCCGCGGGTGCACGAGAACTCGGCGGTGTCGACCGCGGCACCGCACGACGTGCACGCGCGCCAACCATCCACACCGCGGGCGCCGCGGCCCAAGAAGCGGCGCAGCTGCAGCCGCTCGACCTCGGGCAGGCGGGCATCGACGCCGCGGGCGCTGCGGAGCTCCACGCCATACACACCGCCGGGCGCGTCGATCTGCAGCAACACCGGCGCCGGCGCGGCCGCATCGGCAGCGGCAAGCGTGAACTCGGTGACCGTGCGGGGGCGAAAGGTCACCGTGTGCACGCGCGACTCGGGCAACCAGCCCGCGAGCCACGCCGCGGCCACGGGCGGCAATGGACCGCGCTCGGCGAACCGCGGATGCGGAGCCGGTCGCAGGCCGCGGCCAGTGGCATCGAGATCACCTTGGACCCCCAGCGCAGCCGCGACCGCACGCAGGCCCCAGCTCGCGGTGGGGAACCCTTCGGTCGGCACGCGCAGCGGCCACGCGCCGTGCAGCGTGTGCGCGACGGGAACTTCGGCCGTACTGTCGATGCAGCCCCGATCGGCGAGGGCCGTGGCGACCACGCGCTGACACGCGCCACACTCGGCCCATTCGCCGCCGTCGGCGTGGGCGATGCTGAACCGATCGCCGCCCGTGTGCCCGGTGGGATTGGCCGGACAGTGGCCGCGGGTGTTGCCGTCGAACGCCCACACCGCGTGACACGACGAGCAGTTCTGATGGTGGACCTCGCCCTCGGCGGCACGCGGCAGCTCGAACGCCCCGCCCTCGTCGAGCTCATGGTTGCCCGACGGGCTGCCCCAGCAATGCGACAACGCGGCGTTGGGCGCGAGGTGGAGGCAACCGCAGTGACGGCAGCGACGCAGGCCACCCTGACCGCCCACGGTGATCCAGTCGGCGACGACATCTTCGTCGACGGCGCCGGTCTTGCCCAACCGCGCGTTGCTGATCGCGATCACCCCGCCCGGCACCGGCTCGGCGGTGAGCGTGCGCGCGTGGGCTGCGATCGCGAGAGGCGTCATGCAGCCGAGCTCCTCGGCGAGCAGGCCGCTGTCGAGCCAGCCGCGCCACTCGAGCTCGGGGCTCACCGCGCCGAAGCTGGCCTGCTCGAGGTCGGCGCGGATCGTCTGCAGCCACGCCCGCACCGACGCTTCCTCGGCGACACCGGGCACATCCCTCGCCCGCACACCCAGCGCCACGAACGCGACCCGACCTCGAAACCGTGCGCGCATGCGATGCGCGGGTACTACACGCCGACCGTGCGCAAGGCAAGCCGCACCGCAGCCGCGAGCATCATCAACAACGGCAGTGAGTACAGACGCGTGCTCATCGGCCCTCCGCCACGCTGAACGCGAACGCCCGCAGGCCGGTCGTGTCACCGGCGGCGCCGCGGCGCTCGGCCTCGTCGAGCTCGGCGACTCCACGCAGCCCGATGCCCTCGGCCCCGTGCGGATCGGTGGTGAACAGCGTGATGTGGGGCGGCGGTGGTTCCCACTGCATCGCCGCGGTCGCCGGCGCAATCGCGGGCAGTCGCTCCGCACACGCAGCGAAGAACGCCGCGATGCCAGGCGCGTCGACCATGACGATCACGGTCTGCAGCTCGCGCGGCGCGGGACGGTGCAGCCGCACGAGCCGGGGTACGTCGGGCAGCCGCCAGGTGAGGTCGGACGCATCGATGACGGCGTCGATGACCGCCCGAAGACGTGGCAGTTCGGCGGTCGCTTCGCGGAGGCCACGGCCGATCTCGGACCCGAAGACCGTGACGTGGTGCTCCGATTTGCGGACCATTCCCAGCGCTGCGGCGGCCGACTGTGGCAGCACGTCGAGCTGCGACGGATCCACGGGGATGAGCAGGGTGCACCCATCCGATAGCCGTGGAGACCCGCTCACGCGGCGGACAGCGTAGCGCACCGGCATGCCATCCACCGGTACGGTCGTCGAGGTTACGCTCCGCCCCACCTCGGTTGACATGCAAAGACAACCATTGCCGTCATTCCTGACGATGGGCGTCCGCGAAATCCCGCGGCTCGGCGCGATCGCGGTCGCGGGATGCATCCAGGGCGAGCTCGATCTCCCGGAGTTCGACATCACCGATCGGAAGCGCAGTCGAGCCCGCCGAGGTGCCGGCACCGACGTGCCGAGCGGATGGTACGCGTGCGTCGCGGCCGGCGGATGAGCCGCTACCGATCGAACAGCCCGGCGAGCGGCTCTTTGCGGGCCCCCTTCGCGTCGCACACCGCGAACTCGCCGCCCGCGTACACCGAAGCGCCGCCGTAGCGGCCGCGCTTGTCCACCGCATAGAAGTTGACGTTGAAATCGGGTCGGCCGTCCTCGCGCAGCAGGCGAGGGGCGCGGGTGGACTCGGCGATGCGGCGGCACGCAGCGAGACACGCGTCGTTGGGGTGTTTGCCTGCGCGCATGAACTCGACCACGGTGTGGCTGCCGGCAGTGACGATGTTGGCCTCGCCGCGGCCGGTGCTGCCCGCCGCGCCGACACCGTTGTCGACGAACAGCCCGGCGCCGGGCAACGGGCTGTCGCCGACGCGCCCCGGCAGTTTGAACGCGAGGCCGCTGGTGGTGGTGACGCCGCCGAGATCGCCGTTGCGATCGACGCCGCAGCAATTGATGGTGCCGGTGATCCCGAAGAACTTCGTGACGTCGGCGGGCAGTGAGTCCGCGGGCTTGGGCAGCCAGTCGTCCTTCTCCGAGAGCGTCGATCGCCAGTACAGCCAGATCTCGCGGGCCTCGGGGGTGAGCAGGTCCTCGTCGGGGAAGCCGTGGGCGCGGGCGAAGGCATTGGCGCCCTCGCCCACCAGCAGCACGTGGTCGGTGTACCGCAGCACCGCGAGCGCTACGCGGCTGGGGTTCTTGATGCGGCGGATCGCCGCGACCGCCCCGGCCAATCCGCTGGGACCGTCCATCACCGAGGCATCGAGCTCGACCTCGCCGAGCTCGTTGGGCAGACCACCGAGGCCAACGCTGTGATCGCTGGGATCGTCCTCGACGAGCACGACGCCCTCGACCACGGCGTCGACGACCGGCTTGCCGGCGACGATGTGCTCGAAGGCCCGCGCGACGCAGCCGGCGTGACCATTCGCCGAGGCGACGACCACCGGCGCGACTCCCCCGCGACGCACTGCGGGAGCCGCGAGCGCGCGCGTGTTGGGGGCGACGACACATCCCGATCCGAGCACGGCGGAGGAGCGCAGCAGGAATCCGCGACGGCGCATGCGAGGCATCGACGCAACATGCCACAAAGGCCGCGCTCGCGGTGTTAGTCGCCGCCGAGCGAGGTATCCCCACCTCGATCACGCAGCCACTGCTCGTACCCGGCCAACCGTGTCGGATCGTCGAGGCCGCCCTGGCGCCACTGTACGAGCGCACGGCGACCGTGATCGAGGGCGCGGGCACGCATCGCCCCGTCACCATCGGCTGCGGCCCACAGCGCCGCGGCCAACGCGGAGTGGGTCGTCGAGAGCTCGCCGGGGTCCACGCTCACACCCTCGCGCAGGGCCAGCGCACGCTCGGCGGGCACGAGCGCCTCGTCCGCGCGACCGAGCCCGACCAGTGCCCGCGACTGGCCGATGTACTCGAACGCGAGGCTCGGGTGATTCGGCCCCAGGCGCGCAAGCTCGATCGCGATCGCACGATCGAACAGCTCCAGCGCCGCCTGGAACTCGCGGCGCTCGATCTGGACATTGCCGCGATTGTTGTGGGCGACGGCGAGCTTGGGGTGGTCGTCGCCGAAGCGGGTTCGATAGATGCGGGCGACCTCGTCGTAGTGCCGCATTGCCCCGTCCAGGTCGTGTTCGGCGTGGAGCACCGTGCCGAGATGGTTGTGCGCGGCGGCGACATTGGGGTGATCGGGTCCGAGCACGCGGGTGTAGATCTCGAGGGCACGCTCGCCGTGCGCGCGGGCCGGGCCGTACTCGAGCTGGCCGTACTCGAGCAACGCGAGGTTCACCAGCGAATCGGCGACGCCGGGATTGTCGGCGCCCTGGGCCGTGGTGAGGACGTCGATCGAGCGCAGGTACAGCTGCCGCGCGCGCTCGACGTCGCCGCTGTGCGCGACGTCGCGGGCGAGGCTCATCATGTCGACGGCCACGGCCGGGTGCTCGTCGCCCAAGGTCGCGACCGCGAGATCATAGGCGCGCTGGTGGACGTCGCGGGCTTCGCGGTAGCGGCCGAGCTCGAACAGCGTGTTGCCGTAGTTGCCGAGCACGACCATGCGCGAAAGCGGCGGAGCCGACGTCGCCTCGGCCAACGCCAGCGCGGTCTGGTGGTGCGCGAGCGCGTCGTCGAAGCGACCGGCGGACTGCAGCACCCCCGCGAGCGCACCCTCGAGCTTGCGACGAAGGACGTCGTCACCGCCGAGCGCGTCGAGCTCGAGCTCGGCCGCGAGCTGCAGCGCCAGCGCCTCGGTCGGACGCGCGAGCCGGCTGCCGATCACGAAGATGAGCTCGCTCCACGCCCACACGGCGACCTCGTGGTGCCCCCCGGGCACGGCGATCCGCAGGGCGTCGCGAAGCGTCTGCTCGGCCGCCTGCGCGTCGCCAGCACGCTGCTGCAGCTGACCGCGAATGGTGATGACCTCGCTGCGCAGCCGCGTGGCGCCGACCTCACCGAGCTCGGCCAGCGCGTCGTTGGTGGCGAGGATGCCCTGACGATAGCGGCCGGCGTCGTTGCGCGCCTTGGCGATGGCGAGCGCCCGCTCGGCCGCGGCGACGCTCTCGGCCGCGGGTCCGCCGGGCTCGTCCGCGAGCGCCGTGAACTCGCCACCCCGGGGATCGTCGCAGGTCGCGATGTCGGGCAGTGCATGGGCCGCCGCCGCCGCCCGCGTCACCAGCTGGGCGTCGACCACCTCGAGCTCGCCGAGCAACGCGTCGATGCGATCGCGTCGATCCTGCAGGCACCGCATGCGGGCGTCGAGGCGCTCGTCGGACTGCTCACCGCGCAGGTGGGTGGCCGCGCACGCGTCGACGAACGACGTCCGCCAGCGCTCGGTCGCCGTCGCGACCAGCGCCTCGACCTCGCCCCAGCGCAGCTCGGCGCGGGGCACACCGGTGGCAGCGAAGGCGTCGGCGATCGCGGCACGGCGTTCGTCCGACCACACGGCGTCGATGCCCTCGGCGCCGCGATCGCAGCGCCGCTGCGCCGGATCGAAGGCGTTGCCGATCGCGAACGATCCGGCGAGGGTCGCCGCCGCGAGTCCGGCCGCCAGCGCGTTGCGACGCGTCCGCGATTCGTCGCGTTCGAGGATGGTCAGCAGATCCGCCATCGATGCGTGGCGCTGCGCCGGATCGGCCGCGAGCCCGCGCAGCACCGCCTGGCGCAGCGCCCGCGGGATCCCCGATCGCCGCTCCGGAGCCTGCGCGTGACCCAGGGTCACCGCAGCCGCCAGCGCCGAGACCGTATCGCCCAGGAACGGCTTGTGCCCGAACAGGCCCTCGTACAGCGCCACGCAGAAGCTGAACTGATCCGATCGCGGACCCACGGCGCCACCACCCGCGGCCCCGCCCTGGAATTGCTCGGGCGCCATGTAGGCCGGCGTCCCGATGAAGCCCGCCGTGTGGGTGGTGCCATCACCGACGGTCGTCGACATCGCGAGCACGTCGTCCTCGGCACGGATCGGTCGTGCCAGGCCGAAGTCCATCACCAGCACCCGCCCGATCTCGGTGACACCCTGGGGCTCGGTGATCATCACGTTGTCGGGCTTGAAGTCGCGGTGGACCAGGCCCACCGCGTGGGCCGCGACGAGTCCGCGCGCTGCCGCGACATAGACCCGCAGCACCTCGCGCCACGTCCGCGGCGCCGCGGCCAGCCACGTCTTGATCGTGCAGCCATCGACGTACTCCATCGCGATGAACGTGCGCTCGTCGTGGAGCCCGACGTCGTGCACCGTCACCACGTTGGGATGGGTGAGGCGCGCCATCGCCTGGGCCTCACGCAGCATGCGATGGCGCCCCTGCGAGTCGAGCGATCGCTCGGCGGCGAGGACCTTCACCGCCACCCGCCGATCGAGCTGCGGATCGTAGGCGGCATAGACCACGCCCATGCCCCCCGTACCGACGCGTTGCAGGATCACGTAGCGCGCGAGGACGGTGCCGCGGGGCAGCTCGCGCTCGTCGTCGCTGGTGACTCGCCCCGCGCGGTCTTGGGTCGGACCGTCGTGGGGTACCAGCGTGTCATCGTCGGCGAGCCTGCGCGGGGTCGACATCGGCGCCGTCGCCGGCATGGTACCGGAACGGCGGGGACGCGGCGCCCGCCCCGAACACCGCGGCCCGACACTGGCCCCGACTGCGCCCGACACCGCGGTGGGATCGGCCCCATCGCCCGCAGCTGCGGAATCGGCGAGACTGCCGGCATGGTTGGTGGTGTGTCGTTGATCCAGCTCCTCGCGGCAGGTCCTGCCCTCGCCGCTGCTGCGCCCGCGACGCTGCCGATCGTCGGTGGATCCGAAGCCGCGATGTGCGAGTGGCCGTCGGCCGTTGCGATCCTCGAGGACGACGAGACACCCGTGATGTGCTCGGGATCGCTCATCGCCCCCGACATCGTGCTCACCGCGGCGCACTGCCTGAACCCCGAGCGACCGATCGTGGCGATCGGCTTCGGCGAGGCCGGCCAGGTGTTCGGCGAGCCCGCCTTCACCGTCGCACCCGACGAGTGCGTGGCCCACCCCGACTACACCGGCTTCGGCTACACCGACATCGCCTATTGTCGACTGTCCGAGCCGGTGACCGAGGTGCCGATCGTGCCGCTGCTCGCCGGTTGCGAGATCGACGTGCTGCAGCCCGGACAGACCGTGACGATCGTCGGCTTCGGCGCGACGTGGGGAACCTACGATCCGAAGACCGACGCGGTCTTGTCGATGGGGGTCGGCGCCAAGCGCTACACGACGCAGACCATCGACTTCGTCGACCCCGAGATCGTCGAGGTCAACATGCTCGGGCCCAACGGCTCGCAGTCGGCGTGTTTCGGCGACTCGGGCGGACCGGCGCTCGTCGAGCTCGACGACGGGACCTGGCGCGTCTTCGGTGCCGGCTCGCACCTCTACGATCCGGGCGGGCTGCCGGCGCCGATCGAGCCCGACAACATCTGCGGCGCGGGCGTGGCCTATGCGAACGCAAGCGCGGTGATCGACTGGCTCGAGTCGGACAGCGGCGTCGATCTGACCCCGTGCTGGGACGGCGACGAGTACGTCCTTGGCTGCGGCGGCCAGCCCATGACGCCCGGCGTCGCGTCGGGGACGTGGAAGACCAGCTGCGTCGGCGGTGAGCTCGGCGGTGGCGCGGCGGTCTGCGAGCCGGCGACGGGCGAGAGCGGCGGCGAGAGCTCGAGCAGCGGCGACTCGAGCAGTGAAGATTCAGGTGCCGACGATTCGAGCAGCGGTGTGGCCAGCGTCACAGCGACGGACGGCGACACCGCGGATGGCACCGATCCGACCGCCGGCGACGACACCGGCATCGGTGCGGAGAGCACCGAGGGCACGGGCGGTGCCGCCCAGGACGACGACGGTGGTGGATGCGGCTGTCGCAGCGGCGCCGATGATCGTGCCCTGCCGATCACAATGCTCGCCATTGGCGCGCTCGTGCGACGTCGGCAACGGCGCGCGCGCTGAATAGCGCTCGGGATCCCCCCGTCCGAAGCCCCCGCCGGTTGACCGCACGGCGATTCGCGCATGTCCGTCGACCCCCCGTCCGAGCGCACCGATGTCGAAACGGCGTCGTCGATTGCGCGACTGCTCCGCGGGCGCGGCCGCGACACCGAGGCCAACCGCGACACCGAGGACAGCCTCGACGAGCGCCTCGCGCTGGCGTCGACGCGGCGCGCCTTGGGCAGCGAGATCGCGCCGATACGACTGGGCCGATTCGCGGTGACCCGTCGCCTCGGCCGCGGCGGTCAGGGCTGCGTGTACGAGGCCACGGACGAGCTCCTCGGCCGCCGCGTCGCCCTCAAGATCCCGCGCTATCGCCACGACGGCGCCCACGACGATCTCACCTTCGAGGCCCAGGCGCTCGCCGGCGTGCGTCACCCACACCTCGTGACGATCTTCGCGCTCGAGTGGTGCGAGGGTCGACCGGTGTTGGTGATGGAGCTGGTCGACGGCACGCCGCTGCTCGCCTGGGTCGCCGCCCAAAGGCCGCGGCTCGCCCGTGTGCTCGACGTCATCGCCCGCATCGGTGACGGGCTCGATGCGCTGCACGCCGCGGGTCTGGCCCATCGCGACGTGAAGCCAGCGAACATCCTCATGGACGCGGCCGGGCAGCCGCGGCTGGTGGATCTCGGGCTCGCCGCGTTCTGTGGCGCAGATGTGCGGGCCGGCGGCACGCCATCGTACGCCGCGCCCGAGCAGCTCGGCGGCGCCCCGGCGGATCCGGCCGCCGATCAGTTCGGGCTCGCGGCCACCTTGGGTGCGGTACTCGCGAGCGGCGATGTGATCGGCGCCGCGCCGCGCGCGCTCGCCCCGGCACTCGCGCGGGCACGCGCGCCGAGTCCAGCCGATCGCTTCGCCGACATCGGCGCGTTCGTGCGTGCGCTCGGCGCGGGGCGCAGGCGGCGGAGCGTCGCCATGATCGCGGCGCTCGTGGTCGGTGCCGGCGTCGTGATCACATCGACACAATGGGGGCCCGCGTGCCCCCGGGATCCCGAGGCGCTCGCGCGCACGCTCGGCGCCCAACGCAACCCGCTGCGCGATCACTTCGCGGCGATGCCGTCGGCCAGCGCCATCGAAGCCCACGACGTCGCGGTGCGCACGCTCGACGCATCGGCGCAGCGCTGGGCCGCTGCGGTGACTCAGGTCTGCGACGGCCCTGCCGGCGGGCGCTGGCAGGGGCCGCGCGCGCAGTGCCTCGACGACGGCGCGCATGCGTTCACCGCCACGGTGGCCGACCTCGCCACCCTCGACGTGCACACGGCCAGCGCCGCGCCGCAGCTCGCGGCCAGCCTCGCCAGCCCCGAGTCGTGCACGGGCGCTGCGCAGGGCGAAATGCCGCCAGTGGTCGATCGCGCCGAGGAGCTCGCGGTGCGTCGCGCGATCTCGGTGACCGCGCGGCGCTGTCGCTACGGCCTCACCGACGACTGCGCCGCCGACTACGACGCCCTCGCCGCCTCGGCGACCGCGCAGGGCATCGACCCCTGCGGCTGGCGGCCGAGCCTCGCCTTCGAGCGCGCCATCTCGGCGCAGCACGACGGCCACATCGACCGCGTGTTCGAGTCGCTCGACTCCGTGGTGATCGACGCCGAGCGCTGCGGTCGCGACGACATCAAGCTCGACGCCCAGCGCCTCCTCGCCGAGCAACTCGCACTGCACCGGGGCGATGGCGACGGTGCAGGGCTCCAGCTCCGTGCTGCCGCGGCCACACTCGAGCGCATGGGTCGCCCCACGTCCGAGGCCGTCGCGCTGCTGGCGAGCGAAGCGACCGCACGCCTCGCCCTCGGCGATCCGCACGGGGCGGCCGACAGCGCCGAGCGGGCCCTCGTGTTGCACACGGGGCTGCGCCAAGGTTCGCAGAGCGAGCGAGCGCAGCTGCTGGGTTTGCTCAGTGCGGCCGTGTACGAGCTCGGCGACGAGGCGCGGGCGATCGAGCTGCAGACAGAGGCGCTCGCGCTGCACGAGGAGCAGCTCGGTGCCAGCCACCCCGCGGTCGCCCATGATCTGGCGAACCTCGGCATCGGTCTCGGTCGGCGTGATCCAGGGCGCGCGCGCCAGCTCCTCGGTCGCGCTGTCGAGATCTTCGAGCAACACGTCGATGGTCACGCGCTGCCGCTGGCGATCACGCTCGCGCACACGTCGGATCACGACCTCGCGGCCGGCGACATCGACACGGCGCGCACCGCCAACGATCGCGCCCTCGCACTGTTCGCCGACGTCGACGCCGCCGAGAACTCGTTCGCCGCCGACGCCCTGCTCGTGCGTGCGCGCCTGCATCTGCACGATGGCGACATCGACGCGGCCCTCGCGACGGCCGAGCAGGCACGGACGATCCTCGAGCACACGCGCGGCAGCAGCGACGTCACCACCTTGGCCGCGTACCGCGACTTGGGCGACGTCCATGCCGCCCGCGACGACTCCGAGCTCGCGTCGCAGTGGCACTGCCGCGCCTACGACGGCTGCCTCGCGCACTACGGCGCTGCCCACCCGCTGCTCGCCGAGTTCGCCGAGGGATGCGACACGGCCATCGATCCCGAGACGTGATCACCATGGACCAGCCCGGCCCCCCCGATCCCGCACGCCGTGACGACGTCATCGCCGACTTCTTCGGCCTGCTGTGGAGGTTCTTCAACGCGCGTGCCGATGCCGACGTCGATGATCTGATCCAGCAGACGCTGGTCTGCTACTTCGAGTCGGCCGGCAAGGCCGGGCCCGTACGGCACCCGCGGGCATACGTGCTGCGGATCGCCCGCTCGGTGCTGTTCGATCACTACCGTCGGCGCGTCGCCTTCGATCCGATCACGCAGCGTCTCGTCGACGTCGCCTCTGGGCCCTCGTCGCGCCTGGCCCGAGCCCAGCAGGCGAGCCTGCTGCAGAGCGCCCTCGCCCACCTGCCGTATGCGCTGTTCGAGGTGATCGATCTGCACTACGTCGAGGGCCTGCGGGGGCCCGAGCTCTCCGCTGCACTCGGGGTGCCCGAGGGCACGGTGCGCAGTCGACTGCGGCGCGCCAAGGATCAGCTCCGCGTGGCGTACGCTCAGGAGACGCCGACCACGAGGCCGCGCCCCTGAGGCGCGTGAGTTCCTCCACACAGCCGCGAGTGATCGAATCGGCCGCGACCCCACCCTGCTGGGCGGATGACCGTCTCACTTCGATTTCTTCCCGCGACCGCACTGCTCTCCGTGCTGACCGCCCTCGCTTGCCGCGCGGAGCAGAGCGACCTGCAGCAGCACGCCGAGGCCTGCGAGAGCCTGTGCGCCGAAACCAACGCCCAGTGCTCGGGTGATCCCGCGTTCACGCCGACATGGCAGCTCGCCTGCGAGGTCTCGTGCACGCTCGACTTCGAGAGCGACGATGCGCCGCTGGACGCCTGCATCGAGGCCGCCGCCGACTGCACCGCCAAGGACGCCTGCACCGGAGGCGCGCCGACACCGGGGACCGGCTTCACCGCCGGTGAGTCCAGCGCAGAGGGCGACGACGACACGGGCGTACCAGAGCCCGACGACTCCAGCGGGACGGACAGCGCCGACAGCGGTACCGAGGACGACAGCGGCGGCGAGTCGACCGGACCCGGCATCATCGGCCACGCCTGTTGCGACATCTCCGGTGCCCCGTGCGAGGACCCGGCGGTACGGCAGTGCGCCTGCGATCACATGCCGAGCTGCTGCAACGCGTGGGACGAGTCGTGCGCCTCGGTCGCCGTCGCCAATGGCTGCATCGACGACGGCTGCTCGACCCTCGACGGGCAAGAGGAGTGGCAGTGCTCGTGCAGCACCACGGACGTGTACTGCCCCGACGAACCGTTCGTGTCCCAGATCATCTTTGGCACCGACGCCTGCGGCCTCACCCAGCCCGCTGCCATGGCGATCGCCGAAGACGCGTGCGAGCAGGGCGACGGCGAATGCATGATCGGCGCGGGCTCGTGCGAGTGCACGTGCGCGAGCTACGGTGACGTGTGTGGCCCGGCCGTGGGCGAGTGATCACGACTCGGCGTCGACGGGCCCGTCGTCTTCCTCGGTGACGCGGACGCTCTCGTAGACCCGCCGTATCCCCGGGACCTGGCGGATGGAATTGCACACGCACACGACGGTGCTGCGCGCCGCCGCCGTCCCCGACACCGTCGCCACGCCGCCGAAGACGTCGGCGCGCATCTGCCGGGCCTCGACGTTGCCGGCCGAGCGCACGGTCGCATCGACGGTGCCCTGCAGCTCGGCATCGGGGACCTCGGCGGTGCGGACGGTGACGCGATGGTCGACGACCCGGGCGATGCCCGGCACCGACTCGACGAGTCGCGCGGCGCGGCTGCGCTCCCACGCCGACTCGACCGTACCGCGCAGCACGGCTGTCACGCCGAGCACCCGCACCTCGATCGCGCCCGCGAGGACCGAGTCGGCGCGCAACCGGGCACGCAGCGCCTGCTCGAGGATCGCGTCGTCCCCGTGGTGCTCCCGGTCATCGGCATCGGCGTTCGGCCCACCCGGTCGATCGACGCCGCCGCCGAGCAGCTCGCGGACGAGTTGCGGCAGCAGCAACGATTCGGTCGGCCATTCGAGCACCGCCGTCGCGCCACCGCCGTAGAGCAGGCCGGCGCGCTCGTCGGGCAGCGCACCGCGTTCGAGCAGCAGCAGCACCGGGATCTCGTGGGTCCCGCGCGAGCCAGCGCCGCGCAGCTGGGCGAGGATTCGCTGCGGCGCGCCGGGATCCACACACAGGATCGCCGCGGTCGGCTTTCCGACCCGTCGCAGCGCGAGCTCGACGTCGTCGACGCCCACTACACGCGCACCGAGTTCTTCGAGCGCGACGACGACGCCCTCGCGCCGCGCGGGCTCGCCGACGAGGAGGAGTTCGGCCCGGGGATCCGCGGAGGTCGCAGCAGGCCTCGCGGCGCGGGCGTCGTCGGTGGTCATGGTTGTCCTTGGCTCGAGGGGATCGGTCGCTTCGACGAATGATGGGCGGAACGGCACCCGGAGGTCCCCGCCCGCCCATTCGATATCGGCCCGTGCCCGGCGCGGACCTCCGGGACCCCGCGGCGATGCGAGGCCGGTCCGGGGTCATCGCCGTGCGATCACAGCTTCGACATCATGTGGTCGAGGTCGCGCTCGACCTGGTCCTTCTGCTGGCCGTAGTGCTCGGTGATCTTGCCGACCAGCTTGTCGCGTTGGCCCTTGGCCTGCTCGAAGTCGTCATCGGTGAGCTTGCCCCACTTGATGCGCATCTCGCCCTTGAATTGATCCCACTTGCCGCCGATGGTGTCCCAGTTCATTGGAGTCTCTGCTTTCGTTTGGTTCGCGTTGTTTTGGGTTGATGTTCGGGTGACGACGACGTCGTCACGGCTAGTGGGTCTTGGCGCCCGCGGCCGGCGTCGCCCCGGCGGGCTTGGCATCGGCTCGGTCGACCACGATCTCGACACGACGGTTGTCGGCACGGCCCTCGGCGCTCTTGTTGTTGGCGATCGGCCCCGTCTCGCCCATGCCCACCGCGCTGACGGACGCGTCGTTCACGCCCCTCTCGACGAGGAAGCTGCGCACCGAGTCGGCGCGGCGCTGCGAGAGCTGCAGGTTGTGATCATCCTTGCCGCTCGAGTCGGTGTGACCCTTGACGGTGATGGTGTAGTCGTCGCCGTACTGCTTGAGCACGTCGGCGACCTGCTGCAGCTTCTCCTGGGCGATGGGGAGCAGCTTGTCGTCGTTGCTCTTGAACAGCACTGCACCGCTCAGCGTGATGGTCGTGCGCTGATCCTCCTGCTTGATCTGGGCCATGTCGGCCAAGCTCGTCAACGCCGCGGCGAGCTGACGCTCGAGGGCTGCGCGCTCGCTCTTGGCCTTCTCGAGATCCGCGCTCGTCGACGCCAGCGCGCCCTCGGTCTCGCTGAGTTGCGACTGCGCCGATGACTTCTGCTGCTCGAGGGTCTGGACGTACTCGCTCTGGGCGCTGGTCTTGGCCTCTTCGAGGACGAGCTGCTCGGCGAACGCATTGGCGTAGTCGGCCTTGCGCAGCGCGACGTAGGCGAGATCGGCCTCGCGGGAGGATCCGGGCTTCTCGTCGTGGGCACGCTCGGCGGCCGCGAGGGCCTTCTGGGCATCGTAGACCTCGGACTTGGCCAGCGTGCCGGCCTGCCCCTCGGCGGCGCGCTCGTAGGTCTGGCGGGCGGCGACGAGCTCCTTGGTGGGCGCATGCGAGCAGCCGATGGCGAGCGCCATCATGACGCCGAGCGAGGTGATGATCGTGTGATTCATGGTGTCTCCTGTGTGGTTCGATGGGTGGGCGGAAGGCAGGGCGCTCACTCGACGGCCGCTGCGTCGCCGGCGACCGCAGTGCCCTGTTCGGTTGCACGGCCACCGCCGGGCGTGCCGCCCCCCTCGCGGAGCTCGTCGACCTTCGCGCGCGCCTCATCGCTTTCCTCGCGGACCTTCTCGGTGCGGGCGAGCGCCAGTGCGAGGTTGGCATCTGCACTCGCGCGGTCGAGCATGCGCTGGGCTTCCTTCTCTTCGCCGCGCGCCATCAGACGCTGCGCGGTGTCCATCTGCTCGCGTGCGTACTTCAGATGGAGCTTGGCATCCGGATCCTCGGCGCTGAGCTCCTCGGTCGACGCGATGGCGGACTGGGTCTCCATCAGCTGCTGCTGCGGCAACATGCCGCTGGCGCAGGCCGAGAGACCGAGCACGACGGATGCGAGAATGGGCGTCGAGCGGATGTGGAATGACATGGGCAACCTCCTGGCCGGCCCTTTGTTCAATCCCCGTGCCATACGGCTGCATTGGGGTTTGCGGCGCCCACCGGGCGATGTCCGTGGCATGGCCGCACGAGCGGGCGGAATCGCCCGCGCGTTCGCGGTGCCGCGGCTCCCCACCGAGCACGCGGCGATCGCGACCGCGTGCGTTACACGCAGACCATCGACACGCACGCGAGCTGCGGATCGCAGGTGCCGCCCGTGGTGCACGGGCAACCCATCGTGCCGATCGGGCACGCCGGTCCGGCGTCGACACAGATCTGCGACAGGCACGTGAGGCCGAGCGCGCAGCTGTCGTCGGCCACACACGCGCAGCCCTCGGTGCCCCGCGGACAACCACCGGTGTCGCCGCTGTCATCGACGGTCGTATCGGCGGCCGTATCCGCGACGCTCGGATCGTCGGTGCTGCTGGCCGCGGTGCCACGGCCGCTCGTCGTCGCGTCCGTGCCCGCGCCGGTCTCGGTGCCCGTGGCAGTCGTCACCGGCGAAGAGGTCACGAAGGGATCCTCGGGCTCCACATCGCCGCAACCACCGAAGGCGCCGGCGACGAGGACAGCGGCGAGGATGCGACGACAAGGAGCGATCATTGCGGGCGAGTGTGTCGCGGATGCCGCCGGTGCGCCACCGTCCGCATCCAACCCCGTCTAGGAGCAACGCTGCCGGTGACCATCGACTCGATGCCGGCCCCATCGAGGCGGGTCGTGAACAGGGCGAACAGATCATCCATGGCGGAACAGGAACGCATCGCGCACGGCGAGCGCGAGCTCGGCCTCGGACCACTCGGGATGCTCGGCGCGCAGCGCCGCGTGCTTGAGCGATCGCGCGGACGAGTAGATCCGCATCGCCGTCTGCAGCTTCTGCGCTCCCGTGAGCTTCGCGAGGAACTCGTCGGCCGGCGATGCCATTGGCCGTTCGAGGGTAGCACTCGAGCGCGGGGGGGGCCCAGGCCGGAGGCGCCGCGCCTCACCGGAGCGCGACGGGCTTCGCCGCGAAGACCTCGCCGGTCCGCGCGCTGGCGGTCCACAGCTGTACATCGCCGCCGACGTCCCCGTTCCGGCGTGCTGCCGCGCGCGTGGTGCAGTCTACGTGATCGACGATGTCGGCGCGTCACACCACCGGTGGTGATGTCGTCGCTGTCGGGTTCACTCGGTGCGCAACCACGTGCGCTCCGCAATTCCAGCAACACGCGATCCCCACCGACGCGTCGTCGATTGTGTCACGCCGCCACGTCGTGCAGCGCATACGCGTCGATGCTGCGAGCGAGACCACCCTCGATGCACGCGCGTGCGTGGGTCGATGTAGCACCGTGTCGCGCGCGCGTTCCAGATGTCACCGCGAACGTCGGCGCACACGCCGAATTCGCAGGCGGTGCTATTCCGTTCGTCTATGTTGCGCTCGGCTGGGGGTGGGTTTGCCACGCATCACCAACGGAGATCTGCGATGAAGAACGCGAATGTCGCTCCACATCAGTGTACGTTCCACATGCTCGGCGTATCGTGCGTCCTGGTGCTCGTCACAGCGCTCGGCGCCTGCGATGATGGTATGGACGGCGGTCGGCCGGCGGGCGCGTGGGACGGCGAGACGCCCGACGCCCAGCCCGATCCCGAGGACCTGCCGACGAGCACCATCTACGGTGGCGCCCCCGTGGGCAGCTGTGGCTGGCCCACGACGGTGTCCCTGGGCGGCTCGTGCACCGGCACGCTGGTCCACCCCGAGGTCGTGATCTACGCGGCCCACTGCGGCGACAACTACGGCTCGGTGCGCCTGGGCGAGCGCATATCCGGCGGCAGCGGGCGCACCGTTCAAACCGACTTCTGCGAGGTGTTCCCTGGCGGCGAGCCGGGCGAGGGCAACGACTTCGCGGTGTGCAGGCTCTCCGAGCCGGTGAACGACGTGCCGATCGTGCCCATCGCGATGGGCTGCGAAACCGACGAGATCGCTGCCGGCAAGGCTGTCACGCTGGTCGGCTTCGGCGAGGCGAACAACGGCCCCTACGGCATCAAGCGCGCGGTGAACACCACAATCAGCGGCATCACCGCCCAAGACGAGGTGTCGATCGGCGGCGGCGGCAAAGACACCTGTCAGGGTGACTCCGGCGGCCCGGTCTACATGCAACTCGACGATGGCAGCTGGCGCGTGTTCGGCATCACCTCGTACGGGGGAGCCTGCGGCGGCGGCGGCTACTACTCGCAGATGCACGAGGGCATCGATTGGTTCGAGAGCACCACGGGCATCGACATCACGCCGTGCCACGACGCCGACGGCACCTGGAATCCCACCGCGGCGTGCACCGAGTTCCCGGTGACCCCCCAAGTCGGCGCAGGCACCTGGGCGAACGGCTGCAGCGGCGGCCCCCTGTCGGGCCCGGCCGAGACCTGCGGCGAGGCCAATGGCGGCGGGGCCGACCAGAATCCCGTGCCCGAGCCCGAGGTGCCAGCGTGTCAGGGTTGCCAGAGCTACGCGGGTAGCCTCAGCGGCGCCAACGACAGCGATGTGCAGCCCAACGGCAACTACTACCAGGCGCCCGCGGGCACGCACATCGCGGCGCTCGACGGGCCCGCGGGCGTCGACTTCGATCTGTCCCTGTTCAAGTGGAGCGGCGGGCAGTGGGTGACCGTCGCGTCCGCGGCCACCGCGGCGCCCGATGAGTCGATCACGTATACGGGCACTGCGGGGTTCTACGCGTGGCAGGTGCGGTCGTACTCGGGTGCGGGGGCGTACACGCTGCAGCTCGATCTGCCGTAGGGCGACCATCGATGCGCGGGCCCGACCATCGCTGAGGCTGCTGCCGTCGCGCACGCAGACCTCGGTGCCGGCGACGAGCGCCACGCTCACGCGTCGCTCGATTCCCCCACCACCCCCAGCCCCTGCGCCGCGGCGACGCGTGCGAGCTTGTCGGGGTTTCTCACCATGTTGATGGCACAGATGCGCGCGCCGTCGGTCTCGAGCGTGATGACCGAGACGAGCATGTCGGCGACGACGATGAGGACCCCCGGGGCGCCGTTGACCTCGAGAAGGCGCGCCTCACCGCCGACCGGACCCATCTTCGCGGAGAGGCCGATCATCAGCCGCGCGACGTGGTCGACACCGACCACCGCCTTGCGCACCGCCGACACCTTACCGCCGTGGTCGGTCCGCGCGACGACGTCTTCGCTCAACACCGCGTGCATCGCCTCGAGATCGCCGGAACGACACGCCTGGGCGAACGCGAGGAGCAGGCGCGCGTGGACCTCGGGCGCGGGCTCGAATCTGGGCCGCCGCCGCTCGAGGTGTCGCTTGGCGCGGTGCACGAGCTGCCGCGACGCGGCGACCTCGATGCCGAGTGCCGCCGCGATCTCCTCGTGCGTATAGTCGAACACGCGCTGCAGCAAGAACGCGGCGCGCTCGCTCGGCGTCAGCGCCTCGAGCAACATCATGAACGCGAGCGACACCGAGGCCGGATCGATCTCGGCATCGGTGACGATCGGCTCGGGCATCCACGGTCCCACGTAGTGCTCGCGGCGATTGCGTGCGCTCTGCAGCGCGTTGATCGACAGCCGTGTCACCACGGTGGTGAGCAGCGCGGGCGCCGAGCGGATGCTCTCGGGATCGAGATCGGCGCAGCGCGTGAGCGCGTCCTGCACGACGTCCTCGGCCTCGGCCGCGCTTCCGAGCATGCGATACGCGAGCGCGACGAGGCGGGGTCGCTCGCGCGCGAATACCTCGCCTTGGGTCATCGGCCCACCGCCGCGGCGGGCAAGGCCGCGGTCACGCCGCGCGCCGAGCCCGATGCGCGCGCCTCCCGATCGATGATCCACACCGTGTAGCGACAGATCCTCTCCTTGGCCCATGCCGCTGCGCCGCCTCCGAGCCCCGCGCTGCGCAGTCGACCGTCGCCGTGGTGGAATTGCAGGACGCCGTCGTCGCGACCGAGGCTGATGCAGCGGCCGGCGTCCTTGGCCACGAAGCCGATCAACGCGTTGCCTCGGCGCTCGCGGGCGAGGTTGTCGGCGGCGCACGCCGCCATCGGTAGCGCCAGGCGACACGACATCAGCATCGGGGCGAGCGGGGCGTCGGGGATCGCGGCGTCGCCGATGCCGTAGATCTCGGGGTGCTCGGCACAGCGCAGTGTGGCGTCGACGAGCAGCCGGTTGGCCGCGTCCACCCGCAGGCCCGAGTCGCGCGCGAGCGACGGCGCACGAAAGCCCGGCGTCCACACGCACACGTCGAACGCGAGCGACTCGTCCGCACCGCACAATCGGTCCTGCTCCACGCGTCGCACGTCGAAGTGCTCGCGCACCTGCACGCCGAGCCGCGCCAGCGCCCCCCGCACCCGCGCGAGGCCCCGCGCACCGAGCAGCCCCGGCCCCAGCACGCCGCGGGTGACGAGCATGAATCGCAGCGCGGACCACGATTCCGCGAGCTCGGTCACCGTCTCGATGCCGGTCAGGCCGCCGCCGACCACGAGCACCGTCGCGCAAGTGGGCAGCGATGCGAGCCGCCGCGCGAGCGTGCGCGCGCCGACCTCGTCACCCACGCGATCACAGTGGTCCGCGGCGCCGGGCGTGCGGAGATCGGTCGACGATCCGAGCGCGAGCACCAGCCGATCGTAGCGCAGCGAGCCCGCATCGGTCTCGACCACGCGACGCTCGGCGTCGATGCGGAGCGCACGCGCGCGCCGGAACCCGATGCCGGCTTCGCGGCACAGCGCAGCCAGCGGCCGCGCCGGCAAGTTCTGGCCCGCGGCCACCTGGTGCAGCCGCACGCGCTCACATTGGGTTTCCCGCGGATCGACCACGATGATCGTCGCCTGCGGCTCACGCCAGCCGAGCCGCATCGCGCACCGCAGACCGGCATAGCCGGCGCCCAGGACCAGGAGTTCACGTGTCGCGGTCATTCTCGAAGGCCCTCTGAGCCTGATGACAAGGCAGCTCGACCGGGCGTGACAGCGGCGTGGTTGTTGCTGCAGGCGACCTGCTGCAGCGGGAACGGCGGAGATCGGCCTGGTTGGGGCCCAGCGGGCCGATGCCGCGCGCCACGGCCGTCGATCAGTTCGGCGCGACGAAGTTGTCGCACGCCAGCGCGATCACATCGGTCGCCTGCGCGAATGTCGGCCCGAAGTCGGGTTGGCAGACCCCGCCGACGAAGCCGGTCTCCTCGAACAGTTGGGTGAACTCCTTGATGAGCTGACCGTCGCTGTACTGGTCGATCGGCACGCAGAGCGAGGGGCTCTCCTCGGGCGCGCTGTTGTAGTTGATGAGCGACATGACGACTGCGTTCTGCGGGATGCCGTCCTTCGCCTCGACGACTGCGTCGTACCAGATCTGCGGATCGCCGACCGAGAAGCCGCCGAATCCCTCGGGGTCGCCAGGGCCGTCCCACTCGTCGGTGATGATGACGACGACGAGCAACGCGTCGTCGCGGAGGAAGCCCTCGTTGCACCCACCCGGCTCCTGCGCGGGTTCGCTGATCGCGTTCATCATCGCCTCGAGCGGCTTCTCGAAGCCATCGCCGAACGTGCCCAGCTGGGCGGCACACGCGAACGACGTGTCGAGGTCGTCCTGCTCGGTCATGAAGTTGTAGCCCTCCGCATAGGGGCCACACACCGCATTGCTCGAATCGATGCCGCCGACCGTCGAGATCACGAGGTCACCGAGGGCACCGCACGGTAGATCGTTGTACGCGTAGGCGTCCGTCGAGATGACGCCGACATGGTAGCTGGTCACGTTCTCGAGCGTCGCTTGGATCTGGGCGGAGAACGTCGGGAAGTTGTTCACGAGGTTCACCTGCTTGTCATACATGCTCCCCGAGCTGTCGATGACGAACAGGAAGTCGACCGCGTTGCAGCCCTCGGCGAGCGGGGGCGCGTCGGGAATCCCCGCGACGTCGAACTCGATCGGTGGATCGACCTCGTCGCCCATCGTCGTCGTGGTGCCGCCACTCGTCGTGCCCGCGGTGCCCTGGGGACCGGGCGCGGCCGTCGTCGTCGAGTCCCCGGTCGTGATGTCGCGACCCGAGGAGTCCGCCGGCTGCTCGTCGCCGGTGCTGGGGACTGCGCCCAGAGGTGTCGTCGAGCAGGCAGCGGCCGTCAGCAAAGCTGGGATCCACGGCGAACGGAGAAGAAATCGAGATACCATCGTGTCATCCGTGGCCCCACGCGAGGGGCTTCGTGCTGTGGTCGGCGATGATCGATCGCCGGCGCCTTCCACACGCGGTCGGCACCCGCCGATCGCTGAACCCTGGCCGAGCCCTGGGTGGAAGTATGCACGACCCGCAGGCCGTGGTCGCAAGGTTTCGGCGCGGTCCTTGGGCCACGGGTGCCATGTCGGGGCGCCAACCGCACGCTTCGCCGTCGTCGCGAGAGCGGTCCCCACGGGGCCCCCCCGCGCGCGGGTGGTCGTGCGACCGTCGGCGCCGCGATGACTCCGCCCATCCCAGCGCGCGCGTACCTCCCGGGCGCCTCTGTGCGCCCGGTCGCCGAGCCGCGCACGGGCGAGCCTCTCGATCCGGAACGCTGGCGATCGTGTGTGGCCTACGTGCATGGCCTCGCGCTGTTCGACCGCGGCTACTACTGGGAGGCGCACGAATGTTGGGAGGAGCTGTGGATCCTCGCGGGCCGCACGGGGCCCGTCGCCGAGCTGCTCCGCGGGCTGATCCAGCTCGCGGCCGCGGGCGTGAAGCTCCGCCAGGGTCGCACCGCCGGCGCGACCGCCCTGGCCGCACGCGCACGGGGACACTTCGCCCATGCGCAGGGCGAGGCACCGGTGCTCGCGGGGTTCGATCTCACGAACCTGGTCGAGGCCGCAGCGTGGGTGATCCGCGAGGCGCCGCGATGGCGCGGCGACCCCCTCGCGGCGGTCGAGGTCGTGTTCCCATGGGCGCTGACACCGAGCGGGTGATGCGAGCGTGCCCACGGGTGGCGCCGGGGCGCCGGGGCGAACTACAACGGTCGCCCCGCTACCGGTGTACGTGAGCCACGCTCATTCCGCCGCGCCGTCCACATCCAGCGTGATCATGAATCCCGTCCGGCCGCCTTGCGCCGGCGGCGGCAGGCTCATCGTCAGCGCGCTCTCGCGGATGCACTCGAGCAGCTCGCCATCCACGATCGTGTTCGCGGCAGGGAACTCGACCGCGTCGATCACCGCACCGAGCGCCTCGTCGCCCACCGCGTCGATCTCGATCGCAAGCGCGCCGCCTTCGTCACCGGCGCAGCGTTCGACCGAGCTCGACTCGACACGTGCAGCAGGCACCGCGACCTCGGCGGCGCTCCGCGGCCGTCCCTCGCGCACCGATCGGATCGCGAGCCCCAGCAGGACCACGATCGCGACGATGATCACGCCGAGCACTCGACGCAGCTTTGGCCCGCTCGGCATACCGTGCGTGTCGCACGGCGCCGAGTCGGGCCTGACGGCGCCGCGAAGCCGCTCAGCCGAGCTCGGCGAGCACCCGCTGGATCTCGAGCAGATCCGAATCCTGCGGCGCATGCTCGAGCGCCCGAGCCAACGCCGCCCTGGCTGCGGCAAGCTCCGCCGTGGCGTCGCCCTGTTGCCAGGCCGCGAGCGCGGTCGCGTACTCGAACACCGCCGCACCCTCGAGCAGCAGCGCCGGATCCTGCCCGAGCAGCGCCGCGAACGTGGTCTCGTGCACGACCTCGCGGGTCTCGAAGCTCACCGCGTCCTCGTAGCGCACCGTGATCGTCACCGGCGAGTCGTCGAACACCGCCTCGGGTACGCACGTGCTCAGGCGCTGGTGGAACACCATGGTGTCGTCGGGGGCGAGATGCTGGGGCTCGACCTCGTCGGGATCAGTGCTGATCTCCTCGCCCGAGAAGCGGATGACCTCGAAGCCCGGCGGCAGATCGAGGCGTACGCCGACGTTGCGCGCGGCCACGGCCATGGTCGAGACGAACCGCTCACCGAAGACGCGCCCGGCCTCGTCGGCGTCGGGCACGAACACCGAGGCGCCCTTGCCCGCATCGGTGACGGCGTCCATCAGCGCGTCGTTGTAGGTCTGAGGCGAACCGACGCCGACACCGACCAAGTAGATGCCGTCTTCGCCCTGGCCCCCGGCGTGGGCGGCGATGACCTCGACGTCGGTGATGCCGACGTTGGCACCGCCGTCGCTGACGAGCAACACGCGACTGACGACCCCGGGTCGATGCGCCGCCTCGGCGAGTCCATAGCCGGCGACGAGGCCCGCGTGCAGGTTGGTGCCACCACCCGCCTGCAGGCCATCGATCGCCGCGAGGAGTGTCGGATCGTCGGGCCCGCCCACCATATGGTTCGCGATCACGATCGCGTTGTCGGTGTCCCAGGTCACCATCGAGACCACGTCCCCCTCGCCGAGGTTGCCGGCGATCCGTCGGCAGCTCTCCTGCATCATCTCGAGCGACACGCCCGCCATCGATCCCGATGTGTCGAGGACGAAGGTGAGGTTCATCGGCGGACGGCGATCGTTGGCCATCGCTTCGCTGGCGATGCCGATCTGCAGCAGGTATTCGCCGGGCAGCTCCGGGTCGGCGAGCATCGACGCGTGCACGCCGACCGAGCCCGGCTCGGCCGCGGGATAGTCGAAGCCGTAGTAATTGAGAAACTCCCACGGACGGATGTCCACCGAGCCCAAGCCTCCCCAGCTGCCCAGCACGCTCGCCCGCGCCTGCACCGGCGACGACATCGAGTTGCTGTCGTCCGGCGAAAGGTACAGCGTGACGTCGTCGGCGTCGTTGCACACCGCGGGCTCACCGGTCGGGTCGACGATCGGCGGCTCGTCGTCGACGCCGCCGTCGTCACCAGCGTCGCCCTGGGGCGCGCCAGCACCCGTGGCGCCACCGTCGTCGCCGTCGTACTCCGCCCCGGAGTAGTCCCCGGCAGAATCGGTCGCCGTGCAGCCGGTGCCAAGTGGGGCGAGGGACGCGAGGGCGAGCGCGCAGCGCATGCCGACGAGGGGTCGTGTGTAGACGGTCATGCTCGGTAGTGCCGGCGCGGCATCGCACGATCACGCGGGCGTGCAGATCGATCGCGGCCGTCGTGTGCGGGTCCGGCGGTGTCGTTCCTCGGCGTCCGCCGATTCGATGTGGGCCCCCTCTCCGCCCGCGCCCCCGGCGCCCCGTGATACCGTCGTGGCATGCGCAACCTTGGCCGGCGCAGGCGATCGTGGTGGTGACGATGCGCTACATCGCGTGCGATGGCGGTCTGACCAACGTGAGCTGTGGCGGCGGTGCGAGCGATGACACCTCACCCGACGGGCTCGACGGCTGTTGCGCCCAGGGCCCTCACCCCAGCCCCTCACCCCAGCCCCTCACCCCAGCCCCTCACCCCCCGGGGACCAGCCCCGTCGCGTACCGCAGCGCCATCGCCGGCCGCGCCGCCCACACCTTCAACAGATCCGCGACCACCGGCGACGCACGCACGGCCGCGATCCCCACCTTGCCGCCGATCTGCTCCGCCCGCAGCGCGTCCGCGATGCTCGGCGCGAGGTCGTCCGCGACCACGAGCGCAATTCTCCGCGCGCTCTGCCGCACCCACTGCACCAGCGTCGACGTGTCGGGCCCGAGGGTGCTCGCGTAGGCCTGCGCCGCGATCTCGTAGGCCCGCTTGCGCTTGCGCGATATCGCCTTGGTCACCGTCCGCATGTGATCGTCGAGCACGTCCGAGGCGGCGATCGCCTCGCCGTACCCCGGCACCTGGCCACGCACCGCGGCGCTGAGCAGGATCTCCAGCTCGCGGGGCACGAACAGATCGATCGTGAACGTGCCGCGGGCGAGGTGCACGATCGCTTGGGTGACCGCGTACACCTGCTGCCCCGCGGGCGCCTCGGCGAGCCAGTGCGGCACCAGGATCGACGGCCTCGGGGTGTTCTCGACGAACACGCCGCGGTCGGGAATCCCATGCATGTAGACGTCGTAGTCGTCGACGGCGAAGAGGCCGGCGATGCGATCGACCACCGCGCGGATGCCCTCGGGGCGCGTCGACAGCTTGTCGCGGCCGGTCACGCCCCAGCGCGAGAGATCGCCTGGCCGCACCTTGGCGAGGCCCTCGACGATCGAAGCCAGCAGGGCCGCCGACGGGGCCTGCTGATCGCGCGCGACGTGGAGATCGGCGGTCGCATCGCCCGCGAGCGCGCCGGGGCGAATCACGTCACTGCGCGACGTCCAACCGCGGACGTCGTCGCGCTCGGCCGCCGTCGCGACCTCGAGCACCCCGAGCGCAGCGTTGGCCAGCGCGCGGCACCGCGGCTGGCCGATTTCGTCGTAGGTCTGCGCCAGACTGCGCCACGCTTCGACGCGGACGACATCGTCCATCAACACCTGTTGCAGTTGCGAGACGGCCTCGCCGTGGCGACCGGCCAACCGCAGGTAGTTGGCGAGCTCGAAGCGCAGGCCCGCGTCGCCGTCGCAGGCGCGGAGCCCCTCGATGAGCAGCACGCGGGCGCCGTCGATGTCATCGAGCCGCTCGTGCACCACCCGCGCGAGCTCGAGGAAAAGGCCGGCGCGACGATCCACACCGCCACCCAGATGTCCGCGCAGCGCCGCAACGTAGTGGCGCCAGTGTTCGGGCAACGTGGCGATCGCGTGCAACTCGGTGCTCGCGATCCCGCCCGGCCCGCCGATCGCGATCGCGTCGGCGAGCGCGTCGATGGCCGCTTCCAGCCGGTGGGCGCCGACATGCGCCTGCGCCAGCGCGATGTCGGCACGCACCGCCGCGTCGCCGCCGGTGGCGTGCTCGCGCAGTCGCGTGGCGCTGTCGACCGCCGCGCCGAACAGGCCGGTGTCGAGCTGCAGCGCGACGACGCGCTCGAGCACGTGGACCTCGCTTGCCCCGTTGTGCAGCGCCAGCTCGTAGCTGGCGAACGCCGCCGAGTATTCGCCGCAATCTTCGTGCGCGGTGCCCATCAAGAAGTGCACGGCGCCGAGATCCGCCCCGCTCGCGATGCCCTGGGCCCGCCGCAACAGGACGATCGCCTCGTCGAGCCGGCGATCCGCGAGATGCAGCCGACCGAGCTCGAGCAGCCCCGCGATGTCGTCGGGGTGGCGCTCCAGCAGGCGCTGAAGTGCCGCGACCGCGGCCCCGAGGTTGTCGAGCTCGTGGGCGTACAGGCGACCGACCTCGAGCCACAGCGCCCGCTGCCGCGCACCGTCGTGGGCGGTGCTCGCCGCCCGGGCCAGGCGCTCGACCAGCGTGGCGAGCTGGCCTTGCTGCCGCATCACGGCGGTCAGGCGCCAGGCGGCCTCGGCGTGATCGGGCGACAACTGCAGGGCCCGATCGAACGCCGCCACCGCACCGTCGCGATCGGCGAGCTGCTCGAGGCGTGCCACGCCGGCGCGCGTCCACGCCTCGGCACCCTCGGTCGGCGACTTCGCGATCGCCGCCTCGCGCTCGGCGACATCGACCACCGCCTCGGCATCCCCCAGCACCTCGGCGAGGCGCGCGAGCCCCCGCAGCGCGCCGAGGTTCTCGGGGTCGAGGCCGAGCGCGTCGCGGTAGACGTCGATCGCCTGCGGGCTCCCCGAGGCCTCGAGCGCCTCGCCGCGGCGGGTGAGGTACGCCGAGCGCAGGAGTGGATCGGCGCTCGCCTCGGCGAGCAGTGCGTCGACGCTGGCGATGACCCGCGGATCGCCCGACGCCAGCGACTCGCGCTCGAGTCCGTCGAGCGCGGTGCGATCACCCGGACGCAACGCCAACACCGTCGACCACGCGTCGATGCGATCGGGAGCGATGCCGATCCTGCCGAGCTCGAGGGCGCGCACGCGCTCTTGAAGTGCCATCACCTTCGCCCCCGGATCGACGAACGTCACCGCCTGGGTGGCGAGGATCCCCGCGAGCGCCTCGTTGTCGCCTGCAGCACGCAGCAGGGCCTCGAGGGCGACCAGGGCGCCGATGTGATCGGGCATCAGCGCCAACACCCGCTCGAACGCCCGACGGGCGCGGGCCGGATCGCCGAGGTGATCGCGGGCGACCTCGCCGGCGCGATACAGCGACGCGACCGCGAGCCGCGGATCGGCCAGAGTTGCCGCGTCGCGCTCGTGCTCGGCGACGAGCTCGGACCAGTGGCCCAGCTCGCTGCGCGCCCGCGACAGGGCATCGGCCGCCGCACGGTACCCCGGGCGCAGCTCCACCGCCTGCAGATAGCAGCGCTCGGCCGCGGCCAGATCGTCGAGGTGATCCTCGTGGAGGCGCCCGAGCTGGAAGCTCGCGAGGGCGCGCGAGGCCGGGTCGCGGAAGCTGTCGCGCTCGAGCTCGGCGAGCGCAGCCAGCTCGCGCCAGGCCCCTCGGCTGCGCAAGATCTTCGCGAGCAACTGAAGCGACGGCGCGTGCTGCGGATCGAGATCGAGGGCGCGGCGCAGGTAGACCACCGCCTGGTCCGCGGAGCCGAGCTGTCGCGCGTGCAACTCGCCCAGCCTATGCAGCAAGATCACCTGCGCGCTGGGATCGGCGGCGACATCGAGCTCGCGCTCGTAGACGTCGGCGAGATCCGACCACCGCTGCTCGGCGTGGAAGATCCGTCCGAGCGTGGCCAGGCTCGCCGCGTGGCCGGCATCCAGGGTGAGCACGCTGCGCAGCCGGGCGATCGCTTCGTCGCGTCGGTCCAGCTTCTCGTCGAGGATCTCGCCGGCGCGGTGGAGCAGGTCGGCGCGCGCCGGGAGCTCGCGCACGAGATCGGCCTCGAGCTGGAGCGCATCGATCACGCTGCGCCAGCGACCCGCGGTGGCCGCGACCCGGCCCAGCGCATGGATCGCGCCGAGGTGGCTGGGGCGAAGCTCGAGGATGCGGCGATAGGCGTGCTCGGCAAGCTCCGGATCGGCGAGCGGTCCCCGCACGATGTCGCCGATCGCGAACAGGTAGGCGATGCGGCGGTCGACGTCGACGTGCGGGAGATGGCGCTCGTAGAGTTCGACCAGCGCCCGGTGGCGGTCGGTGCGGCCGTATAGCCGCACCAGCGCCTCGAACGACGGCAGCAGTTCGGGCTCGAGCGCGAGCGCGTGCTCGTGCTCGGCCATCGCCTCGGTGACGCGATCACTGCGCTCGAGGATCTCGGCGGCGCGGGCGTGGGCAACCGCGCGGCGGCGAGGCTCGCGGATCGCCGCCGCCTCGCCCTGGTGCATCGCGATGAGCGCCTCATCGCGGCCGGCGGCCATGTACAGCGGCGCGAGGGCGCGCAACGCTGGCACGTGCGCGGGATCGATCGCGAGTACCGCCTCGAGCGCTGCGATCGCGCCGTCGTCATCCGCGAGCGCATCGAGGCACACGATGCCGAGCCGGTGGAGCTGGCCCAGGCGCTGCTGCGGATCGGGGGTCAGCGCCGCCAGCGCCGCCAGCGTGCCGGCGAACTCGCGCCAGTGCGCACCATCTTCATAGACACGGGCCAGCGCCTCGAGCACCACGGCCTGCGGCGGACCCTGCAGGACGGCGCGCTCGAGCGTGGCGCGGGCAGCCTCGCGATCGCCGAGGCGCTCGAGCCACACCAGCGCGCAGCGGTGCAGCACCAGCGCCCGCGACGCGGGATCGGTGACCAGCGACGCCTCGCGTTCGAGCAGCGTCACCAGATCGCGCCACCGTCCGCGCTGCGCGAACAGCCGCTCGAGCGCCGAGACTACCCCCGGCGCCCGCGGGTCGAGCTCGAACGCCTGACCATAGAGCTGCGCGGCGGTGTCGGCCCCGCCACCGTGCAGCTCGGCCAGCCGTGCGCGCTGGCACAAGGTGGCCGCGCGCAGCCGCGGATCGGCGCCCAGGGCGTTCGCGGCGGCTTCGTAGTCGCGCCCCAGCGCCTCCCACGACCCGGAGTTGGCGTCGATCTGCGCGATCGCGTGCCACAGCGCGGTGTCGGGATCGGAGAGATCGATCGCGGCGGCGTAGGCCTCGCGCGCGGCGTCGGAGCGGCGCAGGCGATCCTCGAGCACCCGGCCCTTCGCCAGCAACAGGGCCGCCCGCGCGCCGCGGTCGGCGGTGAGCCGCAGCTCCCGATCGAACAGGCCGACGGCGGCCTCGAACTCGCCGGTGAGCAGCGCGACGCGGCGCGCACCGACGATCGACGGCAGGTGCTCGGGCGTCGACACCAGCGCCTGCGCATAGTGTTGCGCAGCGCCGGTCGGATCGGCGAGCACCGACTCGCGGACCCGCGCGATCTCGTAGTGCAGCCGACCGCGGGTGGCGACGTCGCTGACCTTGCCCAAGCGCGCCTCGTACTGGGCGACGGCCTGGCGCGCGTCATCGAACCACGCTTCGCGAAGACCATCGTTCGGCCCGTCGCGGGGACCATCGGGCCCGTCGATCTCGTCGAGGGTGGTGGCCAGGGTCGCCGCGGGGGCGCGGGATTCGTCGCGCGGTGGCGCTGGCGGCAGCGACGGCGGCACCGGCGGCGGGAGGCGGCCCGAGGCGGTCGGCGAGCTCGCGGTGAGATCGCGGGCGGTCTGCCGGCGGGGCGGCGGCGGCTCGTCGAGGGCTTCGATCGCCTCGATCGAGCCGGTGACCGGCGCGGGCTCGGGGATGGCGACTCGAGAGGCGGTCGGCGGCGATGCGACCGGCGGCGATGCGACCGGCGGCGATGCAGTAGGGGCCGTAGACGGACGGGGCGGAGGCGAGATCGGTCGCCGTGGCGGTGGCGGATCCAGGCGCGGGGTCGCCGAGGTGGTCGGCAGCACGCTTTGCACCCGCGGCGCGGCGCCAGCCGGGTTCGGCGACGGCGCGCCAGCGGGCGAAGCCGGCGTCGGTGTCGCGGCGGGATCGGCTGGACGACGCGAGTAGCCCGGCGGTGGGGGAGGCAGGCGTCGCGGCGGCGGGGCGTCGTTGTTGGTCACGGATCGGCGGGCGCGAACACGCGCCATCGGATCATACGGGGGCCCAAGCCGACCGGGACAGGTTTTCACACCCGTGCACGCCGGATCGCGCCGCGGGCGTCCGCGGCCTGGCCGAATCAGCAGGA
This sequence comes from Nannocystales bacterium, assembly GCA_038325765.1. Taxonomy (GTDB): domain Bacteria; phylum Myxococcota_A; class Polyangia; order Nannocystales; family Nannocystaceae; genus Xiheibacterium. The sequence continues at coordinate 33,601 of JBBQJI010000065.1, forward strand.
GGGCCGTCGGCCACGCCAGCTCCGCAGCAGCCCTGCGCGGCGCCCACGACGACGTTCAGTGGTCCACCTCAGTGGTCCACCTGGTGGTCCGCCTCAGTGGATGAGGGCGTGGAACAGCTGGATGGCCAGCAGGCCCACGAACGCGAACAGGAACAGCCCGGGCAGCAGACGATCTTCGAGGGTGCGCGGGCCGGAGAGCGTCCGCAGCGGGACCTGGGGCAGTGGTCCGGTCGCGATGCGCCGGGGGGCGACCGCCTTCGAACTCGACCGACGCACGACCAACATGAATTCAATCTGTCGCCGGATCTCGGGATGCGCAAGTTTTCTGCAGAAACGAGATCGCGGCCTGTGACCGCGTTGTCATGGCGCCTGCGTCATGGGCACGGGATCGTCCGCGTGGGCGCGGCCGCCCGTGGCGCCGCAGCTCACCGTGACAGTTGCAGTGGCACGCTGGGGTGATCGCCGCGCGCGGCGATCCGATCGTAGATCCGCCGCGGCGAGCTGGGTGGTGAAGGCCCCTGCACGTTGGGGCTGCGGTGGGCACCTCACCTCGCTCGCCGCGCAGAGCGAAACCGCGAGGCCGCCGTGCCCCGGGGCGGCGGCGAGGCCCGGGGCGATGGGGCCCTCACTTTGGTTGATTCGTTCCGGCGCGGGCGACGTCTACGGCTGGATTTCGGATGCTGAACCTACGCTTCAACACCATGAAGGACGCGTACGACCGCTACAACGCGTTCGATACCGATGGCCTCTACCGCGATCTCGGCTGGGACGACCTCGTGGGCAAACCCGAGTGGGCGAACACCTGCGCCATCCGGATGAGCCTCGCGCTCATCGAGTGCGGCGCCCGCATCCCGGGCCGCGTCAGCATCAAGAAGGGCCCGCACAAGGGCAAGCTCGTCGAGCCCGGCCAGAACCGCCTGTCCGACTGGCTCGTCAGCAACTACGCGACGCCGCTGCGCTTCCAGTACGACGCCAGGCAGCCGGCGGGCCCCTCCGATTTGCTCGGCAAGCGGGGCATCACCTCGTTCATGAACATGCCCAGCTACCCCGGCGGCCACATCGACCTGCTGCAGGGCGCGGTGGATCTGCTGAACTGCAGCCGCGCGTGCTACTTCGACGCGGCGGAGGTGAGGTTCTGGGAGGTGCCTTGAGGCGGTCGCACGCGCGATCGCTTCGGCAGCTCGGGTCGATCCTCCCTCCGCGCGCACGCGGATCATCCACCGTGCAGCGGTGGCTGAGCGAACTCGCGTGGGCGCTCTCGGGACGACCGCTTCCGAGCTACATCCGCACGACGTGTTCTCGTCACGGCACGGGGCTGAACCCGGCAGAGCCGTTGACGATTGCCCCTTGTTGGTGATCACGCGCAGCGTGCTCGAGCTGGCCCAGGGCACGCGAAACGCCTCGCCCCGCCCGAGCACGCTCTCGGACGGCGTGGGCCGCTGGGCCACCGCGGCACACACCGCCTCGTCGAACTCGGTGCAGCAGCTCGACTCGAGCTCGCACGAGAGCGTGGTCGATGGAAAGAGCCCGCCTCCGGATGCGTAGGCGTCCGTCACCGTCGCCAGCGTCGGCGGGCTGGTGGTGGTGGCCCGCACCGTGGGCGTGCCGAACGCGTTGCCGGCGGTGCAGCTCGCCGTGACCCCAGGCTCGTTCTGCCATTCGCGAGCGCACGCGAGCTGGCATTGACCGCGGACGGCGGTGAGATCGGACGCTGTTGGCTGCGTCGGGTCGAGGATGCGGCCTGGCGGCATGTGCACCGCCCAGCCGCGGAGGCTGCCCCCGAGGCTCGGCGCGAACAGCGGTACGTTGACTCCGTTGCTACCACACGAGGAGCCGGGGAAGCAGTCCCCGCGGGGCGCGGCGCCCGAGGTCAGACTGAGGCCCGGACTCGGCTCGGGGCCAGTCCGGCCAGTCCGGTGCCCCTGCGAGCCCCTGCGAGCCCCTGCGTTTCAGTCCTATTCTCCTGCGTCATC
>JBBQJI010000066.1:0-35261 GCA_038325765.1 Nannocystales bacterium
GCGATCTTCGAGGCCACCCACGGCACCGCCCCCAAATACGCCGGGCAGGACAAGGTCAACCCCGGATCGGTCATCCTCTCGGGCGGGATGATGCTCCGCTACATGGGCTGGAACGAGGCGGCGGATCTCATCACCAAGGGCGTCGAAGGGGCGATCGGGGCCAAGACGGTGACGTACGATTTCCATCGCATGATGGAGGGCGCCACCTTGCGCAAGTGCAGCGAGTTCGGCGGCGACATCATCCAGCACATGGCCTGAGCGCCCTCGTGACCTGAGCGCCCTCGTGACCCGAGCCCTCGGCCGCCCAACGGCAGCCGGGGCTTGTTCGCGTCGACCACCACGGGCTGCTAGAGGGGGCCGACGAGCTGGGCCCACAGATCCAGCAGGCAGAGGATCGCCATGCAGGTCGCGAGCGCCTCTAGCACGACCCGGCCGAGCGACCACTGCGCCCCGTGTTCGTCGAGCCGCCGCACCATCGGCAGGCCGACGACGAAGTACGCCGCGTAGCCAAACGATCCCCAGGTCAGCATCGTGTCGCGCTGCTCGTAGTGGAACAGATCGGTCATGAGGTCGGTGGCCATGAAGAACGTCTCGGCGTACGCGATGCAGTAGGCGAGCACGACGACGATGAGCGCGCCACCGATCGGCCCGGGGCGGAGCTTGGCCCGCAGGGTGCGGTCGAGCACGCACAGCACCGCGAAGTAGGTGACGAAGTATGCGTGCGTCAGCGGGTACATGAACACCGGCACCTCCATCCCCGAGCGACCCACGACGTTCGACTGCAGCGTCCACGCCGCACCGAAGGCATAACGCATGCCCATCAGATCGAAGAAGTACGCGGTGCCGAAGTAGGTGCCGAAGGCGACGAGGATCGCGACCCACACGTTGAACTTGAACCAGTACGAGGCCGTCACGGATCGACCGCGGGCGCGGTCGGGCCCGCCGCCCACGAGCAACGGACCGACGGCCGCCGGCGCTGCCACGGCGCACGAGAACGCCAGGTAGTGGATGTCGGACCAGCCGCGCAGCACGCCCGAGAGCACCACGAAGGCGACCGCGGCGATCCACAGCGGCGAGGTGATCCAGAAGAAGCGCTCGGCCCAGGCCTTGTCCGGGTTGGGGGCGAAGACCAACATGACGCCGCCCCAGTGTGCCTCAAGCGCGGGCGCGTGGACGACACGGGAGGGTTTGGTATGATCCTCGCGGTGGACCGGGCCGAGTTCCAGGAGGCGTTGCTGTCGGTCATGGAGCGCAAGCGCCACTGGGCGTGGCCGCTGTTCACCTCGGGCGCCGTCAGTCGCGAGCGGCTGCACATCCACCTCGAGCACGAGTACGCCGTGTACATCCGTGACTTCGCAGTGCTGCTGGGCCGCGCCTACGTGCAGTGCCCGATCGCCGAGGCGCGCCGCGAACTCGCCGAGAACCTCTACGAAGAGGAGACCGGCAAGCTCTCGGGTGGCCGCCCCCACGCCGAGATGTTCCTCGAGTACCCGCGGGGCCTGGGCATGGCGCTGGGGCGCTTCGACGACGTCGAGCTGCTGCCGGCCGCGCTCGAGTACCGCGAAGAGATCGACACTGCGACGATGGGGCTGGGCTGGGACGTGGCTGCGGCGGTGACCACGATTTTCCTCGAGGGCACGGAGTACGAGCGTGGTGAGCTCGATCCGGCGGCGAGCAGGCGGCCGGCGCCGCCGCTGTCCGAGCACCCGCTGGTCCGGCACTACGGCCTGCCGCTCGAGCGGCTCGAGCTGGTGCGCGCCCACCGGATGGTCGAGGGCGATCACCGCCGCGCAGCGTGGCACGTCGTGCTCGGGCACGTCGACGAAGCGCGGCGCGAGATCGTGGTCGCTGCGATGGAGCGCATGTCGGCGCGGTGGCAGGCGTATCGCGACGCGGTCGCGCACGCCTGCGGTCTGGCCCGTCGGGCGTCGTGAACACGCAGGTCGGCGGGTGCGCCGAGCGAGCCCGGCTCACACGTTGAAGCGGAAGTGCATGACGTCGCCGTCGTGCACCACGTACTCCTTGCCCTCGAGCCGCATCTTGCCCTTGTCCTTGGCGCCGGCCTCACCGCGGTAGGTGATGTAGTCGTCGTAGCCGATGACCTCGGCGCGGATGAAGCCCTTCTCGAAATCGCCGTGGATGACGCCCGCAGCCTTCGGCGCGGTGTCGCCGACGTGGATCGTCCACGCGCGGACCTCTTTCTCGCCGGCCGTGAAGTAGGTCTGCAGGCCGAGCAGCTGATACGCGGCGCGGATCAGACGATCGAGGCCGGGCTCGGTCATGCCGATGTCGGCGAGGAACTCGAGCTTCTCGTCGTCGCCGAGCGCCGCGATCTCGGACTCGAGCGCGGCGCAGATCGCCACGACCGGGGCACCCTCGGCGGCGGCGTGCTCCTGCACGCGGGCGAGCAGCGGGTTGTCCGTGAAGCCCTTCTCCGCGACGTTGGCGACGTACATCACCGGCTTGATCGTCATCAGGCACAGGGGTTCGAGCATCGCGCGGCGCCCGGCGTCGAGGCCCTTCATCGTACGCACCGCCTTGCCTTCGTTCAGCCACGCGGCGACCTCGGTGAGCAGCTCGCCGAGCTTGACCGCGTCCTTGTTGCCGGCGCGGATCGCCTTGGTGTTGCGCTCTTGGGTCTTCTCGACGGTCGCGAGGTCGGCGAGCGCGAGCTCGGTGGCGATGGTCTCGATGTCCGAGCGCGGATCGACCCGCCCGGCGACGTGGACGATGTTGTCGTCCTCGAAGCAGCGCACCACGTTCACGATGCCGTCGGTCTCGCGGATGTTGGCGAGGAAACGGTTGCCCAGGCCCTCACCCTTGGATGCGCCCGCGACCAGGCCGGCGATGTCGACGAACTCGGTGGTCGCCGGCTGGATGCGCTCGGGCTTGACGATGTCGGCGAGCGCCTGAATCCGCGCGTCGGGGACCTCGACGATGCCGATGTTCGGCTCGATCGTGCAAAACGGGTAGTTCTCGGCCGCGATTCCCGACTCGGTCAGCGCGTTGAACAGGGTGGACTTGCCGACGTTGGGCAGCCCGACGATTCCACACTTCAGACTCATGACGATGGCTTTCGCAGGCGGAGCAGGGCGGGGGTTACGCCCGCCGCGGGACGAGGATAGCCCACATGGCCGTGCAACGGGGGGAGGGGACCGCGCGCACCGTCTGCGTCAGAATTCCACGCCGCCACCGATGTGCAAGGTGAGATCGTGGATGCGTGCGTCCGTTGGGGCGCCGGCGGTGAGGAGCACCTCGCCGTCCTGGTCGTCGAGATCGGTCAGATCGACGCGGAGGCGACCAGCGCTGCCGAGCGACAGCGCGTATCGGACCGCCACCGCGGGGGTGAACACGATCGTCCGCGATCGCTCGCGGCGGCCCAGTCGCACGGGTCGCCGCAGCTCGCCGCCGAAGGTGACGCCGTAGGTGTCGAGATCGAAGTCGAGGAAGTCGTCGGCGACGACGGTGGTGCTGCGGTCGAGGTACACGCCGCCCCCAAGCACCAGGCGGCGGCCGACGTCGATGCGGGTGCCTGCACGCAGCGCCCACCGGGCCCGTCGCCCGTCGTCGTCATCGCCCTGCCGCCCTGGCGCCGCGACGGCATCGACCGCGACCCAGCCGCGGTCGAAGCGAACCGCGATGCCGGCGTCGACCTGCAGCGGGTCGCGGGGCCGCGAGATGCCGCTGCCCAGGGCGACGAAGCCGATGTCGCCGTGACCACCCATCGGGCCCTCGCCGCCGTCGGTCACCACACCCGATCGATCACTGCGCTGCGACACCCACAGCTGGCCGCTGCGCACCGCCAGCCCGAGCTCGAGGCGCGGCGTGGCAGTCCACTGCACGCCGGCGACCAGCTCTGTACCCCACGATCGGATCGACTCGGATACGTCGGTCTGCACGAACCGCTCGCTGCGATCGGCGTTGTCGAGCCCCCGCGCCCACATGCGACTGCTACGGGCGATGCGGTCGTAGACCACGAACGCCGAGGCGCCGATGCGGACCTCGGGGATGATCTCCCAGCCGATCGAGGGCCCGACCTCGTACCGGCGGTGGTTGTGTTGGATCCGCGCCTGTTGGCTGTAGCTCGCCGCCGCAGAGCTGCCGCTGGTGCGGGCGTCCATGTCGATCTCGTCGAACGTGGGCACGAACAGCGACACCGCCGCGCTCACGCCGTCGCCGATGCGGAACGCCCATACGCTGGCGCCGGGCAGGATGACGAGCGCGCGGCTGCGGATGTCGCTGGTGATGGGGCCGTCGGCCAGATCGGTGACCGCGCCTTGGTCGACGCGATGCAGGCGCAGCACGAACGCTTGGCTCGAGGTCTCGATGCGGCCCCGATCGTTGGCGCCCAGCGCCGCGGGGTTGTACCAGGCCATGCCGACGCCGCGGCCGGCGGCGAGCACGGCACCGGCCGAGATCGCGGCCTCGTTGCCCAGCATCGGCACGTCGCTGCCGGCGGCCACGGCATCGGTGGGCGCGAGACCGGCGGTGGCGGCGGCGACGAGTGCAGGGCCCAGCGCGCGGGCACGGAGTCGCAGCCTCGACATCCGTGAGCGGCTGGGCGTGTCCCCCCGAGCGGCGCAATGGAGGGATGTCATCGCGTTGTGCAGCGATGGTACCGACTACCGCCGGGGTTGCAACCGGCCCGAGGTGGCGAAGGGCCGCGCGCGTGCGGTACACCGGATCTCGAACATGGACTTCGATCTCAAGGTCACTGGGGGCACGATCGTCGACGGCACCGGGCGCGCGGGATGGCGCGGCGACGTGGGGATCGCGAACGGACGCATCGTCGCGGTCGGTCGCTGCGAAGGCGGGGCGCAGCGGGTCATCGACGCCGACGGTGCGCTGGTGACCCCGGGCTTCACCGACATCCACACCCACTACGACGGCCAGGTCTCGTGGGATGACACCTTGGCGCCGTCGGTACTGCACGGGGTGACGACCGCGGTGATGGGCAGCTGCGGCGTCGGCTTCGCGCCGGTGCGCGACGCCGATCACCAGCGCCTGATCGAGCTGATGGAGGGTGTCGAGGACATCCCCGGCACCGCGTTGTCCGCGGGCCTCACCTGGGGCTGGCAGAGTTTCGAGGAGTACATGGACCGTATCGACGCGTTCCCCCACGCGATCGACTTCGCGGTGCAGGTGCCCCACGACGCGCTGCGGATGTTCGTGATGGGCGAGCGGGCGCTCGCCGAACAGGACGCGACCGACGACGAGATCTTCCAGATGCGGGCGTTGACGCGGCGGGCGCTGCTCGCCGGCGCGGTCGGCTTCTCGACCGGCCGCTCCGACAACCATCGCACCGCGCGTGGACTGCCGACACCCGCCTCCGAGGCGAGCCGTCGCGAGCTGTGCGGCATCGCCGAGGCGTTCGCCGGGCTGGGCCACGGCGTGCTGCAGGCGGTGTCCGATTTCAACTGCCTGGTGACCGACGAGAACTTCCACGCCGAATTCGACATCATCGAGGCGATGGCCGCCCACGCCGACGGTCATCCCCTGTCGATCTCGCTGATGCAGCGCGATCAGTCGCCCGAGCAGTGGCGGTGGATCGTGCAGCGCGCCGAGCGAGCCGTTGCCCGCGGCCTGGCCATGCGGTTGCAGGTCGCGCCCCGTCCGATCGGCGTGCTGCTCGGCCTCGAGGCCACGTTCCACCCGTTCATCGGCTACCCTTCGTACAAGTCGATCTCGCACCTGCCGCGAGCCGAGCGCGTGGCCCGGATGCGCGATGCGGAATTCCGCCGCACCCTGCTCGCGGAGAAGACTGATCGACTCGCCGGCGACGGCAGCTCGATCTCACCGCTCGCCGATCACCTGCTCGCGCAGGTCGAGATGATCGCCCGCCGCATGTACAGGCTCGGCGAGACCCCCGAGTACGAGCCCGATCCACACACCTGCCTCGCCGCCGAGGCCGCGGCCACCGGCCGCACCGCGCTCGAGGTCATCTACGACGCCCTGCTCGAGGACGACGGCCGCGCGCTGCTGTACTTCCCGCTGTACAACTTCACCGGCGCGAACCTCGAAGTCGTCCGCGAGATGCTCGCGCACCCGCTGGCGCTGCCGGGGCTGTCCGATGGCGGGGCGCACGTCGGTACGATCTGCGACGCGAGCTTCCCGACGTATCTGCTGATGCACTGGGGGCGAGATCGGGCCGCGGGGCGGATGCCGATCGAGCGGCTGGTGAAGATGCAGGCGTACGACACCGCGCGGTACATGGGCTTTGGCGATCGGGGTGAGATTGCGGTGGGCCAGCGCGCCGACGTCAATGTGATCGATCTGCCCGCGCTGCGCCTGGGGCGGCCCGAGCTGCACGCGGATCTACCGGGCGGCGGGCGGCGGCTGATGCAGCGCGCGTGGGGGTATCGGGCGACGATCTGCGCGGGACGGTTGGTGGTGGACGATGGCCGCGTCACGGATGCCCGGCCAGGTCGGCTGGTGCGCGGGGGGCAGGCGGCCGTGGCGGGGTGAGCGAGGGCGGCGGTGACATCGCAGCCGCCTCACCCCACCTGCCGCGACCGACCGACCCAATACGGCGCACGCAGCACGAACTTCTGCAGCTTCCCGGTCGCCGTGCGTGCGAGCTCGGCCCGGAACTCGATGCTGGTCGGACACTTGTAGTGCGCGAGCCGGTCGCGGCAGTGCGCAATCAGCTCGGCCTCCGTGACCGCGTGATCTGGCCGGAGCACCACCAGCGCCTTGACGGTCTCGCCCCACTTGCCGTCGGGTACTCCGATCACCGCGACCTCCGCCACCGCCGCATGGCCCGCGATGCAGTCCTCGACCTCGATCGACGACACGTTCTCGCCGCCGGTGATGATCACGTCCTTCTTGCGATCGGAGATCGTGATGTACGACTCGTCGTCGACGAAGCCGCCGTCGCCGGTGTGAAACCACCCGTCTCGGATCGCCGCCTCGGTCGCGGCAGGATCGTCCCAGTAGCCCTGCATCACCACGTTGGCCCGGGCGATGACCTCGCCGTGGTCGTCGACGGTGACACGGGCGCCGAGCACCGGCGCGCCCGCGCGCGACAGCCGGACGGCACGGGCGGCTGGATCCAGCGGGTCGTGCTCGGCGCGCCGTCGGTTCATCGTGATCAGCGGCGACGTCTCGGTCAGGCCATACAGCTGGATCATCTCCCAGCCGAGCTCGGTCTCGATCCGCTCGATCGTGCGGGTCGGCGGCGGTGCGCCGGCGACGAGCATGCGTACGGTGCCACGGCCGGGGATCGGTCCGGTCCAGGTGGTCGCCGCGTCCAGGATCGCGTTGGCGACCGCCGGCGCGCCGCCGAGCATGGTGATGCCATGCTCCGCGATCCGGCTCAGGATCTCGGCGCCGCCGACCTTGCGTAGCACGACTTGCTTGCCGCCCATGGCCGCGAATGACAGCGGCATGCCCCAGCCGTTGCAGTGAAACGTGGGCACGACGTGCAAGAACGCGTCGCGGTCGCACACGCCGGTGTGCCAGCCAAAGGTCGTCGCGTTGATCCACAGGTTGCGGTGGGTCAGCATCACGCCCTTGGGCCGGGCCGTGGTGCCGCTGGTGTAGTTGAGCGTCGCGATCGAGTCCTCGTCGAGCTCGATGTCCGTTGGGTCGGCATCGCCGAGGAACAACTCGTCGTCGGTGCCGGCGCCGAGCACCCGGACGTGCTCGACCGCGATAGAGCCGAGCGTCGGCTCGAGCTCCGGATCGATCAGGAGCATGCGCGCACCGCTGTGACGGACGATGTACTCGACCTCGTGGGCGTGGAGGCGGAAGTTGATCGGGACCAGGACTCGGCCGGCCATCGTCGTGCCGAACAGCGCCGCGATCCACCGCGCCGAGTTGTGCGCCGCGATCGCGACCCGCTCGCCCGGCGCGATCCCGAGGCGGGCCAGCGCTTCGCCGAAGGCGCGCGACCGCCTCGCGAGCTCGTGGTAGGTCACGCTGCCCCACGACGCCGCCGGCTGGTCGGGTTCGTCGACCAGACCGATGCGATCGCCGTACACGGTCTCGCCACGGAACAGGAAGTCGCGAACACCCAGCCCGACTCGCATCGCAAGACGGTAGCAGGAAGGTGGGGTTGGGAGGGAGAGCGCGATACGGTTGCGGAAGGTCGGCGTCGCCGGGTCGGAGATGCGGCAGTGGTCGGTGATGAGCGCATGCATGAGTGTGAACAGCTGGCCAAGGCCCATGGCCGACCGAACCTCCAGGCGGGGCGCTCCGCTCCATGACGCCCGAGCGCGCGCCTCTCAGCCCGCCGCCGCATGACCCGCGTCTGCATGCGCCCGCTGCCGCTGTTCGAGCAGCTCCTCGATGAACTCGTCGACCTTGTACGGCACGCTTCGGCTGCGTCCACGCCAACGGAGCTTTGGATGGCCGAAGCCGCCGGCCAGGTGCCCCATGATTTCGTGGCCCAGATGGGAGACAAGATCGTGCACATCCATCTCTTCGAACCGCTCGCGGTATGTAAAGACGTTGCTCGTACCCTCGACGCGGTAGCCGATCGTGGTGCCCGAGGCGCCGTCGACGATCGAGTAGTCGAACTTGACGACACGACCCGCCGCGAGGTCTCCCTGCCCGTCCGAGTGGCCGGTCATCAGACGGTTGTAGATGGCCGTAGGGTCGAGGTTCTCTTCGTGCCGGTACCGACGGTACCCGTGCACGAGACCGCGAAAGCCCGGGGAGTTCACGATCTCCTCGAGTAGGACGATGGCTGCCAGTACTCTGGGTCGCAGTTCCTCTGGCCCGGCGTAGCTGTTCATGGCGATCGATAGGTGGTTTGGGGCGTTCGGAGTATGGGGCATCACCAAGGCAGTGACGCTGACGGAACGATCCGTCACTCGCCCGGCATGACGTGGGCGGGGCAGAGCCCGCCGTCCCGAGGACGGCGCTCGCGAACCGCTCGAGTGCCGCCCCTGGGGCGCAGCCGGCTGCGCCGCGCGGACGACCGGGCTGCGACCTTCGGCGGTCCGCCGTACGGCCGCGGCTCCGCGACCGCGAGGAACACGGCGACGGGCTGCGGAAAGCGGCATGGAGTTTGCCTCCGCGCTACCGCTGGAGGCGAAGGATCTCGACACCGTCGTGAATGTGCTTTTCTACCATGACTTCGAGTGGATGGAGGTCGATCGCGCGGCGCACAACCGGGCGATCTTCGCCGCTCTCACGCCCGGCGGTCGGTGCATCATCGTCGATGCGCACGGTCGACGCGCACGGTCGACGCGCACGGTCGACGCGCACGCGAAGCTCGGCGCGGGCGCGAATGGCTCGAAGACGCTGCACCGCATCGAGGAATCCCTCGTGATCACCGAACTCGAGGCCGCGGGGTTCGAACTCGTCCGCCGTGGTGCCTTCGTGGGCAACCCCGACGACACACGCGATTGGAACGCGCTGCCGTGGGTCAGCGACACCGGCGTCTCCAGCGACAAGTTCGTGCTCGAAGTGCGCAAGCCGGCGAAGTGACGATGACGGTCGGCCGCGTCCGCCGCGGGCGTCGCATGTGATCTGGGCGCCTCCGTTGTCGTCGGCGCCACCGGAGCCCGCCGGCACGCCGTTGTCTCAGCCGCCGCAGGCCGGGTTGATCTCGCGCGGCGTACCGAACTCGTGGCCCAAGCCAGTCGGCAGCACCGTGGTGGCGAGGCACCAGTTGAGCGCGTTGTCGTTGCTGACGGCGTCGAGGGCCGAGCCCGACAGCGACCACGCAGTACCCGAGGGCGCGTCGAAGGGCAGGGTGGGGGTCTCGTCCAGGATCTCCATCCCCCGGGAGATCGACACCGAATCGGGCTCGTTGTTGTTGAGCCCGGGGTTGGGCCCGTACACCGCGTCGGCGTCGATCGTGTAGGGCCAGTTGCCCACGCCGCGCGTGAGCAAGACCAACGCGCCCGCCTCCACGATGAGATCGGTGGTGACCCGACCCTGATTGCCGACGCTGTTGTCGATGTCGCGGACGAAGAGATCGAGGAGGTTCACCGGCGAGGCGGTGGCGTTCAGGACCTCGATCCACTCGCAAGAGTCGCCCATGCAGTCGGGATTCCACATCACCTCGGTGATGACGAGATCGCCGGGGGCGAGGTCGTCGAGCACGAGGATGGGCGCGCCTGTGGTGCTCGACTCGCCGGTGGTGCCGGTGTCGCCGGTCGTGTCGTCCGCCGCCGTGGAACTGCCATCGTCGCTGCTATCGCCGCCATCCTCGGAGGAGGCGGTCGCCGCGGTCTCGCTCAGGTGCGCGCTGGTCTCGCCATCGTCGGTCGAGCTCGTCGCGGGGCTGCCCGTGCCCGTGCCCGTGCCCTCGGTGCCGACATCGCCGGTCGTGGGATCGATCGTCGTGCTCGCCGACATGCTCGCTGACCCCTCGCTCTGGGCGAAGGACTCCGAATAGCAGGCTGCGCTCGCGAGCAGGGCGACGAGCGCGACGCGGCGCTGCGCGGCGCTGCGCGGCAGGCGTCGCCCGTGGTGCACTGAAACGGTCATCGACCCAACCCCCCGGAAGACGCGCGCGAGCTGCGGAGGTTGCACTCCCGCCCGCGAATTCCTTGGTCGCGGTTGCCGCCGCGCAGCTCCGCGGCGATCCTTGCCGGCGATGACGCCGTGCTGCCCGAGGTGCCCCGACTCTGCCCTGCTCACCTGGGGGACCCACGGCGTCTGGGTGTTGTACTGCGCGCGCTGTTGGGGCATTTGGGTCGATCACGCGTCGGTGCGCCAGGCCGCCGGTGTCGCGATCGACGGCGCGACCGCGGCCCACGGCGAGCCGATGGTGTGCCCGATCTGTCGATCTCCGCTGCGGGCGTGGGACACCGGCGGCGTGGTCATCGATCGCTGCGACGCCCACGGCGTGTGGTTCGACCGCGCCGAGCTGGATCAGCTCGTCGAGCGGGCGCGACAGCCCTCGAGCCGCGGCCACGGAGCGTTCATCGCTGGTGGCGTCGGCGTCGCCGCGGGCGCTGCGATGATCGCCGGCTCCGCTGGGTCGCAACGCCCCCAGAACTCGTCACCCCTCGAGGTCGCCGGCGAGTCTGTCGACGCCGTGGCCGAGGCGATGCCGGTCGTCGACTCCGCGGGCGAGCTCGCCGACGGTGCCGTCGAGCTCGCCTTCGGGGCGGGTGACGTGGTCGTCGTCGTCGCCGAGAACGCCGCCGATGCGGCGAGCGTCGTCGCCGAGTCGGCCGCTGGCGCGCTCGGTGGCGTCTCCGAGGCGTTCGGCGCCATCTTCGACTTCTTCTCGTGACGCACGCTGGGCGGACGGCGACCGCGCGCCATCGCCGACCGCCCGTCTATGCGCCCGGACGCCGGTCCCGAACGCGCGCCATCTCGTCGGCGAGCGCGGCGTTGGGATAGTGCTCGCCGGTCCGCAGCGCGTCGATGATGCCCTCGACCACCTCCGGCGCCTTGTCCTGGCTGAGCTTCACCCGCGCCTCGAAGCGAGTGATCCGCACGCGGATCCCGACTGTGCCCCGGGCGATGCGTCGGCTGTAGCTGGGATCGAGCTCGAGCCGCGATGGAGAGGGCATCTTTGCCTCGAAGTGATCGACGAGCGCCCCGAGCACGCGAAAGTTCTCGTCGTCGCCCAGGATCTCGGGCGTTCCATACAGGTGCGCGGTCACGTGGTTCCAAGTCGGGATGATCTGGCCCTCGGGATACCAGCCGGGCGAAATGTACCCGTGGGGTCCCTGGGCGATGATCAGGACCTCGCCAGTGCCGATCCCGTGCTGCTCGTCGTCGGGTCGTCCGAGGTGGCTGAGCAATGAGATGCCGGCCTCGGCCTCCTCGAGCACAAATGGGCCGTGCGACGCGACCAGACCCGTAGGCGTGCTCGAGACCAGCGTCATCCACGGGTTGTTGCGGATGATGCGCTTCACCTCGTCGGTGTCGCGCAACATGTAGTGCGGGGTGTGGCGCATGTTGGCCTGCACCGCGCCCGGCGCGGCGACACCCGCGTCAGTCGGTGCCGAACTCGCCGCGGAGGAACGCGAACAGGTCGGTGAGCTGGGCGTCGTCGAGACGCTCGCCCCACGCTGGCATCGAGCCGCGGCCGTCGAGGACGGTGAGCGCGAGCTGCCACGCAGTCTTCTGCGTGAACGCCTGGGCGAGGTCGGGGCCGAAGCCGCCGCGACCATCGTCGCCGTGGCACTCGGCGCACTGCTCATCCGCCGTGGTCTCGCGGAAGATCTGGGCGCCGGCCTCGGCGTCGCCGCTGCCGCCCACAATGCCGTCGATTCGCCGCCACCGCTCGTCTTGCGTGCCGCGGAACTCCACCTCGGTGCGCATGAGTTCGGTGAGATCGTCGATGCGACTGAACGCCCAGGCGTAGTCGGTGGCGAAGCCGGTGCGCCGGCGCAAGCGGCCGTTGGCAGGGTAGCGGTTGCCACCGTCCAGCACCGAACTCTCGGTGAGGATCACCTCGGTCAGGTTGAAGGCGTCGCCGTCTTCGCCCAGCCGGGTGCCGGCGTGCTGGTGGCAGCCGATGCAGTTGGTGCGCGCGTTGCCAGGCGCCTGCTCGATGTAAGGATTGCTGCACCACGTCGGGTTGCCGACGGCGGGGTCGGTGACCGCGAGCGCGGCCTGCAGGCTCGGTAGATCCGCGAAGCGGCTCAGCACATCGGGGTCGGACTCCGCGTAGTCGACCACCACGCACATCTTGTAGTTGCTCCACACAGACGGCAGATCGGCGAACTGCTCGGGCCTGTCGGCGCCGAAGTCGTCGCCCGGCTTGTCGCTCCACCACAGCGTGACCCACTGCCAGTGACGGACCTCCTTGGTCATCACGTGCAGGCCCGTCAGGCGGTACAGCGCGCCGGAGCTGGTCTTGATGGTGTAGATGTCCTCGGCCGTGGGGTAATCGGCGCCGTAGCGGCGATCACCCGCGGGCTCCCACTCGCCGCGCTGGCCCGGGCCGATGCGGCGCGCGAGGTTGGTGGCGTCGGTGTCGTACGCCGGAATCTCGAAGCCGAAGCCGACGCGGGACCACATCGCCTTCACGATCGCGGTGCCACCCTGGTCGGGAAGCGCCGACAGTGCATCGTAGGCGGCCTGGCCGATCTCTGCGGGATCGAGCGCCGCCCACGGGTCGCCGGCGTCCCCCGGGAACTCGGCGCGGAAGCAGCTCGCGAAGTTCTCCGGCGGATCCTCGCAGGGCTCGCCCGGCGCGCACCAAGTGTCCGCGAGCACGTCGTTGCGGCAGCCGAGAATCTCGCCGTAGTTGCGCGCGGTGTGCAGCGCCATCGCCGGGCTGTAGAGGATGCGGGCGATGCCGCCACCGGGGCCGGCGGCGCCGCTGAAGGCACTTTGGCGGTCGATCGCGCAGCGGTCGCCGTAGGCCTCGTCGCTCTCGTCGGCACCCCGCTCGAGATCGCAGCCGAACAATGCCATCACCGCGGCGGTGTAGCGCTGCAGCGGCCAGCGACGCGAGCGATCGATCTCGCTGTGATCGGCGAGCATCGCCGCGCCGATCATGCGGTCGGTCAGTGGATCCTGGGCGAGCTGACCGTCGGGCCCGAGCTGGGCATACGCGTTGCCGAAGATGAGGTTGATGTCCTCGACCCCGTACCAGGACTCGAACCTGGGAATGCGCGGGATCTCGCCGCCGTCGGGCAGCGAGAGGTTGTCGCAGGTCGCCTCGCAGGCCGCGGCCGACTCGTCCCAGGCACAGATGCCCGCGACGTCGCCGGAGGTCGCGGCGGCACACGCTGCCGCATTGCGGCCGGTGCAGCGGTCGAGGTCGCGATCGGACACGCCCGGCGCACAGTCGGGGCGGGCGTCGATCTGGTCGGCGAGGCCGAGCAGCGGCACCGGCTCGAGCGCCTTGAATGCGGTGAGCCAGCCCTGCTGCCTCCGCGCCCGCATGTCGCCCTCGAGACGGTTCGCGCCCCCGACCGGATCGGCGATGAGCGCCGGGTCGGCGGGGTATGGGCTGGGCGGCCCCACCAGCGAACGTCCGAAGACATCCGCCTTGGGCGCCTCGTCGCCCCAGGGCAAGGTGGCCGGGTCCGACTGGGCATCGGCGCTGCCGTCGTCGCACGAGGCCACGGGCACGATCGCGAGCAGACTCGTGAGCAGGACCGTGGTGACTCGTGCGCGCATGGTGGTCTGATTTCCGTGGGTCGTCGTCGGTGGGTCGTCGTCGGCACTACGGATTGGCGGCAGCGATGCGCAGCGCCGCGTCCGAGGCGATGAGGCGGTCGCCCTCGTCGCCGGTGACGAGGAAGTACATCCAGCCGTTCGACACGAAGTGGGGGAACAACGCCCGCGCACCGGCCGGCATGTTGGTCACCTGGTACTGCGTGCCGTCGCGGAGGTCGGCCAGGTAGAGGTTGGCGGTGCCGCCCTCGTAGTGGTGGGTGACGGCGAAACGCTCGTCGAACGAGATGTTCGCCTTGGCGCCCGGCATGCACAGGAATTCGAGCGCGTCGTCGATGTCGATGTTGTAGCTGTCGCCGCTGGGCACCGAGTTGACGCGGCGGATCATGTAGCCGTGGGCCGTGCCGTCACCCTTGGCGACGCGGCTGATGACCAGTCGACCGGACGGCGAGAGCACCGAGTCGCCCTCGAACGGCGAGTCGACCACCACGGCGGGCTTCTGCACCCAGGTGGTGCCGTCGTGGACGAGCGGCGAGAACTTCATCGTGGACGTGTCGCTGAAGCCCGCGCTCGGGTCTTCGTTGCTGTTGCCGGCGTCGCTGGTGAACTGGCTGTTGATGACGACGTAGTCGCCGCCGTCGATGTTGACCGCCACGTGCTGGTAGAGGTTGATGCCCTCGGCGGTGCTGCAGCCCGGCTCGGTGAAGTCGATGCCACCCATCAGCGCCGAGGCGTTGGTCAGGACCGACTGGCTGCACAGGCCGGCGCCGCCGCCCTGCATGATGAACCCGGCGTTGTTCGGGAAGAAGCTCGGGTCGTACGAGCCGCGGACGCCGATGTTGTTGCCGCCTTGGAGGTCGGTGATGGTGGCACCGAAGTTCGTGTCGCTGGCACCGCGGCCGCCGTTGCCCACGAACCGGCCGTCGGCCGAGGTGCGGGTCCAGAAGCTGGTGTCGAAGCCGAAGTCACGCAGCTCGACGAGCCGCGCGTCGGCGATGTCGGGGGCCACCCACGCGGCGCGCTCGGGCGTGCTGGTGAAGCAACCGTTCAGGGAGTCGTCGCCCGAGCAGCCGAACATGTTGATGCCGGACTCTTCGTTGCGGGCGCCCCAACCGTCGAACGCCATCTCCTCGATGTGCGTGAGCATCGCGGGGCTGATGCTCGCGACACCGGCGCGGGCCGCCGCCTCTTCGCAGGTGGACGGCGCGGGCTCCTCCAGCAGCAGCTCCTCGAGGTGCTCGAGATTCTCGTCGAGGACCCACTTGGTGACCACCGCGAACTCGCGGGCGGACAGCGGCGGGTGGCTGCCCTTGGGCATGCTCACGCGCTGACGGAACGATCCGTACTCGAGGGGCGCCCGGGCGGCGTCGAAGGCCTTGTTGAACAGCTGCTGGAAGTAGCCAAACTGCACGCCGGCCGAGAACACGCCGAGCTTCTCGGCGGCGAACACGGTGCCGGGGCCATCGACCCGCATGTTGTCGACGATCGCCAGCGCCTCGGCCTGATCCATATCGGCGACGACGGCACCGAGATCGATGCCGACCTCGGCCCTGGCGTCGCGGGTGAACTCGCCCCACTTCTCGAGGCCGCGGCGCGAGACCGGGTGGCACTCGGAGCAGCGGCGCGACGCCACGTCGACGCCGTCGACCTCGATCGGCGCACCGAGGACCGTGAGCGCCTCGGTCGCGAGCTCGACGCCGCGCTCGGTGACCTCGGGCAGCACGGCGGGGTCGCCGGCCTGGGTGGGGAGGTCGGCCCACGTGCAGGTCGGATCCGACGGGTTGGCGCCGCAACCGAGGATGAAGTCGAACGCCCGCGCGAACTCGGAGTCGGCCCACAGATCGTCGTTGAGGACGCTGGGTGCGTTCGGCGGCATCCAGTAGACGTCGGCGAAGTCGTGGTGGCTCTCGGTGCGCAGGGCCTCCCACGCGGCGTCCTCGCCGACGAGGCGGTCGAGCCACGGTGACTGGCCACAGAACACGCAGCCGCCGTCGGAGTCCGCCGTGTTGGACGACCAGTTCGACGAGGAGATCCACTGATCACGGCCGACACGATGGCACTTGGTGCACGCCGCGGCCTCGTCGCTGACGAGGTGCTGCGGCATCGTCCAGCCCTGATCGGCGGAGTCGAGCAGGCTGTAGGGGCCGTTGTAGCCCTCGACGAAGTCGGGGCTGTGGCCCATCTTCGGCACCACCGGGTTGCCGTTGGCATCGAGCGCGCCGTCGATCCACGGGGTGTGGATGAACGGGTCGGTGCTGTGGCAGCCGGCGCACTGGATGCCGCCGCGGGGGCCGATGCCGCCCTGGATGCCCATCCACAGATCGTTCCACTGCTGCGGCGACGCCTCGCTCTGGACGTTGTCGGCCGGGTGCGGGATCTCGGTGCCGTCGTTGGCGGGCACCGGGGTCTCGCCGGCGGGGAGCTGGTTCTGGAAGAAGCACGTCTTGCCGCTGAACGGGTTGTGCCCGATCATCGCGACGTCTTCGTAGCGGCCCTCGGCCTCGTGCGACTTGCGGCACAGCAGCACCCAGTGCGTGCCCTCTTCGTTGCGGGCATGGGCGACGCGGGGGCCGTTGATGCCGGCCTCGGAGTCCGCGTTGGCCTCGCAGTGGCTGTAGATGTACTGGGGGTCGTCGCAGGTCTCGACGAATTCCGTGGCCTTCCGCGTGTTGCCGGCGAGATCCGTGATGAGCGTGGGGATCGGCGTCGCGATCTCGAGGCAGCTGACGGGCGCATAGTCCGGGGCCTCGCCGTCGCCGAGGCGCTCGCCCCAGAACGGGATGTCGCCCATCTCGGTGATGCACGCCTCGGCATAGGCCTGGTTGCTGACGATGCGGACGCCGTCGTCGTCGACGTCGAACTTGCCGCCCGCACCGACGCGGTCGAGGGCCTGGCGGATGTCGTAGCGCGCTTCGTGGGTGACGGCGCCGTCCTTGGTGACGCAGATGTCGACGAAGAACGTGTTGGCGATGCGGGCCTCGTAGTCCGCCTGGGTCTCCCCGAGCAGGGTGTTGGGCGAGGTCGGATCGGCGAACACGCCCGGGGCGACCTGCGGCCCGCGGTAGGCGTGGTCGATCGCGTGCTTGCGGGAGATCTTCGGGATCGCCGACTGCTCGGTGGCGCAGTCGAGGGTTTCGCCCTCGGCGAGCGAGCGGATGCGCGTGCGCAGGACCTCGCCGTCGCCGAGATCGCGGTTGAGGATGACGAGCAGCTCGCTGCTGCCCTCGTCGAAGCCGAGGCTGGAGCGGAGCTCGCCGCCGCCGCCGCCGGAGGAATCGTCGCGACAGCCGGCGAGCAGGCCGAGTCCGACGAGGGCGAGGTTGATCCGGGGGCGCGCGCGGTGAGTCATGATCATGAGGTACTCGTCTCGGGTCGCCGGCGGGCCTGGTAGGGATCCGGCGGAGGTGCGGGTGGGGTGCGCGCGATGGGCGCGCAAGCGGCTCGCGGGATGTCTCGCGGGTACAGTGCTACAAGGACCCACATCGGTTCTCGGATTCTTCGAGAGGGGGTCCGAGGCGGGCGCGCGTGGGCTCACGCGCCGGCGGGATCGGGCCGCGGAGGCTGCCCGAGATCGCCCGCAGACCGCCTCAGTTGGCGCTGCAGCCCTCGATCTCGCCGCCGTCCCTGCCGGCCGTGGCGAGGCACGCGGTCGCGGCGCGCTCGACGAGATCGAGCGTCGGGAGGTGGCACGTGCCATCACGCTCGGTCTGGCTGATCCATTTGATCAGGCCGGTCCGCCACGCCCACAACGCCGCGCCGCTCGCGTCGCCCGTGCTCGCCTCGGTGTAGTCGTCGTTCCAGTTGAAGAACGATCCGCTCCAGTTCGACTCGGCCAGCAGCTGGGTCATCGCTGCGGGTGGGCTCGCCATGATCGCCTCGAAGCGGATCGCGCTGGCCTGCATGCAGGCGCGGCCGCGCTCGGTGCCGGCGGTGTAGCTGAACGTCGGGCTGTGCCCGCCCGGCCAGCGCTGCCAGAACTCGGTGCCGCCGAGGTTGAAGCCGCCGGCCACGCTCGGGCGCGTGTACGACTCGGGCGCGGGGCCGCCGATGGTGATGCTCTCGAGGGTGACGTCGCGGGCCTGGGCGAAGGCGTCGGCGGGCTCGGTCGGGACCTCGCCGCCACCGCACGCACCACCGCCGCAGCTGGCCGTCAACGTGTACGCGAAGGTGTCGGTCAGCGGTGCCCAGCCCGAGTCGACGGGGATCACGAAGACGGCCCATTGCGCGCGGCTGGCCTCGAACGGCAGCACGCTGGTGGTCTGACCGCTCGACTCGTCGGACGACACGGTGATCGAGTTGTCCTCGCCGGCGAGGATCGACACCGACTGGAAGTAGCTCAGCGACACGTTGGTGTCGCGGCCGCCGCTCTGGGCATCGACATCGTCGGTGTTCTCGAACTCGCCGGCGCCCTGCAGCACGAGGATCTCGTAGTCGGACTCGTCGTCGAAGCGGTACGCGAGCAAGAACCGCAAAACGGTGCTGTTGGCACCCTGCGCCGATTCCACGGTGATCTGCAGGCTCTGCTCCGAGGCATCGAACAGCACGATCGGACCCTCGACGGTCATCGAGTCGTCGTTCAGATCGACGACCTCGACGGTGCCGCGATCTTCGGTGCCGACGAGCTTGCGATCCGCGACCACGATGGGGCGCACCATCCGTCCGCCGAGGGCATCGGCCTTGCCGGTCGTGTCGGTGCTGTCGGCGAGGGCGACGGCGTCGAGGCCCGAGGACGACGGCGATGTCGAGCAGGCGCAGGTGAGGGCGAGGAGGATGGGAGGCAAGGTGCGGCGTGCCATATGTAGGAGCATGCACGAGAACCCACGACAGCGGGAGACGTTCGTCCACATCGGACCCGGCCGCGAAGTGATCCATCCGACACGAGCCCGGGGGCGATCCGGCGCGGTATCGAGCGAGTCGACACGTCCTGCTGCACGAGTGCGGATTGCTTCGCGCGACGTGATCCGCTGCGGCTCCGCGGTGCTCTTGGAGGGTGAGCCACCGTGCGCGCCCCCTCTCTTCATCTCTACGACGCCTCCTGTCTCGCATCCACGGCCATGCTCGGCGGCTGCGTCGTGGCCGACGGCGACGCGTCCGAGTCGGGCGCGAACGAGCTGGCCGACTTGGGAGGACATGACGCCGCAGCCGGACTCCGGCGTGCCGGGGGCGTTCTCGGCGGTGGAGCTGTTCGACGACGCCTCGATGATCGTCGCCGGCGGTGGCGGCGAGCTGTGGCACCACGGAGCGCCGTGACGCTGCTGCGGCGCAGCTCAGCCCCCGGGGGCGATCTTGCCGCGGACCGACCGGATCCACCGATCGAGCGCGTCATGATCCTCGGCGGCGTCGCCACGGAGCAGCGCGACGTCGAGGAGCTGCCTGGCCCGGCGCAGGCGGCTCTTCGCCGTGCCCTGGGGCAGATCGAGGATCTCGGCGAGCTCGGCCGTCGACAGGTCCTCCCAGTAGTGGAGCTCGAGGATGACCTGGGCCTCGACCGGCAGGCTGCGCAGCGCGCCGAGCAGCTGGCGGTCGCGTTCGGCCGTGCCGAGAATGGTCGTCGGCGAGGGCGACAGATCGACCATCGACGAGGCGCCGAGGTCGACGTCGACGCCCGGCCGCGCGCGGCGGATGTGGCGGTACAGCTCGTTGCGGGCGACGGTGAAGAGATAGGCGCGAAAGCTCGAGGCGCGCTCGAGGCTGTCGCCGTAGCGGACGCACGCGATCCAGGTGTTCTGGATCAGGTCCTCGGCCTCGTCGGCGATCTTGTTGACGAAGAACCGATACAGCGGATCGAAGTAGCGGCGGAACAGCTCGCTGCCGGCCGCCTGATCATCGGCACGCCATGCCGCGAGCAACTCACCGTCGGATCTCACTAAGCGCAGGATAACAGCCGTGGCGCGCGCCGTGCCGCCGTCGGCCGATGATAGGATCGCAGCGTTGTCGATGGGCCCACGCGATACACTCGAGGACATCGCCTCAGATGGCGCACCGCTCGCGTTCGCGGGGGCTGCGCTCGAGCGCGCGCGCGTGTTCTCGAGCTTGCACGCGCGCATGTTCGGCACCGCAGCGGCCGTCACGGTCGGACGCTTCCGCCTGCTCGAGCGGATCGGCGCCGGTGCGATGGGGGTGGTCTACGCCGCGCACGACCCCGAGCTCGATCGAAAGGTCGCGCTCAAGGTCTTGCATGGTGCGGCCTCCGATCCGGATCGGGCGGCGAGGATCGAGCGCGAAGCCCGGGCGCTCGCGCGGCTGCGGCATCCCAACGTCGTGACGGTGCACGAGGTCGGCACCCACGCCGGCGCGCGCTTCATCGCCATGGATCTGGTCGACGGCGTGCGCCTGTCTGAGTGGATGGCCACGGTGCCGCCGTGGCGGCGGGTCGTCGACGTGTTCGTCGAAGCCGCCCGTGGTCTCGCTGCGGCCCACGACGCCGGGCTGGTCCACCGCGACTTCAAGCCCGACAACGTGCTGGTCGAGCGCGGTCACGCCAAGGTCGTCGACTTCGGCTTCGCCCGGTCACCGGCGACGATGCCCACGCTCAGCGACCACCCCACCGAGGGCGCTGTCGACACCATCACGCGTCCCGGGGCGATCGCGGGCACGCCCGCGTACATGGCGCCCGAGGCGCTGCGGGGCGAGATCGACGCCCGCAGCGATCAGTTCGCGTTCTGTGCCTCGCTGTACGAGGCGCTGTTCGGGGTGCGGCCGTTCACCGGCCCCACGATCCCCGCGCTGCTCGAGGCGATCGAAGGTGGTCGACCCACGACGGCGACGATCCATCGGCGTGTGCCCCGGTGGTTGCGGCGCGCGATGATGCGGGGTCTGGCGGCCCAACCGGGGGCCCGGTGGCCGAGCATGCACGCGTGGGTGCGCGAGGTGGAGCGTCGGCGGGGCCGCTCGCGATACACCGCGATCATCGCGGCCGTCGGCGGGGCGTCGATCGGCGCGCTGCTGGTGTTCGCGTCGTCGGGTCGCGGTTCGGGGCCGTGCGACGCCATCACCGGGGCCGAAGGCGCCCTGTGGGACGAGGCGCGGCGCGAGGCGATCGGGACCGCCTTCGCCGCCACCGGCCTGGCGCACGCCGAAGACGGCTGGCTCCGCGCCGAGGCGACGATGGGTGCCTGGGCCGACGCCTGGACCACCATGCGTCGCGACGCCTGCGAGGCGACCCACGTGCGCCACGAGCAATCCGAGCGTTTGCTGGATGAGCGCATGCAGTGCCTCGACCGCCATCGCGAGGCGTTCGACGCCCTCGCCGAGGCGTTCGCGCTCGCGGACGAGTCGATCGTGACCCACGCGGTGGCGGCGAGCCACGCCCTCGCGCCGCTGCAGGATTGTGCGGACACCGGGCGGCTCGCCCGCAGCGATGACCGGGCCCCGGGCGACCCGCCGCCCGATCGCATGCACGCCCGACTCGCCGTCGCCCGGGCCGGACTCGCCACCGGAGGATACGCCGCGGCGCTGCCCGACGCCGCCGAGCTGGCGGGGGCTGCGGCCGACGCCGGGTATCCGGTCCTCGCCGCCGAGGCGTTCACGGTGGTCGCGGAGCTGCAGCAGCGCGCGGCCGATCTCGACGCGGCCGAGGACTCCGCGTTGCAGGCGATCGGTCTCGCCGAGCGGGCCGGCGACGACGCGCTGCGGGTCGCCGCTCAGATCGTGCTCGTGTCGATCCTCGCCGAGCGCCGCGCGGTCGAACGCGGCCAGGACTGGGCTGGCCTCACCGACGCCAGCCTCGGCCGCCTCGACGATCCGCCGCGGCTGCGGGCCCAGCTCGCGATGGGCGTCGGCAACTTGCGGCACGCCGCCGGCCGCTACGAGGATGCGCTCGCCAGCCGACGCGAGTCGCTGGCGTTGCGTGAGGGCTTCGCCGCCGAGGGCGATCCCCAGCTCGCCGACAGCCACTTCGGCATCGGCGTCGCGCTGCACGAGCTCGGTCGCCACGACGAGGCGCGCGGCGAGCTCGAGCAGGCGCTGGCGCTGCGTCGGCGCGTCCTGGGCGAGCACCACCCCATGGTGGCACGCACCCACAACGCGGTGGGCAACGTGCTGATGAGCCAGGGCCGCTTCGACGACGCGATCGCCCACCTGCGTCAGGCGATCGATCTGGGCACCCTCGCGCTCGGGGCCGAGCATCCGTTTGTCGGGCAGGTGTACGCGAACCTCGGCAACGCCGTCGCCCAGGGTCGCGATCCCCAGGCGTCCGAGCCCCACTTCCTGCAGGCGATCGCCGTGTTCGAGGCGGCCGCCGAGCCCGACGCGGTGTCGATCGCGACCGCGCTGCTGAATCTCGGGCGGGTGCTCGCGTTCACCGGCCGCGCCGAGGAGGCGGTGCCGATCCTGCGGCGCGTCGCGGACACCTACGAGACGGAGCTGGGTCCGACGCACGCCGACAACCTCTATGTGTACGCGAATCTCGCGGCGGCGCTGCGCATGCTCGGACGCTCCGACGCGGCACTCGAGGCGGCGGTGCGCAGCCGCGAGATCGGCGAGATGGCGTTCGGTGGCGAGCACGCGGTCGTCGCCGACGCGTGGCGGATCATCGGGGAGATCGAAGCGGAGCGCGGTGACCCAGCTGCGGCCCGTGTAGCGCTGGAGGCTGCGCTCCGGATCCACGAGCGGATCGAGAGCCGCCCGCCCGAGCGCGCGGTCGTCCACCTCGCGCTCGCACAGGTCCACGTCGACGCCGGCGCGGTGGCCGATGCCCGCGAGCACATCGCGAGGGCGCGGGCTGGCTTCGGTGCCGAGCCCAATCACGACGAGTGGCTGGCGGAGCTCGATACGCTCGAGGCCCGACTGCCCTGAGCCCGCGTCGTGGTCGCCCGGGTTACTCGGGCGGCGGATCGGCGAGCCGGTGGCGCGGCAGATCGACGATGAAGCTGCAGCCCACGCCGGGCGAGTTGTCGATGCGGATGGTGCCGCCGTGGGCGTCGACGGCCTGCTTGACGATCATGAGGCCCAGGCCGAAGCCGGTGCGGTCGGCGCCCCCTCGCGCGTAGGGCTGGAACAGGCGGCCAGGGAGATCGTCGGGCATCCCGCCGCAGGCATCGACGACCTCGAAGCGGACGCGATCATCGACCGGGGTGATGCGCACGGTGATCGCGTGGGCCGGCTGCGAGAACTCGATCGCGTTGGTGATGAGGTTGGTCAGCACCGAGGTCAGCAGGCGGCGGTCGGCTTCGAGCTCGTCGTGGCCGAGTTCGAGGACGATCTCGATGCGGCGGCGGTCGGCCGCGATCCGGCAGGCGTCGACGACCTCCTGCATGACGGCGGTGAGCGACATGACCTCGTAGCGCGGCAGACGACCAGCTCTTCGATGAACCACGGAAGGTCGTTGATGAGCTTGAGCGAGTCGTCGGCGCCGAGCGACAGCGCCTCGATCGCGCGCTCCTGCCAGACGGACATGATCTCGTCGGCGTGGGCCTCGACGTATGTGGCGAGCACGCTCATTGGGGAGGGCAGTCGCGCGAGCGTCGTTCCGGATGCCTGCGCGTGTCGACGAGTTGCGTGCGCAGGGCGGCAGACGGCTGGAATCGCTTGCGTGTCGAGCGCGCGCCGGCGAAATGCGGCCCTGACCGGGCGGCAGCGCCCGGTCGAGGAAGCCGGTGTGCGGCGCGGCTTGAAATCGCAGGGAGCCGCTGGCACCGTGCGGAGGTGGCTCTACGCCGCGGGAGTGAGAACACGGTGTCGAATCGTCTTGGGGTGGTTTCGCTGGTCGGCGGCCTGGCGTTGGGTGTACCTCCGAGTGGGTGCTTCGGCGAGGCTCCTAGGATCGACCTCGACGAGGCGAGCACGACGGGGGGTGGCACGTCCAGCGATGGCACGTCGACGACCGACACGTCGGGCGCGACCGTCATGTCGGTGTCGAGCACCGGGGCCGAGGGCTCGAGCAGTGACGGATCGACGGGATCGTCCGGTCCGGATCCCGACAGCAGCAGTGGCGAAGTCGAGACGACCAGCGACACGCCGATGATTTGTGAGTGCCTGGCCGACGCGCTGTGGTGCGAGAACTTCGAGCCGCCATTCGTGACCAACGCGGGGGGCTGGCAGGTCCCGTTCGGGGGGAGCCCGCCGGAGGCCACCAACGCGCCGACGCGGTGCGGTGAGGGTGCGTTGCGATCGGCCGTCGGGGCCCGCGATTCCTATTCTGTGATCACCGGACAGCTCCCCGCCGGGATCACCCAGCCCGGTGTACATCGCGTGACGACGTGGGTGCGGGTCGACGAGGCGTGCCTCGGCAGCGCGACGCGGCTGATGCAGGTCCGGCTGGTCGGTCCCCAGGGCGAGCTCCGATACGGCATGGAGGTGTTCGCCGATCTCGGCACGATCGCGTTGGGACTGCAGGGCGCCGGTCCGGTCCCGACCACCTACCCTGTCGAACAAGCCCTGACGACCGGTGTGTGGACCGAGGTGGAGCTCACATTCGATCGCTCCGCCGAGTCCGTGGTGGTGTCGCTGCGGGTCGGCGAGACCACCGTGCACGACCAGATCGTAGGTCCCGCTCCCGGTCTTCTCGCTCCCGAGGGCGCGACCATCAACCTCGGCGTGGCCCGTGGGTCTTTGCCGTTCGATGGGGCCTGCACCGTGGTCTACGACGACGCGTCGGCGATGTGAGTCGTCGGCGCTCCCATGGCGCGTCGGCCTCGCCGTGCCACGCTGGGCCCATGAGCCGATCCAACGCCCTCGCCTGGGCCCTGCTGCTCGCGCCGCTCGCCTGCGCCCCGCCTGGCACGACCACGTCGCCCGATGCGGGTGCGGCCGCGTCGGCCGATGCCGATGCCGATGACCTCGTCGGCAAGCCCGTCGTGCGCAATGTCGATGCCCGCGCCGGCGACGTGACGCTGTGCCCCTACAGCGGCCGCAAATTCCTCGTGACGGAGTCCTCTCCGCGCTGGGAGTACGAGGGCCAGAGCTATGTCTTTTGCCACGACAAGGCCCTCGGCGAGGTCCAGAAGGATCCGAAGAAGTACTTCGACGGCTTCGAGGGGTGAGCTGCTGGGCCCGCCCGTGGCAAAGTGGCGGGCGTGGAGCGATCCCAACCGACGCCAGGGGGCGGCGACGCGGCGTTGACCGTCGCCGGCGTCTTCCCGGTGGGCGCGGATGGATCCGACACCCATGAGCGTGGGGATCCGCTCGAAGAGGCGGCGCTGCAGCGGGTGATGGCGCGGCTGGTGCCGGGGGACTACCAACCCGTGCGGCTCGGGCGATTCGTGCTGCTCGAGCGGCTCGGCGCCGGCGGCATGGGGGTCGTGCACGCGGGGTACGACGACATGCTCGACCGCAGGGTCGCCCTCAAGCTCATCGGTGGTGCGCAAGCGGGCGGCCCTGCGGCGCGCAAGCGGCTGTTCCGCGAAGCCCAGGCGATGGCCAAGCTCAGCCACGCCAACGTGGTGCAGGTGTTCGAGGCCGGCGATCACGATGGCCACCTGTTCATCGCGATGGAGCTGGTCGAGGGTCGCACGCTGCGGGCGTGGTGCCGTGAGGCG
Source organism: Nannocystales bacterium (assembly GCA_038325765.1). Lineage (GTDB taxonomy): Bacteria > Myxococcota_A > Polyangia > Nannocystales > Nannocystaceae > Xiheibacterium. The sequence continues at coordinate 25,524 of JBBQJI010000066.1, forward strand.
CCGCGGCGCTGGCCCGAGATCGTGCGCCTCTTCGTGCAGATCGGCGAGGGACTCGCAGCGGCCCACGCAGCCGGGGTCGTGCACCGCGACTTCAAGCCCGACAACGTGCTCATCGGCAAGGGCGACGTGCCCAAGGTCGCCGACTTCGGACTCGCGACCCTCGCGTGGTCGCCCTCGGCGGCGGGCGACTCGACGGCGGGCGACTCGACGGCGGGGTCAACGGGGTCGGGGTCGACGGGGTCGGGGTCAACGGGGTCGGGCGGTTCGATGCACGCGGGCCGCAGTGCGTCGGGGGCAGGCGAGCTGCTGACCCGCAGCGGCGAGGTCATGGGCACCCCGGCGTACATGCCACCGGAGCAGTGCATCGATCGGGTGAGCGACGCCACCAGCGACCAGTTCAGCTTCTGCGTGGCGCTGTACGAGGCGCTGTACGGCGAGCGGCCCTTCACAGGCGACACGCTGGCGCAGATCGTCCGCCACGTCGTCAACGGGGAGATCCAGCCGGCGCCTGCGCGCACCGAGGTGCCGGCGTGGTTGCGTGCGTGCGTGCTGCGGGGGCTCAGCGCGCGTCGTCGCGACCGGTTTCCGTCGATGCGCGCGGTGGTGAACGCGCTCGGCGACGACCCGCGGGTGCGCAGGCGACGGGCGCTGCTGCGCTGGGGCGGCGCCGCCGTCGTGGTCGGCTCGGTCGGCGCGGGCGTGGCCGTAGTGCAGCTGCGACCGCAGCCCTGCGCCGACGCCGGCGTCGCGATGGACGAGCGGTGGAACGACGCCGTGCGCGGGCGTGTGTCGGCCGCATTGTCGGGCACCGGCGTCGCCTATGCCCGCGACACCGCGAGCCGCGTCGATGAGGCCCTCGATCGCTGGACCGATCGCTGGCGCGCGGAATATCGCGACGCCTGCGAGGCGACGCAGATCGCTGGCGTGCAATCCGAGGCGGCGATGGATCTGCGGATCGGGTGTCTGGATCGCGCCGCCTCCGGTCTGGTCGCGACGCTCGAGCAGCTGGTCGTGGCGGATGCCGGCACGGTCGAGCGTGCGATGCGGCTGGTCGGCGCGTTGCCGCGGCTGTCCACGTGCGGCGACCTCGACGCGCTTCGGGCCCGGGTCGCGCCGCCGGACGATCCCGAGGTCGCCGCCGCGGTCGCGGGGCTGCAGGCCGCGCTCGGCGAGGCGCAGGTGCTGCACCTGGCCGGCCGCATCGACGCCGCGGAGCAGGCCCTGCGCGCGCTGCAGGGCGAGGCCGATCGACTGCGCTACCGCCCGCTGCGCTCCGAGGTCGACGAGGCCTTGGGCGCATTGCTCGTGGTGAAGCCCGATCTACCCGCCGCCGAGACGCTGTATCGCGTCGCCCTTGCCGGTGCCCTTGCCGACGGTGACGACGCAGTGGCGATGCGCGCGGCGGCGGGCTTGGTGATGGTGCTCGGCTCGCGGGCGACGCGGTTCGCCGAGGCCGAGTGGCTCGGCGCGCTCGCGCTCGCGCTCGCGGAGCGCGGTGCGACCGCGTGGCGCATTGCCGACATCCACAACAGTATGGGCGGCCTGCGCATCAACCAGGGCCGCTACGCCCTGGCCGAGGTCGAGTTCCGTACCGGCCTCGAGGCGCTGCTCGCCGCCGCCGACGAGGACGATCCCGAGGTCGCGGTGCTGCGCGAGAACCTCGGCACTGCGCTGGGCAATCTCGGGCGCCTCGAGGAGTCGCTGGTCGAGCACCGCCGCGCCCTCGACATCCGCGAGGCCGTCTTCGGCCCCGAGCATCCGCTCATCGCGACCGGTCGGACCCACCTCGGCGCCTCGCTGCAGGCGCTCGGTCGCTACGACGAGGCCGAGCTCGAGCTCCGCGCGGCGATCGATCTGCTCGTCCTCGCGTTCGGCCCCGCGCACCCCGATGTCGCGATGGGGCGGGTCAACCTCGCGGTCGTGCTCGACGAGCTCGGCCGTCACCGCGAGGCCCAGGCCGAGTACCGATCCTCGATCGCGATCCTCGAGCGCACCGATGGCGCCGAGCACCCGCAGATCGCCCAGGTGCGCAACAACCTCGGCACCTCGTTCGAGGACGAGGGCCGCCTGGTCGAGGCCGAGGCCGAGTACCGCGCGGCGATCGGGATCGCCCGCGGGGCGTACGGCGAGCGCCATCCCGATGTCGCCCGCACCTACGGCAACCTCGGCTCGGTGCTCGTGGATCAGGGCCGTCTCGACGAGGCCGTCGACGCGGCCGAGCTCGCGCTCGCGATCTCGAAGGACGTGCTGGATGCCGGGCATCCGGATCTTCTGTATGCGTACCGCGAGGCGTGCTCGATCCGCTTCGAGCGTGTGAAGTGGGCCGAGCGGGCGGGTGTTCGCGGCGCGGCGCTGGCCGACATTCGAGAGGCGAGGGTGCGGTGCGAGGCGGGCGGGCCCGAGGCGGCGGCGATGCTCGAGGCGCTCGGGGCGTGGCCGCCGGAGCCCGGCTGAGTCGCAAGACAGCGATTGGGAGGGGGAAGGTTCCGCCGGGCTTTGCCCGGTGGAAGGGGAGCGGGCCGGTCCCCCAGACTGACTCGATCGCCCGCAACGCGTTCACGGCGGGTCTGTGCCGGGGCGCGCGGGCGGTCCGAGGGTGTAGACCCGCGGGAGCACCACGATCAGCGCGAGCGTCGATGCGACCACGATCGCCGCCGGGGGGACCGCGAGGCCCAGGACGCCGATGAGCAGCGCGTTGAGCCCGAACACCAAGGCGACGTCGACGACGAGCAGGATCGCGATGAACTTCCAGTGGGTCCACAGCGCGCTGCCAAAGGCCATGGGGCAGGGTACCGCGCATCGCTGCGGTGGGCGAGCCGGCGTGGACCCGCTACTCTCGGCGTCCTCGATGACGGGCACTCCACGCGATCGGGCAGGCACGGGCGGGCCCGCGCTGCCGATCCCGGCGGTGGCCCACTTCATCTGGTTCGGCGCGTCGTTGCCGTGGGTGTACCGGCTGGCGATCCGTTCGGCGGCGATCCGTGGCGGCTTCGAGCGGGTGGTGCTGCACCACGAGCCGGCGCTGCGCGACAGTGCCGACGTCGACGAGCTCACGGCGATCGTCGGCGTCGAGCTGCGCCCGCTCGATCCCGAGGCCGTGCTCGAGGCGGCGCCGAACGGCGGCGTGCTCGTCGACGTCTACCGCAGCGTCACGTTGCCGGCGGCGCGCGCCAACCTGATGCGCGCCGCGATCCTCTACGCCGAGGGCGGCGTCTATCTCGACACCGATACGGTGACGGTCCGGTCGTTCGACATGCTGCGCAACGACACGGCGTTCTGCGGCGAGGAGCGGGTCGTGTATCCGGCGGGGGTGCGAGGCAGCCGCGATCCCGAGGTGCGGGCCACGGCGTGGTTGCGCGGATCGGTGCGCGCCGTGCTGCGGACGCTGCCGGGGGGCTGGCGCGGCTTCCGTCGCATCGAGGGGTGGTATCCGCGGGCGGTCAACAATGCGGTGCTCGGTGCGGCGCCGCGCCATCCGTTCATCGAACAGCTGCTGCGGGCGATGGCCCAGGTGCCCGCCGAGTCCCGCACGGTGCGATTCGCCCTGGGCACCCACCTGCTGCAGCGCGAGGTCGCCCGCTGGCGGGGGCCGCCGGAGGTGGCCGTTCATCCGCCGGCGGTGTTCTATCCGCTGGGGCCCGAGATTTCGACGCATTGGTTTCGTACCGGCACGGCGAATCTCGATGATGTGATCCGGCCCGAGACGCGGTTGGTGCACTGGTATGCGTCGGTGCGCACGCGGGAGCTCGTGCCGCGGATCGACCGGGCGTATGTCGAGGCGCGGGCGGACCGGGAGCTCTTCAGCGCGCTGGCGCTTCCGTTCGGGTGAGGTGGTCGGGGGATGGTCGTGGGCTTCTCGGTGCGTCACGGCTGGACCTCGCGGATAGGCCGGAGCGATCGAAAGACCGAGCGATCGAAAGATCGGGCCGCACCCCTTGCGCACTACGACGAGGATGACGAGCGCGACGTCGGCGACGACTCACCGTTTCAGGAAAGTCGCTTGACGCCGCGACGTGTGATCCAGTGGCTTGCTCGACTGCGGGCGACCGCGAGGAGGGCCGACGGATGGCAAGCGAAGCGGTGCGGTGCGGTGCTTGCTTCCTCGTTGTTGATTCCGAGCCTGCAGGGATGCGTGTCGGAGGCACCTCGAGGCGGCGGAACGGGGACCGCCCGGATCCGAGGCCTACTACCGAGTACGAGCCATCGGTGCCCAGCAGGAATTCTCGACGACGGTCGGCCAGATCGAGTACCTCCTCGGCGAGGGGTACAACGAGCTGGGTGTGTGTTTCGTGTCCGAGATCGAGTCCTTCTACGAGCTGAGCTTCGACCTCGACACGTGGCCGAACCAAGGCTATCTGTGGCATCCGGATGCGCAAGCGTGGCTGACGAACTCCACGCTGACCTCCGCGACCTTCGGTGTGGGCGACGTGATCGTGGCTCGATACGAGACCGACCCATCGCCTGCGACCTATAGCTGGATCGGTCACGTTCCGACCTAGGCCGACGTCTCGACGACCCTGCTGCCGGGGACCAACGTCGTCGCGACACTGCCGCTGCACTTCGGCCCCATCTGGGCAAGCGAGCTGCTGGCGATCGTGGATCACGCCGAGCGGGTCGGCTCGCCGGATCCGGTGACGCAGGCGGAGCGTTGGTATCCCGACGATCCCGACTGGTTGATGCCCACGTGCTCGCCCGTGATCCTCGAGGTGACGGCGGCGTCGCCGTGGCCGCCCGGGGGCGGCGGGGGGTCCGAGGCCGACGGTGGTGAGGCCGACGGTGGTGAGGCCGGCGGAGCCGATGGTGCCGGAGCCGATGGTGCCGGAGCGGATGGTGCCGGGGCGGACGGTGCCGGGGCGGATGGTGCCGGGGCCGATAGTGCGGGGGCCGATGGTGCCGAAGCCGCGGCGGACGCGGGAGCCGAAGCCGATGGTGGCGAGGCAGACGTGGGCGGCGAGGCCGGAAGCGAAGAGGGCGTTGGTGACGATGGACCTACGGATCCCGAGTTCACCGCTCCGCCGCTCGATCCCACGGTGACGACCAGCTTCTACGACGCGGTGAGCTTCCTGTTCGAGGGTGACCCGCCGGTTCAGACCGGTGTCGCGCCGGGCACGATCGAGCCGCTGCGCATCGCGATGCTGCGCGGGGAAGTGCGCGAACGCGACAGAGATCCGCTGGGTGGGGTGGTGGTATCGGCGGTGGGGCACCCGGAGTTCGGAATCACGCAGACGCGCGCGGACGGTCGCTACGACTTCGCCGTGAACGGCGGGGCGCGGATCCTGCTCTCGTTCGTGGCGCAAGATATGCTGCCCGCGCAGCGAACTACGCTCCCTCGGTGGCAGACTGACGTGGAAGTCGACCCGGTCGCGTCGGTGGCCCTCGACCCCGAGGTTTCCATCGTCGACTTCGAAGAGCCGATCGAGGTGCACGTCGCGAGCTCGGTGACCGACGGAGACGGCACGCGCACGAGCGTCCTGCTGTTCCGAGAACGCGGATCTCGAGCTCCTTCTGGGCGGCGCGGAGCTGCTTCTCGAGCAGGGCGATCTTGCGGTCCTTGGCGTCGAGCTTGGACTTGCGGCCCCGCTTGATGGCGGCGACACCCGCGGTGCCGTGGGTCTCGAGTTGGCGGCGCCAGGTCGTCAGTTGAGAGCTGTAGATGCCCTCGCGTCGGAGCAGGGCAGTCTGTTCGCCGGGACCGCATGCGGCCGCCTCCTGGATCAGGCGGAGCTTCTCGGCGGGCGAGAACACCCTGCGCCTCTTCGGTGGCACGACCTCACTGGAAGATGCGCTCCCCGAGGATGACCCGGGCTTCTGGGACTTCGACATCGGCGTTTCTGACTTCGGATTCTCGCCCTGCGCTACACTAAAATCGAGGGGCGTGGTGTCTCACGAGATGTTGGCACGCAGGGCGTGCGACCGGAAACGGCCGCTCGCCAGAAAGACCACGACTCGGGCACCTACGGTGCTGCAGCGGGCGGCGACGCCGGTCCTGGTGCGCGTGGGGACTTGCCGATGAGTGGCACGGCGGGACTTGCGAATGCACCGGTCGCTGCCCCGCGACCCACGTTGTTCCTCGCGTCCGCGCTGCTGAACTCGCTGCGTGTTGGCCGCGACGCTGGTCGCATCGCTGAGGAGGTGATCCAGCACCTCTCCGCACTCACCGACGCCGAGGTCAGCGTGATGCTCGAGATCCAGGTTCGTGTACCCGACGGCGTGGATGAGTCGGTTGTGCGAACGGTGAGCGAGAACTGCCGGACGCTCGGGTTCAAGGCCCACGGGTTCGAAGAGTAGGGGAGAGTGAGCAGGCGTCGTGGAGATCGTGTCATCCGCTGCTCGCAAACCGGCCGTCGGGGAGCGGGCTCTCGCCCCGCGGGCGAGGGCGGGCCGCGACGTGCTCGCGGGTCCACCGGAGAGCGCTGCGCACCCGCGACGATGCTGTGGGGGACGACGTCCTTGCGTCTCGGGGCCCGCGCCGGTGCCGGCGCGTTGAGTCCATGAGGTTGTCCCGTAGAACGACATGCGGTGTGCGCAAAATGCGTCAACTGCGTGAAAGTGGTACTGGTGGCTGCGTGAAAGTGGTACTGTGACGCGTTGAACGCGCGAGACTATCGTAAACGTACCGTAGAGCCGCTTCTGAAGGCCCTGTTCGCCGAGGTGCCGGCGCTCATGGTCGTGGGTCCACGCGCGTCCGGGAAGACGACGACGGCGTCGCGCTTGGCGCGGACCATCATTCGGCTGGATCGGCCCGGCGATGCCGGCGCGTTCGCGGCGGATCCGGACGCAGCGCTGCGCGGTCTCGACGAGCCTGTCCTGCTCGACGAGTGGCAGGCGGTGCCGGGGGTGCTCGCCGCGGTCAAGCGCGCCGTCGATGCCGAGGGCCATGCGGGGCGCTACATCCTGACCGGATCCGTGCGTGCCGATCTCGAAGCCGAGACCTGGCCCGGCACCGGTCGGGTGGTCCGCGTTCCGATGTATCCGCTGTCGGTCGCAGAGCGACTCGAGCGGCGCACCACGCCGCTCATCGATCGGCTCGCCCGAGGCGAGACGCTGGGGGTGCTCCGCGATCCACCCGACCTGCGCGGATATGTCGAACTCGCGCTCGCCGGTGGCTTCCCGGAGACCCTCGCGCTGACCCCGGCGACACGGTTGCGCTGGCTCGACAGCTACGTCGATCAGCTCATCACCGCAGATGCGCTGCAGGTCGACGGCGGCCGCGATCCGACTCGTCTGCGCCGGTTCTTCGAGGCTCTCGCCCTGAACACCGCCGGCACCGTGGACGTGCAGACGCTCCTCGCCACCGCGGGGATCAACCGCAAGACTGCAGTCGCGTACGAGCAGCTCCTCACCAATCTCATGGTCGTCGACGTCGTGCCGGCGTGGACCTCGAATCGACTGAAGCGCCTGATCCGATCGCCCAAGCGCCATGTCGTCGAGCCCGCGCTCATTGCCGGGGTGCTACGGCTCGACGTCGCGTCGGTCATGCGGGACGGCGATCTCCTCGGTCGGATCCTCGACACGTTCGTCGCAGCACAGATCCGGTCCGAACTCGCAGTCGCCGAGAGTCGCCCGCGCCTGTACCACCTGCGTCAGGAGCAGGGGCGGCACGAGATCGATCTGCTCGTCGAACTCGGAGCCGGGCGCGTGCTGGGCATCGAGATCAAGGCCGACGCCGCGCCCGCGGCCGGCGCCGCGAAGCACCTCGTGTGGCTCCGCGACGAGCTCGGTGAACGGTTCGTCGGGGGCGTCGTGCTGCACACCGGCCCGCGGGTCTACGGGTTGGGTGAGCGGATCGTCGCCGCGCCGATCTGCACGCTGTGGTCCTGACGCAGCGCGGGCAACAGCGAGGTCAGCAGCCGCAGCAACCGCAGCGGCCCCACGCGCACCCAGATCCACACCAGCACCGCCGTGTAGCCCACCAGCAGCGCGGCGCCCAGGCCGACCGACGGCCAGAACCCCGCGCTCCGGCGCGCGACCACGACCGGGATGATGCCGAGGAACAGCGGCAGGCCGATCGGCACCCCTGCGGTCACGGCGATGATCGTGCTCTTGGCGACGGGCCCACGCAGCTCGGGATCGACGATTCGCAACAGCGCCAGGCCCGTGGGCACCGTGCCGGTACATGTGCCGTACAGCAAGAGCGCGTGGGGAAACGCCGCCTCCGGGAACGCACGGCGACCCAGCCACAGGCTCAGCACCAGCGTGAGCACTCCGCCGCAGCTCGTCATCGGAAGGATCGGCACGATCACGTCGCCGAGCGTGTCGAGCTCGATCGCCGAGAGCGCGGCGGCGGTGGTGAAGTCGACGGCGGTCGCCGCGATGCGGCCGAGCAGGCCGTCGTGCAGCGGCACCGGCAGTCGGCGTCGTGCGACGACGCGGCGCAGCGCGATCGCGAGGAGCGAGCCGACGATGAAGTGGAAGCCCCAGATGCTCGCGGCGACCGTGCTGCCCTCGGGCAGCACCGACGCGGGGCTCCACAGCACCGCGAACACGGCCGCGTAGACGCAGCCGATCACGACCAGCTGGGCGGTCCTACGTGCCGCCAGACCTCGGCGCGGGGACGGAGACCACGCAGTACGTCTACGACGCCGACGATGCGTTGGTGCAGGTGCTGCGACCGAACTCGCAGGTGATCGAGTTTCTCTACGACGCCGCGGGACGCGTGGAGACCATCGAGTCGCCCGAAGGCACGACCGAGGTCACGTACAATCCCGCGACGGGGCACGTGTCCGAGTTCGAAGGTCCGGGTGGCGGGCGGATCCTCTACAGCTACAACGGCTCGCTCGTCACCGAGATCCAGACGACAGGCGTGAACGCGGCCGTGCTGTCGTGGACGTACGATGACGACATGCGGCGAGAGACCACCACGGTGGCCGGGGCGACGTACCCGATGGCGTACGACGATGACGGCTTGTTGCTGTCGATCGGTGCGGTCGAGATCGACCGGGTGCCTGCGACGGGGTTCGCCTCGGCGGTGATCGTCGACGAGGTGGAGACCGCGATCGACTTCGATGCGACGGATGCCCTGGCGGGCCTGTCGAGCGAGTACGACTCGACGGAGCTGCTGTCGTTCGTCTACGAGCGCGACGAGCTCGGGCGGATCGTGAGCGCGACCGAGACGCCGATCGCCGGTAGTCCGCCGGACGCGCGGGTGACGGAGTACGAGTACGACCTCGGGGGCCGCCTCGAGATGGTGACGACCGACGGCGTGGTCGCAGACGAGTACGCGTACGACGACAACGGCAACCGGGAGTCGGTGACGACGCCAGGCGGCACGGTCACAGCGTTCTTCGACGCCCACGACCGGATGGTCGAGCACGGCGAGGTCGAGCTCGAGTACGCGGTGACGGGCGAGCTGCTGATGCGCGTGGATGGCGTCGCGGTGACGCAGTTCGAGCACGACGCGTTCGGGCGGCTGGTGGCGGTGGAGCTGCCGGACGCGACCTTGATCGAGTACGATCTCGACGCGCGAAGCAGACGAGTGGGACGACGGGTCGACAGCGTGCTGGAGCGAGCGTGGGTCTACGATGGCCAGCTCGATCCCGTGGCGGAGCTTGATGGGGCGGATAGCAGACGGATTCGCCCGAACCGGTCGGGAGCAGCACCTGCACGTCGCGTCCGCCGAGCGCAGCGACGACGGCGTCGCGCTGACCACCGCGGAAATCGCCGTGGCCGAACGCGGCGCCCAGGGCGGCGCGCGCCACTTCCTGGAGCGCGCGCACGTCCACCGCTGGGCTCGTCTGT
>JBBQJI010000067.1:0-35170 GCA_038325765.1 Nannocystales bacterium
CGCTCGAGCGTCCGCGACGCGGCGCCGACGGACTCGGCGAGCGTCGTCAGTGGCGCGAGCAGCTCGGGCCCAACACCGAGCGCGTCGCCACACGGTCGTACCGCGCGCTCGAGGTCCTCGGCCGCATCGACACCATCCCGCCTTCTGGCATCGACGTGGTCCGTCGCACTGGACCGCAGCGCGTGATCGGGTCGGGCGGCGCCGCCAAGATCGGCGCGACCGACAAGTACCGCGCCGTCACCGGCACGCTGCCGCAACTCGACGCAGCGGCGCCCCGCACCGCCGACGAATCGGGCGCACGGAGGCGGAGGCGTGCCCACGCGCCCAAGGTGAAGGTCAAGGCCGTGGCCCGGCCCCACGCGCGCGCGGCCGCGGGTGCCATCGCGCCCGGCGTGACCGGCGAGACCGTGATCGCTGCGGCGCCCAGCGCTGTCGGGATGACCGCGGCGATGCCGCAGCCGACCGCCGCAGTGGCGACGCCGGCGCTGCCCGTCGCACCGCGGCGATCGACCCGCTCGCTGGGACACGACGTACCGATCTCGGCGCCGCGATCGCCGTGGCCGCGGGTGCTCGGTGGCACTGCGATCATCGGTGTGGCTGCGGCGTTGTGGTTCAGTGGCGCGGCGGAGCGCATCGGTGTTGGCAGCGTGGGTGATGACGGCCACAGAGTCGCGCAGGCGTCCGTGCCGACCGCACCCGTAGACGCCGGGCTTGCCGGGGCCGCGCCCGTCCAGGTTTCGGCGGGCGACGCTGCGCCTGGGCCGGGCGCAGCGCCGGATGTCACCGAGGCTGCGGATGCCGTGCCCGCGGCGGCGCCGACGCCCGCGGCGGCGCCGACGCCCGACGCTGCGCCGACGCTCGACGCTGCGCCGACGCCCGACGCTGCGCCGACACCCGACGCTGCGCCGACGCCCGATGCTGCGCCGACGCCCGACGCTGCGCCGACGCCCGACGCTACACCGACGCCCCACGCCGCGCCGACGCCCAACGCCACGCCGACGCCCCACGCCGCGCCGATGCCCGACGCTGCACCCGTCCAGCCCCATGCCCCCGAGCCCGACGCTGCACCGAGCACTCCCGCTACGCCCAGCGGCGACGCGACCGAGCCCGCCTTCGCCGACGTCATCGCCAACCGCAGGCTGCGGCTGACCAACACGCTCTACGTGACGAGCGAGCGGGCAGCCGCGCGCACGTGGCAAGCCGCGCGCACGGCCTGCGACGAGGTCGAGTTCAACGGCGTCGGCGGCTTCCGCCTGCCCCACCGCCGCGAGCTCCAGGCGGTCCACGCGATCGGACTGCTCGGCGACGCGCCGCACTGGTCCCGCACCGTGCCCGACGACGACCCGCGGTCGGCCTACGTGCTGCATCCGTCGACCGGTCAGCTCGCGGTGTGGATGAAGGACGAGACCGCGTCCGCCGTGTGCGTGCGCCCGCGCTGATGCTCGGACGAACGTCCTCGGCGCGGACGCCTCTGTCGATCTAGACCGAGATCGGACTCGAAGACCCCTTCGCCACACCAGCTCCCCGCAAGCAGCGCGCGCTCAGGGCGAACATCGGCTCGTGAACTCCGGCCCTCAGGGTTGCGCGGCTGCGTCCAGCAGATCCTCGTCCTTCTGGACGCTGCGGTCGACGGCGATTTGCTTCTCGAGCACATCGTCGGGGGCGACCTCGACGGACGCTTCGGCGAGTTCGGATTCGCCGAGTTCACGCCGTACCTCGCGCTCTTTCTCGCGCAGCTCCGGCTGGAGCGCGTCGAGCTGCACACGCTGCATCGGCACCGGCATGTCGATGCCCGCGGCATCGAAGGCGCTCTTGACCCGGCGGACGGACTCGCTGCGCACCTTGAACCAGTCCGCCTCGCGCTGGTCGACCCACCCGAACACCTTCACGAGCACGTTCGAGTCGCCGAGCTCCTCGATGCGCGTGAAGGGCGGCGGCTCGGCCGCGACCCCCGGGGTCTGGCGCAGCGTGGCGTTGCCGACCGCCTGCGCCTCGCCGAGATCGCTGGTGACCGCGACACCCACCGAAACCTGGAACCGTCGGAATGGATTCGCGGTGTAGTTGAGGACGACCGCCTTGAAGACGAGGGCGTTCGGCAGCCGCACGTGGTTGCCGTCGAGCGTCATCAGCACGGTCTCGCGCATCGTCAGACGGATGACCTTGCCCTCGTGCCCCTCGATGACCACGTGGTCGTTCGCGGAAAAGGGCTGCCGCACACCGAGCAGGATGCTGGCGAGGTAGTTCTCGGCGATGTCGCGGAAGGCGAAACCGAGTGCGATCCCCACGACGCCGGCGGCTCCTAGCACTGCGCCCACGAGCGCCGTCGCATCGAGCAGCTCGAGCCCGATGAGCAGGCCGACGAGCACCAGCAAGATCGCGCTGATCTGCTGCGCCATGTCGCGCACGATCGGGCGGCGGATGAGCAGACGGAACGGGGCGCGCCAGCGGCGGACGACGCCCGCGAGTACGGCGAAGAGGGCGACCATCCCGAGGGCGACGCCGTACAGCGGGGCGCGCTGGACGATCGCCTCGAGGCGCTTGACGAAGCGGCCGAGTGTCGGCTCGATCTGCTCCGCCACGTCGGTGACCCCCTCGATGTCATTGTCGACGAAGACGACCCCAGGCGTCGCTTTGGCGAGCTCCTCAGCCCGCCTGCGCGTCTCTGCTCCGGACGTAGTGCCGCGAAGACGCACGACGCCGAAGCGCACCGTGGGCTGGACCTCGCTCAGCTCGTCGACGTTCGCGAAGATCCCCGTGAGGCGCTCCTCGATGACCCTGTCGCTCTCGTCTGGGGGCGGCACGGCAGTGGAGGACACCGCCGCAGGTGTGGCCGAGACCTCCGGCACCGGGGATGCGGACGCCCTCTGGGGTGGTGGCGGCATCTCGTCGGCGCGCGCGAGGCTCGTACGGACGAGAACGCCGAGAGCGACCCCGAGCACTGAAACCCGCACCCGGGCGTGACGCGTCTTCATCATCGGCGCGCTCGGCATCGGGTCATGACCATCGAATACAACACGTCGTCGACCATCAGCGTCTCGAATCGACGCAGATAACCCTCGAAGTCCTCGTCTGTCGGCTCGGCTCCGATGCGGACGACCACGAGCGGGAACCGCTCGAGCTCGACCACGATGCCACCATGAAGAGAGCTTCGTGATACCGCAACCGGCTGGCGCGGTGCTCTGCGACCGGGCAGCAGCGTGGCCCCGTCGACCCGGGTGTTGTCGCGGGAAGCGAGAACGCGGATGGCCCGGACGCCGCTTCGCACCGACCGCGAATCTGCGCCTGATGCGCACTTCCGAAGGAAGGTCCCACCACGCTCGCGTCACGCCCCGACCGGCCGCGTCAGCCGGTCGATCCGCCGCAGCCGCACCACCGCCTCGCGCGTGCTCCGACCGCACATCTCCACGCTCGGCTGCAGCCCCCCGCACACCGCCGGTCGCAGCGGCGATCCGAACAGCCCACACAGCCCCGCCGGCCCGAGCTGCACGCACCGCTCGCCCGCCGCCTTGGGCAGCGCCACGCCACCGCCCGGCGGCGGAATCGGCGTGGAGATCGAGGGCACGGTGCAGCACGCGCCGCACCCGCTTCGGCAGTCCATCGCGCGCATCGGCATCGCAATCGAAAAGAGCGCGACGGGATCCCCCCGCCGCGCTCTTCCATCACCCGCCCGGCCTCACTCCGCCGCGAGCTCGACCTCGGGACGTGCGAGCGATCCCTTCGCGATCCCGTCGGCGGTCATACGCTCGGACAGGTGCTTGGCCATCCGTGCCGCGCTGCCGATGACGCCCTCGTAGTGGGGCAGGTGGTACAACCCGTGGTTCACCTCGGGGTGGAGCTTCGCGTAGGCGCGGATCTCCTCGATGGAGTACGGCAGCGCCTCGAGCAATGCCGCGAACTCGCGCTTGCACTTCGACTTGGCCTCACCGAGCGCCATCTGCACGCGGCTGTGGGCGTTGATCTCGCCCTCGCCCGACGTCTCGATGGGCAGGTAGATCATGTCCTTGAAGTGGTTGATGACGGCCGACTGCGCGCCGTCGGACTGCGTCGAGGGCATGCAGCCGAAGGGCTTGAGCGACAGCACCATGTGGGCGATGCCCTTGACGGTGTAGTAGATGTTCTTCGCGACCTCGAGGTGGCCTTCGCCGCCCTCGGAACGCGTGTGATAGAACTGGTGCGCGAGCTTCTCCATCTCGAACATGTCGACGATCTCGTGGGTGGTGCCACCCAGCGCGTCGCGCATGCGGTCGTACTCGCGGCGGTAGATGCGGTCGGCGACCTCCATCGCGGCCCGCTTCTTCCAGAACTTGCCGTCGAGCGACAGGCGCTTGCCGACCTGCCACCACTTCAGCTCCGACTCGGTCTCGTCGATCATGCGACGGTCACGGGCCTTGGTCTTCTCCTGCCAGAGCATGTAGGTCAGCCAGGTCGCGATCGGCTCCGTGATGATCTCGGCGCCCTCGGTCTGGAGGAACCGGAACATGTTGAAGTTGCCGTCGCCCTCGGTGGTCTGCGCCCAGAACTCGCCGGTGACCTTCACGATCGGCTTGGGCTGCAGGCGATCGAGCTCGATCGCGTCGAAGCGCCGGGCGACCTCGCGGAGCGGCTCGGTGTAGTCCTCCGAGGTGAGCATGTCGACGAACTTCATGAGCATGTCGACCTTGTCGACGGCTCCGGCGTTCTTCTTGCCCAGGATCTCGCGGAGCTTGCCCTGCAGCGCAGCGGGCTGCTTCTGCTTGATCGCCTCGCCCAGGAAGTGCATCGACTCGCCGAGCACGCGATCTACCTCGCCCGGCACGACCTCGAACGGCCGCAGCTGGTTGCCCAGCTCGTTGAGCAGATCGCCCATGTTGATGGCGTTGACCAACCCCATGAAGAAGTCGGCGTTCATGTTGAGGCCGGCCTCGACGTCGGCCTGCTTGAGCCCGCCCTTTTGCTGGAACAGCAGCACGCGGAAGCCATCGAAGCCGGCGTTGCGCAGCGCCAGGCGATACTCGGCCTCGTACATGCCGAACCGACACGGGCCACAGGCGCCGGCGGTGATGAAGAAGTAGTTCTCCATGATCTCCGCGGTCGACAGGCCCTTGTCGTCGCGCAGATGCTGGAGGTACTGGACCAGGTTGCCGACGGTGAAGTACGTCGGGTTGCACTGGCCGTTGTTGCCGTACTCCTTGCCCGCCTGGAACGCGTCGGTGTTCGGCGTCGGCAGCACGCCCACCTTGTAGCCGAGGCTCTCGAACGAGCACTGGATCAGGTACTCGTGGCGGAACGTGAAGCCGCCGAACAGCAGCGTGGTCGTGGCCCGCTGCGGCGCGGTGAAGTCGTGCTCCACCGGGCGCTGGAACTGCAGGTTCACCGAGCGGAAGCTGACGCCCTCTTCGGCCGAGATGCGGCGGTTCTCGTCGTCGATGATCTGCTGGACGACAGGCTGCTGGATCACGCGAAGGAGGTCTGTGCGGTGGTCGATCGTCGTGGCCATGGGAAGTCCTCGGGGTCGGTGACACGTTTGTCAGTGACACACGTGTCAGTCAAACCGACGGCTGGTTTTCGCATGACCAGGGGCTCTAGGCAAGGCTTTGGAGCAGGGGCGCGCAGACCGCCGCAGGGCGGCCTCCGCGATGCGGGCTGCGCGCGGCGGCACCCGCGCGCGCAGCGGTGGCCGGTCACATCGCGACGAAGCCGCCGTCCACGACGAACACCCCACCCGTGCAGTAGCTCGACTCGTCCGAAGCCAGGAACAGTGCCACCTTCGCGATCTCCTCGTTGGCGCCGTAGCGCCCCATCGGGATCTGCTTGGTGAAACCGGCCTTCACCACGTCGCCGTGATCGGGCGCGGCCTGGTCCTCGATCGACCGCATCATGCGGTTGTCGATCGGGCCGGGGTTCACCGTGTTGACGCGGATGCCGGCGCCCGCGAGCTCGATCGCGGCGTTCTTCATCAGACCGACCACGGCGTGCTTGCTGGCGACGTAAGGCCCCAGGCCCGGCGAGCCGACGATGCCCGCCACCGACGAGGTCATCACGATGCTACCGCCGCCCGATGCGGCGATCTTCGGCGCAGCGTGTTGGAGGAAGTTGAAGACGCCGAGCACGTTGACCCGCAGCACCCGCTCGACGTCGGCGAGGCGTTGGTCCAGAAGTGGCGCGATGCGCCCCTCGATGCCGGCGTTGGCGAACAGCACGTGCAGGCCGCCGAACTCCTTCATGGCGGCGGCGACTGCCCGCGTTGCGGTGTCGGGCTCCGTGACATCGCCGGCGATACAGACGGCAGCGCGGCCCAGCGAGCGCGCCGCTTCACCGAGCGCGTCGGCGTCGAGGTCGGTCATGACGACCCGAGCCCCCTCGGCGACGAACAATTCTGCGGTCGCGCGGCCGATGCCACCCGCGGCTCCCGTGATGATGGCGACCTTGTCGGCGAGTCTCTTCATTGTGCCGTGCAACGTAGCCGCTGCGCGCGCGCTGTCCTGGCCGTTCGCCGCGCTAGCGATGCCGGCGCGTCCGGCGTCCCCGCGCGGATCTTGCCGGCACCGCGAACGTTCCAGCCGCCGATCAAGCCCCGCGCCACACGAGCGAGATCAGCGTCCGCGGCGCGCCCTCCCACCCGCGGGCCGCGAACCTCGAGGTGACCTCGGTGCCACCAGCCAGCTCGATCATGCGCTCGCAGAACCCGAGGGTCTGGTGGCACGCCGCGCACTCCGCCTCTTGGCCCATGCCGTACTGCACCGACACGGTGGCCCCATCGTCGAGCACCTCGTCGACGTCGACCGCGTCGTAGTCGAAGAACCCGCGCTGCATCGAGCGGAACCGCATGAGCGTGCCGCGTGGATCGCCCTCGGCGATCAACATCGGCTGGACCTTGCGCACGAAGTCGACCTGGAATCTGCCCCACATGTGCACGGCGGCGAGCTGGCCGCCGGCGACCTCGCGGAAGATGCCGATGCCGAAGCGCTCGAACGTCGCCATCGCATACCAACCCTCGCGATCGATGGGCTGGACCAGCAGCGCGGCGTCCTCGGCCTGCAGATAGCGCGACCAGTCGATCGCCTCGTGGCCGCGGATCATCCGCACGTAGTCCACGAACAGCACCCCGCGGACGCGGCGGGTCGGAGCGCCGGTCAACCCACCACCGCGCGGACCGCCGCGATCACCCGCTCGACCTCGCCATCGGTGAGCTTCTGCGTGAGCGGGATCGACACCGTCCGCTCGCCGATCCAGTACGCGTTGGGGAACTGCTCGGGCGCGTAGCCGAAGCGATCCGCGTAGTACGGGTGCACGTGCAGCGCCCGGTAGTGGACGCCGGTGCCGATCTTGCGCTGGTGCATCTGCGTCATGAACTCGTCGCGGGTGACCTTGGCGTCGTCGAGGATCATCAGGGTGTACAGGTGGCGCGCGTGGACGGTGTCCGCCTCCTCGGGCGCCGGGCGCACCACCGGCAGGTCGGCGAACGCCTCGTCGTACTGGGCCCAGATCTCGTTGCGACGACGCAGCCAGGCGTCGATGCTCTGCATCTGGACGATGCCGATGCTGGCGGCGAGATCGGTGAGGTTGTACTTGAAGCCGGGGAACACCACCGCGTAGTGGCGGTAGCCCTTGTCGGAAAAGCGGCTCCACGCGTCGGCCGACATGCCATGCAGGCCGTAGGTCTGGATCTTCTTCGCGAGCTCGGGATCGTTGGTCGTGACCATGCCACCTTCGCCGGTGGTGATGTTCTTGGTCACGTAGAAGCTGAAGCAGGTGAGATCGCTGATGGAGCCGATTTTCTTGCCCTTGTAGACCGACTCGATCGCGTGGGCGGCGTCCTCGATGACGAGCAGGCCGTGCTTCTTCGCGATCGCACCGATGGCGTCCATGTCGCACGGCCGGCCGGCGAAGTGCACGGGCACGATGGCGCGGGTGCGCGGCGTGATCGCGGCCTCGATCGCGGCGGGATCGATGTTCATCGTGTCGCGCTGGCAGTCGACCAACACCGGCGTCGCGCCCGTGTGCACGATCGCGTTGGCCGTGGCGCAGAACGTCATCGCGGTGGTGATGACCTCGTCACCGGGCTTCACACCGGAGACGACCATCGACAGGTGCAGCGCGGCGGTGCACGAGCCCACGGCGAGCGCATGCGCGGCATGGGTGTACTCGGCCATCTTGGTCTGGAACTCGTGAACGCGGGGACCTGTGCCGATCCAGCACGTCTCCATCGTCCGCACGACCGCCTCGATCTCGGCGGAAGAAATCACGGGGCTGCCAAAGATGATGTAGGGCTCGTCGGTCATGCGGTCTCGTTGCCGCCGAGTGTGCCCGACGGCGAACGCGCATCAAAGTGTCCGCGCATGGTGTCCGCGCACGTGACATCTCGGTGCCCGCAGGCCTGTGTCGACGCCGGTGCCGATGGAGATCCGCCGGCCGTGCCACCGCGGGTCCGCCTTGCTATCGTCCGCGCGCCGTGGTCGCAGGCCCCTCCACCGCCGCGTCGTACTCGACGCTGCTCCGGCTCGCCTGGCCGGTGGTGCTGTCGCGGGCGTCGCAGGCGGTGATCGGCTTCACCGACGCAGCCATGGTCGCGTCGCTGGGCGAAGATGCCGTCGCCGCGACGACGACCGGCGCCTCGAACACGATCAATCTGTTCATCTTGCCGATGGGCGTGGTGTTCATCGTGCAGAGCTTCGCGGCCCAGCTCGCGGGGTCGGGCGACGTCGCCGGGGCGCGCCGCTATGCTTGGTACGGCCTGGTGGTCGCGGCCGCCGCAGCGGTGCTGTCGGTGCTCGGTACCGCCGCCATCCCTCCTGCCCTGGCGCCGCTGGGCTACTCGCCGAACGTCCGCGATCTGCTGACCGACTACATGGTCGTGCGCCTGCTGTCGGCCGGCGCCGTGGTGGGCACCGAGGCCCTGGGCAGCTGGTACGCCGGGCTCGGCAACACGCGGCTGCCCATGGTCGTGAACTTCGCCGCGATGGTGGTCAACATCGCGCTCAACTGGGTGTTCATCGACGGCAACCTCGGCGCGCCCGCGCTGGGTGTGGTCGGCGCCGCGGTCGCCAGCACCATCACGTCGTGGCTGGTCTTCGCCGCCATCACCGTGTTGTTCGTGCGCGGCCACGGCATCGCGCGCAGCGGATCGCGGGGCCCGCTGCGTCTGCGCGAGTTCGGTCGCATGTTGCGGTTCGGCCTGCCCAGCGGCCTCAATTGGTTCCTCGAGTTCGGGGCGTTCACGTTCTTCGTGAACGCCGTCGTCTCGACCCTCGGCACCACCGCGGTGGCCGCACTGATGGCGGTGATCCAGGTCAACTCGATCTCGTTCATGCCGGCGTTCGGCGTCGCCTCGGCGGGGGCGATCCTGGTGGGCAACGCGATCGGCAAGGGCGACCACGACGAGGTGCCCACGATCGTGCGCCGCACCGCGGTCGTGACCTGCGGCTGGCAGTGCTGCGTCGGGCTCGTCTACGCCGTGATGCCGGCGACCGTCATGGGCGTGTTCGCGTCCGACGACGTGCCCTCGGAAGCGCTCGTGGCCCTGGGCACCACCATGCTGCTGGTCAGCACCGCCTGGCAGCTGTTCGACGCCATCTCGATCACGCTGTCCGAGGCCCTGCGCGCCGCCGGCGACACCGCGTGGTGCATGTGGGCCCGCGTGATCCTGGCGTGGCTGCTGTTCGTGCCGCTCGCGGCCTGGGCCGTCCTGCGCGCCGAGGTCGGGCCCATCGGCGCGATCGTGTGCTTCGTCGTCTATCTCGCCGCGCTCGCGGTGGTGATGGTGTGGCGCTTCGTCGGCGGCGCTTGGCGACGCATCGATCTCACCGGATCCGAACGGCGGCCGACGTGACGCCAGCTGCCGACGGGACCCGCCTGGCCGCGACCCTCACACCAGCTGCGGCGACTCGATGCGCTTGATCTGCGGGATCGCCTGCTTGAGCCGGCGCTCGATGCCCTGCTTGAGGGTCGCCTGCGAGCTGGGGCAGCCGATGCAGTTGCCCGACAGCGCCACGTGGACGATGTCGTCTTGGATGTCGAGCAGCTCGACGTCGCCGCCATCTTGCTGGATCATCGGGCGGCACTCGGCGAGGACCTCGCGGACGCGGGCCACCAGCGCGTCGCCCTCGAGCGCCTCGGCGACGTTGCCGCTGTAGTCACCCTGGGTCTCGAACGGCGAGCGCTCGGGGTGGAGCACGGTGAGGCGCACCCGCTGGGTGTGGGTCCGCGGCGCCACCGCGCCCAGGCGCACCACGGGGGCGCCCGCGGCACACCAGGCATCGATGCCGCCCTTCAGGCTCACGACGTTGCGGAAGCCCTGCTCGCGCAGCAGCTCCACCGCCTGGCGGCTGCGGACGCCCGAGCGGCAGTAGACGATCCACACCGCCTCGCGCTCGAGCTCGACCGAGCGCGGCTCGAGCTCGGGCAGCGGGATCAACACCGCCGCCTCGAGCATGCCGGTCTCGTCGGCCTCGGCGTGGGCGCGGACGTCGAGGGTGAGCACGGCGATGCCCTCGTCCATGCGTGCGCGCAGATCCTCGACGCTGATCTCGTCGTCGGGCTCGGCGTCGGTGGCAAGGGCGGGCGCGGGGGCGACGGCGCCGAGCAGGCGCGCGAGCTCACCAGAGAGGTCCAGGCTCCGCAGCTCGTCGTAGCCACCGATGGGCTTGCCGTGCACGAAGACCTGCGGCGTGGTCTTCTTGCCGGTGACGATGCCGAGCCACTCGAGGGTCGAGACGTCGCCCTTGACGTCCTGCTCGACGAACGGCAGCTCGCGCTCGCGGAGCAGCTCGATCGCGGCGCGGGCGTAGGGGCACCCGCGCTTGTAGTAGACCTTGATCGCGTCGAGGGGGACGGCGGGCACAGCGGTCGGGGCCGCGGCGGCGTCTTGGACGATGCCGGTGTCCACCTGCCACT
This sequence comes from Nannocystales bacterium, assembly GCA_038325765.1. Classification (GTDB taxonomy): domain Bacteria; phylum Myxococcota_A; class Polyangia; order Nannocystales; family Nannocystaceae; genus Xiheibacterium. The sequence continues at coordinate 10,873 of JBBQJI010000067.1, forward strand.
TGCGCATCTTCCTGCGATCGGTGTCCCACATCGGCCGCTCGGGTTGCACGCCGTCCCACCGCGGCATGTCGGTGGCGCGCGCCACCCGATCGAGGCCAAAGGCGCGACGGGCCCGGTGCAGCGCGCCGACGGCCAGCCGCACGCCGCCGATCTCGGAGCGACGGCCACGCTCGACGACGTTGTCGAGCACACGGACGGTGATGCGCTGCGCCAGGGTCATCAACATGAGGACAGGGCGTAGCCGCGTTCGCGGCCGGTCGTCAAGGGACCCCCCCGGGCGGAGCGTGCGCGAGAGGGTCGCAGAGAAACCCTGCACGGTCCTGGGAGGCGTGCAGGGCATCGGCGCCGGGGCCAGCGGTGGGCGACGGAACGCTGCCGAGCGCGGCCCGGCGCGGGGGGCCGGGCCGCGCAAGACTGCGTGCAGCGCTGACTCGGCGGGCCTACTTGCAGTCGATGTCTGGGATCTCGGCGGTGAAGCACTCGCACGACTCGCACGAGGCGACCTCGCATATGGCGTCGAGTTGCGCTTGGCACTCGGCGAGCCCGGCGGCGGCGGCCGAGTCGGGATCCGCACCGCAGACCTGCGAGGACTGGGGCGCGGGCTTGCCGTCGCACTCGCCGATGCAGCTGCAATCGAACGGCTGCGGCGCGAACACGCACTCGCCACAGTCGTTCTCGTTGACCGCGACCGCGCAGGCGTTGTCCCACTCCTCTTCGCAACAGAACGGATCGACCGCACACACGCAGGCCTCGACGTCGGGGACCTCGCAGCCGGCGATCCCCTCGGGCGCACAGCAGTTGCCGAGATCGACGCCGCCGGTGGTGCCCGTGTCGGTGCTGGTGCCTTCATCGGTGCCGGTGCCATCGTCGGTGCCGGTCGAATCGGGATCGGGCGTGGTCGTCGTCGCGTCGGTCGTGGACACGGTGGTGTCGGCGGACGTCATCGTGGTCGACACCGAGGGATCGGTCGACGCGGTCATCGACGCGGTGCCGGTCTCGCCGCCGGTCTCGCCGTCGCCGTCGCTCGACGTGATGACGCAGGCGGATGCGGTGACGAGCGGCGCGGCGAGCAGGGCAGTCAGGGCGAAGAAGCGTTCAGCGTTGATGTTCATGGGGCTCCGAATCAGGGTGAGGGTCGCCGCCCACCCTGATTCGGGGGGCGACCCCATCATCATAGAGGACCGGGGCGCGCCTTCGGTGCGGTGTCCCGAAACTTGCCCCATCGACGCTGGTGCGAATTCGCGGCGAGCCCCGGACCCGCGTCCGCCGGCGCGAGCTCAGCGGGTCGCTTCGGCCGGGATCACCACGGCCTCGGCCGCAGCGCCGCCTGCCCGCGCGATCGTGAACGTCAGCCGCGCGCCGACACCCCGCAGCTGGGTGCGATAGGCGACGTCCGAGACCCGTCGCACCGGCGTGCCGTCGATCGCGAGCACGATGTCGCCGGTCACGAGGCCAGCGTTGGCCGCAGGTCCGGCGTCGTCGACCGCCGTGAGCTGCACGACCCCGCCACGCCCCGCGAGCACGCCCGCCTCGGCGTTGTGCGCGTTCATGCCCAGCCGCGCGTGGCGGACCCGGCCGAAGGTCCACACCTCCTCGAGGAAGCGTCGCGCCATCTCGGCGGGGACCGCGAACGCGAGGCCCTGACCATCGCTGCGCACCGCGGTCGTGATGCCCACGACACGGCCATCGGCGTCGACGAGCGGTCCGCCGGAGTTGCCGATGTTGATCGACGCGTCGGTCTGGATGAAGTTCCAGATGCCGTCTTCGCGCAGGCCATCGGGGCGGCCGAGATCGTCGTGATCGCGACCCAGGCCGCCGACCACACCCACGGTCACGGTGTGGCCCAGGCCAAAGGGCTGGCCCACGGCCATCACCCACGCGCCCGGCACCGGGGCGCGCTCGGAGAACTCGACCGGCAGCACGCCTGTCGGCGCGGCGGCGAGCTCGAGCAGCGCGAGATCGAGGAGATCGTCGGCGAACACCACCGTGGCGGCGAGCCGCTCACCACTGGCGAGCTCGACCTCGATCGCGGCCGCCTTGGCGATGACGTGGGCGTTGGTCAGCACCTGCCCGTTGGCGCTCACGATCATCCCGCTGCCGACGCCGCGGACGGAGCGACCCGAGCCCTCGCGACGCGGCACCTCGGCTACCACCGTCACCACCGAGGGCGCGACGCGGCTGGCCACCTCGGCGAAGTCGGGGACCACGAACGTGGTGGTCGCGCGGACCGGCGCTACGGGTTGCGGCGTGGCGACGCGCGCTTCGGGCGGGCCGTCGCTGGGCACGTCGTCGTCGACACGGCGGCAGCCACCGGGCGCGGCGAGGCCGACCGCGATCGCCCAGGCGATCGCGGTCGCATGCCTCGATGCGCGCACCGGCGCCACGTCTCAGCCCTGATCGGGTTTCTCGGTCTCGGGCGCGGCGGCATCGGGCGCGTCGGCGGCGGGCGCGTCGGCGGCAGGCGCGTCGGCGGCGGGCGCGTCATCGGCCACAGTGACGGGCTCTGCCGCATCGGCCGCGTCGTCATCCTCGTCGTCGTCATCCTCGTCGTCGTCGAAGTCGTCATCCTCGTCGTCGTCGTCATCGTCATCGTCGGAGAGACGGGGACGCACGAACAACGCCGACAGCGGCAGACGTCGCGGCTCGTTCGCGGCGGCGACCGGGCGATCGTAGCCGTCCTCGTCGCCACCCTCTTCGCGCGGCCGGACGTTCTCGGCGACGTCGACCGTCGACTCGAGGTGCGTGTCGTACTCCTGCTGCTCGAGGCGCCCGGAGGTGATGTACCGGTGAACGACCCGGAGGTCGAACATGCGCTCGCTCTTGGGAGGGTTGGCCATGCAGCGGTGCTTGTAGACCACGGCTGGATTGCGGTCAAACAGCGGGTGCGTCATGCGCGAGCGACCTGGGCACTCCCTGGGCCGGCCCGGTGCCCGCCCGGTGCTGGCGCCGCACCCGGTGCGCTCTGGCGACCCCAGGACTTGCGCCGCGCCGCCGGCGTGGGAATAATCGCGCCCGAGCCAGGGTCCGCGGCGCCCGCACGCGTGCGGGTGGGGTCCAACCGCATCGCGCCCCAACGCCATGAATCATGCGGCCGCCCTCGGCCCTCGCGGCGGTCGACGGACACTCCAACCCCACCGCGTGTGCGCCCCCCGCGGCGCCGCAGCCCCAAAGCCGCCCCCTCCGGAACCAAGCATGAGCCTTGCAGCCTACGACATCCGCGTGGTGAACAACCTCGTCGAACGCGAGTCGGCGTTCCTCGAGCGCCTCTTCCACGAGGTGCACAAGGTCATCGTCGGTCAGACCGACATGATCGAGCGCCTGCTCATCGGCCTGCTGTGCGGCGGCCACGTGCTGCTCGAGGGCGCGCCCGGCCTGGCCAAGACGCTCACCGTCAACACGCTCGCCCACACGCTGCAGCTGCAGTTCAAGCGCGTGCAGTTCACGCCCGACCTACTGCCCTCGGACGTGATCGGCACCGTCATCTACAACCATCAAAGCGGCACGTTCACCAACAAGCAGGGGCCGATCTTCACCAACTTGCTGCTCGCCGACGAGATCAACCGCGCGCCGGCCAAGGTCCAGAGCGCCCTGCTCGAGGCGATGGCCGAGCGCCACGTCACCGTCGGCGACACGACGTATCCGCTGCCGTCGCCCTTTTTGGTGCTCGCGACGCAGAACCCGATCGAGCAGGAGGGCACCTACAACCTGCCCGAGGCCCAGCTCGACCGCTTCATGTTCAAGATCAAGGTCGATTACCCCAGCGGCGACGACGAACTCGAGATCATGAAGCGGATGGGCTCGGGCACCGCCGCCAGCCGACCGCGCGCCGAGCCGGTGATCGGCCCCGAGGATCTCGAGCGCGTGCGCAAGACCATCGACGAGATCATCGTCGAGGAGCCGGTGCAGCGCTACATCGTCGACGTCGTCGGCGCCACGCGTCGCCCCGAGGCCGCGGGCCTCGGCCAGCTCGCCCCGTTCATCGAGTTCGGCGCCTCGCCGCGGGCCTCGATCGCGCTGTTCCAGGCGGCCCGCGCCCACGCCTTCTTGCGCCGACGCGGCTATGTCAGCCCCGAGGACGTCAAGGCCATCGCGCCCGACGTCCTGCGCCACCGGGTGATCCTCTCGTACGAGGCCGAGGCCGAGGGCAAGACCGTCGAGCAGATCACCCGCCAGATCCTAGAGCACGTCCAGGTGCCGTAGGCGATGACGCGGGTGCTCACCAGCGAAGAAGCGAAGGCGCGGACCACCGAGTTGCTCCGCGAGATCCGTCGCATCGAGATCCAGACCTCGCGCCTGGTCGAGCAGCACATCGCCGGCTCGTACCAGTCGGTGTTCAAGGGCCAAGGCATCGCCTTCAGCGAGGTCCGCGCCTACGAGCCCGGCGACGACGTGCGCACCATCGACTGGAACGTCACCGCCCGCACCGGCGAGCCCCACGTCAAGCTGTTCACCGAGGAGCGCGAGCTCACCGTGATGCTGCTGGTCGACATGTCGGCGAGCCTGGATCTGGGCTCACGCGACCACGACAAGCGCAACCTCGTGGCCCGGTTGGCGGCCACGTTCGCGTTCTCGGCGATCAGCAACAACGACCGCGTCGGCCTGCTCGGCTTCACCGACGAGGTCGAGGCCTTCGTGCCGCCGCGCAGCGGTCGCAAGCACGTGCTCTCGGTGGTGCAGCGGGTCCTCACCCACGAGCCCACGAGCCGCCGCACGCGGCCGTCGGTGGCGCTCGAGTACCTGGCGCGAATCGCCAAGGGGCACTCCGTCGCCGTGCTCATCTCGGACTTCGTCGACGCCGTGGACGAGCGCGGCGCGAGCTGGGATCCGCGCTTCGAGCAGGCCCTGAAGATCGCCCGGCGACGCCACGAGGTGATCCCGATCCGCGTCGAGGATCCGATCGAGCTCGCCCTGCCCCCGCTCGGTCTGGTGGCGATCGAGGATCTCGAGCTGCTCGAACTCGGCGACGACTCCTTCGTCGACCTGTCGCGCCGCGCCGTGGCCCGCTATGCCGCCCAGGTCGACCGCGAGCGCAGCGCGTTCGAACGGCTGATGCGCAAGCTCTCGCTCGCCACCGTGAACGTCCGCTGCGGCGAGGACTGGCAGCGGCCGTTGGTGGCGTACTTCACGGGGCGAAACCGGAGGATGCGACATTGACCGGGCTCTCGCTGCTCCTCGCCCCGCGGCTGGCGGTGGCGCTGCTCGCCGCCGAGCCACAGGTGCCTGCGGCGCCGGCAGATCCGGTTTCCCCCGCGCCCGCCGCTGCGAGCGGCCAGGCCGACGCGCCGATCACCGTGACCACGCGGCTGGCGCCCGATCCCTCCCACGTCGGCGATCTGCTCACGCTCGAGGTCACCGCCGCCTTCGCCCGCGGCTACAGCGTGAACCTGCCGATCGGCGTGAAGCTCGATCCGCTGCACCTGGTCGACGTCGCCGAGGGCGAGCCCGAAGCCACCGGCGAGGGGCTGCGCAAGACCTTCTCGATCCGGCTGCAGCACTTCGCCCCCGGCGCGGCGCAGATCCCCGGTTTTGCGCTGACCTACGTCGATCCCCACGGCGCGATCCAGACGGCCGCGGTGCCACCGGTGGCGTTCACCGTGGAGGCACTGCTCGCCAACGAGGGCGAGCCCGAAGCCAAGCCCGACGATCCGCCGATCTCGATCGAGTACCCCAACACCCTGGCCGAGACGATCGTCTACTCGGTGCTCGGCACGCTCGCCGGTGCGCTGCTGCTGTGGTTCGCGCTGCGCCGCTTGCTCGGCCGCCGCCGCCCGGTGGTGGTGGTGCCGTCGATCCCGCCGCACCTCGTCGCGTTCGAGGCGCTCGACGAGCTCGAGCGCAGCCCTCTGCTCACCGAGGGTCGCGTGCAGGACTACTACGTGCAGCTCACCGAGATCGGCAAGGGCTACGTCGAGCGCCGCTTCGGCCTCGATGCACTCGATCGCACCACCGACGAGATCCGCAGGGCATTGCTGCGCGAGCCCGGCCGCGTGGCGCCGCTGGGCGCCGACGACATCGTCGGCTTTCTCCAGCGCAGCGACCTGGTGAAGTTCGCCCGCATGCGCCCCGACGACGACGAGGCCCGCGATGCCCTGGGCTTCGTCCGCGACATCGTCGAGCGCAGCATGCCGGTCGCGGCGGGCGCGGCCGCCAACACTGCGAACGCCGCCAACGCGCCCGGTGCCGGGGCCGACCCCGCCGGGCCGGCCACGCCGACCCGGGCCGCCACGCCGACCGACGCCCCCTCCTCCAACGCAGGCAAGGAGGCCTCGTGAGGGCCGTCATCCCGACCTTGGGCTGGGCCCTGGCCGCGCTGCTCGGCGTCGCGGCAGTCGAGGTCGCGCTCTTGCGCGGCGGCATCGCCCACGTGATCTTCGCGGCGCCGTGGTGGGGCCTGCTCGCCGTCGTCCCGATCGCCGCCGTCATCGTGCGCGCGTGGCTGCGACCGCGTCCGGCGACGATGCGGTTCTCGCGATCGCGCAGCATCGCGCGGGCCGGGCGCGGCGTCGCCGTGCACTTCGTCGACGTGCCCGACGGCCTGCGCCTGGGTGCGGCGCTCCTGCTGTGCGTCACCTCGATGCGACCGCAGTCGACCCGCGGCGCCGATCGGATCCAGCGCGAGGGCATCGACATCGTGATCGCTTTCGATCTGTCCGAGTCGATGGAGACGCCGGACATCCCGCCCAGCCGCATGATCGCCGCGCAGTCGGTCATCGACGCCTTCATCACCCGCCGGCCGCGGGACCGCATCGGCCTGGTCGGCTTCGGCTCGACGGCGTCGACGGTCTCGCCGCTCACCATCGATCACGGCGTGCTGCGGTCGATGGTCCGGCGACTCACGCTGCGGACGATGGACGGCAGCACCACGGCGATCGGCGCCGGCCTGGGCATGGCGCTCAATCGACTCACCGAGTCGACCGCCAGCAGCAAGGTGATCGTGCTGCTCACCGACGGGGTCCACAACGCCGAGGGCCTCGATCCCGACACCATCGCCCAAGAGGCGGCGCGGCGCGGCGTGCAGATCTATACGGTGCTGATGGGGCAGCACGGCCGCAACGACGGCAACGTCGACCCGGCGCGGCTCGAGCGGGTCGCGGCGGCGACCGGCGGCTTCGCGTACACGGCCACCGACGAGACCGCGCTGTCGGGCAGCTTCCAGGATCTGCTCGACAAGCTCGACACCTCGGAGATCGAGGGCCAGTCGGTGCTGCCCGAGCTCTACGCGTGGCTGCTGTGGCCGGCGTTGCTGCTGCTGCTCGGCGACGTGGTGTTGCGCAGCACCCGACTGCGGAGGTTCCCGTGAGCCTGCTCGTCGCCCTGTTCGAACCCGACGCCGCGTCGGCCGTCGAGACCTTGGATGCGCTGGCGTGGGGCCGGCTCGACTGGTGGTGGGCGGGTCTCGCCGTGCCGGTGGTGATCGCGGCCACGTGGTGGGCGGCGCGGGCCCGCAGCCGCGCGCGCGCGGCCCTGGGTCGACCCGAGCTCATCGCCCGTCTGCTGGCGTCGGTGCACCACGGCAACCGCATCGCGCAGGCGGTGTGCGTCACGCTCGCAGTCGCCTGCGTCGCCGTCGCGCTGCTGCGACCGCAGTACGGCGGCAAGGCCAACGTGATCCCTGCCAGCGGCCTCGATGTGGTGCTGGCCGTCGACTACAGCAAGTCGATGCTCGCGGCCGACATCTACCCCACCCGCAGCGAGCGGCTCGTGGCCGAGCTCACCCGATTCCTCGACGACGCCTCGCGGCGCGGCGATCGGATCGGCGTGGTGGTGTTCGCCGGGGCTGCGCGCGGCTTCCCGGTCACCGCCGACGTTCGCCTGCTCAAGACCTATCTGCAGGCCGCCGATCCGCGCACCGAGAACCCCGGCGGCACCGCGATCGGCCGCGCGCTCGAGCTCAGCCTCGAGTTCCTGGTCGATGCGCGCAAGGGCGACGCCGACGATGTCGCCGCCACGGTGGTGCCCGAGGGCGGCCCGCCGGCGAAGGCGACCCCACTACCCGCCGCCGAGAACGACCAGGCGATCATCTTGCTCACCGACGGCGAGGACACCGAGAGCCGACCACTCGACGTGGCCAAACAGGCGGCGCAGCTGGGCGTGCGCGTGTACACCGTCGGCATCGGCTCCAAGTCCGGCGAGCCGGTGCAGAAGTTCGACGCCGAAGGCAACCCCGACGGCTATGTCACCGACGAGGCGGGCAGTTACGTGATGACCCGCCTCGACGCCGATCTACTCGAGGAGCTCGCCACCACCACTGGCGGGCGCTTCGTCCACGTCGATCCCGAGCACTTCGGGCTCGACGTGGTCCGCGACATGCTCGAGGGCCTCTCGCGATCGCGTCGCGACGTCACGATCGAGATCCTCCGCGACGAGGGGTACTCGTTCTTCGTGATCCCAGCGCTGTTGCTGCTGGTGATCGCGCTCGCGCTGCCCGAGCGCCGCCGGAGGGCCGACGCATGATCGTGGGGCGCAGCATCGCGGCGGTCCTGCTAGCGGGGTGGCTGGCGGATCGATTGGCCAGCACCGACGCCGACGTCGAGGCGGGGATCGACGCCTACGACGCGGGTGACCACGACGCGGCCCTGGGCCACTACGACCGCGCTCTCGAGCGCCTCGGCGAGCGCGGCGAGATCAGCTTCGATCGCGGCCTCGCCCTGCTCGCAAAGGAGGACACCGAGGGCGCCCACATCGCCTTCGAGCGCGCGAGCGAGTCCGAGGCCACCGACGTGCGGGCCAGCGCGCTGTACCAGCTCGGCAACATCGCCCTGGACGCAGAGGACTTCGACGGCGCCATCGAGCGCTACGTCGAGTGCCTGAAGGCGCAGCCCGAGCACGCCAACGCCAAGTGGAACCTCGAGCTCGCCCTGCTCCGCAAGCAGAAGAAGGAAGACGAAGACGACGAGAGCAGCAGCTCGGAGGACAGCGGCGGATCCGACGACAGCGGCGGATCCGAGGACAGCGGCGGATCCGACGACAGCGGCGGATCCGAAGGCGGCTCCGAGGGCAGCGGCGGATCCGAAGGCGGCTCCGGGGACAGCGGCGGCTCCGGGGACAGCGGCGGCTCCGGGCAGCCCGAGCCCGAGCCCAAGGACGACGCCAAGCAGGATCCACCGCCCGAGGACGACGCCGAGCAGGACCCGCCGCCCGAGCCGACACCCGCGGAGCAGTTCGATCTACAGCGCGCGCTCGATCGACTCGACGAGCAGGATCAGTACCCCCTCGACAGGCCGCGGGTGCGCAACGCTCCGGCGGTGAAGGACTGGTGAGGTGACCGTCCCCCGCTCCGACCGTCGCGCGTTCGTCGTCGGCGCGATTGCCATCGCACTGGGTGGCGCGCGCACGGCCCACGCCGCCGACACCACCGCCGAACTCCGGGTGAGCGCCACCTCGCTGAAAGTCGGCGACGCGCTCGACCTCCAGCTCGAGGTCGTGCGTGCGGGCGGCGGCCAGGCGCCCGACCCCGCGCTGCCCGAAGGGCTCTCCGGTGGCTTCGAAATCCTCTCGAACATCGCCACCGGCAGCGGGTTCCAGATCTCGTTCGGACGCGGCCCCCGCACGCGGACCTCGCACAGCTCGACGGCGGTGACCGCCTTGGCGATCGCGCCGGGCACCTACTCGCTGTCGTTCGAGGTCGACGACGGCCGCACGAAGGTGCGCTCCAACGTGGTCGAGGTCGTGGTCGAGGCCGTCGCCGCGACCGCGGGCGCCGAGGCGGTCGCGACGACCGGGCGGCCCACCGAGGCACGCGGCGACGTGTTCGTGTGGTCGGCGACGAGCACGTCGCAGGCCTACGTCGGCGAGCAGATCGAATACCGACTCGACGTGTACGAGCGCTCGACGCTGTCGTCGGTCACGCTGCGTACACCGCCGAGCTTCACCGATTTCTACACCTACGATCTGCCCGAGGGCGAGGCCGTGGTCGAGGAGGTCGATGGCGTGCCGTACCGCGTGCGGCCGGGCATGCGCCGCGCGCTGTTCCCCCAGAAGGCCGGCACGCTCGTCATCGGCGCGCCCGAGATCACGATCGGCAGGCGCCGCCGCGATCGCGGCCCCGCGGTCGCCGTGGAGGTGCTGCCGCTGCCCGCGAAGGGCCAGCCCAAGGGCTTCTCGCCCAACAACGTCGGCACCTTCACCGTCACCGCGAAGGCCGATCGCACCGAGGTCGAGGTCGGCCAGCCGTTCACGTGGACGGTCGAGATCGAAGGCGAGGGCAACGTGGGGCTCATCGATCCCGGTCCGTGGCCCACCCTCGCCGGTGCCCGCCGCTACGAGCCCAAGCTCGAGTCGACGATGCGCGATACGCCGCGCATCGGTGGCCGGCGCTCGTACGCGTTCTTGGTGATCCCGGAGACGCCAGGTCGGCTCGAACTGCCCGCGATCACGCTGGGCTACTTCGACCCCGCCACCGAACGCTACGCGACCGCCCGCGCCGAACCTATCGCCATCGAGGTCCGCGGTACCGCCGTCGCGACACCGAGCGCGCCCGGAGCACCGGCCGACGCCGAGGCCGACGGTGCCGCCGACTTCGCGCCGATCGTCGACGTCGCCACGCTGCAGCGCGACCCCACGCCCACGCCGTGGCTGACAACGGCGCGCTGGGGCTGGGCGATGGCGGCGTTGCCGACGGCGGCGGCCAGCGCGTGGCTGGGTGCGGCGGCGTGGCGACGGTTCGGCCCCGACGACGCGGCCAAGCGCCACACCGCCCAACGACGCCGTCGACGCGAGCGCCTCGACACCGCCCGCGAAGCGGTCGAGACCGGCGAGGGATTCCACGTCGCGCTCGCGTCGCTGCTGCACGATCTCGCCGTCTCGCGCCTGGGTCCGACCGGCATGGGATTGCCGCGGCCCCAGCTGCTGCGGATGCTCGAGTCGAGCGGCACACCGACCGCCGAGCTTCGCCGCCTCGAGGAGCTGCTCGAGCGCTGCGACGCCGCCCGCTTCGCCGCCCAGCGGGGCACGATCGACGAGCGTCGCGACATGCTCGATGACGCCCTCGCCCTCGTCGAGCGCTCGAGCTTGAGCCGCACGCCACCGACGCGGGGGCGCGCGTGACGATCGCCCGCGTCATCGCCTGTGGGATCTTCGCGGCGGGCTTGCTGCTCGCGCGGCCGCTGCGGGCCGACGCCGTCGACGACGCCTTCATCGAGGGCAACGCCGCCGCCACCCGCGAACAGTGGAGCGACGCGGTCGCAGCCTACGAGCGCGCGGGCGCCCTGCTCGGCGCGCCGAGCAGCCTGCTCTCGTACAACCTCGGCACCGCGTACGCGCACCTCGGCGATCTCGGCCGCGCCACGTTGCACCTCGAGCACGCCCTCGATTTCCGCGGCAGTCCCAGCGCCGAGCTCGCCGAGTCTGCGCGCGCCAACCTCGGCGCGGTGCGACGTCGCGCCGAGCTGGCAGCGGCGACCTCGGGCGCGCTCATCGATCGCCCGCAGACGTGGTGGGATCTCGTCGTCGAGGCCCTGCGTGCGCCGGGCGTCGGCTGGCTCGCGCTGCTGTGTGGCGTGGCCGCGGCCGTCGTGCACCTCACCGAGCGTGCGCGCCGGGCCAAGGCGGGTGGCAGCTTCTCCGTCCGCGTCGCCGTCTTCGCGCTCGTGGCCACGTGGGCCATCGCCGGTAGCCTGCACGCGCTGGCGCTGCGCGCAGATCGCACGGCGCCGCCAGCGGTCGTCGTCGGCGCCACGACACCGGCCCGTGACGGACCTGGCCTGCACCGCAATTCCACGTGGTCGCTCGCCACCGGCGCCGAGGTGCGCATCGTGGATCGCACCCCCGGATGGACATTGGTGCGGCTCGCAGGCGGGCTGGAGGGTTGGGTCCCCGACACCGCCATCGCCGAGCTCCAACGGCCGTTTGGCCAGTCGCGCTGAGCGACACCGCGCCACCCACATCGACCCCGCGCCACGGCGCCCGCAGCGGCTCCCCGGTGGCGCCCCCCGGAGTGCGGGGATAAGCTATGAGTCGGGTGCTCTCCGTCGTCGCCACGAAGATTCGGACCTCGCGGGACCAGTCGGGTCTGACGTCGACGGTCGGCCGCATCTACGAGGGCTACCTGCTGTCGGAGCCCGTAGTGGGACGCGGCATGGTCATCTTCCGCGACCCCAACGGGCGGCGCATGGTGACCACCGCGGTGCGTCGCGTGCTGGCGACGTCGGAGTCGAACGTGCTCTACGTCGAGACCGAGAACAGCGTGTATCGGATCTCGATCCGCGAGGAACACATCGCCGCCGCCACCGCCTGATCGCTGCGCCGGCCCGTGTCAGCGCGCCTGATACACGTTCACCCGCAGATACTCGCCCTCGCGGTGCCCGAGCGCCACCGGATGATCGGCCCCGGCACCGAGCGCCGCTGTCCGCGTGAACGGGCGCCCCGTCTGCATCATGGCCCGATCGAGGTGCTCACGGCCGAGGTGGTGGCTGCAGCTGCAGACCACGAGGTGACCTGCGGGCAGCAACCGCGACGCGAGCACGAAGAGCACCCGCGCGAGCGCACCGGTGGCCTGCTCGATGTCGTCGCGACGCGATGCGATCTTCGGCGGATCGAACACGATGGTCCCGAAGGGTCCCGACAGCGCGGGGTCGTGCAGCGGCGCAAACATGTCGGCCTCGACCCACGCGATCCGATCGAGTCCGTTGTCCTCGGCGTTGCGTCGGCCGTGCTCGAGGGCCACCGCAGATCGATCGAGCGCGACGACGTCGAGACCGCGACGCGCCGCGTGCAGGGCGAAGCCGCCGACGTGGCAGCCGACATCGAGCAACGCGCCACCGTGGGCCGCCGCGAGGCCCGCGACGAGGCGTCGATTGTCGCGCTGATCGAAGTAGGCGCCGGTCTTCTGGGCCGGCGGCGCCGGCACCTCGAACGCCAGCCCGTCTTCGCGAAAGCGCAGCGTACCCCCCGAGCCGTCGCGCGCCGTGGCCTCGATGCCCTCGAACCGCGACGCGCCCTCTGGCACGATGTAGTGGATCGGGCCGGTCCACCGCACGTCGAGCCACGCGCCGATCTCGGCCTCGCGCGCGGCGATCGGTGCGGTGCCGAGCTGCACAACCAGTGCCTCGCCGTAGCGGTCGATGACGAGGCCGGGGATGCCGTCGCCCTCGCTGTTGACCACGCGGTAGCCGGTGGTGCCGGCGTCGTCGAGCCCGAGCACGGCGCGGGCAGCGAACGCCGACGTTAGACGCTGGCCCAGCCAGTTGTCGTGAGGCCTGGCCTCGCCGAAGCTCAGCATGCGCACGGTGATGCCGGACACCGCCGACACCAGGCCCCAGCCGATCGAGCCGCCCCGGTGGTCGACGACGTGGGCGAGCAGGTGTGGATCGGGGGCGCCGAGGAAGCGCGCGATCTGGTTGCGGCGCAGCCATGGCCCGCTGTGGCCGCCGATGCGCCCGACGTCGCGCCGCAGCTCGACGCGCACCACGCCCGCCGTCACCGCGAGCGCTCCACGGCGCCGCGCGCGAGACCGCCGGGCACGCCGCGGGTCACCGTGCGCAGCTCGTGGCGCCCGGCCCCGAGCGCGCGGACGAGCTCGAGGCAGGCCGCCTCGGGCTCACCGGCGGTGCCGCAGGTGAACACGTCGGCGGCGGCATAGGCGTGCTCGGGCCATGTGTGGATCGAGATGTGCGACTCGGCGAGCAAGCCGACGATGGTGACGCCGCAGGGCTCGAAGCGGTGCGCGCACTCCGAGAGCAGCACGCAACGCGAGACGAAGACCGCGGCGAGCATCGCGGCCCGCACCGCCGCGGGATCGTCGAGCACGGCAGCGGGACAGTCCCACAGCTCGACCATGCAGTGCCGGCCCGCGGTGGGCATCACTCGTCACGGACCGCGATCTGCAACGTCGTACCCGCGAGCTGGTTGGGATACTCGCGCAGCGGCTGCTTGGCGGGGCCGCGCTGGGGCTTGCCATGGTCATCGTAGCGCGCGCCATGGCACGGGCACCGCAGCATCTGCTCCTCGTTGTCCCACCGCACGATGCACCCCAGATGCGTGCACTTCGACGAGAGCACGCGGAACTGCTCGGACTCGAGGCGCATCACGATGAGCGGCTTGCGGACGCCGCTGGGCAGCACCGCGACGATGCCACCGGCGGTAGCGAGCTCGGGCGCGAGGCCCAGATCGAACTCGACGATCCCCGATTTCACTTCGGGTACGCGGTACGTCGGCATCGACTTGGGCCCGCAGCCGGCGAGCACCACCCCCGCCGAGGCGCCGACGAAGCGGCGTCGCGTCAGCGCACAGGCGGGCACCAAGTCGGCGTCGTCGGCACTCCCCGCATCGCTGGGTCGTCGCGTCATGGCGCGAGCATCGCAAAAGTGCGCGCCGAGGTCGATCGCCGCGGGCCGCGGGGGCGCGCCATGAGTTCGCCGGCATCGATTCCCGACGCCGAGCCCCGACGCCGAGCCCCGACGGCGTGCCCCACGGCGTGCCCCACGGCGACGACGCTGCTATGGTGCGCGGCGTGCTCGGTCTGTGGGTCTCGATCGCCGTCCTCGCGGCGTCTCCCGGTGGGCCCGGCCGTGGCAACGACGCGATCGCGCGCACGCGCGGGCCGGTGTTCAGCGTCGCTGCCGCCCCCCGGCTCGGGGTGCTCCTCGCGGGCGGCGCCCAGGCGATGCAGCGGGTCGGCTTCGGTGCCGGCCTGCAGTTCCGCGTTCACGCCCTGCGGCTCGGGCCGCTGCGCATCGGCGCCGGGTTGCAGCTCGGCCACACCCGTTACCTCGAGCGCTACGACGTGCCGACCGCCGACGAAGGCCGCACCGCGCGGCGCTGGGCGGCGCTGGGCCATTCGGATTTCGCCGCCGGTCCGTCGTTCCAGATCGTCATGGGTCCGGTGTTTGCCGAGCTCGGCGTCGAGGCCGGCCTTGGCATCTCGACGCTGGTGCGCCCGTTTGGCCCCACGGTCGCCGACGAGGAGGAGACCAACGACACCACCGCCATGATCCGCGGCGGCGGTCACCTCGGGGTGCCGATCCGCAACAATGCGTCGATCACGATCGGCGCGGCGGTCCACAAGTACTTCTCGCGCACGCAGATCATCGCCGCCCCCGATCCGGCGATCCCCGATCAGATGCCCGACATCAACCCGTTCGATCTCATGCTCGAGCTCTCGGTCGGCGTCCACTTCATGTTCTGAAACATGGTCTGAAACGGAGTCACGCATGCACCCATTGCTCCCCCACGCGGCCCGCAAAGCCCCCACCGGCCCCGTCGTCTGCGTCGTGATGGACGGCGTCGGGATCGGCGATGGCGGCGAGGGCGACGCGGTCGCGACCGCCCGCACGCCCAACCTCGACATGCTCAGCGGACTGCCGTCGTACCGGACGCTGCTGGCCCACGGTCGCGCGGTCGGCATGCCCAGCGACGACGACATGGGCAACTCCGAGGTCGGCCACAACGCCCTGGGTGCTGGCCGCATCTTCGATCAGGGCGCCAAGCTCGTCGCCAACGCCATCGACTCGGGCGCGCTCTTCTCGTCGCCGCGCTGGCGCGAGCTGCTCGCGGCGGTGCGAGTCGGCGGTCAGCCCCTTCACCTGCTGGGGCTGCTGTCCGACGGCAACGTCCACAGCCACATCGATCACCTGCTCGCGATCATCCGTCACGCGGCCAAGGACGGCGTCTCTGCGATCCGCGTGCACGCCCTGCTCGATGGCCGCGACGTGCCCGGACGCTCCGCGCTGGTGTACCTCGAGCAGCTCGAGGCGGTGCTCGCCGAGGTCCGCGAGGGCGGCTGCGACGCCCGCGTCGCCAGCGGCGGCGGCCGCATGCGCATCACCATGGATCGCTACGAGGCCGAGTGGCCGATGGTCGAGCGCGGCTGGCACGTGCATGTGCATGGCGAGGGGCGCCGCTTCGCCTCGGCCCGCGAGGCCGTCCAGACGATGTACGCCGAGCGCGACATCGACGATCAGTACCTCGAGGGGTTCGTCGTGGCGAAGGGCGGTCGCCCCGTCGGTCCGATCGAGGACGGCGCCGCGGTGCTGCTCTTCAATTTCCGCGGCGATCGGGCGATCGAGATCAGCAAGGCGTTCGAGCGCGACGATTTTCCCGCCTTCGACCGCGGCGACAGGCCCCAGGTCGCATTCTTCGGCATCATGCAGTACGACGGCGACGAGCAGGTGCCGCGGCGCTACCTGGTCGAGCCGCCGGCGATCGACCGCACGATGGGCGAGCTGCTCGCGATCTCGGGCCGGCGCCAACTCGCGATCAGCGAGACCCATAAATTCGGCCACGTCACCTATTTCTGGAACGGCAACCGCTCCGGAAAGTTCGACGAGCACCTCGAGGACTACATCGAGATCCCCTCCGACATCTTGCCGTTCGAGCAGCGGCCGTGGATGAAGGCCGCCGAGATCACCGATGCGCTGATCGCTGCGATGCGCGGGCAGCACTACGACTTCGTACGCGTCAACTACCCCGGCGGCGACATGGTCGGGCATACGGGCGTGCTCGAGGCGTCGCGCATCGCCGTCGAGGCTGTCGATCTCTGCCTCGGGCGTCTGATCGCTGCGGTCGGCGGTCTGGGCGGCATCCTGGTCGTCACCGCCGATCACGGCAACGCCGACAAGATGTTCGACACGACCAAGGACGGCACGCGGCGGGTCCGCACCAGCCACAGCCTCAACCCGGTGCCGTTCGCGATCTTCGATCCGCGCGAGGTCGACCACGCGCCCCCGATCCGCAACGACGGCGAGGCCCGCTCGAGCCTCGCCAACGTGGCGGCGACGTGCCTCGAGCTCATGGGCCTTCGCGCGCCCGACGACTACCTGCCGAGCCTGCTGACGCCCGGCTGAGTTGCGGCCGGGCTCACGACGCGCACACGACGATCGGCCGGGTCGCGCCATCCTCGATGACGCGGGGGCCTTCGCCGTAGCACACGCAACAGTCGCGCCCCAGGGCCTTGGCTTCGTACAGCGCGACGTCGGCCGCGGCCATCCAGGCGGCGGCGCCCGAGAGTCCCGGGACGGGACGGGCCAGCGACGCCAGCTCGGCGGCGCCGAACGAGAGCGTGACGCCCGAGTCCGCCAGACCATTGGCGGATCGCAGGTTGCGACGGATCCGCTCGCACACCGTCATGGCGCCGCGGCCGTCGGCGCCCGCGAGCAGGATCGCGAACTCGTCGCCCCCCAGGCGGGCGGCGACGTCGGTCGGCCGGATCGCGCCGTGCAGCGCCCCGGCGACCCCACGCAGCACCTCGTCGCCGGCGCCGTGGCCGAGCACGTCGTTGATCGCCTTGAACCGATCGAGGTCCACGATCACCAGCGCCAGCGGCTCGCCGGTCCGCGCGGCCCTGGCCATCGCCTGCTCCATCAGCGGCTCGAAACCGCGGCGATTCCACAGCCCCGTCAACGGATCGGTCATCGCCTCGCCCCGCAGACGCTCGCACTCGGCGACACGACCGTGGACCTGCTCGACGAGCGTCAGCATCCCCGCCACCGCCCCGCGGGCCGCTCCGTCGCTCGGATCGAGCAGCGCCACGTCGATGCGGTGACACATGTTGTCCTGGCACTCGAGGGTGAGGCGCAGGTCGGCCTCTTCGCCACCATCGAGCTCGGCCCACGCGGTCTCCGCGAGCAACCCGAGGCCCACCGCGGCGCGGCGCAGCACCATCTCGGTGGTGGTGGCGTCGAGCAAGAATTGCAGCAACCGCACGATCGCGGGCGCATCGAGGCCACGGGGCAGTTCCGGCGTAGGCGGGGCGGTCTGCTCGGGCGGGGCGGTCTGCTCGGGCGCGGGGGCCACGACCGCGGGCCGCAGCGCCCCGGCGCGGGCCTGCCCTGGGCCAGAGTTTGCGGATTCCGACGGGAAGGACCGAGCGTGTTCAGGTGCCATGGACATGTCTCGACCACTGCCAAAGCAAGCGCGGTGCCAGACCCGCGCCCCACCACGTCGACCGGGTCCGCCGCGTCGACGGCCGCCCTTTGAGCAACTCGGCCCGTTTTGGTAACGTCCCCGCCATGTCAGCGCCCCGCTCGGGAACTTCGCGAATCGCTCCGGTCCTCGCGTGCGCCGTGCTGGGGGGCGCGCTCGTCCTCGGTGCCTGCCAGAAGAACGACCGCAAGAAGTCCACCGCCGCCCAGTGGATCGACAACCCCAGCGCCGGGACCACCGTGGGCAACGTCATCACGATTCCGCCGCTCAATGTGAAGTTCGAGATCCCGGACACCCTGTACGTGTTCAAGTCGTGCGGCGAGGCGTCCCACGCTCCCGAGGGCGATCACGGTTGGGTGCCGGTCGTCACGTGCCGTTCGACCGCCGGCGACGCCTTCGCCAGCGACGCCGAGGGTGACGACCCCTTCGCCGACGACGACGCCGAGGAGGCCTCTGGCGTCGAGGAAATCTCCATCAACTTCTACGTCACGCCCAAGACCCGGCCGCTCGACGAGCGCGCCGTCTCGTGGTTCGAGAGCCAGTTCAAGCAGGCCGGCCTCGGCGTCGACGAGATCAGCTTCCAGCACGAATTCCAAAAGAAGTCCGGCATCTACGCCAAGCTCTACGTGAACGCCGCCGACGGCACCACGCCCGAGCGCGAGATCGTACAGTTCATGTTCCCGCGGCAGGACGTCGTCTTCATCGCCCGCATGGAGTATCCGTTCGGCGAGAAGCGCAGCGTCGAGCAGGACTGGAAGTACATCCTCTGGAACTTCGACTTCGTGGAGTAGCCGCCCGGGCGCGCGCCGGACCGCGCCGGACCGCGCCGGACCGCGGCCCCCATCATGCGCATCGCCCTCAAGATCACCCTCGCCCTGACCCTGTGGACGGTCGGGGTGTTGGTCGTGACCTCCGAGCGCGAGCTCGACTACGAGTTCGAGATCATCGACCGTGACCTCGTCGAGGCCCTCGTGCTGCTGGGCCGGGCGCTGCAACCGTTGGTCGAGGAGGCCTGGATCCGCGGCGGCGAGGAGCGCGTCGATGCGGTGCTCGAGGCCGCGTACGAGCGCGAGCAGACCGTGAGGTTGCGGTGGCTCGACGACGATGATCTCGAGCGGGGCCTCGAGCACGAGGCGATCACCCTCGCCGCCCGAACCAGCGCCCAGCTGGGGCAGGAGTCGGTGGTGCGGTGGCCGGCGGGCGACAGGCCCGTCGCGATCCACGTGTTCTTGCCGCTGCGCACGCCGGGCGGCCACACCACCCTGCTCGAGCTGCGACGCTCGCTCGAGGTCCGCGAGGCCCTGCGCGATCGCAGTCGCCAGCAGCTCGCCTTCACGATCGCCGTCATCGGCACCTGCGCCGCGGCCCTCGCCGTCGGCCTGGGCTGGCTGGTCGTCGGCAAGCGGGTCAGCAAGCTCGTCGACCTCGCGCGCGTGGTCGGCCGCGGTGAGGTCGCGTCGCGTGTGCCGGCGACCGCCAACGACGAGCTCACCGAGCTCACCATCGCGCTCAACGACATGGCCGCGGATCTCGAGGACACCCGAGCGAAGGGGGCGCGCGCGGCCACCGAGCGCGAGCGACTGACGCACGAGCTCCGCCACGCCGACCGCCTCGCCACGATCGGCACGCTGATGGCGCGGCTCGCCCACGAGATCGGCACGCCGCTCAACGTGATCGCGGCGCGGACCAAGCTCATCGCCCGGGGCCAGGTCGCCGGCGACGCGATCGTCGACAACGCCCGCATCGCCGCCGAGCAGACCGACCGCATCACGGCGATCATCCGCACCTTCCTCGATTTCGCCCGGGCTTCGCGCGATGCGCCCCGCGTGTTCGCGGCAGGCGCGATGATCGAGCACCTCGGCTCGCTGCTCGACAGCCTCGCCCACGAGCGCGGAGTCGGCCTGGTGATCGGCGTGCGCACCGAGGCCGACCAGCGCGTGCGCGGCGATGCGCTGCTGCTGCAGCAGGCGATCACCAACCTCGTCATCAACGCCATCGATGCCGCGCCCGCGGGTACGCGCGTCACCCTCGACGTCGACGCTGCCCAGTGCACGCCGCCGGCGGGGCGGGGCCGCGGCGCCGGCACCTACGTGCGGGTGTCGGTCGCCGATCGTGGGCCAGGGATCGACCCGGACGCCCTGCCCCACCTGTTCGAGCCCTTCTTCACGACCAAGCCGCGTGGCGTCGGCACGGGCTTGGGCCTGTCGATCGCCGCCGGCATCGCGCACGAGCACGACGGCTGGATCGACGTCGTGCCCGGCGACGGCGACGGCTCCCGCTTCGTGCTACATCTCCCGCTCGATGCCGACGCGTGATCAGGCGCCGCTGCGGGTCCTCGCCGTCGACGACGATCCCCGCTTCTGCGAGCTGCTCGCCGACACCCTGACGGGGTGCGCCGTCGCCACCGTCACCAACGAGGCCGACGCCCTCGCCCGGGTGCAGGCCTTCGACTTCGACGTGGTCGTCACCGACCTCAACCTCGGCGGCCCGGGCGGCATCGCGCTGTGCCAGCGCATCGCCGAGCGCGACCCCGAGCTGCCCGTCATCGTCATCACCGCCTTCGGGAGCATCGACACCGCGGTGGCGGCGATGCGCGCGGGCGCCTACGATTTCGTGACCAAGCCGGTCGAGATGGACGCGCTGCGTTTCACGATCGGGCGCGCGGCCGCGGTTCGGGCGCTCCGCCGCGAGGTCCGCGAACTCCGCGAGCGCGTCGCCGTCCAGGCCGGTGCCGGCATCATCGGCGACAGCGTCCCCACCCGGCGGATGCGCGAGCGCATCGCCAAGCTCGCGGCCTCGGATGCGCCGGTGCTCCTGCGCGGCGAGAGCGGCGCGGGCAAGGAGTTGGTGGCGCGCGCGATCCATCAGCAGTCGAGCCGGGCCCAGGGGCCGTGGGTCGCCGTCAACGTCGCCGCGCTGCCGCCTGCGCTCGTCGAGGCCGAATTGTTCGGCCACGCCAAAGGCGCGTTCACCGGCGCCACCGAGCGGCGCATCGGGCTGTTCTTGCGGGCGCAAGGTGGCACCTTGCTGCTCGACGAGGTCGGCGAGCTGCCGCTCGAGCTGCAGCCCAAGTTGCTGCGCGCCCTCGAGGAGAAGCTCGTCCGCCCGGTTGGCACCGATCACGACGTCCCCTTCGACGCCCGCGTGATCGCGGCGACCAACCGCGACCTCGAGGCTGCGGTCGAGCAGGGTGGATTCCGCGAGGATCTCTACTTCCGGCTATGCGTGCTCGACCTCGAGGTGCCGCCGCTGCGCGTCCGCGGCCGCGACATCTTGCTGCTCGCCCAGCACTTCTTGCAGCGCTCCGCCTCCAGCGCCGGCAAGGACGTGCGCAGCATCGCGCCCGCGCTCGCCCAGCGCCTGCTCGACTACCCCTGGCCCGGCAACGTCCGGGAGCTGCGCAACGCGATCGAGCGCGCCGTGACGCTCGCCGACGGCGACGCCCTCGATCTGTCCGACGTCCCCGAGCGGATCCGCAGCTACGCGCGCAGCGATGTCTTGGTGGTGTCGCACAACCCCAGTGAGTTGGTGCCGCTCGAGGTCGTCGAGCAGCGCTACATCCTGCGCGTGCTCGAGGCGGTCGGCGACAACAAGACCCTCGCCTCGAAGGTACTCGGCCTGGGCCGCAAGACGCTGTATCGCAAGCTCGAGCGCTACGGCGCCGAGGCCCGGGGCGAGCGCCGCGGCGAGGGCGCCCGCGCGAACGACGACGACGACGGGTGACGCCCCGGTGTACCCCTCTCACCGTATCAGGATGACCCACGGGTCGAAGCGATACGGACGTCACAGGTCCTGCTTCTTTGGCCGCCACGGGATTCATGCATGGGATCAAGCCCGCGGAGCACGGCGCGGCACTTGCTAATAGCACGGACGACGCGGCCTTCGGGCCGCCTGCGATCCCATGCTCCCCACCCGCTCCCCCTTCTCGGGCTCGAATCTCAAAGCCGACGCCACCGCCGGGTTCCTGGTCTTCCTCATCGCGCTGCCGCTGTCGCTCGGCATCGCGATGGCCAGCGGCTTCCCGCCGATCGCCGGGGTGTTCACCGCCATCGTCGGCGGGGTGGTCACCAGCTTCCTCGGCAGCGCGCGGCTGACCATCAAGGGGCCCGCGGCGGGGATGATCGTGATCGTGCTCGGCGCGGTCACCGAGCTCGGCCTCGGTGATCCCGTCGTGGGCTACCAGCGTGCGCTCGCCGTGGGCGTGGTCGCCGGCGGAATCCAGATCGTGTTGGCCATCGCCCGCCTCGGCTTCGTCGGCGCGCTCATGCCCCCCGCCGTGGTCCACGGCATGCTCGCGGCGATCGGCGTCATCATCTTGTCGAAGCAGTCGCACACGCTCATGGGCGTGGTGCCACACGCCCATGAGCCGCTGCCGCTGCTCGCCGAGATCCCGCACAGCATCGCGACCATGAACCCCGAGGTATTGCTGATCGGCGGCTTGTCGCTGGCGATCCTGTTCGGCCTGCCCAAGCTCGCCCGCGGCTGGCTGCGCCGGGTCCCCGCGCCGTTGGTGGTCTTGATGGTCGCGATCCCGCTGGGCCTGGTCTTCGCGTTCGAGACCCCGCACGACTACGACTGGTTCGGCCACATCTACCACCTCGACGCCAGCTTGCTCGTGCGCCTGCCGGTGAACCTCGCCGCCGCGATCACGTGGCCGGACTTCTCGCAGATCGCGAGCGCGGCGTCGCTGAAGTACATCCTGCTGTTCACCCTGGTCGGCAGCATCGAGTCGCTGCTCAGCGCCAGCGCCGTCGATGCCCTCGATCCGGGCAAGCGGGCCTCGAACATGAACCGCGATCTCCTGGCGGTCGGCATCGGCAACGCGGTGGCGAGCGCGGTGGGTGGGCTGCCGATGATCTCCGAGATCGTCCGCAGCAAGGCCAACATCGACGCCGGCGCCACCAGCCCCTTCGCCAACTTCTTCCACGGCGTGTTCCTGCTCGCCTTCGTCGTCGCGCTGCCCGACGTGCTGCAGCGCATCCCCCTTGCCGCGCTGGGGGCGATGCTGGTCTACACCGGCACGCGCCTGGCCTCGCCGTCGGAGTTCATCCACGCCTGGCACATCGGCCGCGAGCAGCTGGTGGTGTTCGTGGTCACCATGCTCGTCACGCTCGGTGTCGACCTGCTCGCCGGGGTGTTCGCGGGCCTGGCGCTCAAAGTGCTCATCGTTCTGTGGCGGGGCGCGCCGCTGCGGGCGGTGTTCCGCGCCGAGATCGAGCCGATCCGCCGCGGCGACGAGCTGATCCTGCAGGTGCGCGGCTGCGCGACCTTCACCAACTTACGCGGCCTCATCCGCGCGCTGCAACGGCTCGACGGCGAGGTGAAGCGCGTCGTGGTCGACTTCTCCGCCTGCACCGTCGTCGATCACACCACGCAGTGTCGGCTGCGGGCGGTCGCCGACGAGTGGCCCGACCGCACCCTCGAGCTCCGCGGCCTGCAGGCGCTGCGGGCCTCGTCATCCCACGACCTCGCAGCGCGGTGGAGGCGGTCGTGAGCGCCGTCGCGCTCCGCAACAGCGCGACCCCTCACGCCGCCGCCGCCGCCGAGACCACGTCCGCGAACGCGGCCCGCGAAGCCCTCGCGCACGCGCTGCACGCGGGCGCGCACATGCTCCCGGCCCAGGGTCCGATCGAGACGTTCATCCACCACAACACGTTGCACGCGTTCGAGCACCTGCCATTCCACGACGCCCTCGCGGCGGCGCCCAGGCTCACCGGCGCCGCGAGCTACCTGACCGAGGACGAGTTCCGCCGGGCCCATGCGGGCGGGCGGATAACCGACCGCGATGTCGACGCGGCCATCGCCCAACGCGCGAGCATCGTGCGCGAGGACGAGCCTGGCGGGCCACTGCCTCGGTCCCGGATCCTCCGTGCGTGTCTGCGCGAGGATCTCGACCCCGAGCCCGCCGCCCGCATCCGCTGGCGCTTCTCGGAGAACCGCGCGCTGCCAGGGCCCGGCGACGACGTGCGCTGGGCCGCCTGCCAGGAGGCCGTGCACAGACTCGGCCGCAGCGAGGTCTCCTCGCCGCACGATCAGGCCGCACGGCTGCTCGGCTCGATCGGCGAGCGGTCGCACCGCGACCTCGCGCTGCTGCTCACCGGCGTGGACATCGGTGAGGCCGTCGATCGCTGGATGGTGCGCGACGTCGCGAGCCACCTCGACGAGGGCCTCGCGACCGATCCCCACCGTCAGCCCGGCGTCGGCCTGTTCGCACGGTGGCGTTCGTGCACGCAGCCAGGGCGTCGCTACCTCGCCGGTCTGCCGCGCGACTTCGTCCTGCCCGCCGATGCGAGCGACGCGGCGATCGTCGTCCTGGGGGCCCTCGGCGTCCCGCTCGATGCCTACGACGGCTACATCACCCGCGTCTTGCAGCACCTGCCGGGGTGGGCCGGCATGGTCCACTGGCGCGAGACCCACCTCGAGTACCGCCCCGAGTTGC
>JBBQJI010000068.1:0-34423 GCA_038325765.1 Nannocystales bacterium
GTCAACTTGGTCGCCATGCGGCTGGAGGTCTACACCGAGCCCTCCGGCCCGTCGGACGACCCCGGCTACCGCCACTCCCAAGACTTCGGCCCCGACTACGAAGTCCCGCTCGTGCTCGACGGCCGCGAGATCGGCCGGGTCGTCGTGAGAGATCTCTTGCCCTAAGAATCCCCCGCTCCCGTGGCCGAAAAGTCGCATCATCGGGGCGGAGACCGTTTGACCGAGATCATTCGGGGTCTAGAATTTGCAAAAGAGGCCGGCAGGTTCCTCGCCTTCGGAACAGATCGACCGTTCCCTGACCCTCGACCTCCACCCGCCCGACGGCTTCCGGCGGATCCTCCCAGTTCTTTGATTTCGTGACCTGGCGGATCGCCGACGTCGCGGGCAGAGATTGCCTCGCCTTCGAGCGGGTTCCGTCCGGGAAGCGACGAGGGATATCGGCCGTGGTGCGCAAAATCGAGCGGGACGCCAACCGGTTCAAGCAGATCGTTCGCGGCAAGATCAAGAGCGATCTGCGGAAATACATCACTCACGGCGAGATGATCGGCAAGACCGGCGGCGAGCTGGTCTCGATCCCTCTGCCGCAGATCGAAATCCCCGAATTCCGCTACGGCTCGAAGAATTCGGGGGGAGTGGGACAAGGCCCCGGCGACGTGGGCACGCCGATCGGCCGCGCCTCCGATGGCGACCAGCCGGGCGGGGCCGGCAACAGTCCCGGTCACCACATCCTCGAAGTCGAATTGACCCTCGACGAACTCGCCCAGATCCTCGGCGAAGGCTTGGAGCTACCCCGGATTCAACCCAAGGGCCGGGCCAACATCATCGAGGAGAAGGACAAGTACACCGGCATCCGCCAGGCCGGTCCCGAGAGCCTCCGCCACTTCAAAAGAACCTACAAAAAGGCCCTCAAGCGGCAGATCGCCTCGAATACCTACGACCCGGCCGACCCCGTGGTCATCCCCGTTCGCGAGGACAAGCAATATCGGTCCTGGAACCCTGTTCCGCTCCCCCACTCCAACGCCGTGATCCTCTACCTGATGGACGTCTCCGGCAGCATGACCGACGACCAGAAGGAGATCGTCCGCATCGAGTCGTTCTGGATCGACACCTGGCTGCGCAGCCAGTACCAGGGCCTCGAGTCGCGCTACATCATCCACGACGCCACCGCCCGCGTCGTCGATCGCGACGTCTTCTTCCGCACCCGCGAGTCGGGCGGCACCATGATCAGCTCGGCCTACCGCGTGTGCTCCGAGCTCATCGAGAAGGAGTTCCCGCCCGAGAACTGGAACATCTACGCGTTCCACTTCTCCGACGGCGACAACTGGTCGGTCGACGACACCGCGACCTGCATCAGCCTGCTGCGCGACACGCTGATCCCCGCGTGCAACCAGTTCGGCTACGGCCAGGTCGAGAGCCCGTACGGCTCCGGGCAGTTCATCAAGGACATCCGCGCCGCGTTCCCCAGCCAGAACAAGCTCGTCACCTCCGAGGTGACCGGCAAAGACGACATCATGGATTCGATCCGCGAGTTCCTGAAGGGAGGCCGCTGATGGCCCCCATCCCGCCGTATCTGCGCGAGCTGCAGGTCGAGATCCAGGGCTACGCCGACGGCTTCGGCCTGCAGTACTCGCCGCAGATCTTCGAGCTCGTCGACTACCGCCAGATGTGTGAGATCGCGAGCTACGGGGGCTTCCCCGTCCGCTATCCGCACTGGCGGTTCGGCATGGAGTACGACCACATGATCAAGAGCCACACCTACGGGCTCTCCAAGATCTACGAGCTGGTCATCAACACCGACCCTTGCTACGCGTATTTGCTCGAGGGCAACAGCCAGGTCGACCAGAAGCTGGTGATGGCCCACGTCTACGGCCACAACGACTTCTTCCGCAACAACCACTACTTCTCGCGCACCGACCGGCGGATGATCGACCTGATGGCGAACAACGCCGCGCGCGTGCGGCGTTACATGGACCGCCACGGCGTCAACACCGTCGAGACCTTCATCGACACCTGCCTCTCGCTCGACAACCTCATCGACCCGTGGCTGCCGTTCCGCGACACGCACAACCGGGCGCCGGTCAGCACCAACGCACCCGAGGCGACAGGCGACGACGAGCAGGTGCGGCTGCAGAACGAGCGCACCTACCTCGAGGACTACATCAACCCCCCCGAGTTCGTGGAGTCGCAGCGGCAGAAGCAGCGCGAGAAGCGGGAGTCGGTCAAGCGCAAGAACCCGCCGCAGCCCGAACGCGACGTGCTCGGCTTCCTCATGCAGAACGCACCGCTCGAAGCGTGGGAGGCCGACGTGCTCGGCATCCTGCGCGGCGAGGCCTACTATTTCTTGCCGCAGATGCAGACCAAGATCATGAACGAGGGCTGGGCCAGCTACTGGCACTCCCGCATCATGACCGAGAAGGCGCTGCGCGACGACGAGGTCATCGACTACGCCGACGTCGTCTCGGGCGTGTTCGCCTCGGCGCCGGGCCAGCTCAACCCGTACAAGCTCGGGGTAGAGCTCTACCGCGACATCGAGCGCCGCTGGGACGAGGGCAAGTTCGGCGCCGAGTGGGACCGCTGTGACAACCTCGAGCAGCGCACGACGTGGAACAAGAAGCTCGGCCTGGGCAAGGCCAAGATCTTCGAGGTCCGTCGGCTCTACAACGACGTCACCTTCATCGACGAGTTCTTCACGATGGACTTCTGCCGCGAGCAGAAGTACTTCACCTTCGCGGAGAACCGACGCTCGGGCCGGCTCGAGATCGAGAGCCGCGAGTTCGAGCAGATCAAGCAGAAGCTGCTCGGCGCCCTGACCAACTTCGGCCAGCCGTTCATCTATGTGGTCGACTCGAACTACCTCAACCGCGGCGAGCTGCTGCTGGGCCACCGCCACGAGGGCTCCGATCTCAAGCTGGACTACGCGCGCGACACGCTGCGCAATGTCGAGCGGGTGTGGCGACGACCGGTCTCGATCCTCACGCAGGTCGACGACAAGCCCAAGCGCATCCGCTACGATGGCACGGAGATCGGCATCTCCGACGAGCCCGAAGCCTTCCGGGTGTAGGGTCGCGGGCGGCCCGCGCCCCACCGCGCGTTCGCCCGTGGTACCGTGCTCGCCCGTGCGACTCCTGGCCTGGCCCACGACCGATGTCGGGCGCGTGCGCAGTCACAACGAGGACAGCCACCTCGTCGACCCGGCGCTGGGCCTGTACCTCGTCGCCGATGGCATGGGTGGGCACGCTGGCGGCGCCCACGCCAGCCAGCTGTGCGTCGACGTCGTCGACAAGGTGATGCGGCGCGGCATCGATGCGCTGCTCAGGGTCGCGCCCGAGCATCGCACGATCGCGATCGCCGAGATGCTCGCCGTGGCCGCCAGCGAGGCCAGCGCGCGCATCTACGATCAGGCCGACGCCGACCACCGCTTGCAGGGCATGGGCACCACGCTCACCGGGCTGTTCGTCCATGGTGAGCGCGGCTATGTCGTGCACGTCGGTGACTCACGGGCGTTCTTGCTGCGCGGCGGCACCTGCCGCCAGCTCACCACCGATCACTCGTGGCTGGTCGAGCAGGTCGAGGCCGGGCGCATGACCGAAGAAGAGGCCGCAGCGAGCGACCTCAAGCACATCATCACGCGCTCGGTGGGCTTCGAGCGCCAGGTCGACCCCGACGTCGTGCCACTCACCATCAACCTCGGCGACGCATTTTTGCTGTGCTCCGATGGCCTGTCGAATTACATCGACGCCAACGAGTTCGCGCTGCTCGCCCGCGACCACTGGTACGCCGACCTCCCGCGGGTCTGCATGGAGCTCGCCAACAAGCGCGGTGGCGACGACAACATCACTGCGATCGCGATCCTGGCGTGCAACGATCGCGACGAGCGGCGGCCCGCGCCCCAGTACGGCCGGCCAGTGCCGGGCAGCCTGCCGCCGGCCCGGTGAGTCCCATGGCCAACCCCTACCTCCAGCAACTGTTGGCCGGCCGCGATTTCGCCAAGACCGACGCGATGGCCGCGGGCATGCAGAACTTCTGCTACCTGGTCGGCGACCGCGACGCTGGCGAGTGCGTGGTCGTCGATCCGGCGTGGGACATCGAGGGCATCATCGCCGTCGCGGAGCGCGATGGCATGACGATCACGGGCGCCCTCGTGACCCACCATCACCCCGATCACTGCGGCGGCTCGATGTTCGGCTTCGACATCCAGGGCATCGCCGAGCTCGGCAGCCGCTGCGGCTGCAAAGCCCACGTGCACCGGCTCGAGGCCGAGAGCGTGCGGGCGGTGACCGGCCTGTCCAAGTCGGATCTGATCGAGCACGACTCGGGCGACAAGGTGCGGGTCGGGGGCCTCGAGATCGAGCTGCTGCACACCCCCGGGCACACGCCGGGCTCGATGTGCTTCCGCGTCGCGGGTCTCACCCACGGCGAAGAAGAGGCGCTGCTGGCCGGCGACACCCTGTTCTTGCAGGGCTGTGGGCGCGTCGATCTACCGGGCGGCGACGCCGAGCAGATGTTCCGCACCCTGCACGAGCGCCTCGCGAGCCTGCCCGGCGAGATGCAGCTGCTGCCCGGTCACGCCTACGGCGGATCGCAGGCGAGCCTCGCCAGTGTACGGCGCAGCAACCCGACGCTGCAGCTCACGACGCTGCAGAGCTTCCTGCGCCGCAACGGCTGACCGCAGCTCGGGCTGACCGCAGCTGGGGCTGCGCTGGGGCGTTCATCCGCCGCGGAGGGTTCTTGCCAGGGTGTCGGGTCCCAGCGGCACGGTCGGATAGCGATCGGTCTTGAAGCGGACCCGGGCCCGGCGTGGCCCCAGCGCCTCGCGCACGAAGCCGTGGGCCCGTGCGGTGGTCTGCTCGGCGTTCCAGCCGAACAGCCTGTCCTCGATGTCGACGAAGGCGGTCATCTCGGGCTTGCGGTGCTGGTGTTGCATGGCGCGTCTCGACCGTGGCACCGCAGGGCGGTGCGCCCAAGAAATCGGCGATCGGCGGGGCCCTGCCGCGGTGCGCTGCACCGGTCGCTGCTCATCGCGGTAGCCTGCTCACCATGCGGGCACGCGATCGTTGGGCGTGCGTCGGGGTGGGCGCGCTGGCGCTGGCCGCGACGGCGACCCGGGCGCTGCGGATCCACGACGATACGCGTTGGTCGGCCGAGCGCGGTCGCTGGGTGCCGCAGCTCGATCGCACGGGCGATGCGGCCGGTGGCTACGCCGGCTCCGATGCCTGTCGCGCCTGTCACCCCGATGCATGGTCGAGCTGGCACGGCAGCTACCACCGCACGATGACGCAACATGCGACCGCGGACTCGGTGCTGGCGCAGTGGTCGGGCGCGCTGCCTGGCGGCGTGACGCTGCGTTGGCAGGGTCCGCGGCCCGAGGTGGTGCGCGAGGGCGGCGACGGGCCGGCCGTGGTGGAGCCGGTGGTGATGACGACCGGCTCGCACCACATGCAGATCTACTGGACGCCCGATCCCGCCACCGGGGCCCTGCGCGCCTTCGAGTTCGCGTGGCTCGTGCGGCAGGGCCGCTTCGTGCCCAACGCCGCGACGCTGCTGCGGCCAGACGGCGACGACGCGGTGTACACGTGGAATCGGATCTGCATCCGCTGTCACGCGGTCGACGGCAACCCCGGCTGGCGCGAGGGCGCTGGCCGTGTGCGCTCGGAGGTGGCCGAGCTCGGGATCGCGTGCGAGGCCTGCCACGGGCCTGCAGCGGCGCATGCCGAGCACCACCGCGATCCGTGGCGGCGCTACCTCGCGGCGGGCACCGTGCCCAGCGACGTCGTGCAGCCGCGAACGCTCGCGCCCGATCGGGCGTCGCAGGTGTGCGCGCAGTGCCACGCGATCACGGAGTTCGACGACGAGCAGAGCTGGCTCGGCCATGGAGCTGTGCACGCCGCCGGCGAGCCCATCGCCGACTGGGGCCGACTGCTGCGCCATCCGGTGCGCGCCGACGAGGGCGACGGCGCGGCGATCGACGGGCTGCTCGGGCGGGAGCCGAGCTTCTTCGCCGACCGGTTCTGGTCCGATGGCATGGTGCGGGTGACCGGACGCGAGTACAACGCGCTCGTCGAGTCGCCGTGCAACGGCGGCGGCGCGCTCTCGTGTCTGTCGTGCCACGCGCTGCACGACGGATCCCGCGACGATCAGCTCCGCATCGGCATGGACGGCGACGGTGCCTGCAGCCAGTGCCACGACGGCGCGATGTATGCGACGTCTACCCACACCCACCATGTGCAGGGGGGTGCCGGAAGCGGCTGCATGGACTGCCACATGCCGCGCACCGCGTGGGGCCTGCTCGGGGCGATCCGCAGCCACCAGGTCGACAGCCCCGACGCCGCGATCGCCGATGCGACCGGACGTCCGCTGGCGTGCAACCTCTGTCACCTGGATCGGTCGTCGGCGTGGTCGGCCGCGTGGCTTCGGCGCTGGCGTGGCGAGGAGGCGCCGCTGCCGATGGACGAGGGCGGTGACGCGACCCGCGGCCTGCTGGCGGCCGAGGCGGGGGTTCGGGCGCTGTGGGCGTGGCACCTCGGCTTCGGGCCTGCGGTGGCGACCGGCGGCGCGCCGGACCAGATCGCAGCGCTCGTCCTCGCCCTCGGCGATCCCTATCCGGCGGTGCGCGAGGTCGCGTGGCAGTCGCTGCTGCGGCGCTGGCCCGACGCCGCGCACACCGTCGCGCTGCCCCGCGGCACGATCCCCGACGAGACGACGGCCGCTCGTCTGCGCACCGAACTCGCCGCGGCGATGCCCGCCGCCGCGCTCGACCCCGCTACGATCGCGCGATGGATCGCCGAGCGCGATCCCACGCCCGTGAGCCTCGCCGAGTGAGTGCGGGATGTAGGCGCGGTCTCTCGATCCAGAACCGAAGCGCGCGAAGCCGAAATCGCGCCGCCTGCTCGGTACGGCAGAGCCCCCAACTTACTTCGTGATCCGAAGCCCCGATCGCCACCGGTTGGTGCGACGATGCCGGTGGGGGCGAGGACACGTGCAGCACGCTTGGACGACGATTGTGCTCGGCGGTGTCCTGCTACCGGTGGGTTGCTACGCGGGGCTCGAGGGCCGCGCGAACGACGAAGCCGCGGAGCAGGGCAGCGACGGAACCGAAGGCGGCGAAAGTGGCGAGGGCGGCGAGGAGGGCGGTGTCGATGCTGACTACGATCCAGCTCCGGTGCGCCTGCGGCTGCTCTTGGCGCGGCAGTACACGCAGAGCATCCGCGACCTGCTGGGCGACGATTCGGCGGCAGTCGTCACGCCGCCCAGCGATGTGGCGATCAACGGCTTCGACGCCGTCGGTGCGTCGCAGCTCTCGCTCACCGACGCGAAGGTCGATGCCTTCGAGAGCTCGGGCCGAGCGGCGGCGGCCGTCGCCGATCCCACCAAGCTCGCGGTCCACCACACGTGCACGCCCACGGGCGCCGACGACGAGGCATGCCTGCGCGAGTTCGTGACCAACTTCGGTCGCCTCGCGTTCCGTCGCACGCTGATCGCCGCAGAGATCGACAACTACACCGCGATCGGCCTCGACGCCGCCACAGACCTCGAGGACTTCGGCCTCGGCATGCGCACCGTGGTGGCAGGCATGCTGCAGTCGCCCAACTTCCTCTACCAGGTCGAGGTCGGCGAACCGGGGGCGATCGAGGGCCACCGGCGCCTGACCGGCGTCGAGATGGCAACGCGGCTGTCGTTCTTCCTGCGCGACAGCACGCCGGACGCGGCGTTGCTGGATCTCGCCGACGCGGGCGCTCTCGACGACGCCGAGGGCGTGCGCGAGGCGGCGTGGCTCCTGGTCGACTCGCCCGACGCGCGGATCGCCCTCGCGGACTTCACCGGCGAGCTGATGCGTGTGCGCGAGCTGGCGACGGTGCCCAAGAGCACGACCACCTTCCCGACGTTCAACCCGGCCCTCGCCCAGGCGATGAGCGGCGAGACCCGGGCGCTGGTCAGCCACCTCGCCTTCGATTCCGACGGCGACTTCCGCGAGATCTTCGACGCGCCCTACACGTTCGTCGACGCCCAGCTCGCGGCGCACTACGCCCTGCCCAACCCGGATCAGTACGGCGCGACCTTCACCCAGGTCGAGCTCCCCGCGGACCAGGAGCGCGCCGGCATCTTCGGCCACGCCGGCCTGATGTCCGTGCTCGCCCACGTGTCGTCGACGTCGCCGACCTACCGCGGCAAGTTCATCCGTACCCAGGTGCTGTGCGAGGACATCCCCGCGCCGCCGGTCGGGGCCGACACCACGCTGCCGCCGGCGGAGGAGCATGCCACGATGCGCGAGCGGCTCGAGGCGCACGTCGCCGATCCATCGTGTGCGGGCTGCCACAAGCTGATGGACCCGCTGGGCCTGGGGCTCGAGAACTACGACGCCATCGGCACGTTCCGCCTGCTCGAGAACGGCACGACGATCGACGCCAGCGCCGACGTCGACGGGGTTCCGTTCGCCGGCGCCCGCGAACTCGGCGCGATCATCAAGGACGACCCGCGCGCCGCGGCGTGCCTGGTCCGCAACATCTTCCGCCACGCCACCGGACACATCGAGTTGCCGTCCGAGATGGTCGAGATCGACGGCCTGGTCGCGACGTTCGCCGATGGCGATTTCCGCATGCGCGCATTCTTGGTCGAGCTCGTCGCCAGCCCCGCGTTCCGCGTGGTCGGGGAGCCGGAGTGAAGGACGAGGGAGTAACGTCATGCTGATCAAGACCACCCACAGTCGCTTCATCCTCGGTCGTCGGACCATGCTGCGCGGCATGATCGGCGGCGCCTCGGTCGCCTTGGCCCTGCCGGTGCTCGAGGCCATGCTCGACGAACACGGCCAGGCGTACGCAGGCGGCAGCGCCCTGGGCCGCCGCATGATCACCTGGTTCTGGGGCAACGGCGTCGCCCTCAACGATCCCAACAATGGCAGCTCGGGATTGCGCTGGACGCCGCCCGACCAGGGGCCAGGCTACACCCTCACGCCGCAGCTGCAGTCGCTCGAGAACGTCCGCGATCAGGTCTCGGTGCTCTCGGGCTTCCGCGTCGGTGCGGCGAGCCCAGGCCGCCGCGGTCACCACGATGGCTGCGTGATGTTCGCAGGCCATCCGTTCATCGAGCTGCCCCCCAACGGCGCCAACTATGCGTCGAAGTTCGGCGGCCCGACCATCGACCAGGTGGCCGCCGCCGCCGTCGGATCGCAGACCTTCCTGCCGTCGGTCCAGCTCGCGGTGTCCAAGCGCATCATCGGCAGCGAGGGACCGACGCTGCAGTTTCTCTCCCACGAGGGCCCGGACCAGCCGTTGTCGCAGATCTTCGATCCCCGCGAGGCGTGGAACCGGCTGTTCGGCTCGTTCACCGTGCCCGACGACCCGACCAAGCCCCATCGCATCGCCAGCCTCGACGCGGTCGAGGAAGACGTCCTTCGCCTCAAGATGCGGGTCGGCGCGGCGGATCGCATCCGCCTCGACGCGCACCTCGCCAGCGTCGAGCAGATCCGCACCCAGATCGACGCCGTCGCGCCGCTGTGCGAGATCCCGCCGATGGTCGATCAGAACAACGACGATCTCGAGGGCCAAGAGCAGCTCGAGGCCGTGAACCGGGCGATGTCGGATCTGCTCGTGATGGCGTTCACCTGCGACGTCACCCGGATCGCCAGCGTGCAGTTCACCGGCTCGGTCGGGTACACGGTGTTCAACACCGTGGGGGCGACCAGCGGTCATCACGACTTGACCCACGACGGTGGCATGAACGACATGGTCGACAACGCGACCGTCTTCACCATCGCCCAGCTCGCGTACCTGCTCGAGGCCCTGAAGGCGACCCCCGATGGCGCCGGCACCTTGCTGGACAACACCGTACTGCTCGCGTCGTCCGACGCCTCGAGCGGCTTGACCCACTCCACCGACGACATGCCGATCCTGGTGTGCGGCGGCGGTGGCGGTACGCTCACCCACCCGGGCATCCACTACCGCTCGCCGAGCAACGAGAACACCTCGGACATCCTGCTCGCGATCCTCGAGTCGGTCGTGCCCGAAGCGACCGAAGTCGGCTCGGGCAACGGCTACTCGAACACGCCGCTCGCGGCGCTCTTGGCCTGACGCCCGCCACACGGGGTGCGACGTCGGTCGCACGCGACCCGGTCGCGACGGACGCCGATGCGGACGCGTCGGTGTCGCGGCGGCGGATCCGCGCGCGTCGAGCCCGTGGGCATCGCCCGTTTCAGCGTCGGCGGCGACGCAGGCCGAGCAGCAGCAGCGGAGCGAAGGCCACCGCGCCCGCCGGCATCCGACCGGCATCGCAGCCACATCCAGCACCCGCGTCGTCGTCGGCGCCCGGCAGCGACGCGCCGCCATCGGTGCCGACCCCCGTCACGCCGGAGTCGCTCGCGTCGGTGTCCCCACCCGAACCATCGTTGCCAGTCCCATCGCCGCCAGTACCCCCGGGCCCGCTCCCTTGCTGGGCGTCGTCGACCAGATAGACGGTGAGCCCACCATCGGCCGAGATGAGCGTCGGTTCATCCCGCATCGGCGTGCCCTCGCGCCACTGCGCGAGGATCTCGTCACCGACGACCTCGGCCTCCCCGAGATCGATGCCCCACGCGGCGGCGACCTCGGGGCTCGGCACCCAGCGGCGCCAGCCCGCATCGACCCACCAGATCTCGGGATCAGTCTCGGTGCGCACCAGCAACGGGGCAGCGCCGAGATCATTCCACGCATCGCGGGCCTCGAGCGTGGCGGCGTCGACGTGGATCATCCGCCAGAACGTGGACAGGCCCCAGGTCTCGATCGCGGCCGCGCTCGCCAGGCGGCGCACACCTGCGGGGACCGGTGGCGGTGGGCACTGCAGCTGCTGCGGGCTCGACGACAGCTCGGCGTTGTCGGCCCCCGCGTCGTCGATGCCATAGACGTGGATGCTGTGGGCGGCGCCATCTTGCAGCGAGAGGGGGATGTCGACGGTGAAGCCGTGGTTGCACGAGCCCAGGGGCCCGCAGAGATCGTCGCGGGCTTCGTCGGCGATCACAGCCACGGTGACCGCGCCCTCCTCGCCCGCGGGCGCGCCGAACGAGACGTGCACCTCGAGCGCCGACTCGGGCGCGTCGGGATCCTGGGCCCAGCCGCGGATGCCGTCGCACGCCGCTGCGTCGAGCGTGCCGGCCGGCGGCGCGGCGATGTCACAGATGCCGCCACCCGGACCGCCGCCCCACCACTCCCAGTGCCAGTCCTCGCTCGGTACCGTCTCGGTGAAGCCGAACGAACCGCCATTGGCCGCGAGCCAGTTGTAGACCCCCGGCGAGCTGGTGTTGAGATCGAGGGCGTGCCCGCTTTGATGGTTGCTGTAGCCCGGCGATGCCGCCAGGTTGCAGCTGTTGCAACAGCAGCACGTGTAGCACATGTAGAAGTACTCCTGCTCCGCCATGGTGCGGAAGCCGGAGTTGATGTGGATCTGCACGCCGTCTGCGGCCGCCGCCTCGCGCATCACCCAGAACGCGTTGGCGGTGTCCTTCTCGACCGGCTCGCCATCCATCGTGACGACGTTGATCGCGAACGCCTGACCGGCGTCGTAGCCGGTGTCCTGCGACTCGCTGCAGTCGTAGCTGACGCCGCCATAGACGCGATCGACCGGCTGCGTGATCCCGCACTGGATGGAGACCGGTCCCTCGTGCGCAAAAGTGGTCGCGAGTAGAAGTGTCGTCAGCATGGGCCCCAGCACGACCGTAGCCCAGACGCGGGGCCGCCGGGGTGGGGTTGGGGCCCGCGTCGGGTGTTGTACGTAGGCCGGCGCCGGCGGCAACTTTTTTCGCGGCGCCCCCGGAAACCCCCGGTGCTCCGGGGTCTCACACGTCGGCGATGGTGCGGAGGAAGCCTCCGCCTCCCGACGTCCTCAACCCCCGCGCGCAGCACCACCCGGTGCCGCCCGGCAGGAGATCCAGTCCATGCGACGAGCCGTACCGCGAGCTTCCATCGGGGTCATCCTGACGTTTTGTGCCTGCAACGGCGGTGCCTCCGGCAGCGGGGACGACGGTACGGACGGGGTGGCGGACTCCGCCACCGCGCCGACGACCGACGGTCCCGACGAGGGCAGCAGCGGCGAGGACACGGCGGACTCTGGCGAGGGCGAGACCGAAGATCCCGCGGTCGTCTGCGACGGCCTGCAGTTCGGCAACGTGATCGACGAGGCCGCCTGCCCGATGATCCAGGGCATCGGTGTCAGTCCGCCGCTGGCCGACGACGTCGAGCTCTGCCGCCGGCTGTACATCGATCTGCGCGGCGAGTCGCCGACCGCCGTCGAGTACGAGCAGCAGTGCAAGTACAAGACCTCGGTCGAGCTCGTCGACGCGTTCATGGCGAGCCCCGAGTACCTGCGCACCAGCCAGCGCATCTGGGCCGACCTGTTCCAGATGAACTCGGCGGTGACGCACCACGCGTACATCGCCGATCTCGACGCCCGCGCAGGTGAGCTGCACGCCGGCACGATCAACCTCGGGGAGTTCGCCGAGATCGCGAGCACCCACCCGGCCTTCCTCGGCCGCTGGTCCGGCAACGATCGCGTCGCGTTCGCGTTCCGGGCGTTCCTCGGCCGCGAGGCCACGCCGGCGGAGCGCTTGGCCCTCATGCCGATGTGGGAGCTCTGGGAGACGCGGGCGGCCCCGGATCCGCTGCAGAGCAACGCGCACAACGTGGTCGTCGACACCCTCAACTGCGCCGCGCCCAACCAGGCCGCGTGCAACAGCGATTTCTGGGGCGACGAGACCGTCATCGTCGCGCCGCCGGTCCCCGGTGACGTCAGCGACCCGGGGCCCAACATCATCGATCAGAGCATGTTGACCACGGAGCAGTGGGACGTGCTCCGACGGCCCGGGCAGATCATCGCCGAGCAGCCGGCGTTCCTCGAGTCATACGTCGACCGCGCGCTGCGTCGCTACCTCGGCTACGACGCCGGCGCCGCGCTGCCGCTGGTGCGCCAGGCGCTGGTCGACCTGATGGTCGAAAACGGCGGCAGCGTCCGCGCCGTCGACCGCGAGATCCTCACCAGCGGGCTGTACCTCGCCACCAACCGCTACGACGAGGTCGACTCGCCCGACGAGACCAGCTGGGATGCGCCGTACCTGCACGGTCCGGTCAAGCAGATGGACGCCGAGGATTGGCTGCGCAGCGCCTACAAGCTCGCAGGCATCCCCACGGCCTCTTGCGACCACCGCTACCCCGAGGTGCAGTCGGGCCCCGGTGGCTTCCATCCCCACACCTACGCGACCGGGGCCGACGGCGCGCCGGACTACACGCTGCGCGACGAGGCGCAGCTGCTGGGCGGCTGCCCCGACCGTGTCGGTCAGTTCCGCGAGTCTCGCACCGGCCTCATCGCCGCGCTGACGCAGGCCACGCTGACCTCCGAGCTGTGCGCCATGGCCGGCGAGAGCGCACCGATCTATCCGCTGTCGGTGGTCGACGATCCCAACGACAAGTCTGAGGAGGCGCTGTGGGAAGCCGTCGACCAGGTCTACTCGTCGGCGCTGATCCGACCGGTCTATGACGGCGCAGCGCCCGGTGTCGACGAGGGCATCTCGCTGTGTCGCGACGATCTGTCGTGCACGCCGACGCAGTTCGCGATCCAGGCCTGCCAGCTCGTGCTGAAGTCGGCCGATTTCTTCTACTACTAGCACCCCAGACGAACGCGCGGAGTCACCATCATGTCCAAGGTCTTTGCCAATCGTCGCAACTTTCTCAAGCTCGGTCTGGGTGGCGTCACCACCGCCGCCGTCTTTCCCCACCTGTGGATCCCACGGGTGAGCAAGGCGGGGATGGACATCCCCTCGTCGCGCCACAACCACGTGCTGCTGTTCGATCTCGACGGTGGCGCCCGCACCGTGCCGATGTTCAACGGCAACGTGGACGGCCGCTGGAACCCCTACGGCGTGCAGGCCGGCTCGGGAGATACCGAGTGGGGCGTGAGCGCGGTGTTCGACAACGCCCCATACACCGAGACCGTCGCCCTGGGCATGCCCGCGGTGCCGCCGATCACGGCCATCAGCCACGAGATCGCCGTGCTCGGCACCGTCGATCACACGCCGGGCGCTTCGTCGGGCGTGGGCGATCACCAGTCCGCGCGCAACTGGATCGGCAGCGGCATGGCCGAGGGCGGACCCGGCATCATCAGCCGCATCTATGCCCACCACAAGAACTACACCGAGGGCAGCAACGGCCTGGTGTTCCCGCCCGCGGTGATCGGCACCGGTCAGGCGACCACGCCGCTGGGCGCTCCGGACGGATCGATCACCCCGGTGATGGTGCCGTCGCACTCCGAGTTCGTCGCGCAAAACGGCGACGCTTCCGGCAGCCAGCCGGCGTGGGCCCGCGCCCTCGAGGCCGGGCTCGACGGCTACGCGATCGAGTCCCGCAGCAATCGCGACAAGCAGGTGATCTCGCGGCTCGCCAACGGCAAAGCCAACGTCGAGGCCTTCCGCAACGTCTTCCTCGATCCCGCGCTGCGGGTCGAGACCGAGCCCACCGGCACCGCCAACGGCCTGAGCAACGCCCAGCTGACCGCGATCCTCGGCACCACGCAGCTCGGCCGCGACACCGCCTTGGCGTTGCGCTTCCTCGGCTTCGGATCGGCGGCGGTGTGCGTCGGCGACAGCGGCAACGCCGGCGCATCGGTCGGCGGCTGGGACACGCACTCGGGCGAAGAGGCGGCGTACCCCGTGTCGGCCAACGCTCTGGCCCGCGTCATCAGCGGCGTCAACTATGCCCTCAAGCTCATGCCCCACCCGCAAGGCGGCACGTACTGGGATCACACGCTCGTCGGCTGCGTCACCGAATTCGGCCGCGACAACGTGATGGGCAATGGCTACAACTCGGGCGGCGGATCCGATCACGTCGGCGGCCCAGGCTCGCGCTACCAGGCCTACTTCATGACCGGCGGCCTCGTCGGCAAGGGCGGCGGATTTTTCGGACGCACCGATCCGATGTCGATGGAGGTGCTGCCGGGCGAGCCGGTGTTCGGCACCACGGCCTACTACGCCGCGATGATGGCGGTCCTCGACATCAACCACGAGCCGTTTTGGCCCGGCGTCGTGCCCGTGGCCGCGCCGTTCTGATCCATCGCGAAACCCAGGGGGCCATGATCATGCGCGTCGGCAACACAGCGATCCTCTGCTCGATGGCGGCCCTCGTGGCCTGTGAGGTCGGCGGCGGCGGCGGCTCTAACCGGTTCGACGGCGGCGTGATGTCGGCGGGCGCGTCGACCGGCGCAGACGCCGACACGGACGCGACGCCGCCCGGCGACGACACCGGCGATGCCGCCGGGTCGACCGGCGAGCCCAGCACGCCCGAGGGTCCGCCCGTCGACGAGTACCTCGAAGAGGCCCGCGCCGAGTTCCCCACCTACCTCGATCTGCACGAGAAGGTGGTGACGCGCACCTGCTCGCCCAACGGCGGCGTGTGCCACAACCACAAGGAGTACCCGGATCTGCGCACCCCGGAGACGATGCTGTCGCAGCTGGATGTGCCGTGCAACCTGGCCGAGACCGAGCCGCTGAACCTCTTCAACGGCTGCGAGTCGGCGGGTGACACGCTGCGGTTCACCTCCGGCAACAACCTCGCGTACACCAGCACCGTCGGCTACGTGGTGCTGGGCGCCGATGCGATGGGCGTCATCACCAACGCGGTCCTCTATCTCCAAGATCCGATCCCCGCGGCGATGGCGATCCCCGGCGCCTTCGAGAGCATCGTCTTCGAGCGCCAGACCGCGAGCGGCATGCTCACCGTCGGCCAGATCGACGCGGTGGCCTCGTATGCCCCGGGCATGTCCGCGATCCAGATCAATGGCTACGACGCGCTGCCCGAGGCCACCAAGACCCTGCTCGAGGCCGAGCTGCGCCTGGGCGATCCCAACCGCGACGGTGTGTTCGGCCACGACGAGGATCCGTTCCGGCTGCTGGTGCCCGGTGATCCGTGGAAGTCGTACCTGCTGCAGCGCGTGCAGGGCAACGTGCCCGGCAGCCCGATGCCGCTCGCCAACCAGCCGCTGTCGAGCGCCGAGATCCTGGCGCTGGCGTGCTGGATCGAGGGCGCGGCCGAGCCCGGTGGCGACACCCCCTACGCCGCGATCGACTACGACAACTGCGAGTACGCGGCGGCCTTCGGCGAGACTCCATCGGGTAGTGGCTCGACGTTCTCCGGCCACGTGATGCCGCTGCTCGGCCAGCGCTGCGCCACAGCGGGCTGCCATGGCAACGTCGCGCCGGCCGCCGACCTCGACCTCACCCCGGCGGTCGCCTACGAGAACCTGATGAAGGCCGCGTCACAGAACCCGGACGTGGCGCGGGTCACCCCGGGCAATCCGACCAACAGCTATCTCGTCACCAAGCTCAGCGGCAACGGGCTGTCGGGCCTGATGATGCCGTTGGATCCGAACTCGCCCACCGGAAGCACACAGCTGTCGCCCGATGAGATCGAGATCATCCGCACCTGGATCTCGTACGGCGCGCCCAACGACTGAGCCGGTGCGCTGCGGACGCGTGCGTGACATCGCGCGGCAGCGGTGCCCCACCGTTGGGTCGCCGACGGCCGCGTCTTCGCTGGGGTAGACTCGAGACCGGAGATCGCCTTGCGCCGCACCGCCACGTATGTCCCGTGTTTCCTCCTGATGGTGGCCAGCGCCTGCGAGCAGGACGCTGCGGACGGCGACTTCGGCTTCGACACGCCGACCGGCGGCACGATGGTGTCGATGACCGCGACCACCGCGGGCTCGGTCGGCAGCAGCGAAGCCGGCTCGGGGTCCGAGGATTCCGGGACCACGGCGCAAGGCGGCTCGACCGGCAGCACCGGCACGGGCGCGGACGAGGGCAGCACCACCGAGGTCCTGCCGACCGAGCCGTGCACCACCTTGGACATCCTCTTCGTCGTCGACAACTCCGACACCATGGCCGACGAACAGGTTCGGCTGGGCGCCGCGATCGGCCCCTTCATCGAACTCGTCAACCAACAGCTCCCAGGGGTGGCCGGCTCCATCCAGGTCGCGGTGATCACCACCGACGCGTCCGAGTTCGTCACCACGACCCCCACCGCGGTCTGCACGCCCTACGCGAGCGCGGCGACGTGGATGGCGTACGGCCCGACGATCGCCACCGAACTCCAGTGCGCCGCCGCAGTGGGCACCATGGGTGATCCCGACGAGCGGCCGATGCAGTGGGCGGCCGACGCCCTGTCGCCGGCGATGCAGGGGCCAGGCGGCTTCAATGGGGGGTTTCTGCGCGAGCAGGGGCCGCTGGTGGTCGTCGTCGTCACCGACGAAGAGGACGATCTCGAGGCCATCACGCAGTGGGGCAGCCCGGGCGATCCCGCGGATTGGGTCCTCGCCATCGCGGCGTCCCAGGGCGGCTTCGTGCAAAACGTGATCCCGCTGTTGCTCGTCGGCGTCGAGGCGCCCAACGCCTGCCCCAACCCGTGGAACGGCATCGACGGGGCCGAGGTCGCGCCCCGGCTCGCCGCCTTCGCCGAGTCGTTCCCCCGCAACGCCGTCGGGGATCTGTGCGCGTCCGAGTACACGACGTTCTTCAACGCCGCGGTCCCGGAGATCGCGGCGGCCTGCGCCGCGTGGGTCCCCGAGTGACGCGCGGGTTGTCGGCGGTGCCCCAGCCGCCGACAATCGCCGCATGTCGGCGTTTCGCACAGACCTCTTCGCGAATCAGATCGCCCTGGTCACCGGCGGCGGCTCGGGGATCGGCAAGGGCATCGCCGCGGCGTTGCTGCAGCACGGGGCCACGGTCGCGATCATGGGGCGCAGCACCCCGCGCCTCGAGGCGGCGGTCGCCGAGCTCGGCGCGCGGTGCATCCCGCTTGGCTGCGACGTCCGCGACGCCGACGCCGTCACCGCCCAGATCGACGCGCTCGTCGGCCGCTGCGGTGGTCTGCACGTGCTGGTGAACGCGGCCGCCGGCAACTTCCTCGCGCCGGCGGCGACGCTCAGCTCCAAGGGCTTCCGCACCGTCCTCGAGATCGACACGGTCGGCACCTACAACACCTCGCGCGCGGCGTTCCTGGCATCGATGCGAGATCGCGGCGGTGCGATCATCAACATCTCCGCGACGCTCCACTACGGCGGCACGCCCATGCAGGTCCACGCCGCGGCGGCCAAGGCGGCGATCGACGCGATGACGCGGACGTTGGCGGTGGAGTGGGGACCTGCGGGCGTGCGCGTCAACGCGATCGCGCCGGGTCCGATCGAGGGCACCGAGGGGCTCTCGCGCCTACTGCCCGAGGCCATACGGGCGACGCTCGAGCGCAACATCCCGCTGCGCCGGTTCGGTCGCATCGACGAGATCGCGGCGGCCACATTGTTCCTCGCCAGCGACGCCGCGTCGCTCGTGACCGGGGCGGTGCTGGTTGCCGACGGCGGCGCGTGGTTGCCGGGTCCCTCGCTGATGTGACGGTGGTGCCGCGGGATCCCGCGGCTACTGCCACGGATGTCGACGCACGGGACGGCTCGGATCGGGCGGCGCGCCTGGGGCATCATCGCGGCGAGCCGAGATCGACATGCACGCAGGACTCCGACTGATCCTCATGGTGACCCTCGCCGTCGCGGCCTGCGACGCGCCCACGCGCGAGGAGGTGGCGGGCCTGCAGCAGCGACTCGACTCCCTCGCGGCCGAACAGACCGCTCTGCGCACGGCGAGCGACGAGGCCAAGGCCGAGCTCGCCAAGCGCGGTGAGGCCGACGCCGCCCACGACGCGGCGCTCGCCGCGGCCCAGACCGAGACGATCGCGCTGCGCGAGGCCCTGACCGCCGCCGAGGCCCGGATCCCCGTTGCCCCGCCCACACCGCTGCCCGTCGCGGGCAAGCCCGATCCCGCGGCCCGCTACCGCGTGACGCTCGGCGACTCCGAGTTCGAGGGCCCCGCCGACGCCAAGGTCACGGTCGTGATCTTCAGCGACTTCCAGTGCCCGTTCTGCGCCCGCGTGCAACCGACGCTCGACGAGGTGCGCAAGGCCTACGCCGCCGACGTGCGCATCGTCGCGAAGCACAATCCGCTGTCGTTCCACCCCAACGCCGAACCCGCGGCGCGCGCGGCGTTGGCCGCCGGCAAGCAGGGCAAGTACTGGGAGATGCACGACCAGCTGTACACCGACACCAAGGCGCTCTCGCAGACCGACCTCGAGGGCTACGCGAAGGCGCTCGGGCTCGACCTCGCGCAGTTCCGCCGCGACATGGACGACAAGGCGATCGTCGAGCGCATCGCCGCAGACCAGCGCCAGGCCGCCGAGCTCGGCGCTCGGGGCACGCCATCGTTCTTCGTCAACGGTCGCTACGTCGCCGGCGCTCAGCCGCTGGCGTCGTTCAAGACCGTGATCGACGCCGAGATCGCCGAGGCCGATCGGCGGATCGCCAGCGGCACACCCCGCGCAGGTCTGTACGAGGCCCTCATGGCGTCGGCCACGCCCGGCGTCGGCACGCCCTGACGCGTCGCGACCTGACGCGTCGCGACCAGGCGCGTCGCGACCAGGCGCGTCGCGACCAGGCGCGTCGCGACCAGGCGCGTCGCGACCAGGCGCGTCGCGACCAGGCGCGCCGCGACCAGGCGCGTCGCGACCAGGCGCGTCGCGACCAGGCGCGTCGCGACCAGGCGCGTCGCGACCAGGCGGCGGTCGCTAGCGTGCCGGCTAGGCGAGCAGACCCAGGGCGTGGGCGGCGCGCCACGCCGCCACCGCCGTGTGGCCGTCGGCGAGCACGCCGTCGGCGAGCAGCCCCTGCGCGCGAACGAGTGCCCCGAGCTCCACCCACCGCAGCGGCGTGGGGCACGGATGCTCGGCGAGCGCCTCGACGGCGTGGGGGAACACGACCTCGGGCGTGGTGCCCGATGATGGATGGTACCGACCGCCGAGCTCGAAGCACTCGCCCACGTCGATGCCATGGTGCTCGCGCAGCCGCGCGGTGATCCACGCCCTCGCCGCGCGCAGGCCCGTGAGGCTCCGCGGCAGCCGCCACGCCGGGGTGACCCACAGATCACTGCGACCGGTCATGCACTGCGCGGCGGGGCGGTCCTCGTCACACAGCCCGATCCACACCGTGTCACCGCTGCGGCGCAGCACCGCGACCGACCAGGTGTTGGTGCTCACCGTGCGTGGCACGACGTACTGCAGCACGCGCGTGTGCAGGACCTCGCCGGTGGCCGTGACCTCGTCGAACGCAGCCGTGCGCAGCTCGAGGAACCCCTCGGCGTGTGGCGCATCGACGCGGACGAACGCGCGGCGGGCGGGGCTCGCTGCGAGCGCGTCGACGGTGGTCGTGCGCGTGGGTGCCGGGCCGCCCTGCAGGCTGATGGCCTCGCCGATCCACGCCCCCGGTGCCCGCCCGCGCCGGCGCAGCAGCGCGTGCACGCCGAGTTCGAGACGACAGT
Source organism: Nannocystales bacterium (assembly GCA_038325765.1). GTDB lineage: Bacteria > Myxococcota_A > Polyangia > Nannocystales > Nannocystaceae > Xiheibacterium. Next base: position 20,360 of record JBBQJI010000068.1, read on the forward strand.
CGGCGACCCCACCGACCTGGGCCGCCCGCAGCAGCTGCGTGGCCTCGATGGCGGCGATCCGCCCCTGCGCCGCGAATCCCGAGCTCTCGGGGACCTCGGGTTGTACGAACAGCGGATCGATCTCGACCAGACACGTGCGGATCTCCTCGCGCACGCCACCGGGCGACGGAAAGAACCGCGGTCCCGGCTCGAAGCGCCGGATCGACCGCGCGTCGATCCCCGCGCGCGCACCGAGGGCCTCTTCGACGCTCTGGGCGACCGGCGCATCGTCCTGCACGACCGTCATCGGCTCGGTGACGTACTGCGGGCTGCGGCTGCCGTCGGGCGTCTCATCGGCGCCGGCGCGCAGCAGCGGTCGGGGATAGCCCATCCGCGCGAGCACGAAGAGATCGTCGTCGTGCTCGAACCACGGCAGCGCGTCGATGGTGAGGTGCGGTCGCGCCACCAGATCGAGGACGCGGTCGTCGCGGACATCGCGGTAGTGATCGAGCCGCAAGAACGCACCGGGTGCATGCGGACGCTCGCGGAACTCGACCCCGCCGCCCGGCGGCACCCGCTCGCCGACGATGACGTAGTTGGTCGCCGGATCGTCGAGCTGCCGACCGTCTCTCGCGAACAACCCAAAGCGATCACGGAACCGATGGCGGACGATCCACGGGTTGCGGATCGGCACCGACGCGATCACGCGCAGGCCCATGCGCTGGTACGCGGCCTCGAACTGCGCCTGGGTCGCGTACGTGTACTCCTCCATGATCTCGGTGTCCCAGTCGGCGCGGTAGTCCTTGCGCAGGATGAACTCGACCGCGGCGCGCAGCGGCAGCCCGATGCGGCGCCTGGTGGGGTCCGTCGTCCTCAACTCGGTGAACGCACAGCCGGGCTCGGGCGCGAGGCTGCGGAACTCGCGGGCGAAGCGATCGAACAGCCGTGCGCTGCTGCAGTGCAGCACGTCGTCGTCGTCGCTGCCGTCGCCCGTGGGCAGCTCGAGCACCGCGTCGCCGTCGCCCGGATCGAGGAAGTCGCGCACGACCAGCACGCCGTGCGGTCGCAGGGCGTCGACCTGCACCGCCAACGCCCGCATCGCCGCGTCGCGATCGTAGCCGCCGAACGAGGTCACATGGTGCAGCACCGACGAGTCCAGGATCGCGTCGAGCGAACCGGGATCGAACACCGGCTGGGCGACGTCGCCGCGGCGGAACTCGAGGTTGGGCAGCACGTAGCGGCTGCGGGCGAGCTCGACCATCGGCTCGCTGACGTCGACGCCCACCACCCGCAGACCGGGATACAGGGCGGCGAGCGCGTGACTGCCGGTGCCCGAGCCCATGCCCATGTCGGCGATGCTGCCCTGGGCGAGGATGTGGGCGGCGGTCAGCGCCACTTTTTGCTGCATCGAGGCATCCATGCCACCGAGGTAGCGCTCGTAGGCGCCACGGTTGCCCCGCAGCTGGGCACGATACGCGTCGACCATGGCGCGACGGTAGCAACTCGCGCCATGGTCGAGAAGTGGGGCTGTGCTCGGCCCGCGTACGTGGACGCTCAGCGGCGGTTGCGGGTCGCGAAGCCCACGACCATCAGCCCGAACGCGCCCATCAAGGCGAGGGTGCGGCCGCCCTCGCCCTTCGCCGGGTCGACCGCGCACGAGATCGATCCACCGGCGCTGCACGAATTGCCGCTGCACTCGGCGTAGCCCTCGACCTGGATGTTCAGCACCGCGCGCAAGGACTCGACGCATTCCTCGAGGTTGTTGCCGTGGTCGACGTACTGGCCGTCGCAGAACAGGGCGCCCTGCTCGACGTCGCATTCGCCCTTGCAGCCACCCTCGAGGCTGGCCTTGCAGTCGACGTACCCGTCGGCCTGGCAGTCGACCTGGCAGTCGATGTTGGCCTCGGCCTCGCAGCGGCCGCTGCACGAGGCCTCGCACTTGCCCGCGCAGTCGACCGAGGGGGCGACGACGTCACAGCGGGCCGAGCAGCTGCCCTCGCAGGTGGCCTCGCACGAGGCGATGCACTCGCCGCCGCCGCCGTCGGCCTGGCAGCTGCCCTCGCAGCTGCCCGTGCAGTCGAGGACACACTCGCCGCGGCAGTCGAACTGACCGGGGTCGACTTCGCAGTTCGCCATGCAATCGGCGCTGCAGCTGCCGCTGCACTCGACCTCGGCCGAGGCATTGCACGTGCCGCTGCACTCGACTTCGAGCTCGGCGGCGCACTGGGCCTCGAACGCGATGGGCGTGCACTGGGCCTGGCACTCGATGCCGCCTTGGACTTCGCACCGGGCGTTGGCTTCGACGTGGATGTCGCCGCAGGCGCCGATGCCCGCTTTGGCCTCGGCGGCGTACGCCACGGGGGCGAGCAGGGCGAGCAGGGGAAGACAGGAAGAGACGATGCGTTGCATGGGGAGTCCGTGATCCAAAGGCAAGGGGTAGGGGCGGGCCGACGTGGCCGGCGGGCTTCGACGAGTCTACCCGGCGGGCGATGCATTGCCCGTGTGCGCCGGGACTCCCGTGGTGCGGCCTTGGTGGGCCGTGGCGTGGCGCACAGATCCGCGCGCTTCGCCGGGGCGGTGCGTGTCCTGGGGTGCATGGCCTGGCGCCCGTCGAGCGGATAGGGTGGGGCCCATGACGATTCCGCAGCTGTTCGCCGCGATGCCGGGGCGCTACCGGTCCGGCAAGCTCGACCGCCCGACGACCTACTACTTCTCGATCGGCGATCACAAGTACACGGTCAAGCTCGACGCCACCGCCTGCGTGGTCGAGGACGGCAAGACGGTCGAGAACGCCGACTGCGTCCTCAAGACCACCCCCGAGCTGTTCGAGAAGATGGTCGTCCACGGCAAGATGCCGGGGCCGATCGACATCGCGCGGGGCAAGGTCAAGACCAACGACGTCACGGGCCTGAGCAAGCTCCGCGACCTGTTCGACTTCCAGGGACTGTGAAGGCGCCGTGACCCGCATCGCCCGTACCGCCGCCACCGGGGGCGATCTCGACCCCGACTTCCTGGCCTGGTCGAGCTCGTTCCCGATCGACCGCCGACTCCTGCCCCAGGATTGCGAGGGCAGCATCGCCCACGTCCAGGGCCTGTGCCGCGCCGGCCTGCTGAGCGCGGACGAGGCCGACGTGCTCGTCGCCGCGCTGCGGACCCTGCCGGCCGAGGTCGCCGCCGGCGACGTCGTGCTGCCAGACGACGAAGAGGACGTCCACATGGCGGTCGAGTCGCAGCTCGCCCGCACCCTGGGTGCGGTGGTCGCCAAGCTGCACACCGGCCGTAGTCGTAACGATCAGGTCGCCACCGATCTCAAGCTGTGGGCGCGGGCTGCCGTCGCGGCGATCGAGGACGGCATCGACCGGGTGCTCGCGGCCGCGGCGATGTGGTGTGAGTCCCACGGCGAGGTGGCGATGCCGGCGTACACGCATCGCCAGGTCGCGATCCCGGTGCTCGCCCGCACGTGGATCGGCGGTGCCCTCGTCGAGCCGCTGCGTCGCGACCGGCGACTGCTGCTGGTGGTCGCCGACGAGCTCGCCGAGTCACCGCTGGGCGCAGGTGCGATCGCCGGCACCACGCTGCCGATCGACGCCGCGCAGACCGCCTCGGCGCTGGGCTTCGCCCACGGGCCCCGCAATCCGATCGACGCGGTGGGCGGCCGGGATCACGCGCTGCTGCTGGCGTTCGCGTGCGCGCGCATCGGCATGCACCTCGCGCGGTTCTCCACCGATGTCGTCGAGCTGGCCTCCGACGGTCTGGTGCGTCTGGGCGGTGCGATCGCCGGCGGCTCGTCGATGATGCCGCACAAGCGCAACCCCGATCTATTCGAGCTCGTGCGTGGAGAGGCCGCGCTGCGCCACGGCGAGCTGTCGGGCCTCATGAGCCTCATGCAGGGGCTGGGCACCGGTTATCACCGCGATCTGCAGCACGACAAGACGCTGCTGTTCGCGAGCGTCGATGGCGTCACGGGCTGTCTGTCGATGATCGCGCTGGGCCTGCACCACTTCGATCTCGAGCCCGAGGCGTGTCGCGAGGCGCTCGTCGAGGGCGACGCGGTCGCCACGGATCTGTGCGAGGCGCTGGTCGCAGGTGGCGTGCCGTTCCGCGACGCCTACGGCCGCATCGGTGCGCTGGTCTCGTCGATGCGGGGGCAAAGGCGGCGGCTGGCGTCGCTCACGGCGGCCGATCTCGACGCGGCGGGGCTCGATCGAGCGCTGCTCGAACGGCTCGATCCGGTGGTCGCGGCGCGGCGCCGCAGTCGATAGACCGGCGCCCCTGCCCGTGGGTCGCGGTCGGCCGGCCGGCTCACTCGTCGGGTCGCGGCGCGCGGCGGCTCGGCGGGCTTGCCTTGGGCGCGGGCTCGTTCTTGGCGGCCTCGGCTTCGGCGGGGTCGGGGAAGTGCCCGCCCCAGTACATCAGCCGGCCGCACGATTCGCAGCTCGGGATCTCGTCGCCCTTGCGGAGCACGACGTAGATCTGGTGCGGGACGACCATCTTGCAGGCCATGCAGCGCTCCTGCGCCGCGGGCACGAAGGCCAGGCCACCGAGCCGGCGGCGGATCCGATCGTAGCTGCCGAGCAGTTCGCGCTCGATCGCCGCGGTGAGGTGGGTCCGGCTGCCGCGCAGCTTCTCGATCTTGACCTCGACCTTGGCCTGCAGCGCGTGCAGGCGGGTGCGCTCGGCGTCGGCCGAGGTGCGCAGATCGTCGAGCGCCTTCTGCATCGCGGCGATGCGCTGCTCGGTCTCCTCGAAGCCGTGCTGCAGCTTGCGGATCTCCTCGGTGCGCGCGGTGATCATGCGCCGCGTGGAGTCGAGCTCGCGTTGGGTGGCGGTGAGCTCCCGCGCCGTCTTCACCTGGCTGACCTTTGCCTTGGCGTTGCGGACGAGATCTTCTTCTTCGGCGAGCTGGTCACGCTGACTGCGCTCGAAGGCGCGAGTGTCGTCACCCTTCTTGCGCTCGGTGCCGAGCATCGCCTCGAGCTTGGCGAGGTCGTCGTCGAGCTCCCGGAGGCGCTTGGGGATTGCATCGAGCTTGCGCTCGAGGGCGATGAGCTGGCGATCGCGATGCTGGAGCTCGTAGAGCGCAGTGATCTGCGGGTTCATGGGTGCTCCCGGAGCGGAACGGTAGGCCCACCTGGATTCGAACCAGGGACCAGCCGGTTATGAGCCGGCCGCTCTGACCGACTGAGCTATGGGCCCGAAATCCAAGCGTACGCGGAGGTGCGTACGCGGAGGTGAGAAGGCGAACCATAGGGATCGGCGGTCAGCGCGTCAAACCCTACGTCGTGCGCCTGCGCACGTCATGACGGTTGTCGCCGTGGGTGGAGCCGGTGGCCCGGCTCCCTTCCCTTCGCGCAGGTCGCCAGGCACGCGTGCCCGGGTGCGGCCGACCCGCGGCTCGTTGAGGGACGTTGCGCGACGCGTCGCGCGTGCCTGGCGGTCGAGCCATCACGCGAGCGGCCCGCGTGTGGCCCGCGAGCGGCCCGAGCAGCCCGAGCGGCCCGAGCGGCCCGCGCGGCCCGCGTGCGGCCCCCGACACGACGGTGCACACTTGCGCGCCTTGGACTCCGCGCAGCGAAAGTCTGGACTCGGTGGCGATGGGATGTGGCTCGGCGGAGCCAAGCTGTGGTTCCTCGTCAGCAGCTACGCGATCACGATCTCGCTGACGCACCTGCTGTCGCCGGGTGCCTACGGCTCCTACTACTCGATCGCGCGGCTCATCGCCGTGCCCAACATGGTGATCATCTACACCCTGTTGTTCTCGGTGAGCCGCCCGCTCGCCGCCCAGTACGACCAGGGCTGCCCCGACTACGCGGCCCTGCGTGCGCGGGGGATGCGGCTGGCGCTGGTGCTCGGCGGCCCGACGATGCTGGTACTGCTGCTCGCGGCACCCTACCTCGCGCGCTGGGTGCTGTCGGATCCCGAGCTCGCCAACCCGGTGCGGGTGGTCGCGCCGATCTCGGTCGTCTATGCGATGTACGCGGTGAACCTGGGCACGCTCAACGCGGTGCGGCGGTTCCGGCGGCAGGCGCTGCTCGACATCTTCATGGCCGGCAGCAAGGCCGCGCTCATCGTCGCCGCGGCGGCCGCTGGGCTGGGGCTGTCGGCGACGGTCGCCGGGTTCACGCTGGCGGCCGTGCTGGCGCTGCTGCTGTCGCGGCTGATGCTCGCCGACGTGGCGCCCACGCCGACGGGCGCAGGGCAGGGCGGGGCGTCGATGGCGGGGTTCGCCGGCCAGCTCATCGTCTTCACGGCGATCACCAACCTGCTGCAATCGGTCGACGTCCTGCTGCTCAAGGCGTTCGCCGACACCGGCTCGCGCGAGGACGCGGTCGGCTACTATTCGAGCGCACAGCAGATCGCGCTGGTGCCCTACAGCCTGATGAACGCCGTATCCTTGCTGGCGTTTCCGCTGATCGCCGCGATCGACCAGCGCGAGGCGGCCAAGGTCCGCCACTACGTGGCGCAGACCGCCAAGGTCACCGTGGTGCTGCTGGCGTTCATGAGCGCGATCGGCTCGGCGTGCTCGCGCGACATCCAGGCATTGCTGTTCCCCAAGGCCTACGGCGAAGCCGCCTCCCAGCTGCGGCTGATGGTGTGGGGCTTCTCCGGTTACTCGTTCGCGGTGACTGTGGCGTGGGTCCTCAACAGCGCCAGGCGGCCGCGCATCGCGGTGATGCTGGTCGCGCTGCCGCTCACCGTGATCGTCATCGGCGGGTTGGTGTTCATCCCTACGGGGTTCACGGGCGCGGCGGCGTGGATCGTCGCGGCCGCCGGTGCGCTCGCGGCCATCGCCGGCGCCGTCGCGCTGGCGCGGGTGTTCGACGCCGGCGTCGGCATCGCGCAGCTGATGCGCGTGTTGCTGTGCGTACTCGCGGTCGAGGGCGTCGCGTGGCTGTGGCCGGAGATGTCGGCCACAGGTGCTGTGGGCAAGCTCGCGATCGTGGCTAAGCTCGGCGTGCTCGCGGTGACCTTCGTCGCCGTCGCGTTGGGGGTCCGGGCGCTCACCATCGCCGAGCTGAAGGGACTGCGCCGTGCCAAGTGACGCCCGCTGGTTGGTGCTGAGCAAGCCACTGCGCGCACCGCTGCGCGATGGCACCACCGTGCTCGCGTCGACGCTGGTGCGGGCGCTGCCGCCGGGGCGCGAGTGTGCGTACCTGGGCGATCCCGAGGCGCCGCTGCGGCCGGGGCACGACCGGGTGGTGCCGGCGGCGGCGATCGGCTACGCGCCGGGCCTGCTCGACCGCGCGCGGCTGCTGGGCACGCTGTTGGATCCGCGGCTGTCGTCGCTCGACGTCCACCTGTTCTTCTCGCCCAACCGCGCCAGCCAGTCCGTGCTCGCGGCGGTACAGAGGCTCGGCCGTCGCCGTCGCTTCGTGCAGACGATCCCCGCCTCCGAGGGCGCCGAGGCCCACGTCGGCGCGCTACAGCGGCTCGATGCGATCGTCGTCACCTCCGACGACGCGCGTATGCGGCTCGAGGGCGCGGGCTTGCGCCATCCTCGGCTGCGGGTGATCTATCCCGGGGTGGTCCTGCCACAGCACGCGGTGGTGGATCCGGCGAACTCGTCGCGGCTGCTGTACGCGGGCGATCTCGACGACGGCACGGCGACCCGCCTCATCGCCCTGGGTGCGATGCTCGGTCGGCCCGAGTTCGCGCGCTGGCAGCTGGTGCTGGCCTGCCGCCCCAAGGGCGACGGCGACGCGGCCGCGCGCGCGCGTGTGCGCCGTGAGCTCGCCGATGCGATCGCCGACGGCCGCGTCGAGGTGCTCGCCGAGGTCGACGACATGGACGCCTTGCTGCGGAGCGCGTCGTTGCAGCTGTACCTGGCCGATCACACCCGCCGCAAGGTCGACCTGCCGCTGGTGCTGCTGGAGGGCCTCGCGCGTGGGGTCGGCCTCGCGGCCCTCGACGTCGCGCCGGTGTCGGAGATCTTCGACGTCGCCGCCGCCGAGGGACTCGACATCGGGCTCCGTCTGCCCCGCGATCCGCAGGCCGCGGCGCTGCAGATCGCGGCGGCTGCGGTCGATCGCGTCCGCCTTTGCGCCTGGGGCACCGCCGCCCGCACGCTCGTGCAGCGACGCTTCTCGGATTGTGGCATGGCTGCGGACTACGTCGCGCTGTATGCCGAACTGGAGCGCCTGCGATGACCGACAACCGCGAGTACTACGATGCATTCTCCGAGGGCTACGATCGCGGGCGCGACCGCGGCTACCACAAGCTCATCGACGATCAAGCCGCCGCCTTGGTCGAGCGCATGGGTGCAGGCCGCGATCTGCTCGAGGTCGGCTGCGGCACCGGCTTGGTGCTGCAACGCTGCGCCGAGTTCGCCCGCAGCGCCAAGGGGATCGATGTGTCGCCGGGCATGCTCGCCCGCGCCCGCGACCGCGGGCTCGACGTCCGCGAGGGCTCCGCGACCGCGCTGCCGTTCGATGACGCCAGCTTCGACGTCGCCTACAGCTTCAAGGTCCTCTCCCACGTGCCGCAGCTCGACGTAGCGCTCGCCGAGATGGTCCGCGTGGTGCGGCCTGGCGGCCACCTGGTGTTCGACATCTACAACCGCCACTCACTGCGCTACCTGATCAAGCGCGCGTTCGGTCCGCGCGCCACCTCGAAGAAGTTCGACGAGGGGGCGATCACCACCGCGTTTCTCACCCCGAACGAGGTCGAGCGGCTGCTGCCCGAAGGTGCCCGGCTCCTCGATGTCAAAGGCATCCGCGTGATCACGCCGCACCCCGCGGTGTTCGCCGTACCCATGCTCGGTCGCGCCCTCGAGGCCGCAGAGTGGGCGCTGATGGACTCGCCGGTCCGGCGCTTCGCCGGCTTCTCGGTGTTCTTCGTGGAGAAGCGCGCGTGACCACCACGCTGGTGGTCTCGACCACCTTCCCGCAGTACCCCGGCGATCCCCGCGGCGCCTTCATCCTGCACCACTGGGAGCAGGCGGCGCGGGGCGGCGCGCTGGTGCGGATCCTGGCGCCGCGCACTGCGTGGTGCTGGGGCAGCCTGCCGGGAGTGTGCGAGATCGTCCGCTTCGACTACGCTCCCGCGCGGCTGTCCACGCTCACTGGCAACTTCGGGATCCTCGAGAACATCCGCGACCGGCCGTGGCGAGCGGCCTTGGTGTGGCCGCTGGTCCGCGGGCTGCGGCGCGCGGTGCAGCGCGAGTTGGACAAGGGCGGGATCGATCGCGTCGTCTCCCACATGATGCTGCCCGGCGGTTGGATCGTCGCCGACGAGTGCGTGCGCCGGGGCGTGCAGTTCGAGCTGTTCGGGCACGGCACCGACGTCGATGTGCTGTTGTGGCTGCCAGGGCCGCTGCGCGCCCGCTTCGCCGCGCTCATCCGCCACGCTGACGCGGTACGCTTCCCCTCGGCCGAGAAGCGCGCCCGCTTCGAGCGCGCGTTCGCGGGCGTGGTCGCGCCGGAGCGCCTGACGGTCGAGCCGATGATCCACTGCGTCGCCGATGCGCCGCCGCGTCCGGTGAGAGGGGCGCGGACGGGCGCACCGGTGGTGCTGTACCTGGGGCGCCTCATCCCACAAAAGGGCGTCGAGGATCTGTTCGCCGCCGCGGTTCGCATGCATCCGGCGCCGCGGCTCGAGATCGCCGGTGACGGCCCCCATCGCCGCCGCCTGCAGCGGTTGGCGGCGCGACTCGGCGTCGACGCGCATTTCCACGGCTTCGTCCACGCCGACGCCAAGCACGCGCTGCTGTCGGGCGCCGACGTGGTCTGCGTGCCCTCGCGCGAGGTCGCGGGCCTGTCCGAGGGCGCGCCGCTGGTCATCCGCGAGGCGTTCGCCTACGGCGTGCCGGTGGTCGCCACGCGGGTGGGCGGGATCCCGGAGCTCGAGCACGCCAGTGGTCGGCTCGAGCTCGTCGCGCCTGGCGACACATTCGCGCTCGGACGCGCACTGGCGGCCGTGCTCGGCGGCGACGCGTATGCGGCCCCGCGCGAACGTGTTCGCGTCGGCTGATGGCGTCGACGCGTCTCTCCGGCGCCCGTCACGGCGCTTCGTGGCAGACCGCCTCGATGTTGTGCCCGTCAGGATCGAGCACGAACGCGCCGTGGTATCCCGGGTGATGGTGCGGCCGCAGGCCGGGGGCGCCGTTGTCGGTCCCGCCCGCCGCGATCGCGGCGCGGTGGAACGCATCGACCGCCGCGCGATCCTCCGCATGGAACGCGATGTGGAACGGCGGCGTCCGCTGCTGCCCTTCGTGCAGCCAGAAATCCGGCGTGGGCGGGACGCCGAGCCCCGGCACCACCTTGCCGTCCGTGTGCTCCACCGGCACCTGCGTGATCACGCGGTAGCCGAGCGGCGCGAGGGCCTGCTCGTAGAACGCGCGGCTGCGGACGGGAGCGGTGACGGACAGCCCGGTGTGGTCGATCATGGGCAGCCTGCTCGCGGTGCGGGTGCTCGCGGGCGTCGCCGGCGGCGTGCTCACGGGATCGGCGGTGTCGTTCGTCGGCGACTACTTCCCCTACGAGCGCCGCGGCTGGGCCAACGGCTGGTTGATGAGCGGCTTCGCGATGGGCCAGATCGTGGGCGTGCCGATCGGCACGGTCATCAGATCCACGCACGGTTTCGCCGCCGCGTTCGTGCTGTTCGCCGCGGTGATGACCGTCGCGTTCGTGCTGGTGCTACTGGTGGTGCCGCAGCCGCAGCTCGAGCGCCCCGATCGCCCCGATCGCCCGCTCACGCTGTCCTCGGGCCTGGGCGAGTACGTCGCGCTCTTGTCGATGCGGCCGGTTTGCGGCGCCGCGCTGGTCTACGCGACGATGTTCTTCGCGGTGTCGAACTTCGTGGTCTACCTGCCGAGCTGGGCCGAGTCCGAGCTCGGCCTGGGTGCCGGCGACATCGCGATGATGTTCACCGTCGGCGGCATCGCCAGCGTGCTCTTCGGCCCCCGCGCGGGCCGCCTGTCCGATCGCATGGGACGGCGAGCGATGATCCTCATCTCGTGCACCGGCGCGGCGATCCAGTTCGTCGCGACGACCGCGTTCGTGCAGGGGGCGGTCACCGCGGCGATCATGTTCTTCGTCGCGATGACGCTGCTCGCCCTGCGCCGGTCGCCGATGCAGGCGCTGCTGAGCAGGCTGGTGCCCGACGCGCGGCGCGGCGCCTTCATGAGCCTTGTCGTCGCCATGGGGCAGCTCGGCGGGGGCCTGGGCGCCGCCGTGGCCGGGCTGCTGTATACGCAGGTCGGCTACGGCGCGTGCACGATCGCGTCGGCGGTGTCGATCCTCATCACCGCGACGCTGGTGTGGCGCGAGCTACCCGAGCCCGCGCTGCGCACCGGCGAGGTCGCCCGCTCGGTGTAGCAAGGCCGGCACGCTGCGAGGGTCGCGGAACGACCCATTCGCACTTCACGGCTGGATCGCAGCGCAGGCGATGTCAACGCATTCGCAGAGGGGAGGCGCGTTGTCGGTCGAGCAGCCCACGCCGCCGAACGGCCCCTCGAGGCGCTCGCCGTCCGCGGGGCACGAGGCAAGGGATAGCCCGTCCACTTCCGCGCGCCACCCATGATCGGCGAACTCCGAGTCGCACTCAGGCACACACGAAAAGTTGTTCCTCAACCCCGCCGCGCAACGGGTGGACACCTGCGGCTGCGCGCACGTCTCGATATCACCGAGGAAATGAACCGTCGACACCCACGCACACGCGAAAACGTATCCGCTCAGAATCTCATTAGGAAGGGGGGTATCAGCGCATGACTCCTGGTCGCTTGCCTGGATGCAGATCGCATCCAGGGCTGCCATGCACGCGTCTGAGAGCAGGGGGGAGGACGTCTGGGCGCAGACACTGAGGTCGTGGGGTGGCTCGCCCGTGGCGTCTTCGGTCCCCGACGCTGGAGCATCGCCCCCTTCATCGAGGAGGGGGTCTCGCTCGGCAGAATCGACACAGCCGAGAATCGAGAGGCTAGCAACGACGAGGGTACGAATCATCAGATGTCTGATCATGGCGCAGGACCTTCAGTTGCAGTTGGCGTGGGACGCGTGAGCGCTCGGGACGGCTGCGATCCACGAACAGACATCATTATGCATACTTCGGCGGAATCGTGCCCCGAAGTAGCGATCCGGTTCTCCCAAGGACCCCCAGTTGACAGCGAGGATGGCCTGATGCGAGCCCCGCCATAGCGGGGATCCACTCATACCAGGCTGGGAATCGGTGTCATGAGCCAGCTGCTCATCATCGAGACCTCCGCTTCGATAATCAGCGGATTCCAGCACGTCATGGTCTTCGTACATGTACCCACTGCATTCCTGCAAAGCGAACGGCGACTCCTTGCACAACTGGGCACTGCTCGGATAACCTGTGAGAAAAATCTCCTTCCCGTTGTACGAAGCAGCGTCATTCCACCACTGGATTCCGAACCATCCGAGATCGACAGCGCTCTCCCTGTCCTGAAGAAAGATGACTGCGTAGTCATACTTCCGGTGGACACGCCAGTCCTTGGAGAAAACCCCACTCCACGGCACCGCGGTGCCCCCAGCATTGAGATGCTCTCCGTAGCGCTTCCCAGGGTGGAAGTATCCGCTCGGAGTCCATTCGCCGTCTCTGTCCAGACCCAGAGACCCAGAGACCCAGAGCACCCAGAGCACCCAGAGCACCCAACGCAATCCGGTTGCATCTTGTGTGACTACTGCGAACCTCCGCCCCTGTCAAGTCGCCGACCGTGGCAGGATTCGCCAACACGGGCGTCAAGCGTCGCAGGGGGTCGAGCTCATGCTCGCTGGAAACCGTCCATCCTCGAAAGGCGTACTGGGCGTCGGCCGGATCGGCAGGTCGTCGCATGGGCTCAACGTCGTGGGCCGAAACGACGGCGGCCTGCCGCACCGGGTCCCCGCTGCAAGCGCTGCTGACCGCGCTGGTGCCCGACGCGCGCCGCGGCGCATTCATGAGCCTGGGGTGGCCACGGGGCAGATCGGCGGGGGCCTCGGCGCCGTGGTGGCCGGGCTGCTGTACACGCAGGTCGGCTACGGCGCGTGCACGATCGCGTCGGCGGTGTCGATCCTGCTGACGGCGGCGCTGGTGTGGCGCGAGCTGCCCGAGCCCGCGCTGCGCACCGGCGAGGTCGCCCGCTCGGTGTAGCGACTACGCAGGCGCGAGCAGCTCGTCGGCGTCGCGGACGTACACCGCCCGCACGAGCCAGTCCTCGAGCTGCGCGCGGTCGCTGTAGGCGGGGACGATCGCGCGGTGGTCGTCGTCGCACGCGAGGCCGCGGGCTTCGAGCACCTTGACGACGGCATTGGCGAGGGCGACCAGCTCGCCGCGGGGCTTCCCCGCGAACCTCGCCGCGGGCCTCGCCCTCAGCCATGATGCGACGCATGAACTCGCTGCGGAACTCGTACGTCTCGGGGTTCATCTCGGCCTCCAGGGCACGGCGTACGGCTTCGTCGACGAAGCCCAGGACGACGTCAGCGTACCAGCGGGCACGGGCCTCGTCGACGTCGTCGGGCGCGACGAGCAACGTACGCGCGGCCTCGAATGCGGCTGCTGCTCTGCGATGGGCGAGCACCCCGAGCAGGGCCACCTCGGGGTGACGGCGCGCGCGCTCGACCTCCGTGACGACGGGCACCTCGGACGGCCCGATCACCACGGGACACAGCCGCGAGCCGAGATCGTCGAGCACGATCGGCTCCTCGCACCACCGCGCGGTGTCCTCGTCGAGGGTCACGACGACGATCTGCACCGGGCACCGCAGCCGTAAACGCAGCAAGGCCTGGTACGCCGGCCACGTCCAGCGCTTGCGAGGGTCGCGGCGCAGCTGGACCTCGACGATCGCGGCGAAGCTCGCCGCGCCAGAGCCCGGCGCCCGGACGATGAGCACGAGATCGGCACGCCAATCCGGCGGCAGGATCTCCGTGAGGTTCTCGGGGCTCGCCGCGACCTCGACGTCGCCGTCGATGGGGATCCCGAGGGATGCACGCAGCAGCGCGAGCACGAGCTCGGGATGCTCGCGCAGCAGCTCGACCAACATCTCGTGTTCGCGAGAGGGCATCGATGCGCTGAACGATGCGAGCGACGTGCCGAGCGACATGCTCGCGTGATCGTTGGCGTGGGGTTCCGCGAGGTGGCCGGGCGTGGCCC
>JBBQJI010000069.1:0-33013 GCA_038325765.1 Nannocystales bacterium
CGTCCCGTCGGCCGCGATCGAAGAACGGGTGCTCGCGCGCATGCGTGCCGCCTTGCCGATCGCCGACGCGCGGCTCGTGCTCGGGCGCCCGACGCTGATCGCCTTCGGCCCGCCGATCGAGGTCCAGGTCTTCTCCGAGGACGCCGCCGCCGCCGGGGCGATGGCCCGGGCGCTGGTGCCGGACCTCCTCGAGATCGACGCGCTGCCCGAGGTGGTCGTCGACGATCTCGACGGCCGCCCCGAGGTGCGCGTCGACTTCGATCGCGAGCGCCTCGGCCGCGTCGGCCTGTCGGTCAGCGTCGCCGCGGCGGCGGTGCAGCGCGCCCTGACGGGCGAGGTCGCGACGCAGCTCCATCTGCCCGACGAACAGCTCGACGTACGCGTCCGCCTGCCGCTGCGCGATCGCGGCAGCGTCGACGACGTCGGCGCGATCGTGGTCGGCGTCGTCAACGGCGTGCCGATCCGACTGGGCGCCGTAGCCGACATCGCACCCGGCCGCGGTCCCGCCGAGATCCGCCGCATCGATGGCCGCCGCGGGCTCCGGATCCGCGCCCGCACCGACGGCGTGAATCTCGGCGGTGTCGCCTCCGAGATCGCCGCCGTGCTCGACGCCCATGCCGATCCCACCGGCACGGTGACGACCGAGATCTCGGGGCAGGCCGGGCAGATGCAGGGGTCGCTCGACAGCATCGCCTTCACCGCCGCCCTGTCGCTGTTCCTCGTCTACGTGGTGATGGCCGCGACTTTCGAGCACCTGCTGCACCCGCTCCTCATCCTGGTCTCGGTGCCCCTCGCGGTGGCCGGCGTCGCCGTGGGGTGTGGCATCGCCGGCTTGCCACTGTCGGCGATGGTCGGCATCGGAGTCATCGTGCTCGGCGGCATCGTCGTCAACAACGCGATCGTCCTGGTCTCGGCGATCAACGATCGGCGCGGCGCCGGCATGCCGCTGTTCGAGGCGGTCCTGGAGGCCGGCCGCGTTCGCCTGCGCCCGATCCTCATGACCACGCTGACCACCGTGCTCGGGCTGGTGCCGATGGCGCTCGGTCTGGGCGACGGCGCGGCGCTGCGTCAGCCGCTGGCGGTGTCGATCATGGGCGGGCTCACGTCGTCGACACTGCTCACGCTGCTGGTGATCCCGTGTCTGTATCTGCTCCTGCCCGGTCGGGTGCAGGCCGCATGGGGGCCCGCACCCAAGCCGAAATAGTCCGCAGACGTCTGCGGTATGCTCGGCCCTCGGCATGGAACCACCCGCGAGCCTACCGGCCGTGCCGAGCCGCACGGCCCCCTATCCCACCCTGCGGGGCTCGTCGTGGTCGCAGCTCCGTGCCGCCGCCAACCAGGCGTGGAACGAGGCCGAGGGCCCCTCGCCGCTGCCCCCGAGGCACGATCGGCGCAGCCGGTTCTGGTACGGAGCGCGGCAGCCACTGCTGGGCATGCGTCTGCTCTTGCGCGACACCGACATGCTGGGTTCGGCACTCGCCCCGGTGCTGTTCGTGGCCCTCGTCTGCGCCGTCATCGCCTCCGTGTCCACCGAAGCGATCCATGACGCCGCATGGTGGTCGCTCGGCAACACGACGCTGACGTGGTTCGGGACCTTCGTGGTCGCGTTCTTCACCACGTTCGCCGCGCTGGCACCGGTGCCGCCCTTCATCTTCGCCCGCCACTACGCCCGCATGGCCGCGCGTGCGCGCAACCGGCTCGGGCTCGGTCCGCGCACACCGTACCTCAAGCCCATCGGGCAGGCGGTCGGCGAAAGTGTCGCGCAGACCATCGTGATCGCGATCGGGATCGCGCCGCTGACGCTCGCACTGGCGCTGCTGCCCGGCGTGGGGCCTGTCGCGGCGTTCATAGCTCAGCTGATGTGGACGATGCACTGGATGGTGATCGAGGCGTTCGACAATGGCCGCTCGCTGGGCCCCGGCGAGACCGTCGAGTCGGTGCTCGCCGCCGAGCAGGCCCACCCGCACCAACCGTGGTTCGCGCGGGCGGTGCACGGCGTGCAGCACCCGCGGGTCCGGCCATGGCTCGCGCCCGTGCGCATGTTCGTCGAGGTGCTCGAGACGCTGGTGCGCGGCTGGGCACCCGAGGTGCGGATGGTCGAGCGCGACCCTGCGCTGTGCGCCGGCTTCGGCTTCGGCGTGTTCGCGCTGCTGGCGATCCCCGGCATCAACCTGCTGTTCCGACCGGCGCTGATCATCGCAGCGTCGCACCTGCGTGGTCAGCTCGAGCTCGAGGACGCCGGCGCGTCGTGATCACCGAGGAAGGTCGGTACCGGGTGACCACGGCTCGAGCCAGCCCAGGCGGCGGGTCTGGCTGCCGCCCCTTCCGCGCAGCCGGTACACCGCCCGCTTGAACCCGGCATAGACGGTGAAGAAGCGCTCGATCCCACGACGCTGCGCGGCACCGGGCCGCGCGTCGGCGCACACGAGCTTGGGGTCGTCCACACCGTCGTCGAGGAAGCCCATCACCGCCCACAGCCGCGTCGAAGCGATGGTGCCGAACGACAGTCGCGGACCGAGCACGAGCGCGTCGAGGGGATCGCCATCTGCTGCGACGCTGCCCTCCACGCTGCCGTAGTTGTAGGGGCACGGCAGCGGCGACACCAGATCGACGCGCCCGTCGGCCTTGCGCTTGACGAAGCTCCAACGCGGCACCTCGATGCGCACCCGCAGCGCGCATCCGAGGTCGCCCTGCCCGAGCTCCGCCAGCGTGCCCTGCGATCCCAGCCTCACGTCGGCGATGCTACCATCGCCGACGATGGACGCCGCTTCGGTGCTCGGCCTCGACGCCTTGCCTGCCCCCGATCACCCGCGCGCCGCGGCGCTGCTCGAGGTGGCACGGGATGCGGCGGCGCCCGGAGGGCTGTTCGAGTCGCTGGTCGACCACCCGCAGCTCGGCCTGCGCGCCGCGGCATTGGTACGCACCGTCCTCGGCGACGACGGCGGCGCCGAGCTGCCGCCGCCTGTGACCGTGGTGATGATGAAGGTCGCGATGTTGGCGCTGGCGATGGATCGCAGCGCGTCGCTGCTGTACTCCGAGCTCCACTTGGATGGCGCCCGCCCCGAGGCCGCCTACGCCGACGAGTTCGCCGCCGTGGGCCCCGCGTTCGCGACGTTCGCCACCGATGTCCGCGACACCCTCGCGCACATGCCGGGATGGCCGGCCGGCTGCGCCGCCTTCGGCACCGCGCTTGCCACCATCGTCGATGTCCTCGCCCAGGACCGTCAGGTGGGTGGGATCGGCACCTCGGTGGCGTGGCGCGATGCGGCCGACCTCGCCGGCGCCGACCTCGTCGCCACGGCCGCCGCGATCGTGATCGGCGATCGAACGCTGATGCTCCATCCCAACGAGTGCGAGCTCGCGCTGCGACTGGCCAACGGCGCCGTCGCGCGGGCACGCGAGGTGATCGCGTTCATCGCCGAAGACGGCCCACTGCGCCCCGACGAGATGATCGCCAGGCGCTTCGCGGTGCCCGCCGGCGTGATCCGCCTCGGCGCCAGCGAGATCGAGCGCTGCCTGCGGGCGTTGTTCGCCGCCGAGGTCCTCGATCTCGCCGACCTGCTGGGCGAGCTCGGCGCAGTGGCACCGCTGCGCGGCGTCCTCGCACGGACGGTGCACGGGATGATCGCCCTGAGCGACCCCGACGGCGAGCTCGTGATCGCCACGGTCCGCGCCGACCACGACGCGATCATGAACGAGCTCCGGGTCGCCGCGCGGCTCGACGGCCGCATCACCGCCGACGAGCGTGCGCTGCTCCGCGGCATGGACGAGCACCTGCACGACTTCGACGGGCTGATCCGGCGCATCCGCGAGGATCACGTCGTCGACTTCGAGGAGTTCCGCCAGCTCCGCACTAGCCGGCAAGCCATCCTCGACGACGCGCTGCGCATCGCCCTGGCCGACGACGTCGTCACCGACGACGAGCGCGAGCTGGTGGTCCGCGTGCTCGAGCTGCTACCGATGCTCCGCCCCATCGGCGGCCGCCGCCGCCCCGCCGCAGGTGACGCGGTGTCTGAGCCGGCGTAATCTCGCTACCATGCCGCGACTGCGCCGCCTCGGAACCCTCTGGCTGCTCGGCTGCCGGTTCGGCTGCCGGTTCGGCTGCCGGTTCGGCTGCCTGATCGGCGTCGCCCCCGGCTGCGGGCCGTCGGTCTCGACCGATGGCGACGGCGACGACACGGGGGGCGACGACACGGGGGGCGACGACACGGGCAGTGTCGAGCCCGGCGTGCAGCCGACGGCGCTCGGTGCGATGTACTCGGCCTGCGTCGACGTCCGCGAGTGCGTGCCCCTGTCGTTCTGCGTGTTCCCACCCGGCGAAGGCGGCTATTGCTCGAATGCCTGCGCCGCCCCCGGCGATCCGAGCGAGTGCGCGCCCGCGCCAGGCGACGGCGCCGAGGTCTCGTGCCTCGACATCCGTGAGCCCCAGGGTCGGGAGGTCTGCGCCCTCGATTGTTCGGATGGCGCCTGCCCCGAGGGCATGCGCTGCGAGGGGATCGACACCGCCGGGGGCGAGCGCCGCATCTGCTTCTGACGGGCGGAGGACACTCCTTCACCGACTGGGCGCCGCCGCCGGCGGCAGCGTGACCGCCACCCCCACCGGTCCCAGCGGATAGCGGACGAAACCCGCCGGCGTCGCGAGCACGAAGCGTAGGGTCGGATCGTCGATGGGCGTGGCGAACGTCACCGCCACGCGGGTCGGATGGCCCTCGCCATCGACCGCGCGCACCTCGACGACGGCATCACCGACGTGCCGCCGCGCGCCGACCTCGGGCAGGCGATCGTCGCGGCGGAACATCTGCTCGACGGCGCCGCGCAACATGCCCGCGTCGTGCTCGAGCTCGAGGGTGTGGGCGCCGGTCCGGCGCAGTCGATGGGTCCCCGGCGCCGCCGACAGCACCAGGTAACTGCGCGGCGGCGGCAGGCCTGTGGCCGCGCGGACGAGCGGCGGATACAGCAGCGTCGCCGGGTCGGCGGCGACGAGCACGACGACGTCCGTGCCCGCATCGAATGGCGCACTGGCGGCTGCACGACGGGCATCGGCCGCGAAGGTGCGGACCTCGGTGATCTCGCGTATGGACCACCACGGCGCAGCGAGGCCGTGGGCCGCGAGCAAGACGGCCGCCAGCGCCACGCGGGCACGCGCAGTCCATCGGTGGCGACGCCACGCCGCGAGTCCAGCCAGCACCGCGTGGGCGATGAGCACGTGGGCGCCGATCGCCGGGATCACGAGCAGGCGCGCCGACACGAACGCGGACGCCATCGGCAGCACCGCGAACAGCGTCCCCAGGGCGAACGTCCGCAACGCCACCGACTCCGCCGCGTCGCCGCGCGGCGCGACACGCCGCAACCACCATGCGATAGCGAGCATCGCGAGCACGCCCGCGACTTGCTGCGCGAGGAGCCCGCGACCACCGAGCGCCAAACGGCCGGTCGGCAGCGCCAGCGCGAGATCGGCGATGAGGATCGGAACGCGCTGGGCCGCGACGACGAGCCAGCGCAGCGGCTCGTCGACGGGATCCACATACACGCCCGAATGACCCGCGCCGTAGCCCCCGGCGGCATGGATGCCCGCCCACGCGAGCACCACGATCGCGATCGGCACGAGCGCGCGCGGCCGCGGCGATCCCTGACCGGCGATCTCGACCGCGGCGATGAAGCCGAGCGCACCCAGGGCCCCCTCGCCGCACGCGAGCGCGAATGCCAGCCACACCGCAGCGAGGGCGCCCCCGCGACCGCCCTCGCGCGCCACGACGTGGGCGTGGACGGCCGCCATGCCGAAGGTCGCGGCAACGATCGCGTTGCGATTCGCCAGCCACGCCAGCGGCTGGGCGTGACACTCGTCCAGGGCGTACAACGCAAACGCCAGCACCGCCCAGCGGGCCGGCAGCATCCGCAGCAGCAGCCGCGCGACGACGGCGAGCATCGCCAACCACCACGCAAACGTGTGGAGATGATGCAGCCGCGGTGCGAGCCCGAAGGCGCGGACGTCGAACCAGGTCAGCAGGCTCGGCAGCGGCCGCAGCGTCGACAGGCGCAGCGTCGGATCGGACCACCACGGGAACGCACCGGCGTCGACGAGCGCGTCGATGTCGGCACTCGAGCCGTCGCAGAACGCGAAGAGATCCCACGGCGCACGCCGGACGGGATAGGCGTCGGCGAGCATCGCGAGCTGGGCGTAGTCGTCCATCGCGAAGCCGACGCCCACCGCATGCAGCCGCATCGCCGCGGCCAACAGCGCGATCCCGGCCACGGCCCACATCACGTCGTGCGGGTGGAGCATCGCGCCGCGCGGGAGGAGCGTCGCGATGCGCGAGAGGAGGATCGCACCGCGCGGGCGCATCGTCGGTGACGGCGTCGTGGTCCCCATCGTCGGCCGCGGGCCCGACCCGCGACGCCGATGGTGGCAAGGTTCGCGGCCCCGCGCCCCAGCGCGGGCGGCGCGGTCCGCTGCCTGTCGTGGCGCGGGCAACCGGCCCAGCCCTGCACAGGCCCGCGCCGCCCGATCGGACACCATGCCGCGGTTGCGGCGTACCCTGGGAATTCGTGGCCTCGCACGACGACCAGGGAACCCGCGCGCCGCCCGGCCGTGCAACCGACCCGGTGAGTGTGGCCGCACCGATTCCGCCTGGCCGCCCGAAGGACCGGTTCCCCGAGCTCGACGAGGTCACGGTCGTCAGCGCGCAGCGGGGCAGCATCCGCGCGCGCCGGGCCTTGGTCGAGCGCTACCAGCGACCGGTGCTCTCCGTGGTCTCGCGGCTGCTGCGGGGCTACGGCGATTCCGCGCTGGTCGAAGACGTGGCGCAGGAGACGTTCTTGCGGGTCTTTCGCGCGCTGCCCAACTTCGATCGCTCGGGCCCGGCGAGACTGTCGACATGGATCCTCACCATCGCGTGCCACCGCAGTATCGACGAGCTGCGGCGGCGGCGGCTCGACACCACGCCCCTCGATGGCGGCCCCGGTGACGTCGCCGCCAACGATCGCGCCGACGAGCACGCCGAGCGGCGGATGCTCGCCCACCTGATCGATCGCGCCATCGACGGCCTCGCCCCCGAATACAAGGCGACGTTCGTGCTCCGTGAGGTCCACGGCCTCGAGTACACGGAGATCGCCGCGATCCTCGAGATCGACCTGGGCACGGTGAAGTCGCGGCTCAACCGCGCGCGCACGCGCCTGCGTGACGCGCTCTCGGAGGTCTACCGTGCGTGACGATGGCCGCCGGCCGCCGGCCGCCGATCTCGACGCGACGCTCGCCCTCGCCCTCGCCTCGTGGCTCGAGGACGACGGCGCCGCCGTCCGTCACGACTCGAACGACGAGGACGATCGGGCGCTGCCCGGCGGCGTGTCGCCGGGGTTCGCCGAGCGGGTGATGGCCGCCGAGGCTTCGGTGGTGAACGTCGACGTCCCCGCACTGCTGGCGATCGACGTCGAGCCGGCGCCGCCCCTGCCACCCGTCGCCGCGCGACCACGCCGCTGGGGCCTGGGCATCGCCGCACTGCTGGTCGCCGGCGTCTCGAGCATGTGGGCCGTGACCGATCCCACCCCGACCTCCTCGATCCAGGATCGCGCGGCCCCGACCGAGACCTCGAAGTCGACCGAGTCCTCGGACGCCATCGCCCAACCCGCTGGGCTACCGATCCCCGACGACCTCGACGTCCAGGTGCGCGAGTACATCGCCGACTACGGCCGCCACTTCGGTCCTACGTTCGAGTTCCACGGCACGATCCTCGTGGCCCGCGATGGCAAGATCCACTACGCCGAGGGCTTCGGCCTCGCCGAGCGACGCACCGCCACCGCGAACACGCCGGCCACGCGGATGCGCATCGGCATGCTCACCGAGCAGTTCACCGCCGCTGCGATCCTGCAGCTCCGTGACGCCGGCATGCTGGAGCTCTCGGATCCGCTCGAGGTCCACCTGCCGGGCTTTCCCAACGGCCGCAGCATCACGATCGAGCACCTGCTGGATCACACCTCGGGGATCCCCAACTACACCGATCTGCCGAGCTTCCACCAGTGGAAGGCCCGTCAGCACCGCACCGAGGAGATGCTCGGCCGCTTCTCCGAGTTGCCGCTCGAGTTCGAGCCCGGCTCCGAGTTCGCGCCCACCAACTCGGGGTACTACCTCCTGGGCGCGATCATCGAGCGCTGCAGCGGCATGTCGTATGGCGAGTACGTGCAGCGCTACGTGTTCGAGCCCGCCGGCCTGACCCGCACCGGCTTCGGCGAGGACGAAGGCGACGTCGCCCGCGGCAACGTGTGGAACCAAGAGGAGCAGCTCGAGGGGCCCGACGCGATCGACATGTCGGTGTTCGGCGGCGCCGGTGGTCTGGTCTCGACGGTCGAGGACTTTGCCCGCTGGGACGCCGCCCTCGCCCGCGGCGAGGTGCTCACGGCCACCAGCGTCGAGCAGATGTTCCACCCCAACGCCTTCGGCTACGGGTTCGGCTGGCTGGTCGGCAGCCACCAGGGCCAGTCGGTCGCGAGCTTCCCGGGCGCCATCGATGGCTTCAACTCGGCGGTGATGCGGTTCGAGGATCGCACCTTGGTCGTGGTGCTCGCCAACACCGAGGTCGTGCCCGCCGGTCGTATCGCCCAGGACATCGCGATGATGGCCTACGGCGATCACCCGGCGCCGCGCATCGAGTTCCCCGAGGTCGAAGTCGCGCCCGGGACCTTCACCCGGTACGTCGGCACCTACGGCATCACCGACGAGACCATCCGGGTGCTGGGCGACCCCACGGCCGAGGCGCAGTTCGAGCCCCTGCAGAACGTCGCGGTCCGGCGCATCGGCGACCGCCTCTACTTCGACGTGCCCGGGCACGGCTCGACTTGGATGCACCCGATGGGCCGCCACCGCTTCTTCTTCAAGGACAACAGCGGCAACTACGTGACCTTCAGCACCGGCGCCGACGGCGTCGCGACGGGGCTGGTGGTGCAGGTCGAGGACGCCGAGCTCGAGCTGGCGCGCAAGGTCGATTGACGCCCTCGGTGGCGGTGCCTTAGCGTGGCGTCGTGAAGCGAATGGCATCGGTGGCGGCGTGGGTGTTGGGCCTTGTCGGCTGTGCCGGCGGCGACAGCGGGCGGCAGACCGGGGGCGACACCGGGGGCGACGACATCAGCTCCGAGGAGGTCACGAATGACACCATCGATCCGTCGACGTTCAGCTCGTCGCTCGCGACCGAGACTGCGTCGTCGGGACCCTCCGACACCAGCGCCGAGACCACGGCCGGCTCGTCGTCCGATCCCAGCGGGCCGAGCACCGGGTCCGTCGACGGACCGACGGTGGTGATGGTGACCCCCGCCGACGAAACGACCGGCGTGGATCCTGACGCGACGATCACCGTGACGTTCTCCGAGGCGATGGATCCCGCCAGCATCACCGCCGACGACGGGGCCTGTCGCGGCGTCGTGCAGCTGTCGGCGGACGACTTCGCCTCGTGCGCCCCGCTCTCGGCAAGCGTCGACCCGGAAGACGGCGACACCACGTTCACGCTCACCCCGGCGGCCGGCCTCGAGTCGGCCAGCACCTACCGCGTGCGCGTCACCGCGTCTGCGACCGCTGCCGACGGCGCACCGCTCGGCGCCGAGTTCACCAGCGATGGCTTCACGAGCCGCTACTTCCACACCATCGAGGTCGACGGCGTCGACGACTGGAACGGCGACGAGGGCCTCGCGACCTCGACCGACGGGCACGTCGCCCACATCGCCTGGGACGACAGCTACGTCTACGTGGGGATGCGCAGCCCTGACGTCGCGATCGCCAACGGCAGCGTGTGGGTGGTGTTCTACTTCGGGGGCGATGGCGGCAGCACCGAGGGCGTGCTGGCCAACACCCAGCAGCCGAGCCTGCCCTTCGATGCGCGCTGGCATCTGCGGTGGCGGGCCGACAACATCCTCACCGAGGTGCTCGAGTACGGCGACGCGGGCTGGATGACCGGCGGCTGGGAGATCGGCCTCGGCGACGTCTACCGGCAGGGCGAACTGCTCGAGCTGCGGATCGCCCGCAGCGACCTCGCTGATCCCGACATCCTCGAGTTCCACGCCGGCATCCAGCGCGACGCCATGCTCGACGAGGCGAGCTGGGCTGCGAGCCCCGAGGGCTCCTACGTCGACGGCTACAACCCCGACTACGATCAATTCTGGTCGTTCGACCTGCTCGGGTCGGACAGCCCCGCGCAGCACGTGCCGCAGCCGTGAGCCTCGCGGACGATCCCACGATCGTCCCGCGCCCGTCGCCACTGCCGTCGGACTCCGACACGGTCACCGACGCGATCGGTCTGCGTACCGACGACGTCCCACTGCCGCGCGGCGCGGAGGTCGGACGCTACCTGGTGCTCGAAGAGCTCGGCGCAGGCGCGATGGGCCGGGTCTACGCGGCCTACGATCCCCGCCTCGATCGCAAGGTCGCGCTCAAGCTCATCCGCGATCAACTGGGCGTGGGCAGCAGGGCCGAGCGCGGCGCCGCGCGGCTGCTCGCCGAGGCCCAGGCCCTGGCCCGGCTCGCGCACCCCAACGTGGTGGGCGTCCACGATGTCGCGATCGTCGACGGCTCGGTCGCGATCGCGATGGAGTTCGTCGCCGGCACATCGGCGCGCGAGTGGCTGCGGACGCCGCGACCGTGGCGCGAGGTGGTGCGCGTGCTGCTCGACGCGGGCGCCGGCCTGGCTGCGGCGCACCGCGCCGGGATCATCCACAGCGACTTCAAGCCCGACAACATCATGATCGGCCACGACGGCCGCGCGCGGGTCGTCGACTTCGGCCTCGCGCGCAGCGACGGCGGCGCTGGCGAATCGTCGACCGAGTGGAACACCGCGACCGATCCATCCCGGGCCCAGGCCCGGGCCCAGGCCCAGGCCCAGGCCCAGGCCCAGGCCACGGCCACGGCCACGGCCACGGCCGCGGCCACGGCGATCGTCGCGTCGATCACCCACGGCATCGCAGGCACGCCGGCCTACATGGCGCCCGAGATCTTCGCGGGGGCGGCCGCGAGCGTCCGTTCCGACCAGTTCGCGTTCTGCGTCACGCTCTACGAGGCGCTGTACGGCCACCGACCCTATCCAGGCGATACGCCAGCGTCGCTGCTCGACCACGTCATCCGCGGCGACATCCTCACGCCGGAGTCGTCCGCTGAGGTGCCGGGATGGCTGCATCGCCACGTGGTGAGCGGCCTCGATGCCAACGCCACGCGGCGCCATGCCGACATGGATGCCTTGCTCGGCGCCCTCGCCGACGACCCAGCGCAGCGACGGCGACGCATTGCCATCGGCGCGGCCGCGCTCGCCTGCGTCGGCGTTGCGATCGGCAGCACGTGGCACCTCGCCCGCGCCGACGATCCCTGCCCGACGATCGACACCGAGCAGGGATCGTCGTGGAACGAGCAGACCCGCGGGCAGATCGCAGCCGCGCTCGATGACACCGGTGTGGCGTGGGCCTCTCGCGCGCGAGTCGAGGTCGATCACCGGCTCGGTGGGTTCGCCCTCGCCCTCGCGACGATGAGACGCGACAGCTGCCTGGCGACCCACGTCCGCCACGAGCAGTCGGACGCGATGCTCGATCGTCGCGCCGCGTGCATGGCGGCCCGTGAACGCGAGCTGGCGGCGGTGACGGAAGTGTTCGCGCACGCCGACGCCGATGTCGCGCGCGAGTCGGTCCGCATCCTCGACGGCCTCGGCTCGGTCGAGGCGTGCGCCGATCTCGAAGCCCTCGCCGAGGCCGTCGCGCCGCCGACCGACCCCGACCTCCGCGCAGACGTCGAAGCGCTGCGGAGCGAGCTCACCGGGATCGACGTCACCACGCGGGCCGGCAAGTACGCCGACGCCCACACCCGCGCCGCCGCCGCCTCGGCAGCAGCCGAACGGCTCGCCTATCCGCCGCTCGTCGCCGAGGCCAAGCACGCCCTGGGCTACCTCGAGGACAAGATCGGTGACTCCGCCGCCGCTGAGCACACCCTGGCCGCCGCCGCCCAGATCGCCGCGGAGAGCCGGCACGACCTCGTCGCCGCGATGGCCCTCGCCGACGCCGTGTTCGTCATCGGTGCGCAGCTGGGCCGCGTCGACGAGGCCCTGATCTGGGCCCGCTTCGCCGACGCCGCCGCGGCGCGCACCGGCGACGATCGACTGCGTGCCAAGGCCCTCACCGTGCGCGGCACCGTGCTCATGACCGCAGGCCGCTTCGCCGCGTCCGAAGCAGCGCTCCGCGAGGGCCTCGCCCTGCGCCTGGCCCTGTTCGGCGAACGCAGCCTCGACGTCTCGATCTCGCTCGCCTCGCTGGCGGTGGCGGTCGAGGGCCAAGGCCGGGACGCCGAGGCGATCGAACTGTATGAGCGCGCGCAGGGGATCGACGAGGCGCTGCTCGGCCCCGAGCATCCCCGCGTCGCCGGTGGTCTCAACAACGCGGTCACGTCGTTGCTCCGGCTCGGCCGCGTCGACGAGGCGATCGCCCATGCGCGGCGAGCCGACGCCATCTTCCGCGCCGCGCTACCCGTCTTGCACCCGAACCGGGCAGCGGCGCTCGGAAACCTCGCGGTCGCGCTCGGGGCGGCGGGCGACTACGAGGCCGCGCGCGAGACCCTCGCGCGCCAACTCGAGATGCTCCGCAGCCGCTTCGGCGACGCTCATCCGGACGTGGCCACGGCCCACCACAACCTCGGCGCCGCTGAGTACGAGCTGGGCAACGACGCCGCAGCCACCGAGCACTTCACCCGCGCCATCGCGATCTACGCCGCCGCGTTCGGACCCGACCACCCCGAGATCGCGGGTGCCCATTCTGCGCTCGGTCACCTCGCGCAGCGGGCTGGACGGCAGGCCCAGGCGCGGGAGGCCTTCCTCCGCGCGGTCGCGATCCTCGAGCCGGAGGAGCTGCAATCGCGCGTCGAGCTGCCGATTGCGCTGGTCGGGCTCTCGGATTCGACGCTGGCGCTGGGAGATCACCGCGCCGCCGAGGCTGCGGCCCGCCGCGCGATCGATCTCTTCCAGCGGCAGCCGCAGTGGGCGGATCGGCTGTCGGCGGCGACGTGGCTGCTCGCGCGAATCCATCGCGCCGCCGGCGACGACGCGACCGCGCGCACCCTGGCCGATGCGGCGGTCAGGCTGTGTCCGGGTGGCGACGTCGCATGCAGTGACTACGCCGCCGCGACGTCCGACCAGTTCGGCCACCGCGCCCCCGGTTGATGCAGCGACCACGCGCACTTGACCTCGCCCCGGCGCCGCGACAGGCTGCGCCCTCGATGGCGACGTTCGTCGGGTCCGGCCCGCTGTGGCACCTCATCGAGCGACCACGCGCGCCGTTTCACTGCGACGTGTGTGGCGCCGCGATCCCCGAGCAGCAGTGGGGCACCTTCACCACGCTGCCCGCGATGTACTACGACACCCCGCCGCAAGGCTACACGCCGTGCAACCGCGGGTTCGACGGACTCGGCGCCGAGTACAGCCACACGGTCGACGGCCACCGAGAAGATCCAGCGTGATGCCCAACTCCAGCGCCGACCTCCACCCCGAAACCGGCGGGCGCTTCGTTTTCGAGCGCCGCGCCGAGGCACCTGCGCGCTATGACGTCGCGGTGTACTTGCCCCGGCAGCGATCGATCCGTTGTACGCTCGAGTGGGACGAGGATGGCGCGGTGCGGGTCGATCCAGAACCCTCCCCCGTGCAAGACGCCACGGATGCGTGGGCGATGGCCGAGATCCTGAAGCTCGCCCGGATCCTTCATCGCGATCCGAAGGCGCGTCTGACCCGCTGGCGTGGCGCCTGAGTCCCGGGGACGCATCCCACACCCGCACCTGCAGCCCCGTCGTTCACGCTCGATCGCGCCTCGGGGTTCAGCGCGGGACCGGGCCGGTCGATGACCGGGGCGCACCATGCCGCTTGCAACCCCTCTGTCGGCGGCGCTGTGGCTGGCCGCAATCGACCCCGTCCTCGGCGGCGAGGCCGGATCGCCGTCATCCCTCGACGAAGATGATCGACCCGGCGCTGCGCGGGCACCGGCCGGCAAGCCCCTCGAGGGGCGCGTCATCGAGACCCTGGTGAAGTTCGACGAGATCTCGGTGCGGGTCGAGACCGACGCGGTGCCCGGCGAGCAACGCGAGACCACCGAAGCCGCGATCGACGTCCGCGCGGCGATGAGCCACGACTTCGACGGGCCGATCTACGACCTCGAGCTCGGCGTGGCGGTCCTGCCTCGCCCCGAGCTCGACTTCGCGTGGGACCGCCTGCACACGCCACCGCTTCGCCTCACCCTCGAGGAGATCGAGCGCAAGATGCCGTATCCCGTGGCCGTGATCACGGTGCCGGGCGACGAGACACCCCTGGCGCCTGCGACGATCGAAGAGGTCGCTGTCCGCGAGCGCTACGACGCCATGGACCAGCCTGCGGATGGACCGCTCGCCTACCTCGTCGCGCTCTCTGGCTACTCGCTCGCCGCGCCCAGCGAGCGCGACATACTCCGGATCCTCCGAGCCGGCGGCCCCGCGGACCTGTCTGCACTCGCCCGCTGGGCGGGCGCGACGGCGTCCGAGGGCACCTCGGCGCCCGACGAGGCAGCCTGCGGCCGCATCATGGACACCGTGGAGGGCGAGATCCGGCGGCTCCGCGCGCCGCCGGCGTTCGCCGACTTCCAACGCCTCAACGCCATCACCGCCATCATCTTGGTGTGCGAGCGGCCCGAGGATCTCGAGCGCGTCCTGACGCTCCAGCGCCCGATGACGATCCTGCTCTCCGCCGCGCAGGTGTCGTACGACATCGCCGCCAACGAGGAGAGCGTGCTCGGCGTATCGGTCCACGGCTTTCGCCGGCTGCAGTCGAGATCCGACTCCGCGGTGGCGTGGGAGGGCGCGCTCCGCCGCCTGCGTGACGCGGCGCTCGACAGGCTCGTTCGCCTCGCGTTCGAGCCGATCGATTTCCGTGACGCCCCGGCGCACATGCAGCGCCGCGCGGTCCTGCAGAACCCGGCCGCCCAGCTCCTCTCGCCGCTGACGACGACTCAGGTCGAACGGGTGGTCGCCGCCGCCGCCGAGCGACCGCAGATGCAGCGCGAGCTGCTGCGCTTCTACGTCGAGGTTCGCCATGCCGCCGCCATCGAGCCCCTCGTCGCGTGGCTGATCGACAACCCGCGCGACCTCGACGATTTCGGCGTCGAGGCGGTCGAGGCGATCGGCGACTTGATGTTGCCGGTGCTGCTCCGGCGCTTCGACGACGCCGGCGCCTCCATGACCGAACGGATGACGGTGTGGCGACTGCTCGCGGTCATGCCCGAGAAGCACGCCGCCCAGCTCGAGGGCCTCGCCCGGTCGATGGGGGTCGACCTCGGTGCGCGCGGCGGCGTCGGCGCCGACGCAGATGCCGACATCAATGGGCTCCTGGAGGCCTTGCGCGAGCACGACGAGCGGGTTCAGACCGACCGCATCGAGGATCTGGTGCGCGAGCTGGCCACACCCGCCACCGCCGTGCCGGCGCTGCGAATCCAGGTGACGGCCGCCCGGCGGCTCGCCGAAGCCGCGCCGAGCCGCGCCGAGGCCATCGCCGACGCGATCATCGACGCCCACGTCGCCGCCGCGCGAGCGCTCGACGACGAACTCAGCGGCGAGTCGCGGGCGGTCCTCCGCCAGCTGCGCGACCTCCCCCTCGGCACGCGCCACGCCGATGCGGCCCGGGCCGCGACGATCACCGGTGCCGAGCTCGCCGCGGACACCAATGAATTCGATCCGGCGCTCGGCTCGCTCGAGAAATTCGATCCGGCGCTCGCCGACCCGGAGATCCGCGCCGCATACCTTGGGATCCTCGGTCGTCGCTACGACGACTTGATCGCGATGAAGGCATGGGACGATCTCGATGGACTCCTCGATCGTGCCGACGTCGTGGTCTCCGACGAGTTCGACGTCGATGCGCGGCGGAGCGACATCCTCGAGCGCCGCCGAGCGCCGCTGAGGATCATCGGGGGCGTCGTGGGCGTCGGGCTCGCGATCGTGCTGCTCGCGGCCTTGCACATGTACGGGGTGTTCGCTGCGATTCGACGTCCGTTCGTCGCGTGGCGCGAGCGCGTCGCAGAGCGCCGCCGCGCGAGCGCGCTCGAGTACGAGCCCGACGCGACGCCCGATCCCGTCGACGATCCCGACGTGGCGGTCGACCAGGCCGACGACGACGACGACGACGGCATCGACACGGACCCGGTGGACGAGATCGTACCCAACCCCTCGGTCGACGTCGCCATCGCCGATCCCGAGGATCCCCCGGGCACGGACGCGGCCGCGGAGGCCGCGAGGGATGCGGCCGTGGAGGCCGCGAGGGATGCGGCCGTGGAGGCCGCGAGGGATCCGCCGGTCAGCGAGCTGCTCGGCGACAGCTGGTCGGCGAACGACGGGGACCGCTCTCCCCTCGACGATTTCGCAGCGTGAACCCTAGCGCGGCACAGGCGGCCATGTACGCGTCGCACTCGTGGGTCTGCGATCTCCGCGCCCCCCGCGTGCTTGCGACCGTGCCGCAGATCTGAAAACATCCGCCCCCCGTGAAGGCGCCGCTCCGACCCTTCGAGTACATGGCGTGGGCGAAGTCGGTGCCCCGGGGCGCGCGCTACAACCTCACGGCGAGCGGAGTCTCGGATGTGTTCGCCACCCATGGCGACACCTTCGACGCCGAGGCGTTGGCGTCGTGGTCCCAGGGACTCGACGTCGCCTCGCTCTGCCGACAGGGCGACGGCGAGATCGCAGCGCGCGAGCTGACCGAGGCGATCGCCGGCCGCTACGATCTCGACCCCGCATGCGTCACGGTAACGCTCGCGGCGAGCACGGCGATCATGCACGTCCTCATCGCGCTCATCCGCGCCGGTGATCACGTGGTCGTCGAGCGTCCGACCTACGAAGCGCTGCGCCGCGCACCCGAGATCCTCGGCGCGATGGTGTCGCGACTCGAGCGTCGCTTCGACGAGGGGTGGGCCGTCGTGCCCGAGCGCCTCGCCCAGTTGCTGACGCCGCGCACGCGCGCGGTGATCCTCACCAACCTCCACAACCCAAGCGGCGTCGCGATCGACACCAAGGCCCTGCACGCGATCACCGAGCTCGCATCACGCGTCGGCGCGATGGTGCTGGTCGACGAGGTCTATCTCGATCACGTGTGGCCCAGCACGGATGCGACCGCAGCGCCCGCGGCCACGCTCGCGCGCAATACGGTGAGCTGGAGTTCCACCACCAAGGCGTTCGGCGTCTCGGCCATCCGGGCCGGCTGGATCGTGACCCCCGATCCCGATGCTGCCCGCGCGATCCGAGCGGCGTCGGACTACCTGCACGTCACGCCTCCGGTGGCGACCTCGCGGCTTGGCCTGCGGGCCCTCCAACACGCCGAACCCCTGCTCGCACGCGCAGCAGCGATCGCCGCGGTCGGCCGCGACCTGGTCGAGCAGTGGATCGCGCGGGATCCACGGGTTGCCTGGGTGCCGCCCGCGGCCGGCCTCACCGGCTTCGTCCGCCTGCCCACGTTCATGCAGGACGTCGCGTTCTGCGAGCACCTCCGCCAGCGCTACGAAACCCAGCTCGTGCCGGGCACGATGTTCGAGATGCCCGGATTCGTGCGGCTCTCGTACGGTCTGGAGCCCCAGCTGCTCGAGCCCGCGCTCGCGAACATCTCGTCGGCGATCGACGACCTCTCGCGCTGACGAGGGGGCACACGACATCTGCGCCGCATCGGCGCGGCTCGAGAGCCGGCGCTGCGCGTCGTGGAGACCGTTCATGTGTGAGGATTCCTACACGAATTCCTCGCGCCGGGCATGCGTCCAGGGGCGGGCGCGGGCGACTACCTCCCCCGCACGACCGAGGCGGCCGTCGGCAAATTTCACCCGCGGGCCGCAAATCCGTCACATTCCTCGGCGCCGTACCGACTCTCCGTCGCCTTTGCTTCGAGCTCTCCATGGTCAAGACCACGATCCAGCAGGCTGTCCTCCTCGCGACCGCCACCAGCCCCCGCGGTGGCCGCGAGACCCCCACCGCGCTCACGCGCTGTGGCGGAGTCACGCTCCTCAAGCGGGCGCTGATGGTCCTCTCGCGCAACGGCGTGCGCCGCTTCGTGGTGGTGATCGCCGACGCCGAGGTCCGGCGCGCCTCCCTCGCCGATTCCCAGGTTGCCGCGCTCGAGATCACGTGGGTCTTCAACGCGGAGCGACCCGACGACGACGCGTACTCGCTGTGGCGCGCCCGTCCCCACGTCCGTGGCGAGTTCTTCGTGGCGCCGTGCGATCGGGTGTTCACCCCCGCGGTGATCAAGGCGTTGATCGCCGAGCCGCTCGACGCGGTGACCATCGCGGTCGGTCGTGCGCCCATGGCGGCGCTTCCGGCGGGCGAGCAGGCGCCGTCACTGCCGGCCGACGGTCACGCCATCGCGCTGGTCGAGTCGAGCGCGACTGCCACCTCTGGCATCGTCGCTGGATTCGGTGGCCGCGGCGACGCGTGGTCGACCGGCGTGCTGGTCGCATCGCGGGCGCTGTTCGACGCCCTCGACGACGTCGGCGCAGGTGGCCGCACCCGCACCCTCCCGCAGGCGCTGGCCGATCTCGCCGCCCAGGGCACCGTCCGTGCCGCCGATATCGGCGACGCGATGTGGCACCCCGCGCGCAACGAGCACGAGCGTCGCCTCGCCCAGTCGCTGCTGGTCCGCTCGCTGCGCAAGTCGGTCGATGGCGTGATCTCCCGCTACATCAACCGGCGTTTCAGCCTCGCGGCCACCCGCGTGCTGATGCACTTCCCGGTGCGGCCCAACCACGTCACCGCGTTCTCGCTGATGATCAGCGTCGCCGCCGCCGTGACCGCCGCGATGGCGACGGTGGCCTCGCCCGGCTGGCTCGTCGTCGGCGCCGTGTTGTGGCAGCTCGCGTCGATGCTCGACGGCATCGACGGTGAGATCGCCCGGCTCAAGTTCGCCGAGAGCAAGTTCGGCGAGTGGTTCGACACGCTCACCGACGATGTCGGCAGGTTCATGTTCTTCATCGGCTCGGGCGTCGGCTTCAGCGCCGTGACGGGCCAGCCGATCTGGCTGCAGATCTGTGTCTTCGGCGTGGCGATCCAGCTCGCGCTCTCGATCAGTCTCTACCGCAAGCTGCTGCGCACCGGTTCGGGCTCGCACTACGCGCTGGCGTGGGACGTGAACCCCAACCACCGCAGCTTGGCGATGCGGATGTACGCCCGGATCGAGTTCCTCTCGCGCCGCGACTACTACGTCTTCGCGTGGCTCTGCATGGCGATCGCCGGGGTGTTCCAGCTCGCGATCGGGCTCATGTTCGCGACTACCTTGTGGGCACTGACGCACGAGCTCCTCAAGCCCCGTCAGGCGCGCGCGAATTTCTCGACCGACCCCCCGGCGTGAGGGTGAAGGGCAGCCGTCGCGCCACGGATGAGCGCGGGATGGCGCCTCGTGCTGCTAGACTCAGTCCGTGACGCGTGAACCCGAGGTGCCAACGGCGCCAGACGTCCCCGACGAAGGCGCCGACGAGCTCGCGCCCGACGGCCGCGCATTGCGGGCCGAGCGGCGGCGAACCGAGCGTCGCGAGGCGATCCTCATCGCGGCCCGGCAGGTGTTCCGCGACAAGGGGTACCACCAGGCGTCGGTGCACGACATCATCGACGACGCCCGAATCGCCCGCGGCACGTTCTACCTCTACTTCGCGAGCAAGCAGGAGGTCTTCAGCCAGCTCGTCGACGAGTTCCTGCGGCTGATCCGTGGCCAGGTCCGCCGGATCTCGCTCGAGGCGGGCGCCGAAGCGCCCCTCGATCAGCTGCGATCGAACTTCCGCCGCGTCGTCGCGACCGTCGTCGAGCACGACGATCTCGCCACCATCATCTTGCGCGATCCGATCAGCTTCGACGAAGAGAGTCGCGCGCGGGTGAACCACTTTTTCGATCAGGTACTCAGCATGATCGAGGATGCGCTGCGGGTTGGCCAAGGCCTACGGCTGGTCCGGCACTGCGACGTGCACATGGTGGCGGTGACGGCCCTGGGTGGTCTGCGCCTCGCGCTGATCCACATGCTCATGGCCTATGGCGACGACCCAGTGGTGCGGGCACGCGAGCGCGCCTTCGGTCAGGCCGAGGCGGTCGCGGACGAGCTCATGGCGTTCTTCCTGCGGGGGATGACACCGCCGCCAGCCTCGGTCGGCTGACCGCAAGGTCTGCCGAGGCACCGGCCGCCAAGGCACGGGTTGCTAAGGCGCTGGCGCCAAGAGATCCCCCAGCCGAGCCGTGATGTCGTCCGCTGACATCGCGGCCTGCTCTTCGACCACCTCGTTGAGCTGATCCACGATCTCCTCGACGATGGCACGTGCGCGCTCCTTCGTGGCGTCGTGGAGGAAGCCGGTGAAGACGGTCTCGCCGTTCGCGGCGCGGGCAATCTCGTGCTCGCGCGCGTGCTCGTCGAGGTCCGTATAAAAGATGTAGTGGAACGACCGGTTGTAGTCGCTCTCCCGGAAGATTTCGAACATGGTGCGGTCGTCGGCCGCCATGGGACGCACCATGCCAAAACCGAGGCCTCTGCGATAGCCCCGGCAGCGACGCTTTTCGTGGCGGCGCCCGGCGCGGCTGGGCCTTGCTTCGATGGCCTGGTCAAGCCGCCGCAGCGTCCCCTATGCTGCCAGGTGCCATGGCCACGCTGAAGCGACTGCTGAGCCGCGCACGATCGTTCGCCGAACAGGCGGTGCCCGAGGATGTACTGACCGCCGGCCGGCGGCTGCATCAGCGAGTGCGCGAGTCAGCACCCGCTCCCATCGCAGCAGCCCTCGATCGGATCGCTGAGGTCGTCGCGCCCCGGGATGACGGCGCCACTGCGCCGACCCGCACACAGGCGCCCCCACCGCCCGCCGCGCAGCCGGCCCCGCCACCCGCTCCCGAGCCGCCATCTGCCCCCCCGTCCGCCGCGGCCGCCCCCGAGCGCGAGGCGGCCCCGGAGATCACCGACGCCCCTCCGCCCGAGCGCTCCGTCGCCGCCGCCGACGTGCTCGCGCGCGTGAAGCAGCGTGCAGAGCATGGCCTCAAGCCCGAGGACACGCTGGTGGTCGTCTACGCCACCGCTCTCGAGTCGGAGTCTGTCGAAGCGATCGTGCGCTGTTTCGACGGCATCGACACCACCGTGCGTGTGATGGATCTCGATCGCGAGCCCCAGACCAAGCGGCAGCTCGCCCGCCTCACCGACGTGATGGTGCCGCCATACGTGTTCATCAACGGCCGCTTCTGGGGTGCGCAGTACGAGATCGTCGCACTCGCGGCCACCGGCGATCTGCCGGCCGTGGTCTCCCACCGCCTCGACGAGGTCGGCCCCGAGGCGCGGCGCATCGGCAAGGTCCACGACAGCTACTCGGACGCGATCTCTGTCGACAACATCCTCGCGCGCTGGCGGCTCGGCCACATCCTGTGCGTCGACGATCTCGACGCGTGGTTCGAGCAGGACAAGGCCGGCAGCGAGCGCTTCTTCTACATGGGCGGCGAGCACCCGGTCGCGCAGATGCCCGAGGTCGCCGCCGACATCGTGCGCCGCGTCGACGAGGGTGAGATCGAGGCCCAGTGGCACCTCGAGGCCGTGGTCCGCGTTCACTGATCGGCCATGGATCGCGAGGCCAAGCTCGCGCGCCTGCGCGTCCACCTGCGCCTGATCGACGCCGACGTGGCGCCGGTCGTGGCGCGCCATCGCGAGCACATCCAATGCCGGCCCGGCTGCGGCGACTGCTGCCACCAGACGTTCCGCGTCTCCGCGCTCGAGGGCGAGCTGCTCCGCGACGGGGTCCTCGCGCTGCCCGAAGCGGTCCGCGCCGAGGTGCTGCGCCGCGCCCAGGACTACGTTCCCGACCGCCGCGTGCCCTGCCCCGCGCTCGGCGATGACGCGCGCTGTCTGGTCTACGACGCGCGTCCGCGGCTGTGCCGCAAGTACGGCATCCCGTTGTGGCACCCCGACCGACCGGACGAGGTCACGACGTGTGCGTTGAACTTCCGCGGCGTCGTCGACGTAGACCCCGCTGCGATCCTCGAGCCCCAGGCCGAGTGGGCGCGCGATTGGATCCGCGTGCGCGAGGCTACGGGACTCGTCCACGGCGACGGCGCGACGATTGCCGAACACCTGCGGTCGTTGTCCGCGCCGGGGACCTCCCGATGACGTGACGCAGCTCGGCACCGCGCTCCTGCTGGTGACGGCGTGTCGGGGAGCCCTCGGCGTCACCCCCGGGCCGATCGCTCCCCGACGCGCCCCCAGGACTCGAGGCTGTCGACACGTCGATGGGCGAAGGATCGCGTCGTGATCTTCGCCGACGCCCTGCGGCCCGGCACCCACCACGCCACGGTGTTCATCCGGGCGATCGCGGCCGGCACCTACGACATGCCTCCGGCCGAGGCGCACGCGATGTACAGCGCCGAGCTGCGCGGCAACACGGCGCGAGCCGCGGTGACCGTCCTCCCGCGGCCGCGCATGCAGCGACGCCGAGGCGCGGACCGGCGCCCGGCGTCGTTGCGGCCGCTCAGGCCGGCTCGTCGTCGCGAAGGGCCGCGGGTGCGCTCGCCGGCGCGCTCGCCGGCCGCTGTCCGCCGACCGGCGGCGCCCCCGGCCCACCCTCGATCCCGCGGTGGGCACCGGCGGTCTTGGCCAGCACCTTGGCCTGGCTGGCGTTGACCTGCTTGCCGTGGTGCATCTTCTCGTAGCGCCCCTCGACGTTGCGGGTGAGGCCAGCTTCGGCGAGCACCACGTCGGGGCGCGCCGCCTGCTCGGCCGACAGCCGCTGCTGCGCCGCCTCGATCCGCGTGAGCAGGTCGGCCTGGACCTCACGCACCCGCGCGGACACGCGCGCACGCTTGTCCTTCTCGCGGCGCATGTCCTGCTGATAGCGCTTGAGGAAGTAGCCGATGGTCTCGACGCGGATCTTGATCGAGCCGGTCGGCTTGTTCTCGTCGATGTCCTTGAACGAGAAGTACGGCGTGCCCGAGCTCTCGATGATCTCTTCGATGACCGAGTAGATCGGCGCATCGTGGCCGCACTTGAAGCTCGACAGCTCGAGCGCCACCAGGTTCGGATGCCGCGCGGTGTACTTGGCCGCCCAGACCTTTTGGTTGGTGTTCTCCGAGTAGCTGTTCTTCCACACGTCGTAGATGTCGAACGGCGTCTGGATGAAGCCGGCATCGATGTCGGCCTGGAACATCGGGCGGACGATGTCGTCGTCGATGGGCAGCGAGTGGATGGTGAAGATCGGGTACCCGAGCTTCTGTAGCTCGTCCGGGATCTCGTGGTTCATGCCCGGATCGTTGTGGTACGGCCGCGCCAGCAGCACGATGCCGATGCGATCCTCGCGCTCGAGCTGCTCGAGCGTCTTGCGGCCCTCGGCCCGCAGCTCGACGTAGAAGTCCTCGAGCGCCTTGTAGCCGACGTCGATGGCGCGGCTGTTCTCTTCCTCGGACACGCCGAGCAGGTCGCCGAAGTAGGTCAGCATCTCGCGCTTGCACAGCTTGGGCTCGCGCATGTGGAGGAACGGCACGACCAACTCGATGCCCTTCTCCTTGAAGATGTCCTTCTCCTTCATGAAGGCCGCCTTGGTCGTGTCGGCCGAGCCGACGACCGTGGGGCACGCACGAGAGCCGACGTTGTTGGTCAGCCAGGTGTCCATCGAGTCGACCTGCGGGAACACGATGAGGTCGAGCTTGCGCTTCTTGTGCTTGACCTCGAGCAGGTTGTGCATGTGCGCCAGGCACACCTTGGACGGGAAGCAGGGGTCGATCGCGCCGCGCTTGGAACCCTCTTTGTAGAGCTCCTCGGAGGTGAAGTCCGAGTAGACGAGGTTGCCGGCCGGAATCCCGAGCGACTCGAAGTACGCCGAGAAGAACGGGTTCTGCGAGTACTGGTTGAGTACACGGGGGATACCGATGCGCAGGTTCTTGCGGCCGCGGATCTTCTCGGCGCGGGCGAGCACGCCGGCGCGAAGCTCGGCGACCGAAGAGGCCACCGCGATGCGCCCCTGCGCCTTGGCGACCATCTCGGCCACCCGCGGGCTGCGGTTGATGCGCGTCAACAAGCCGTCGAAGCGGCCCTGGATGCCCGCGAGCTGCGGCGGCAGATCGAAGTGCTCGGGCAGACCGAGGCCGCGCTCGACCTCGTCGGGATCGTCCGCGACCGAGGCCGGCCGCACCGCCCGCCAGATGTCCTTGGCCGCGGCCGCCGCGAAGTTCGGAAACGACTTCTTGGCGGCATCGAGCCCGCTCTTGATCTTCCGCATCTTCTCGACGTCCTCGACCTCGCCCTTCTCACAGGTGGCGATGATCAGGCGCTTGGTGGCGATCTGGGTCTGCTCGGTGTGCTTCTTGATCTGCACGAGCTGGCCCTGGGCCATGCGCTGCTCGGCCTCGTCGTTGCCGAGCTCGACATCGACGTCGATGAAGGTGCGCAGGCACTTGTTCTTGCAGAAATAGCAGCGGGTGCTCTCGTCGCGCTTCTGCGTGTAGCCGATCGTCGGCACCTTCTCGAGGCCGATCCACTCGGTGATCTGGCCCTGCTCGAGGTGGAGGCGCCGGGCCTCCTTGGCGGCTCCGATCGCGCCCGACTCGCCGCAGTGCTTGTGCACGATGACGTCGGCCTCGACGCCCTTTTGCCTGAAGCGCTCTTGGATGAAGTCGACCTGCGACTTCACGGCCGCCATGTTGTGCTGGGTGCCGCCTTGCAGCACGAAGCGCTTGCCGAGTTTCGCCAGGTTGGGGATCTGCGAGACGTACAGCCAGATGTTCTTGGGCAGCACGTTGGCGAGACCGGCCATGATCTCCTCGGGCGACCAGCCCTGGCGCTGGAAGTCGACGATGTCCGACTGCATGAACACGGCGCAGCCATAGCCGAACATCGGCATGCTCTCGGCCTTGAACGCGACGTCGGCGTACTGCTTGACGTCGTAGCCGAAGCCCACCGCGGTGCCCTGCAGGAAGTAGCCGTTGCCGGCCGAGCACTGGGTGTTGAGCTTGAAGTCTTTGACCTTGCCGTTCTTCAAGATGATGATCTTGATGTCCTGGCCGCCGACGTCGCAGACCACGTCGACGTCGTCGTAGAAGTGCAGCGCGCTCTCGCAGTGGGCCACCGTCTCGACGATGGCGGCGTCGGCCCGCAGCACGTCGCGCAGGATGTCCTTGGCGTAGCCGGTGGTGCCGATGCCGAGGATGCGCAGCGTGGCGCCCTGGCCCTCGATCTGCGCCTGCAGGTCGGCGAACAGATCCTTGGTGTCCTCGATCGGGTTGCCCTTGGACAGCTGGTAGACCTTGGCGACCAGATCGCCCTGGGCGTCCATCAGCACCGCCTTGCTCGAGGTCGAGCCGCCGTCGATGCCCATGTAGGCCTCGACCACGGTGCCCGGCGCGAAACTCGGGGGCACGAAGCGCTCGGGCTTGTAGCGATCGAGGAACTCCTGCAGCTCGGCGTCGGAGTTGGCGAGGCCGTGGCCGCCGGCCTTGCGCTTCTCCTCGGTGCGGCCGACCTCGATGTACCACTGCAGGCCCTCGGTGCCCTTGTAGCGGCCGACGTGGTCGTCCTCGTCCTTGCCGAACTCGGCGGCACCGAGCGCGGCGTAGTACTGGGCGTTGTCGGGCACGATGATGAGATCGGCCGGATCGCGACCGCCGGGGCCGAAGCCCTCGGGCAGCTCGACGTTGCGCTCGGCCCACAGCGGCGGGATGTTGGCCTTCCACGCCTCGACCATCCCCTTGATGTACGTGTTGGGGCCGCCCAGCAGCATGACCCACGGCATCAGCGTGTGGCCGCGGGTGAGCACCGACAGGTTCTGCTGGATGATCGACTCGAAGAGCGAGGCCATCAGCTCGTCGGCCGGCACGCCCATCTTCTGCAACGAGTTGATGTCGGTCTCGGCGAACACGCCGCACTTGCCGGCGACGGGGTGCAGCTTGAGCCCGTTGTGGCCGGCGTTGCACAGCTCCTGGGGCGGCAGCTTGAGCTTGGCGTTGATCTTGTCGATGACGGCGCCGGTGCCACCGGCGCACTTGTCGTTCATCGACGGGATCTTCTTCTTGCGGCCGCTGTCCTTGTCGGCCTTGAAGACGATGATCTTGGCGTCCTGTCCGCCGAGCTCGATCACCGAGTTGACCTCGGGATGCTGCTTCTCGACGGCGAGCGAGACGGCGTTGACCTCTTGGACGAACTTCGCTCCGATGAAGCGACCGACGTTGCCGCCGCCCGAGCCGGTCATGAACACCCGCGAGTTCGAGGGGTTCACGCCGGTGTCTCGCTCCATGTCGCGGAGCATCTCGAACGCCTTCTCGGGCTGCTTGCTGTCGTGGCGGCGATAATCCTTCCAGATGATCTCGTCGGTGGCGTCGTCGACGACGACCGCCTTCACCGTGGTGGAACCGAGGTCGAAGCCGATGCGGAAGTGGCGGTCGCTCATGGGTTGGTGCTCGCGGGGGGGTGGTGACGACCGATGACACGCGCGTCAGTGACACGAGTGTCAGTCAATCGGACCCTGCGGTTTTGACACGCTGGAGGCGACTGAGCAAGGTTTTTCCGGGAACGGGAGCAGTCGACGGCGCCCGCCGCGCAGGCCCATCTTGGCCTCCGCCAACCCCGCGAAACCTGCGGAGATCGGCGGGCGGAGCTCGGCGGGCCAGCCACGCCGTACTGGAGATCCGCGAGCAGCCGGTCGTACTCCGAGACGATGGGCACCGCACCGAGCGGGGCCAGGAACGCGTCGACGCGCGGCCACAGCTCTGCTCGGGCGGTGCGCCGGAAGAAGCCGAAGTGACCGACCGCCGGCAGCGCGAGTTCGGCGATCTCCACCTCGGCGTCATCGATCCGATCCGCCATGATCACCCGATCGCGGCCCAGCGGCCCCTGTCGCGAGCGACCGATGCCACGGTGGTCGTAGGTGAGCACGGCGGCACCGCGCTCGGCGAGGTGCGCCGCCCAGTCGCGATAGAAGCGCTGCGGCACCGCGGTCGCGCCGTGGATCACTACCTGCGCGCGTGCGGGTGCGGTGGAGTGCACGAGCACGGCGCCGAGTAAGCGGCCGTCGGCGGTCGGGATCTGGATGTCATCGACGCGGACCCTGCCCTGTGTTCTGCACCCTGGGCCGCCCAGGCGCCGCCGCGGGGCTCGCAGACCGGGTCTGCGCGGATGCAGCGCCTTGACGGTGGGCGGCCACGGTGGCGCCGTGACATCCCCGCTACTCGGTCGGCTTGGTCGGCGCCTCGGGCTGCGCCTGTGGCTCGGGCTGCGCGTCGACCCGACGGCCACGCACGCGATGCCAGAGCGCCGCGACGATGGGCGTGATCGCCAAGGTCGCCAAAATGCGCAGCGGCTGGGTCGCCTTGGTCGCCAGCCATGCCGCGCCGATCGTACCGCCGTCGCCGACGGCCCCATCGACGGTCATCCCGCGGCCGACCGCGACCGCGAACCCCGACCACGTCAGGAAGAAGATCGCGAAGTAGGTCGCGATCGCGATGCCGCCGTACTCGGCGAAGTGGTCCTTGAGCTTCTGGCTCTGCCGCGTCCACCACGCGCGCGCGCGGCCCAAGCCGCTGGGTGCCGGGGTCTCAGCCATGGGCGAATGTCCTCAGCTTGGTGCACAGGATGTCGAGGGCGACCTCGTTGCGGCCACCTTCGGGGATGATCATGTCGGCCCAGCGCTTCGAGGGCTCGACGAACTCGACGGTCATCGGGCGCACCGTCGAGTAGTACTGCTGGCGCACCGACTCGAAGCTGCGGCCGCGCTGCTCGATGTCGCGACGGATGCGGCGGAACACGCGGATGTCGGCGTCGGTGTCGACGAACAGCTTGATGTCGAGCAGCTCGCGCAGCCGGGCGTCGGCGAGCACCAAGATGCCCTCGACGATGATCACGCGGGCCGGCGCCATGAGGATCGTCTGCTCGGCGCGGCGGTGCTTGGTGAAGTCATAGACCGGACATTCGACCGCGTCGCCGCGGCGGAGCGCGCCGACATGGGCGACCAGCAGCTCGGTCTCGAGGGCATCGGGATGATCGAAGTTGAGGGCGCAGCACTGCTCGTAGGTGAGCTCGGGTCGGTCGCGGTAGTAGCTGTCGTGCTGCAGCAGCGCGACGTCGGAGGCGACGGCATCCGACAGTCGCGCCGCGACGGTCGACTTGCCCGATCCGGTCGCACCGGCAACACCGACGACGAGGCAGTCCACGGCGCACGGGGTAGCACGGCGCGGGCCGGCGCGGGCCCACCCGATCGCTGGGCGGACGGGAACGGGCCCTTGCCGCCTTTTCGCGGGCCGGCGGTGCGGCCCGATCTGGCGCAGCCGTGGCGGTGCGGCTGCGGCGCGCTACGCAGGGACCATGGCCCTGTCCGCCCGGCTTCGCGAACTCGATCGTCCGTGGCTGCGTCTGTGTCCGCAGCAGCTCGAGGCGCGCACCCGCGTGTTGGCGAAGATCGCCGACGGCACCTACCGGCTCGTCTGCGCGCCGTGTTTCTGCGGCGCCGATGCAAGCGACGACCTCGAGATCGCCGGTCGTGATCGATACGGTCTCCCAGTGCGCACGGTGCTGTGCGGGGTGTGCGGGCTCATGCGATCGGACCCGCGCATGGACGCCGACTCGACGGCGCGCTTCTATCAGGACGACTACCGCGATCTGTACACGGGCGCCGGCAATGCCGCGCCGCTGTTCGAGAGTCAGGTCGCGCGCGGCCGCCAACTCGTGGACCTACTGGGCAAGTTGCTGCCCACGATCGGTTCGGTCTACGAGGTCGGCTGCGGCGCGGGTGGACTGCTGCTGCCGTTCGCGGAGATGGGCAAACAGGTGCGCGGCGTCGATCTCGGCGACGAGTACCTCGAGGTGGGTCGCGCCCACGGCCTGTCGCTGGTGCATGGCACCGCCGAGAATCTGCTGCACGAGGCCGGCGAGCCGGCGGATCTGGTGCTGCTCATGCACGTGCTCGAGCACTACCTCGATCTGGGCGAGAGCATCGCCGAGACCTGCAAGCTGGTGCGCAAGGGCGGCATCTTGCTCGTCGAGGTGCCGGGCATCGCGAGCATCGCCAGCGCCTACCGCGGCGATGTGCTCATGTACCTACAGAACGCCCACAATTTCCACTTCACCGCCGCGACGCTCGCGTTCGTGCTGCGCCGCTGCGGCCTCGAAGTGCTGGCGTGCACCGAGTCGGCGCTGGCGCTGTGTCAACGGCCCGAGGTCCAGAATGCCGCGACCGTGGCGCCCGACGCCGGTGCGGCGGCGGCGGTACTGCGCACGCTCGGCGAGCTCGAGCGCAGCTTCCACCAGCGACCACGGGGCGACCGGGCGGCGTGACCACGATCGGGCGCGAACGCGAGCGCGAGGTTCGGTGCGATTTACCCCGCCCGCGGTCATCGGCGAGGCGATAGGATCGAGACTCGTGGATGGATCCACTTCCAGCGATGCCGAGGGCTCGGGCGGCGATGCGGCAGATGGCGCCGACACGATCGTCGTCACCGGCACGGCCCACTCCGGAGGTGGAGCTGACGCTGCACCTCGGCTCGAGCGCGGCACCACGGTCGGCCGCTATGTGATCCTGGATGTGGTCGGCAGCGGCGGCATGGGCGTGGTGTACAGCGCGTTCGACCCCGAGCTCGATCGCAAGGTGGCGCTCAAGCTCCTGCGCCCCGAGGCCCGCGTCGACGCCGGCAGCGAACGGGCGCGTGACCGCCTGCTCCGCGAGGCGCAGGCGATGGCCAGGCTGTCGCATCCCAACGTGCTGCCGGTGTTCGACGTCGGCACCTATCGGTCGTCGGTATTTGTCGCGCTCGAGTTCGTCGACGGCGAGACCCTTCGCGCGTGGATCGACCGAACCAAGCCCCCGTGGTCGAAGGCGCTGCCGGTGATGATCTCGGCGGCGCGCGGCTTGGCAGCGGCGCACGCCGAGGGCCTGGTGCATCGCGACTTCAAGCCCGAGAACGTGCTGATCGGCCGCCGCGGCGACGTGCGCGTGATGGACTTCGGCCTCGCCCGCAACGCCGACGAGGTGCCCGCGGAGCGCGAGCTCGAGCTCGAGTTCGAGCTCGATGTCGATTCCGGCGGGTCGACTCGGACCGATGGTCACGCCCCCGTCGTCGACGACGCGTTGCAACTCACGCGCTCCGGCTTCGTGCTCGGTACGCCGGCCTACATGGCCCCGGAACAGCACCGCGGAGGCCCGGTCGACGCCCGCGCCGATCAGTTCGCCTACTGCGTGACGTTGTACCAGGCGGTGTACGGCGAGCGGCCGTTCGCCGGCAGGCTGGCCAGCGAGCTCGTGGCCGCCGCGGTGGCCCGTGCCGTGCGTCCGCCGCCACGGGGCCTGTCGGTGCCGTGGTGGTTGCGGCGCGCGATCCTCCGCGGGCTCGCGCCCGATCCTGCGGCGCGCTGGCCGGACATGAACGCGCTGCGTGCCGAGCTCTCGCGCGACCGGCGGGGCCGCAGGCGCATCGGCGGGTTGGTGCTCGTCACCGCCGCGGCCGCGGTCGCCGGCGGCTTCGCCTACGGACGCAGCGGCGAGCCGGACTCGCCGTGCGAGGCCCACGCCGCCGATCTCGACGCGGTGTGGAATCTCGAGCGTCGGACCAGCATCGCCACCGGATTCGCCGCCACCGGCCTGCCCTACGCGCCCGAGACGTGGACGCGGGTCGAGGCGA
The DNA here is from genome assembly GCA_038325765.1 of Nannocystales bacterium. GTDB lineage: Bacteria > Myxococcota_A > Polyangia > Nannocystales > Nannocystaceae > Xiheibacterium. The sequence continues at coordinate 30,596 of JBBQJI010000069.1, forward strand.
CCCTCGATGGTTGGGTCGACGCATGGATCGCCGCCCGCATCGATGCGTGCGAGGCGACCCGCGTGCGTGAGGAGCAATCCGAGACCACGATGGAGATGCGGGGATTCTGCCTCGAGCGCCGCCGCGCCGAGCTCGATGGGCTCCTCGGGGTGTTCGCGGTGGCCGATGCGGTGGTGGTCGAGCGCGCCGTCGCAGGCGTGGCGGCCCTCGATCCGCCCACGACGTGCGACGGTGCATCGGCGCTGGGCGACGATCTCCCCCGGCCTTCGCCCGCGGTGGTCGCCGAGGTCGAGCGGCTGCGGGCCGAGCTCGCGCGGGCGCAGGCGCTGCGCAGCACTGCGCGCTACGGCGAGGCGCTCGAGCTGGCGGTGACCACCCGCGACGCCGCGATGACGATCGACTATCCTCCGCTGCTGGCCGAGGCCCGGCTCGACGTCGGCACCGCGATGGCCGAACTCGGCCAACTCGAGGCGGGGGTCGCCGAGATCACCGCCGCGATCGACCTCGCCGAGGCCCAAGGCATGGACCTCGCCGTCGCCCGTGGCGAGGCCAAGCTCGTCGAGTTGGTCGGCGCCAAGCTCGATCGCAGGGCCGAGGGGGAGCGCTGGGCCCAGGCATGCGCCGCGAAGCTGCGCCGCATCGGCGGCCACGACCGACTCGAGGCGCAGATGCTGATGTCGCGGGCGTCGGTGGCCGACGCGGCCGGCGACTACGACACGGCGAGGCGCCACGCGCTGGCGGCGATCGAGCTGTGGAATCGCGTCGACGCCACAGGACCCGAGCGCGCCCTCGCCCTTGGCAACCTCGGGCGCGTCGCCTTCCGCGCCCAGGATTTCCAGGCCGCGTTCGACGACTTCGAGCGCGCCCGCGAGGCCGCCGTCGCCGCCTATGGCCCGCGCCATCCGGAGATCGCCAAGCTGATGTCCAACAGCGCCGCCGCGTTGCACGGCATGGGTCAGTTGGATCGCGCCGGCAAGACGCTGGACGAGTCACTCGCGCTGCTCGAGGCCGCGTTGCCGCCCGATCACCCCGACATCGCCGTCACGCTCACGAACATCTCGGCGTTCGCGTACCGCAGCAAGCGCTACGAGTACGCGATCGAGGTCTCGCAGCGCGTCATCGACATGCGACGCCGCGTGCTCGGGCCGAAGAGCCCCAAGATCGCCGCGTCGCTGAACAACCAGGCGATCTCGCTGCTCGCGCTCGATCGGCTGGACGAGGCGCTCGAGCGCTTCCGCGAGGCCGTGGCGCTCTACGACGAGGGCTTCCCCGCCGGCCACCCCGACGTCGCAGCGCTGCTCGCCGGCGTCGGCGAGGTGCTGCTGCGCAAGGGCGACCACGATGGCGCGGCCGTGGCGCTCGAACGCGGTGTCAGGCTCGGCGACATGCCGGGCGTGAACCCGTACGCGATCGCCGAGTCGAAGTTCCTGCTCGCGACCGCACTGTGGGACGCGAAGGCGACCCGCGATCGGCCGCGCGCGCTCGAGGTCGCGGCGCAGGCCGCCGAGACCCTGCGCGGCGCGCCCGCCCACGAACGCAAGCACTTGGAGGAGATCGAGACATGGCTCGGCGAACACTCGCCGTGATGCTGCTCCCCGCGGTTCTGTTCACCGCCTGTCGCGGCCAGGCGGCGGCGCCCGTCATCGAGCCGACGCCGGTGGGGCGGCCGGCGCCGAGCCCCGCCGCGGCCAGCATCGTGGCTCCGGCGCCAGATCCGCCGCCCGCCACGCCAACAGGAACTCCGCGCATCGTCGGCTGTTGGGAGCGCGAGTTCGGCACGCCGCCGGCCGAAGGCGCCAGCGGTCTCTCGCTCGCCGCGCCCGTTGACGGCTGCCCCGGCTGCGCCGAACTCCGTGTCGGGCCCAAGGCCCCGGGGCTGCACGTCGAGGTGCTGCGCCGCGTCGACACGATCGTCCGCGCACTGCCGGCGCCGAGCGTCGACGAGCCGGTGTTGTGGATCAACTCCGGCGCGCGGACGGGCGACGAAGACGCGAGCATGCACAACCAAGCGCTCGCCATCGACGCGGTGATCTGCGGCCTCGACACCCGCGCGACGGCGAAGCACCTGCGTGAAGTCGGCTTCACCTGCGTCATCGAGTACTTCGACGCGGCGGGCAACCCCTGCCACTTCGCCCACGCCGATCTGCGGGCGACACGCTGGGCCGCCGGCGCCTACGCCAAGGGCGGTCGCAAGGCCCGCACGTGCCCGAAGCGCGCGACGAGCCGATCGATGAACTGCGACAACGCCACCAAGCGCGACTGGACGTACTCGGAGGGCTGAGAGCGACAGCGATGGGGAGGGGGAAGGTTCCGCCGGGCTTTGCCCAGGGTGTTGGCCAGCGCCGCGTCCTCAGCCTGTGTGTCACCACGCGGGGCTGTGCCTTTCATGGGGCGGGTCAGGATGTGGCCGCTTTGCCC
>JBBQJI010000070.1:0-30609 GCA_038325765.1 Nannocystales bacterium
CCGGCGTAGCGTCTCGCCCCGTCGAGGTTGTCGAATTCGATGCCGACCTTCGGTGCCATCTTGTGCAGGTCGCTGCTGAGCATCACCACGCGCCCGCTCGCGCTGAGCCGATCGAGCAGGCCCGTGACCAGGATGAAGTGGCCGATGTGGTTGGTGAAGAACTGCAGCTCGTAGCCGTGCTTGGTCTCGAGCCGCGGCAGCGCCATGATCCCGGCGTTGCAGATGACAGCGTCGAGCTGGGCGCCCGTGCGCTTCACCGCCTCGACGCATGCACGCACGCTCGCCGGCTCCGACAGCTCGCACGCCAGCGGCACGGTCTCGCCACCGACCGCGGCGCAGGCCGGCTCGGCCTTGTCCATCGAGCGCGCGGTGCCGATCACCTTGGCACCGCGTAGCACCAACACACGCATTGCCTCGAGACCGAGCCCCGAGTTGCAGCCCGTCAGCAAGATCGTCTTGCCGGCGAGCGAGACGCCTTCGGTCACCTGCTCCGCGGTGGAGCTGTAGCCGAAGCCGCTGGGTCCCGTGCCGGCGAAGAGTCCGTAGATCGACATGTGTGGGGCGATGATGGCATCCGCGCCGCCTGGGGTTAAGGGCTGTTCCACGCGCGGTGGTGAGCGCTCACGCCCGTAGCCACCGAGCGACCCGCGCCGCGCTGGCGAGCGGTTGCTCGAGGGTGATGCCGTGCCCGGCTTCGGCGACGATGTCGAAGCTCGCGCCGGCGATGCCTTGGGCCAGTTGACGCGGCGCCGCGGTGCCGACGAGCTCGTCGAGTGCGCCGGCGAGCACCAGGCACGGCGACGCGATGCGCCGCAGGTGACCCCGCGCGTCGTGCAGCGCGCCCGCCACGGCGTGCCGCACCAAGGTGGTGCGCGCCGTCGGCTGCTCGCGGATCTGTGCCTCGACGCGGCGCACCTGGTCGGGATGCTCGCGGCGAAAGTGACGCGACAAGGTGCGGTGCACGAGCCGCGCCTCGACCTCTGCGGAGGGGTGCGCGAAGCAGGCGGTCATCGCGACCGCCCGCCGCGCCCCGATCCGCGTCAGGTCCAGTCCGCGGGCCGGAGCGCTCGCGATGCACAGCGTGGCCACACGATCGCCCGCGTCGATGCCCATCCAGGTGGCCGCCATGCCACCGAGCGAGACCCCGAACACGTGGGCGCGGGTCACCGCGAGGTGATCGAGCAGCGCCACGGCGTCGGCGGCGATGCGACGCGTCGTCGGCCAGCCGGACTCGCCAGTTGATCCGCCGGTGCCGCGCAGATCGAAGGCGACGATCGGGAATGTCTCCGCCAATGCGTCGCGGAACGAACCCCACAGCGCCATGGTACCGCCCAGGGGGCGGATCAACAGCAGCGGCACTCTCCGGTCGAGACGCCCATGGATCTCGTAGGCGAGCGAGCCTCCATCGGTGAGCGTGGCGACCCCGCGGGTGCACTCGATCGCGGCGCCGATCTCTGCGCTCACGTGCGTCCTCGGGCGTCGCGTGCCAACGAGTCGAGCGCCGCTTGCATGCACGACTGAACGCGATCGCGAATGCGCTCGGGTGCTTCGTCCGCAGGGGCGTCGACGGGCGGCAGCATGTGCAGCCGCACGCGCAATGGCAGGGGAAAATACGGCAACCATGGACCCACGGCCAGGCCCCAAGGCAGCGCCAACGCCAGCGGAAACCGCTTCAGTCGGGCCCATCTCTCGAGGCACACCAATCGCGCGATGTCCTCCCCCTCACTGAAGATGTACGCGCTTCGATGGGCACCGTGGGCCACGATCGGCACGATGGGTACGCCCGCGGCTTGGGCCACGCGCACGAATCCGGTGCGCGGGCCCAACACCACCTCGTCACGGCGCCGCGCGTGGCGGTATGCATCGAGGTCTCCGCCCGGATACACCAGCACCTGAGCCCCCGATCGCAGCGCTGCGAGGGCGTTGTCGGGTGTGGCACGCACGGCACCCAAACGACGAAAGCGTCGGCCGAGCCACGGCAGCTGACGCATCACGAAGTCATGGGCGAGGGCGAACAACGGCGAGGCGGGCCCGCATGCTGCCCACAGTGAACCGAGCGTGGCACACAGATCCGGCCCCGCGATGCCGCCGTTGTGATTGCCCACGTACAGCACCGGCCCTGTCGGTGGACAGGCGAAGCCCTGGCTGCGCAGGCGCAGGTAGTGTCGATTGAGGCGGCAGATCGTCGGCAGGATCGCGGCGATGAGCGCGGGATCGCGGCCGTCGAGCGCATCGGTCGCGCTCACGAACGGCACCCTGCCTCCACCCGCGAGAGGGCGGCTTCGGACACGCGGGTGCGCGCCGCCAACTGCGACACCAGGCCTGGGAACGCCCGCGCGGTGACACCGAGCAGCGCCTGCGCCGGTCGCCGGACCAAGCCGCGCGACACTGCGGTCGCGATCCACACCTGGCGCGCGACGTCGTGCGCGAGCTGTCGTTGGAACATCTCGGGTGTGTGCCCCGCGAGGTGGGCCGTCGCCGCGAGCGCGGCGCTGTGCAAGGCGATGGACATCCCATCGCCGGAGAACGAGGGGATGACCGCAGCCTGATCGCCGAGCCGCCACAGACCATCGCCGCGGCGCTGCACGTGCCCATAGGGAATCGCCGACAGCGCCAGCGGTCGCGCCCAGCAGGGCTGTGCGCCGGCGAGCCGCGCGTCGAGGTGGGGAGAGTCGCGCCGCACCGAAGCGAGCAACCGATCCCAGCGGGCGCCGAGCCCCTGCAAGCGTCCGCGACGCACCACGAGGCATAGGTTCGCACGGCCGCCCTCGACGAGTTGCAATCCCGCGTAGCCACCCTCGAAGGTGACGAGCTCCACGTGCTCGGCCAATGCGCGCGTGGCAGCGGGGGCCAAGATCCAGTGGAGCTTGAACGCGACCAGATCATCTTGGCCCCCTGGGGGTCGCCCGCGCCCGCGCAGGTCGTGCTTGCCCGTGGCCAAGAACGCGGACCTCGCGAAGACCTCGCTGTCATCGGCGAGGCGCGCCGACCATCCGCCGCGCGCTTGCGTCAGCGCCTTGGCCTTCACGCCGCGACGCACTGTGACACCTGTGGCCACGGCCAGCTCCAGCAGCGCCTCGTCGAGCACGCGTCGCGACAGGCTGAGCGCAGCGAACGGCAGCGGCACCACCTGGATGCCGTCGCCGATGCACAGTCGGAGCTTGTCGATGACGACTGCGCCCTTCGCCCGTGGATCGAGGCCCAGCGCCCGCAGATAGTCACAGGCCTCGGCCGACAGGAACTCGCCGCAGACCTTGTCGCACGGGCCTGCCTCGCGCTCGACCAGCACGACCTCACGACTGGCGCGCGCCAGTGCGATGGCCACGGCCGCGCCAGCGAGCCCCCCGCCGATGACGAGCGCCTCGGTCATGGCGACTTCACGCGCTCCACGGTGAGGCGAAACGGCATGCGCCAATGGATGTCCACGTCCGCGGCATCGATGCCGGCGGCGGTCACGATGCGGCGCCAATCGCTGCGTACGAACGCGCGGGCGATCGACACCGGCCCGTCGTGCTGCACGAATCGATGAAATCCCGCCAACTTCGATGCGACCCGGAACACGTGGTAGGGCACCGGATGGCGATGCAGATCGTTGACGAACCAACCCACCCGCGCGATCTCTTCCATCCACGCCACGAAGCGGATCACCTGCGGATCGCTGAGGTGGTGGGCGAACAGCGAGCTCACCACCACGTCGACGCCGGCTCTCGGTGCGTACTCGAAGGCGTCGGCGGTGACCCATTCGATCCCGCGGTCGGGCGCCGCGGCGATCGCCGCCCGCCTGGACCAGGGATTGAGGTCGATCCCCGTCAAGGAGACCGCGATTCCACGGGCGCGCGCCCACGCGTCCACGCGACGGAGCATGTCGCCGTAGCCGCTGCCCACGTCGAGCACCTCGAGGGGGCGACCCAGGCCGCGCGCGCGGTCCGCCAGGCGGTCGAAGAAGTCGAGCGTGGGGCCATAGGCGAAGCTCAGCCGATTCACCCGCGCCAGATCGACGAGACACGCCTGGAACTCCTCGAAGGCCACCGGCTCGGTGTCCATGAGCTCGTCTTGTGCGGAACGTCGCGAGAATTCGACGGAGGTCATCATGCCTGTGCCCGGTGGAACCGCATGGTCTCGGCGGTGAGCCCGGGCCCGAACGACATGGCGCAGCCACGCTCGGCCGCCCCTTTGCCGGCGAGGACCGATTGCAGCACGAACATCACCGTCGCGGATGACATGTTTCCGTATTGATCGAGCACGGCGCGCGAGGCCGCCAGGGCGCCCGCGTCCAACCCGAGGCCGCGCTGCACGGCGTCGAGCACCGAGCGCCCGCCGGGATGCACGGCCCAGGCATCGATGGATGACGGAGGCGCGCCGTCGAGGATCGCGGCGGCGCTGCCATCGAGTCCGCCAGCGATGGCCGCGGGTACCTGCCCCGAGAGCAGCATGTCGAAGCCCTGATCGCGGATCTTCCAGCGCATCAAGTCGCGGGTGCCGGGGATCGACGCGGCGTGGAAGCCGTCGATCGCCAACCCGGTGGGCTCGGCGCTCACGAGGCTGGCCGCGCATCCGTCGGCGAACACCAGAAACGCCAGCATGGACTCGAGGTCTGTGGTCTCACGCAGGTGCAGCGAGCACAGCTCGAGATCGACCACCAACACCTTCGCGTCTCGCTGCGAGCGCACGATATGGTGCGCGAGCTTGAGCGCATTGATCGCGGCATAGCAGCCCATGAAACCGACCATCGTCCGCTCCACCGACGGGTTCAGGCCGCAGCGCAGGACGATGTCGAGGTCGAGACCAGGGGCGTACATCCCCGTGCACGAGGTGACGACGACATGGGAGATCCGCGCGGCGTCGTCGCCCAGGGCGAGTCGCTCCACCGCGCGTGCGGCCAACTCGGGCGCGTGCTGCTCGTACATCGCCATCCGCTGCCCTGTCGTCGGGAACCGACCCCGTCGATAGACGCCCGTCGCGTCCACCGAATCGCCCTCGGGATCGGCGGCGGGGGGGATCACTGCGTGGCGATGGGAGATCTGCGCCATCGTCACCAGCCGATCGAACACTGCCCGCGTCTTTGCCTCGGGCAGCATCGTTCGGGCGAACCGAACGAAGGCGTCGTGCATGTCATGGGGCGGCGTCGCGGTGGCGATGCGGTTGATGTGGGCGATCGTCACGAGGGCCGGCCTTTCGCTCGTCGGGCGCGAAACGCGAGCGCGCCGAGCGTGGTGCTAGGAGCAAGTCTCGGGCCACGGCCGCTCAGCAGCGTTCTCGACACGGTTGTCGATCGACGGACCGCGTCGTGTCGGTCCCGACCGACCAGGAATGACACACCGAGCGCGGGAGCCCGCTCTTCGCATCATCTCGGCCGACGAGCCTGGTCGCATCGCCTCGGCGAGATGCGCGAGCATCGCCCATCGGCCGAGCGTACGAATCGCGCCGATGGGGCGCACGCCGGCACGCGGCGCTCGACGACGGCCCACTGCCAGCGCCGCGTCGGTGCCCAGCGGGGGCCCGGGACTCGCGGTGAACGAGCGTGCGCTCCCGTTCGCACTCGTCGACCAGCACGGTCAGACGCGCGCGCTCGACGAGTGGCTGGGCAAGGGCCTGGTCGCGGTGGTGTTCTATCGCTCGGCCGACTGGTGACCCTACTGCAAGAAGCAGCTGGTCCAGCTGCAAGACGCTCCGCCCACGCTCGAGGCCGCCGGGATCACGCTCGTCGCGGTACGCCGACATCGACGCCGACGCGGTGCGGCGACTCCATGGCGATCCCGGCGCCGACACGTTGGTGGTGTACTGCCGCACGGGCTCGCGTGCTGCCGTGAGTTGGGCGCTGCTGCGCGAGGCCGGGTACGACGACATGCGGCTCTACGACGGCAGCTGGAGCGAGCAGGGCAGCGATCCCTCGGCGCCCAAGGCGTAGCGGGGCCCGCCTCGTGCTGGGGCTCGACCGCTTCGGCACCGAGTTCGTGCGTGCGCGCGTCTACAATCGACTACGGCGCCAGCTCGACCCAGAGTTCGTTGCGGCGAAGTGGCGGTAGGACCCATGGTGCGTCGTAGCGTGCGTAGTCGACCGCTCCCACCGGCGTGAGGCCCTCGCCGACCACGCGATCGACCAGCTCGCGCTTGCGGGCCTCGATGACCTTGGCCGAGGGCGCCCCGGAGAACCGCCACACGGCGATGCGCTGGCCGGGGATCTCGCGCAGCTCGACGCGGGAGTCGACCGGTTCGGGGAGCGTCGCGAGGGTGAACGTCGACGGCATCGTGAAGGTCACGAGCCACTCCTCGCCGTCACGCTGCTGTGGGGCCGGTGCCGTCATCGCGATCCTCTGCCCGGCGCGCTGCTGTCCGACCGGTGCCGTCATCGCGATCGAGGACTTCGCGCGATTGCCCCCGAAGATGTACGCGGCGAGGACCCGAAAGCCGGCGCTCGACGCCTCGCGGGCATCGCCGACGATGCGGACCTGCGCGACGATGCGCGGCCCGTACTGGCGTACCTCGAAGCCCGCGTGGGTGCTGGTCACCTGGTAGGCCGGTTCTTCGATCGTGCGCGCGGCGACGGCCGGCCCCGCCACCGCCGCCAGGGCGCCCACGCCCACCACCGCCGCAATCACGTGTCGCAGTGCCATGGACCGGAGCTTGACCGACACGTTCGGCAGATGCCAGCCGCCACGGCGGTGGGTTGAGCGCGGCACACCGCGCAGAATCGGCGTGGAGACCTCGCACGGCGGCACCACGACCGGGCGTCTGGGACGGGCACGAGCGGCGCGCGTATCCTGCCGCGGTGCCCACAGAGCTGATACGCCGCGTCCACCTCGACGGGGTCACCACACTGACCATGAACGATCCCGACCACCTCAACGGGTGGACGATGCCGATGCTCGACGCGCTGCGCTCGGCCTTGGAGCAGGCCGCGAGCGATCCTGCGAGCAAGGTCGTCGTGCTGACCGGCGCGGGACGCTATTACTGCGCCGGAGTGAACCTCGGCGGCTCGCTCCGGCTCGATCACCCCGCCACGCTGCATCGCTTCGTTCGCGAGCGAAACGCCGCCCTGTTCGATCAATTCATCCGATTCCCGAAGCCGCTGCTCGTCGCGGTCAACGGACCGGCAATCGGTGCCAGCGTCACCTCGGCCACGCTGTGTGACGGGATCCTGGCCTCCGAGCGGGCGACGTTCTCCACACCATTCGCGGCCCTGCGGGTCCCGCCCGAGGGTTGCTCGAGCGAGGTGTTCCCCCGGCTGCTCGGCGGCGCGGCCGAGCGGCTGCTCGGCGCCGAGGGTTGGAAGCCGACCGGCGCCGAGGCGGTCGCAGCAGGCCTCGCGCAGTGGGTCGTTCCGCACGAGCAGCTCATGGCCGAGGCCCACCGCATCGCGCAGCGGTGGATCGCCGACGGACGCCAGCGCACCTATCCCGTCGGCTTCACCGCGGGCGAGCTCGAGACCATCAACATGCGCGAATCCGAGGTGCTCGCGCACGCTTTCCTCGGCGCGCCGTTCTTACGGGCGCAGTTCGAGTTCCTGCGCGGCAAGGGCAAGTGGCGGCCCGCGCTCGTGTTCCTCGCGCTCGCGGAGACCCGCCCGCTGTGGCGGCACCTGCTGCCGGCAGAGGCCCGCTGAGCCCAGCCGGCGGCCGCCGTCGAAGCGATCGACATCGCGTGTGACGACGACGATCGGCCGCCGGGCCAGACTTCGGCGTCGATGGCTCGATCGCTGCCTTCACCGAGATTCGTCGGGCTTGCGCGCCGACGTGTCTTGCCCGGCCTAGCCTAGCTACGCCTAGCTACGCCTAGCTACGCCCAGCTACGCAAGGTCTCGCGCGAGCATGCCCTCGACTGCGGCGCTGAGACGCGCGAGGTTGCGCTCGAGGATCTGCGCCGTCGCGCCGCGGGGTGCGACCTGACCGCGCTTGATGATCTCGAACGACATCCTCGCGCTCGCGAGCAAGGCGAGCATCTGGTGGGCGACCAAAGTGTCGGCGGCCCTCCGCTCGCCCTCGAGCCCACGGCCACGCTCGCGGTCCTGCGAGAACTGCGTCACGGCCTGCGCGATAGCGTCGTCGAGACACAGATTCATCACGCGGAATTCCGCGGTGGGTATCGGCGCATTCGCTTCGACCGCCAACTCGGTGAGTGTCTGGCAAACGTCACCGTACACGTGCACGACTTCCTGGATATCGATGCCGCTGCGCAGGAGATCCTCACCGTGCTGCGCGGCGCTCTTGCGGATCTCCTCGTGGTCGATCCTGTCGGTCTGGTCCGCGAGGCGCAGCGCCACGCCGAGCTGTTCGAGAAAGACCGGAATGCCGCTGCGGTAGTCGTCGACCGCCGCCTTGCCGGTCCGGGCCGAGGCGCGCTTGCGGACACGGGCGAGGATCTCGGCGTTGTTGTCGTCGATGAACGATTCGAGCACGTCCCAGCATGCAAGCGCGTCGGCCGAGCGCATCGACGGCGGACAACACGCGGTTTCGTCCTGGCGGCGAGCGTCGCCGGAGGATCGGAGCAAAGCCGCGCACTTGCCCGCTCGCGAAGCGGCCCTCCCGCACCAGCCCGCCTGTGGGCACGCAAAGACAGCGGCACGATCGAGGCTCGGGTGGGCTTTCGGAGGCCCGCGCGGGTCAACCGTTTCGACCGAGCGTTGCGTTCAAGCCACGCTCGAGCTCGTCTTGTTCCGCGGCGGACAGCTTGGCCAGGGGATGCAGGGGGACGTAGTACCAAGGCGGCATCTCCCCCTCGGCCACGGTCTCGGCCGACTCGCCGGCCTCCTCGTAGACTCGTTGCCACTCCGAGAAGTCGACGACGCCGCGTCCCTCGTCGATGTCCCACTGCAAGAGCCACGAGACCGGTGCCACGTGCGAGTACCACGGCCAGTGGGTCTCGTTGCTGTGGCAATCGAAGCAGGCCCGCACGGCCAGCTCCCGCGTGCGCGGTTGATCCCAGTCGGGTTCCTTCACGATGGGAGGGTTCGTGTGGTTGCGGCCGTACGGTACGAGCTGGATGAGGAGCAGCAGTCCGGCGACGCTGATGAGGATGGTCTTGATGATCTCACGCGTCTTCGGCGTCTTTTGAATCATGGGAGATCTCGTTTTCTTCGCAAGATCGAACCCGTTTCTTCGTGGGCCCGATCAACATGCTCACGCCCAGCGGCGGCGGTCCAAGGGGCGCCGCTGGCGGTGGTGGACGATTCGAGCACGTCCGAGTATGCAAGCGCATCGGCCACGCGCGTCGGTGGAGGACAACACGCGGTTTCGTGACGGCCGCGAAGCGTCGCCGCAGGATCGGAGCAAAGCCGCGGACTTGCCCGCTCGCGAGCCGCCACCGCGACCGCTCGCCTGTGGGTGCGCAAAGACAGCGGCACAACGACGCTACGCCCTCGAGCTCGGGGCGCATGAGGGGATGTCTCGTCGGCGGCGGCGACTCGTCCGCGCGCCGGCCTTGCGTGTTAGCTTCAGCTCTCCATGCGATCGCCCGTCGCCGCCTCGATCCTGCTCGCGCTCTCGATCACGGCATGCGGGGGCGACGACGCCTCCGATACCGCCGCGACTTCACCGACGAACTCGACGTCGTCGAGCTCGGGATCGTCGGACTCCGGCGACGATCCGGTGGTGCTGACGAGCGCATCCTCGTCGGGCGCGGACGCGCCCACCGGGATGGCCGACAGCAGCAGCGACGGCGGTGCGACGACCGGGGGTGGCGGCGATCCGTCGTACCCCGCCCCGGATGCCGGCGGCCTGTGCCCGGCGAACACGGCCCCGATCGCGCTGCCCGGCGGTTCGGTGTGCGCACCGTTCTGCGCCGGGGCGCAGGCGCCGTGCCCCGCAGCGGCGTCGGGTGATGCGATCGCCGAGTGCACACCGTTCGCCGATGACGGCGGTAGCGGCACTCCGTGCACCGAGCAGGGCGACTGCACCGAAGGCGAGGCGTGCGGCACCGAGGGCACCTGCGTCGCCGTCGCGTTCTGGGGCTGCCGACTGCAGTGCGACGGCTCGACCGTGTGCAGCGACGCGATGGTCTGCGCCGGGGATGCCTGCGCCTACCCGTGAGCTCGCGACGTATGGCGGCGAGGGGGCGGGGAGGCGGCGGGGAGGCGGCGGGGAGGTGGCGGCGAGACCACGCCGCTGCCGAAGTCGATCCCGACGTCGATCGGTGATCGCGGACACCCAACCGTCGTCGATCGCGAACCCAGGCGTGGGGACTCATACCGAATGAGCCGCGAAGATGGAGCCGGCGATCGACGGCGGCCAGATTCTTCGCAACCTGGGCTGGGCGCCCACGTCCGCCCATGCGAGAAGCCTGAATCCCCATGATCATGACACCCCGCTGGACTCGCCTCATCCTCGTATCCCTCGCGCTCGGTTGCGGCGCCGACCCGGACGCCTCGGACGAGGGCGGGAACTCCGCGGGTGGGGGTGGCGGTGGCAAGTCGGATGACGTCGATGGCGATGCCGAGGCGGCCGCGGTGTACGCGGACATTCTCTCGCAGGACAACCCCGACCACGCGAACATCATCTCGGCCGAGGCGTTCGCCGCGATGTTCCGCTCGGAGATGGGTGACACCCACCAGGACTTCCACTCGCTGCGCCGCTGGTACCTGATGGCGCAGCCGGTGCGGCAGCGCCTCCTCGCCCAGGACAAGGACGGCTCGCAGCTGTTGCAGGAGGGCGACCCCGACAGCGGGCTCGAGTTCTGCGTCATGCACGGCACGATGATCGATCTGCTGTCGACCTCGTTCCCTTGTACGACGGGGATCGAGCGCTCGTGCCTCGGCGACTTCGCGGTCGAGACCGACACCGTCGACAAGAGCGCCAGCGTGTTCATGGGTTGGGGCAGCGACGAGGAGTTGCTCGCCCAGCTCGAGGCTCGCGGAGTCGGCAGCGCCGCGGTCGCGACGGCCCAGGCGGCGATCGACGCGATCGATGCCGCGATGGCGTCGGGGGCGTTCGAGGGGATCGCGGCCGATCCGGCCTCCGGCATCAGCTCGGCCGAGGACGCGATGTGCCTGTTCATGCAGACGTCGCTGCGACTGGGCAGCTGGGAGGAGTTCGCCGCGGCCCAGCAGCAGGGCCAGATCGGCCCGGACTCGGACGCCCGGTTCTATCGCCGCGCCACCGAGAAGGACGTCGGCATCCACAACTCGCTGCACGGCATGCTGATGTCGCCCGGATCGGCGATCGACGTCGGCAGCCCGATGCTCAACCTCTACAACTCGCTGTTCTGGGGCATCCATGGCTGGGTCGAGTTCAAGTGGCGTGAGGCCCGGCAGACCTGGTACCCGAATTGCGGCGACGCCCCCGGCGTGCTGTGGGGCGGCGACGCCGACGGTCCGTGGGATGTCGCCGACGACCGCGACACGATCATCGAGAACTGCGGCGAGTCGTATTACTACGAGGTCACCAAGTGGGGCCTCAGCCACGGCATCCACTTCGGTCACAGCTTCCGTGTGCCCGATCCCGGCACGTTGGGCGCGGACTGTGATGACGTCGCGCCGTGTGGCGACGGCCTGGTGTGCAAGGCGCTCGCGGACGACAGCGGCAGCCTGTGCCTGAGCGATCCCGATCGCGACCTGACGCCGAACACCCCGGAGGGGATCGAGATCACGACGATCTTCGAGACGACACCCGTCGACCGCACCGACTGCCCCGACGGCGCGCTCGACTGCGGCGAGCCGGTCGAGGAGCTCGAGCCGGGGCACCCGTCGTTGCCCGCGCCGAACTGACCGGAGTCGCTTGGATGACCGAGCTCCCCCGGCCAGCGCGAGCGCACCGACTTCCCCCGCTTCGGGCTCACGCCGTTCGCCGAGCGATTCCCCGGGTCCACGGACGCGCCGCGAGTGCGCATCCTCGATGATGTCGCGACGCCGCTCGACCTCGCCAACGCGATGGCGGGTCTGGAGCGCGTGACGCAGATCTCCGACTTCCACTACCGATGGTTTCGTCGGCATGCCCGGCATGCTCGTGCCGCCGAGAGATCGTTCTCGCGGCCGACTCGTTTGCCCGGGTCCAAGAGGTGCGCGTGGCCGCCGGCGATCCTGTGCGGACCGGCGCACAGCTCGCACACTCGCGAGCTAACCTCGGGCGCGGCGGCCATCGATGCGGCCACGTTGCTCGCTGCGCACCATGTCGAGCACCCCGTCGGAGCGCAGGAACTCGTGGGGGAAGCCGAGCGAGACCTGGCTGACCTCGTCGAGTGCGGCGAGGTGGGCGGGCGAGAGCTCGAGTGCCGCTGCGCCGAGCGTGTCCTCGATCTGCTCGACCTTGCGCGCGCCGACGATCGGGAGGTAGCGGTAGCCCTGCGCGCGCACCCACGCGGTCGCGACCTGGGCCGAGCTGGCGCCGAGTTCGTCCGCGACGCGGTCCACGGCCCGCGCGATGGTCAGCGCACGCTCGTCGGTGCGCCCGCGCGCGACGTTGGACTGCTCGCGGCGCGAGTCGATCGCACCGCCGCGGGTGTACTTGCCGGTGAGCACGCCGGCGCCGAGCGGTGCCCAGGCCACCACCGCGAGCCCGAAGTGCTCGGCCATCGGCAGCAGGTCGCGCTCGGGCGTGCGCTCGAGCAGGCTGTACTCGATCTGCAGCCCGGCGAAGGCGGACCACCCACGCAGCTCGGCATGCACCTGTGCCGCCGAGACCACCCACGCCGGGGTGTCGCTCACGCCGACGTAGAGCACCTTGCCTGCGCGCACGAGGTCGTCGAGCGCGCGCATGGTCTCCTGGTAAGGCGTGTAATCGTCCCACGCGTGCACCCACAACAGGTCGACGTAGTCGGTGCGAAGCCGCGCCAGGCTGGCCTCGACCGCGAGCACGAGGTTCTTGCGGTGGTTCCCAGCCGAGTTCGGATCGCTGTGGTCCATCGCCAGCGTGTATTTGGTCGCGACCACGGTGCGGTCGCGCTTGCCTTCGAGCCAGCTCCCGACGATCTCTTCGGTCTGGCCGCCGTGGTACTTGTTCGCGGTGTCGAGGAAGTTGCCGCCGGCAGCTGCGTAGGCATCGAGAACGCGGTGGCTGGTCGCGGGGTCGGCCCCGAACCCCCAGGCGTCGCCGAAGCTCATCGTGCCGAGGCACAACTCGGAGACGCGCAGGCCGGTGGGTCCCAGGAGTCGATAGCGCAGGTTGGTCATCGCGGCACAGGGTACGGAACGGCCGGGTTCGGCATCAACCCGGACGTTCGGGCGGGCGCGTTGTGCTCGAGCGTTCTGAACTGCGAAACGGTGGAGGGCGGACGAGGCTCGGCAGCTGCTCAGAGCGCGGCAGCTCGGGGCTGTCCGCTGCGAGCGCATGCAGCTCGCGGGCCGGTTGCCCGGGCTCTCCCCGGCGGGGTACGCCGCCGTGCGTGGGTCTCCGAGCACGCACGATCGAACCGCCATCACACTTGCCACCGTCGTCGTCGCAGTTGCGGTTCATCCAGTACACGCGGGTCGCGTCGAGGCGAACGCCGGCGGACCACGTCACATCGTCGCCGCCCGCGAGTTGCTCGGCCGTACCACCTTCTCGCGGCACACGCATGATGAGGTCGACGCCGCCCCAGTAGACGAACGCGCCGGCGACCACGGGGCGGGTGTAGGCGCCAGCCGCCTTCACCCGCCCCGGATGGAAGAGGCCGTCGCGTAGCAGGTCCGGCACACCGCCGTCCGCATCGACGCTCCACAGACCGCCATCTGCCGCGACCGTCGTGAAGTACAGCGTACCGTCGGCGAGGTCGAAATCACCGGGCGATGCCTCGATCTCCGTCAGGGTCTGGGGATCTCCGAATGCATACAGACACCCCCGATCATCTCGGCGTCGGCGTCCTCCTCCCCGGGGTTCGCAACGGTCGGGCAATTGTCGGCCGCGTTGATCCACGTGTCGCGATCCTGATGGAGCACGAGATCGAGGTCGGGCACGCCGCTGGACAGCCCCACCGTCACGAGCCGCGCCGACAGATTCGCCTCGATCTGCCTGCGCGGGGTCGAGCTGCAGCAGCGGCGCGCCGAGGGCCGCGATCGCGGAGGGGTCCAGCACACCGTCGTTGCGGAGATCGGCGCCGAGCGTGTTCATGCAGACTACGTCGCGTCCTGTGTCGCCCATCGGGGCGTCCGCTTCGAGGAGGCACACTGCTCGGTCAACGGTCGCAGCCCGGGTGGCCGGATCAAGGTCCGATCCACCGACGGTGAGCCGAGAGTCGAGTGCGCGCGATTGTTGCTGCCCTCCGTGGCAGTGGGCGCCAGGAATGCGGTGGCATCGGCACCGCTGCACCGATACTGTGGAGCATGTCACTCGTCCGTATCGTGGTCTTGTTCGCGACGCTGACCCCCGGCTGTCCCGACTCGTCCGACTCGAGCGCGGGCGCCGACGACCCTCCCAAGAGCGCACGCGAGCCGAAGCCGCTCGGACCGGTCGAGTCGGTCGTGCACACCGCGACGGTCCACATGCCCTCGCACTTCGCCGATCTACTCGAGGTCCATACCGCGCTCATTCGCGGATCTGTCGGGGACGCTCGCGCCGCTGCGACGAAGATCGTAGAGGAACGCCCCAGCATGATGCTCGAGTCGTGGGCGCCGTACCTGTACGCGACGCACGATGCCGCGACCGCGGTGAGCCTCGCGGTCGATCTCCCGACTGCCGCGTCGTCGGCTGCAGAGCTCGCGCAGAGCTGCGGCGCATGCCATGCCGCACAGGCTGCGAAGCTGGTGCGGACACCGGTGTCTCCACCGAGCATCCGCGACGGTGCCGACGGAGCGTTGATGCGCCGCCACGAGTGGGCGTTCGATCGCTTGTGGGAATCGCTCGTGCTGCCGTCGGACGCGTCCTGGAAGGCGGGTGTCGACGCGTTCGTCGAGCTCCCGACCTGCGCGGACGACTTCTCCGGTGAGCAGGACCGCGAGGCGATTCGTCGCGCGCGCGAGACCGTGCGCTCCCAAGAGCAGAATGCCCGGAACGCGACGACGCTCGAGGAACGCGCCAAGATCTATGGCGCATTGCTGCCGACGTGCGCGAGCTGTCACGCGAGCGGCTGCTGAGGCGATTCGAGCGAGCAGTCGATGGACTACCGGGGAGAGCGCGACCAGATGATCGAGCGGGACCTCGTGCGGCGCGGGATCGTGGACCCGCGGGTGCTCGACGCGTTCCGTCGGGTCCCGCGCGAGGCATTCGTGCGGCCCGACATGGTCGAGCTCGCGTATGCAGACGCGCCGCTGCCGATTGGTGACGGGCAGACCATCTCGCAGCCCTACATCGTCGCGCTCACGGCAGAGGCGCTGCAGCTGAAGGGGCACGAGCGCGTGCTCGACATCGGTACCGGCTCCGGCTACGCGGCTGCGATCATCTCGCTGCTCGCCGCCGAGGTCGCGACCATCGAGCGCTTCGGGTCGCTCGCCGACGGTGCGCGTGAGCGCCTCGCTCGCCTCGGCTTCGACAACGTACGCGTCCGGTGCGGCGACGGCTCGCTCGGCTGGCCGGAGTACGCGCCGTACGACGCGATCGCCGTCGCCGCCGCTGCGCCCGAGGTGCCTGACGCGCTGCGCGAGCAACTCGGGGTCGGCGGTCGACTCGTGATCCCAATCGGACGCGACGTCTCGTCACAGGTGCTGATGCGAGTGACCCGAGCGGGTCCCACGACGTTCCGCGAGGAGTCCCTCGGTGGGGTTCGATTCGTGCCGCTGATCGGTGCGCAGGGCTGGTCCGAGACGGAGACGGAGACGGTCGGCTCGAGCGACGCGTCGGACGTGCTCGGACGATGAAGGTTCTGATCGAATTGCGAGTACACCGCGCTTGCGCGAGGAGGTCGCGAGGCTGGCATCTATGGCATCGTGTGGGGGGCGGTCTCGGCGCCGCATTCGCCGGTCCCGGGCCGGTCGATCTCACGGCAGCGCTCGAGCGGTTCGAAGCGGGTATGCGCGGAGGCCGCGAAGCCTGAGGTCCTCGCCGTTTTCCGCACGTTCGCCCCGAGTGAGGCTCCGGGCCCGGGTAACTTGGTCGAGTGGCACAGGACGCGGAGCGCGGGGCAGCGCGGGAGCTCGAGATCGACGACGAGCTGCGGGCGTTGCTCGGCGCGCTGCGGCGGGCGTGCGCGGCGGATACGCCGTTGATCGCCGAGCTCGAGATCGTGGCGGATGTGGAGCGTGAGCTGGGTACGGTGCTCCCGGACGACGTGCTCGCGTTGTCGATCGCACGCGGGCTGCCGCTGTCGCGCATCGTCGAGCAGACCGCGTCGATGGATGCGTTCGCCCGCACGACGCATGGGTTGGGCGCGCCATTCGTGGTGATCGAGACGTGGGGCGAGTGGCCTGCGACGTCGGTGGGTTTCGTGCGCACGCAGCAACGCGGGCCGGCGCAGCTGCAGGTGTGGGACTGGAAGAAGTGGACGCGGTGGGGCGATCATCCGATCTGCGGCGTGGCCGAGTTCGTGCGCCATCACCTCGGGGGCGATGATGCGGTGCCCGGGTCCGCGATCATGCTCGCGCCGCTGCCAGCGGCCGATGCGTTCCGCCCGCGGTTGGCCGCGAAGCCGGCCGCGCCCCAGCGCTTCGTGACCCACGCGAAGTTCGGACGCGGCGAGGTGCTCGAGACGCTCGAGGGCCAACACGGCAAGCTGCGCATCGCGTTCGCGGACGGTGAACGCACGGTGCTTGCGAAGTTCGTGACCGAGGCGTGAGCGCGATCGTCGGTGGTTGCGATGGGCGGTTCAACCGGATTGTTCGTGCACTTGCACGCGCTCGTCACCGATGGCGCCTTCGCCGACGACGACGGCGCCTTGCGTTGGTGCTCACTCGGCGGACCTCGCTTGCCCGAAACGCCTGCACGCTCATCGACACCTCGCCATGGGCCCCGGCCTGCGCCACGCGGTGACGGCCACCGAGGACGCGGTGTTCCTACTGGTGATCGGCACCAGCCTGAGCGCGTGACCGAGAGTCTCCCGAACCGGCTCCGCGCGGGCGGGCCTCAGTTGCAGGCGAAGCCGTTGTCGGTGCCCGGGGTGCCGTGCTCGCCGGCGACGTTCGCGTCGACCAGAGGGTCGTCGGAGTAGCACCAGTTGCCGACCAGGTCGTTGTCGGCCGGGTCGAGGGCGAACGGATCGAGGCTCCACGAACGGCCCGAGGGCGCGTTGTTCCACGCCGCCATCTCGTCGAGGACGTCGAACGCGTTGAGGAGCACCACGGTGTTGCCGGTGTTGGTCAGTGACGGGGAGTTCCCGAAGTAGCCGTCGGCCGCGAGCGCGTAGGGCCAATCGCTCACGTCGTTAGAGGCGATGACCGCGAACGCGAACGGTGCGACCACCGCGATGTCGGCGACGGTGCCCTCGTTGGTCGCGTCGTCCTGGATCCGCAACCCCTGGAGGTTGATGTCGGCGTCAGTGTTGTTGAAGATCTCGATCCACTCGCACCTGTCGAGCGGGCAGGTCGGGTTGACCATCACCTCGGTGAGGATGAGATCACCAGGCAGCAGGTCGTCGATGCCGAACGGCGCGTCCGCGGCCTCGATGTAGCCCTCGAGATCCTCGGGCGCGCGCGGAGCGATCTTGAACTGGCCGTCGTAGAAGTTGAGCGGGCCCTGGATTGCTGTGAAGCCGGCGTCGAACCAGAAGAACGGGAACGAGAGGTCGTCGCCCGGCACGCTGTAGAGGAAGTCGTCGATCGCGGCCTCGACTCCATCGGCGTCGACCACGAACTCTTCGCCAGCGAGCGCAACGACCACCAGCGGCTCGGCCTCGATGCGCACGAGCACCGACTCCCACGGCTCGCCCATTTCGTCGGCACCGATGACGTCGGGTGCCAGGACGATGCGCGTCGCGCCGGTCGCGGTCACGCTACCGCCGCTCGCGTCGATCTCCGTGAGCCCGCCGAACTCGGCAGCGATGCCGAGGATGTCGACCTCGTCGCCGATCTCCACGGCTGGGGCCGCCCCGAGGTAGACGTAGACGCCGCTGTACTGGCCACCCACGGTCTCCTGGACGAAGATCGCGTCTCCAGCCACGGCGGTGACCACCACGCCGCGCACGTCGACGTCGGTGCCCGTCGCGATCGTGCCGTCTTGGATCTCGTAGATGGTGTCGTCGTCGAAGGCGCCGCCGCTCGAGCTGCCCGCGCTGGTCGAATCCGCACCGGTGCTGCCGGCGGACTCGGCATCGCCGTTGGTCGAGCCGTCGGCGGTGTCGTCGCTGCCCTGGGACGTCGTGTCGACCGGGCCCGAGCTGGCGGTGGCCGAGCTGCTTCCGTCCGGGTCGTTGGTGGTCGGGCCAGGTCCGTCGTCGTCGTTGGTCGAGCCGCTCGAGCCCTCGGAGCCGGCGGCGGTCGAGCGTCCATCGCTGCCTCCGGCGCAGGCGGCCATGAGCAGGAGGAGCGTGAGAGGAGCGGAAGTAGGGATGGTGCGGATCAAGGGAGGGCTCTGGCTGAAGCAGACGGGTGCGATGGCCGATCGGTTGCAGCACGGCGGCACTTGGTTGCACGGGGCCCGAGATCCCCGGCGATTCCCCGCGACCTCGCAACGTCGGGGCGAGCCGGGGCGAGACGTTCACCCTCGAGGCCATGCCAGGCGGGGCGGAGTCGCGCGTGGGGATCTCCAGCTCCGGAGCGGTCGTGGTGCGTGAGAGCGGGAAGGAAGGGCGAATCGCGGTCTTCGCCGACTCCGCAAGCTTCGAGATCCAGACGGGTGAAGACGTCACATCCCCTACTCGCGACCGCGGGGGCGGCGATGCGAGTTGGGCCGATCCGGAGCGGCGAATTCCTACGAGGGTGGCGATCACCTTCCCCGCTGGTATCGAGCCGCCGGGCCGCTGACCCTACCTACCCGTTCACCCCGCCGCGAGGGACTCCTTCATCCGCACGAAGTCCCGCCGGTACTGCTTCGCGAGCTTCGTCTTCTGCCCGTCCCCGAGGACCTTACCGGAGACCTGGAAGAACTTCTTTTCCTCCTCGCGGAGGTGGTGGTGGACCTTGTGCGAGAGCTCCTTGGCCTTGGCCATCCAGGCGTCGCCGCTGCGGTCGAGGCTCTGCATGTCCTCGATGAGCTCGTCGATCTGGTGGTGCTCGTGCAGCGCGTGGCGTGACGAGTTCAGGCCCATGTCGTCCTTCAGCATCATGGGCACGTAGAGGAACCGCTCCTCGGCCGCGGCGTGGGCGGCCAACTCGATGCGCAGCGCGGTGAACAGGGAGCGGCGCGTGTCGGTGTGCGGCGGCGATCGCAGCAGCTTGCGGCACAGGGCGCGCTGTTCGGTGTGGCTGTCGCGCAGCGCCTCGTAGATTGTCTCGGACATCGTCCCTCCGGCGACAAGGTAGCCCACGGCTCGCGACGTGCGAGCGGTGGCGGTCCGAATCGGGCCGATGCTTGCGCGGGCGCCGTGCGGCGTCATCTCTCGACCGCGCCCGGCGGGTCGTCCGCGTCCCGCCGCGGAGCCGGCCCATGTCTCAGCTCGCGCGCCTCATCGCCACCCACGACTCCGACGTCATCGGCATCACCGGGCTCACCGTCGCGTTCAACGAGATCGAGGCGATGGTCCGCTTCATCCGCGCGCGCTCCGGGGCCAACGTGGTGCTCGGCGGCAGCATCACGTCGTGCGAGAGCGAGCTACTCGAGGAAGTGGACCTGTCCGGCCTCGAGGTCGCCGCCGCGCTCGTCACGCGGCCCCACCGCATGGGCGAGTGTTGTTGGGCGTCACGGTCGCACCACTCGACACAGAGCACGGTGACGCGACGTTCGTGGTGCTGCCGTGGGTCGAGCGCGAGCGCGCGCTCGCGGTGCTCGATGCGGCCGGCGTGCTGCGTGCGCGCGGGCTGTGCCGAACGCGATGTTCGTCGACGCGCTCTCGGGGGCGGAAGGCGCAGCCGAGGACGAGCGCGCACGGCTGGCCGGTGCGGCCTGAGCGGGCGGGACGCCGGAGCTCGTTGGGGAACGCAGCATCGCCACTGCGCCAGCATCGAAGTCGGTGCTAGCATTGACTTCATGGCGACGCTCACGATCCGCGACCTAGACGAACGACTCAAGGCGCGCCTCCGCGTGCGCGCGGCGCAGCATGGTCGCTCGATGGAGGACGAGGTCAGGGTCATCCTGCGTGCTGCCGTTGCGGAGCGCGGCGTCCAGGAGGGAGGCCTGGCGCGAGCGATCTCTCGGCGATTCTCCCGTCTGCGCGGTGTCGAACTCGTCTTGCCGGAGCGCGAGCCCATACGAGACCCGCCGGTGCCGCGGTGATCATCCTCGACACGAACGTGCTCTCCGAGTTGATGCGACGGCAGCCAACTGAGGAGGTAGTGCGGTGGGTCGATGGTCAGCCGCGGTCGGGTCTGTTCACAACCACGGTAGTCGTTGACGGTTCGGACCATGCTGCCGAACCCAGCAGCGAACGCGCCGCGGCGGCTCGTCCTTCTGGGGGACCGGCCCGGTCCTCCTTCCACGCCTCAGCCCGGCGCGACGAAGTTCTCGCAGGTCTCGGCGATCGTCGCGATCGTCTCTGCGAACACTGGTGAGTAATCGGGCAGGCAAACGCTGGCGATCACACCCTGTTCCTCGAATGACTGCACGAACCCGATGAGGTTCGGGCTAGCGAGCCCGCCGTTGCACGACACGTCATCGTAGGGAAGAAAGCCGATCACGACGAGCGCTTTCTCGTCGTTTTGCTTCGCCTCCAGCACGAGTTCGTGCCACATGCTCGTGTCGGTGTTCGGATGCGCGTCGTCCAGGTCGAAGTCCGCCGGCGGATCGTCCGAGACGATCACGACCACGAGGATCGCATCGTCCCGCAGGAAGTTCTCGTTGCAGGCGCCGCTCTCCGCCTTTGCCGGATCGAGCGCCGCAATGAGCGCGGTGACCGGTTGCTCGATGGGGCTGCCGGACGTGCCGACCTGGGCGATGCACGGGAACTTGACCGTGAGATCGTCCTGATCCGTCGCGAACCGGTGGCCATCCGAGAACGGCTCGCAGTCCGCATTGGAGCTCTCGAACGCGCCGGTGGTGCGCGTGACGAGCGAGCCGATGCTCGTGCATCCGGGAGCGTTGTTTCCGAAGTTGTCGCTCGTGATCACACCAAGGTTGAACGAGTCGACGTTGCCGAGGGAATCCTCCACGGCAGTGATGAAGCCATCGAAGCTGTTGAGGAACTTCTGCTGCTGCGCGGTCATGCTGCCGCTGTTGTCGACGACGAACAGGAAGTCGATGCCGCGGCAGCCCATGTCGAGAAACGGGGTATCGGGAGCGGCGCCGAGGTCGAACACCACCGGGGGCACGACGTCGGGACCCTCGGAGGACTCGGTCGATCCTCCGGGCGAGGTGTCAGGACCCGACGTGGGGGGGTCCGACGTCGGGGGTGCCGACGAGACATCCGCACTGGGCCCGCTCGTCGTCTGCGTGGCCGTCGTGTCGCCGCTCGCATCCGCCGAACCCGAGCCGCAACCGACCAAGCACGCACTCACACACAACGGAATCGCTGACACCCGCATGGTCGCTTCGGAGCGACGAACGTAGCACCGATCCCGCGCGCGAGGGAGACAGCGCCAACCCACGCTGGGCGACGAGGGCAGGGCGACGAGGGCAGGGCGACGAGGGCATCAACTCCGGCCATCGAAGCCCGCGCGTGCTTCGCACTCGCGCTCGGGTGCGCAGCTGTTCGCCGCGAACGACCCGACCCGCATCGCGCGCCTCGCCGCAACCAGCGCCGCGACCTCGGTCTTGCTCGGCGGCGGGCCACGCCCGTCCTTGACCACCTACGCCCGGATGCTCACGTGGGCTGCCAGACCTCCGCGATCGCGTACAAAGGGCCCGCGCCGAAATTACCAGATCGATCATGCCTTCCAGCCTGACGGGAGGATCGTGTGGTTCCACTCGCCGTGGAAGGGGTCACGCTCGATCGCCAAGCGCTTCTTTCAGGGCTAGTCCGAACCGCCCGCGTCGCGGGTACCGACGCTCGGAGGGTCACCACAGCCGCGGCACAGCGAATCCGACCAGCGTTTCGTCACCGGTCACCAGCGTCATTCCCTCGCACAGCGCCTGGGCGACCAGCATCCGATCGAACGGGTCCCGATGCTCGCCAGGCAGCAGTCCGGCCCTCTGTGCATGCACGACCGTGATCGGGAGGGTCTCGAAGGCCTGGGATGCGAGCACCGCAGGCAGATCGTGGACGATCACCGAAGCGCCCGGGAGCTTGCCGATGCGAAACTTCGTCGCGATCTCCCAGGCCGAAGCGGCGCTGACGTGGACGACGTTGTCGTCGTCGGCGATCGCGGCCTTCGCCTTGCGAGGCAGACGCCGATCGCCGGCGAGCCACCACAGCAGCACGTGGGTATCGAGCAGCAGTCGCATGGATCAGCGCTCCCAGGCCTCGAGCTCGGCGTCGTCGAGCGGCTCGAAGAACGACGCGTCGACCACGAGCCTCCCGCGGAACGCACCGAACTTCCGCTCGGGGGCCAGATGCGCGATTGGGACCAGACGCACGACGGGGCGGCTGCCCCGGGCGATGACCACGTCCTCGCCGGCGCACGCGCGCTCGATGAGGCGAGAGAGGTCGGTCTTTGCCTTGTGGATGGGCACCGGCTTCATTGGCCAAGTCAGGTTAGCCAGGTTTGATCACCGGGGCAACGCTCACGGCGCACGGCCCGGTGAGCACCTTGGCTCGCAGCGGTAGTCCGGACCGCCCTCGAGCGGTCGCGTCCGTCGCACGAGCAGGCCAGCGCTTCGCGGGCCAGGGCTTCCCCGGCGAGGCCCGCTCGGGACGACGCAGGCCCCGCGGCGCCCCGCGGCCCGCGCGATCCTCCTCCGTCCACCAGCTCTACACGTGCGCCGGTTCACTCCTGGGCCGCGCCATGGGCGACCCTCGCCACGGATACCCGCTTCAAACCCCTTAGTTAGGGCTCGCAGTTCAAAACGCTTAAGCACCTTGGATCACACCTCGGCGCGTTCTCCGAATTCCCGACAGAAGTTCCCCGCAGTACTGTTAAGCACCGCGATCACCTCGGTGGTCACGCAGGGCGCCGCGAACCATCGCGGGGCTCACGAGCCGAAGGAGCTCCACCTTCATCCGCTGCTTACAGCTCAGCAGCGGTTCCATCGCCAGACGAGCGAAGGCAGCGAGGTGTACCACCCGATCGCCAGGACGGGTGAACCACCATCGAGAATGCCGATTGAGGTCCACACCCCCGACGTAGAGGCCGAAGAGAACGAGACAAAGCGCAAGGTAGGTTGCGCTCGACCGCACGATGAACCGATGCGCACTCGTGACGCCGGTCCAACCGCACGTCCCGCACCGCTGTTGCGATCGCCGAATCGTTGCCATCCGTCGCCTCAGTCTCGCGCGCTGCTGTCCAACGAATGGGCGTTCAGCGGCGGGATCCGCCAGCCGAGCTGGCGGACGCGTCCGCTGCAACGTCCCGTTGGGCGGCTTCGCCGTCGCCGTCGTCCGGGCCGCGAATGATCCGGCCTCCCCGCTTGGACTGGAGTTCGATGTAGTGCGCGACCAGGCGGACTGGATCGTTGCCCAGCTCGCGCGAGATCTGGATGCGCGCCGCTCTCACGGCATCGATCGCGGGATCATTCGGCATCTTCAGTTCCTCCGAGTAGCTCGAGCGGCGTCACAAGCGAGGGATTGTACAGACCCAGCAACGTGTTCACGCGCCGGATATGGCAAAACTTGTTCGCATTTGCGATGTGCCGGCAGTTCCAGGTGACAAGAAAGTCGCAACGATGATACGATGCCAGTGCGAGGTGCAACGCGTCGCCCGCGGGGTCAGCAGGCATGACGCGATGGTGAATATAGGCCTGCACGATCTCGAGAACTGCTTGGTCGATGCCCAACTGTGCCAAGCCGGCGACGAGTTCGAGACAGCTCTCCCGCGCAGCGAACTCCCCGCGCTCGAGCTCCTCGATGACAGCGATGCTCGTCACGAGCTCCGTCGTGCCGGTCGCAGCCGTCCACCAGTCCCGCGTCCAAGTCCGGCGCGCGACCATGTCCGGTTCCGGCCTCTCCTCGAAGAAAAAGCTCGGGATCGAGGTCTCGACGTAGACCCGGGTTGCCACCACGCCCAGCGTACTCGCACTCCGTCGTCCGCGCTCCGGCTCGGCTGGAACTGATTCGACCCGTCGGCACACGCGCGATCGGCGAGGCGCTGGGTCCGCGAGTCGCAAGGTCAAACGGGTGCTCGGGGAAGAACGCGCGTCAGCAGTGGCCAGCGCCTCTGTCGAGCTCGGCGGCAGCAACTCGAGGACGCGGATGATGCGACCGGCCGAGTCGACCCCCTCGGCGATCCAGCCGTTGACCTCGTAGGCGGTCTGCATGCCGAGCGCGTACACATCGCCGTACTCGCCCCCATACTCACCCCCCTTTTGGCCGGTGCTCGCCTGGCGATCGACATCCGCGCGGTACCGCCGGCCGAGCCGGGGCCGCGTCCGCTCGCGAGTCGCAAGCGGGCGCTGCTGCGGTTGGGCGTCGCGCACCTCGGGCCGGGGTTCGTCGATGCGCTCGGGCGTGGGGTCGCCGAGGCGACCGGCCACCCGTTCATCCGCGCGCTGATCCTCGCCCCGGACGCCGTGGTGCTCATGCGTCGCTGGGAGCGATTCGAGATCCTAGCCCACTCGGGGAACCGGGTGCGCGTGCTCGAGATCGGCGAGCACGGGCTCCGACTCGTGCGCGTGCGCGTGCCCGGAGGAGCGCCGAGCGACGAGGAGGACGGGTTCGTGATCGCGTTGCTGTGCGGGGTGCTCGAGGCCGCGGGCGCGGTGGAGCTCGAGGCGCGCCGCACCGCCGAGGCCGACGTCGACGGCCGCGAGTGGCGGCTGACGTGGCGAACCTGGCGGGGCCCCGTCGCGCCCGCCGAGCCGGTGGCGGCCGTCGGCCAGGACTCCGAGTTCGTCCGCGCTGCGCTCACGCTGCTGCTCGAGGACGCCGGCCTCGGACTCGCTGCGCTCGCGCGGCAACTGGCCGTCTCGACGCGTAGCCTGCAGCGACGACTCGCCGCGACCGGCACGACGCTGCGGGCCCTCGCCCGCGCAGCACGGATCGCCCGCGCCGGGGACGCGCTGCTGCGTCCGCCGAGCGCCGGCGCGTCGCTCACGAGCGTCGCGATCGCCTCCGGCTTCGCCGACAGCGCCCACCTCAGCCGCGAGTTCCGCCAGCTCGTCGGCATGCCGCCGGGCGCGTTCGTGCGGTCGATCGCAGGCTGACGCGTCGCGACCCG
Source organism: Nannocystales bacterium (assembly GCA_038325765.1). Classification (GTDB taxonomy): domain Bacteria; phylum Myxococcota_A; class Polyangia; order Nannocystales; family Nannocystaceae; genus Xiheibacterium. The sequence goes on from JBBQJI010000070.1 coordinate 25,112, forward strand.
CACGGACGGGCTCCACTTTGGCGCGTCGGTTCAAGCCGCCCGAGGGCGTCGGCGCCAGCCTTGGCGGTGCCATGTCGACCCGCACGTCCCTCCCGTTCGCGCTCACCGCCGCCCTGTTCGGCGTCTTGCCGACCTGCGCGCGCGCCGATGCTCCCGACCGCGCGCCCTCGAGGCCACCCACAAGCGAGGTCGGTCCGCCGTCCGTGACCGTGCTGTTCGTGCTCACCGGATCCGATACGCAGACCCTGGCGCGCGGCAAGACCCGGCGCACCGGCTACTTCCTCGGCGAGTTCTACGGGGCCTACCGAGCGGTGCGCGCGGCGGGATTCGACGTCGCAATCGCGACCCCCGACGCTCGCCCGGCACCAGTCGATCCGGAGGGCCTTGCGGCGAAATACTGGACAAGTCACCCTGCCTGGCTCGGCGAGGCCCAGGCGCTGGTGGCCGAGGACCCGGGCCTGAACGCGCTGATGCGGATCGATGCCGCGCTCGCAGCCGAGTCCGAGTTCGCGGCGCTGGTCGTGCCGGGCGGGCAGGGCCTGATGAACGATCTCGTCGACGATCCCGATGTGCACGCCCTGCTCGCGCGCTTCGCCGCGGACGATCGTCCGATCGGCCTGCTCTGCCACGCCCCGGCGATCCTCACCCACCTGCCGCGCGACGCCGATCCCCTCCGCGGCCGCAGGGTCACCTCGGTCTCGGGCTTCGATGAGTTCTACATAGTGGCGGATCTCCGCAACTACGGTTTCGAGCTGCGCATGGACGGCCGCGACCCCGCGGCCGGCACGACGACCCTCACGCTGACCGCCACGCGTCCGCTCGTGCGCGCCGCCGTGCCCACAATGCGTCTGGTGTTCGACGACGCCACCGGTCGCATCCGCATCTACCATGGCCGCGTGCCGCCGCGCCGCCCCACCGGCGCCGCGCTCGACGCCGACGTCACCTACGTGCACTCCGATCCGGACACACGGCGCGCAGGCACCGGAGTCTGCTACCGTCGTCACGGTGGATCCGGCCCGCTACGTGTTCGACGATCGCGACCCCCGGGCGCCGGCGCAGGAGGTGTGGGATCGACTCGACGTGTCGGCGCGCGCGCGTCTCGTCGCCGCCTTGCCGTCGGAGATCCAGCGCGCCTCGCCGCCCGAGGGTGACCAGCACTGGAACGCGAAGCGACACCTTCGCGAGGCGCTCGACGAGTACTTCCGCCGCATCCGTCGCCGGGTGTATCTGTCGTGCGAGCTGCCCGTGTACTACCCGGACGAGCCGGTGTTCGCGCCCGATCTGATCGCGGTGTGCGACGTCGAGCTGCACGAGCGCATGCGCTGGGTCGTGAGCGACGAGCAGCGCGGCCCCGATCTCGCCCTCGAGATCCACGTCGCCGGCGACGCGAACAAGGACTTCGTGCTCAACGTCGCGCGCTACGCCCGACTGGGCATCCCGGAGTACTTTGCCTACGATCTGGGCAAGCGGCGACTCGCGGGCTGGCGGCTCGCCGAGCGCGGCGCGAGCTACGTGCCGATCGTGCCGCAGGAGGGTCGCTGGCACTCGAGCGTGCTGGACCTGGATCTGACGCTCGACCAGGCGGGGATCCGCTTCTTCCACGGATCCGCGCCCTTGCCCGACGCGCGCGAGCTGATCAGCCGGCTGTCGTGGATGGTCGACGACGCGGTGCGTCGCGCGGAGGAAGAGTCGCGTCGCGCGGAGGAAGAGTCGCGTCGCGCGGAGGAAGAGTCGCGTCGCGCGGAGGAGGAGTCGCGTCGCGCGGAGGAAGAGTCGCGTCGCGCCGAAGCGCTGGCGGCTCGGCTCCGAGCGCTCGGCGTGGATCCGGACGCGGACGGCTGAACGCCGCGCGTCACCGCGGTCGCGGATCGAGCACCAGATCCGTGGGTGCGGCTCTTCTGGAGACACGACATTCATCACCTGACGAGCCTCAGTCGGGGTTTTCCGGGCTGGACGAGCACGGGCGGGGTGTCGTTCGCGTAGCGAGAGTTTTGGTTGCGCTGGAGCTCGAGTGCCTCGTGGAAGTCGAAGTAGTCATCGAGGTCTCCGCTGGCTGCGAGGCCGCGCAGTCGCAGCACGGCCTCGGCAGTGTCGAGGCCCCAGCGCGCACCGGTGATGTCCATGCGATCTCTGACGAGATAGCGACACGCGCCCTCGACGGCGCCACTGGTGATCGGCAGTCCATCGCGAAGTGCGGTGTCGTAGCCGAGGTACGCCCTGTACTTCAGCAGGTAGTTCGCGCACAGGTCGACAGGCGCGCGGTCCGTGGTCGTCATCGCGCGCTTGGTGGCGCTGCGGCGCATCGCCGCGGCCGCCGTGCTCGACTCGCCCCGCAGCACCAGCCTGAGCTTCTCTGTGACCCACTCGCGTCGCAAGGTTTCGTCGTCGGGCACCAGGGCCTTCGCCGCGCCCCAGACGGACTGGGCGACGTGGATGAAGTCGAGCACGATCCTCACCGTGATGCCGCGGCGGGCGACCTCGGCCTCGACGTAGTCGAGCTGATGCTCGTCGCCGTCGAGCAGCACGACCCAGCGCTTGGTGTGACTCTAGTCGCGACGCTCCATCTCGTCGAAGGTCTCGCGGACCACCAGCGACAGCGGCTTGATCACACTGGCCGACACCCGCTTGGCCTGCGCTCTGGGGCGCGGCTTCTCGACCGGCACCACACCGAGCGGACGAAGCTCTCGCAGAATGTCCTGCGGGTCGCGCACGTACGGTGCGACCTCGTACACGACGCTCACCGCGTCCATGCGCATGCCGTTCTTGCGCATGTCGCTCGAGCCCTTGGGTTTGGGCCACCGGTCGCCGCTTGCCGTCTCGGCTTCGCGTTGGCGGCGCGTCGCCTCTCGCAGAGCTTCGGGCCGCATGGCGAGCCCCGTCGCATCGACCAAGCCGATCACCAGGGTCGCGCTTTCGTCGACGACCTCTGCGGTCGCGACCTCGTAGAATGCGTCGAAGTCTCGGCTCACCTCGTGCATGAGCTCCTCGAGTTGGCGCGTGCCCACCGTTGCGCCGCTGGTCTTGCCGAGTTCCTCACCGACCGCGTCGAACGAGACCTTGCTCGCGAGCTCGGCGACGCGCCGCCGAACGCCGTGCGAATCGATCGTGGGCGGCAGGTTGAGTTCGGCGTCGAGCGGACACAACGCCTCGAGCCCGTCACCGCGCCAACCCTCGCGCAAGCCCAGCTCCACCATCCCGAAGATCGACATCAGCTTGCGACTCATCGCGCGCCGGTGCGTCCGCGTCTCGCCGTCGCTGCCGACCACCGGCGTCGCGGGCTGCGCCTGCGCGCGCAAGTTCAGAGGATCCTCGTACATCACCCGCAGAAGCTCCCAGCCCTCGACCCGCAGCGCCTGCTCCACCTGGCCGTGCGGCAGCGCCGCCCACTCGGGTCCCTCGAGTTTCCGCAACAGCCCGTCGAACACCTCCATCGTGTGCGAGAAGGGGCTTCTCATTTGCGATCGTGTGTGCCTCCATCGGGCTGTCTCCGGCGCCCGGGTCGGGCGAGCTTTGTCGTGTTGCAACCCGAATCTAGCCCGTCCCGTGCCCGAGACGCTAGGCGCAACGCTCCCAAATCACTGGAATCACACTCCTATCCCCTGTCCCCAGAGGATTCACTCCCCGCCAAGATCGAGACGAACATGGCGCGCGACGCTGCCGCGACGACGGCGCTTCACGAGATGGGATGGAGCGTCCTTCGCTTCTGGGAGACTGAGGTCACGAGAAACCTCGACACGGTGGTACGACTCGTCACGGATGCCCTATGCTAGCGGGAGATGGCCGTCCTGCCCTCGATCCTGATGTACATGGAGCCGACCCTGCGCGCCCTTGGCGAGCTCGGCGGAGCGGCGGGCGTCGCCGAAATCAACGAGCGGGTCGCCGCGCAGGTCGGTCTGACGCGCGAGCAACTTGAGTTGCCTCACGGGCGCGGCGATCGCCGGACCGAGTTCGAGTATCGAGCCGCCTGGGCGAGGACCCGACTCCGCAAGGCAGGCAAGATCGAACCCGTCGGCCGTGGGCGCTGGCGGCTAGAGGCCGCCGCGGATCCAGATGCGCAGTAGGCTTGGCGGCGCCTGCTAGCCACGCCCGCGGGGCGCTCTCGCGACCCGGAAGACGGCCCCACGGGGCACTCGCTCGCGGACGTCCTCCGTGCTACGAGGGACGCATGGGCTCCGCAAAGCCGGCCGCGATCAGCCTGTTCTCGGGCGCCGGCGGGCTCGACCACGGCTTCCGGGCGGCTGGTTTCCGAACGGCCGCTGCAGTCGAGATGGATCCCCGTTGTTGCAGCACGCTGCGGGCCAACGGCTATCGGGATGTCATTGAGTCCGACATCCATAGTGTTTCCAGCGAGGACCTTCTGCGCGCGGCGAAGCTGCAGCGAGGGGAGCCGGCCGTCCTAATCGGCGGCCCGCCCTGTCAACCTTTCTCGAAATCCGGGTACTGGGCTCACGGCGACAGCGCCCGCCTTGATGATCCCCGCGCAAGCACGCTCAAGGCCTACTTGCGTATCATGCAGGACACCTTGCCAAAGGTGATTCTCCTAGAGAACGTCGAGGGACTAGGCTACTTGGGCAAGAGCGAAGGCATCGAGTCCGTGCTTCGTGAGATTCGCGCAATTAATCGACGCGCAGGTACGCGGTATCGGCCGTCGTTCAGGGTTTTGTGTGCCGCGGATTATGGCGTCCCTCAGCTGCGGCATCGTTTCTTCCTAGTCGCTGCTCGTGACGGAGGAACGTTCAAGTTCCCCGAGGCTACACATTCACCTCGCGCTGCCGAGGAGCCTCAACAACTCCTGATCGGACATCAGCAGTTTCATCGAACTGCTTGGGATGCTCTAGGCGATGACGATCCTGGGGCCGAGGACGACCTGTCGGTGCGAGGAAAGTGGTCAGCTCTACTGCCGTCGATCCCGGAGGGACAGAACTATCTCTGGCACACCGACCGCGGCGAAGGACTGTGCCTCTTCGGCTGGAGGCGCCGCTACTGGAACTTTCTCTTGAAATTGGCCAAGGATCGTCCCTCTTCGACGGTCCAAGCTCAGCCGGGGCCCGCCACTGGTCCTTTTCATTGGGAAAGCCGTCGGTTGAGCCGTCGGGAGCTGTGCCGCCTACAAACGTTCCCAGACGACGTACGGATACTGGGTAGCCTGTCAGATGCTCAGCGCCAGCTGGGGAATGCAGTACCTTCCCTGCTTGCGGAGGTACTGGCGCGCGAGATCTTGGTGCAGTTCCTAGGCGCTCGCCCGAAGGCCGCCACCCCGACCCTTCTGCCGCCACTCCGAGGACCTGTCCCGGCGCCTGAGAGGCCGTTACCTGTGCCCGCAAGCTACAGGGTTCTCGTCGGACGTCACCCGGCGCATCCGGGAACCGGCCGAGGGTACCGAGCGAAGGCGTGGAGTTCGAGCGACGCTGAGGCGGACGACGCACGCTCGTGAGATGCGAGCTCCGGTTGGGTACCTATTCCTCGCGGCCGAGGGTCCCAAGGCCTCCCCGCAGGAA
>JBBQJI010000071.1:0-27924 GCA_038325765.1 Nannocystales bacterium
GATGACGAAACAGTTCCTGTTCCGCTCTGCAACCGTCGGCGCGTCGTGGATCGTCGCGGCGATCACCCTTGCCGCCTGCGATGTGCCGCTGCCCGGCGACGACGCTGGCGACGGCCAGAACGACGATGGCCAGAACGACGACGGCCAGAACGACGACGGCCAGAACGACGACGGCCAGAACGACGACGGCCAGAACGACGACGGCCAGAACGACGACGGCCAGGATCCGGGCGACGACGGCCAGAACGACGACGGTATGGATCCGGGCGACGAGGGCCCCGGTGGTGATGACTGCGGCTGCGAAGAGCCGCCGCCACCGTGCGACGAACCCCAGGATCCGTGCATTGCGGCGTTCGAAGAGTGCCTGCAGTGGTCGGAGGATCCGTCGGCGTGCGAAGGGATCCTGGAGCAGTGCTTCCCCGAGCCGGAGCCCGAACCGTGCGAGCACGAGTACTTCGAGTGTCTCGAATCCGTCGTCGATCCGAGTGAGTGCGAGGGGATCCTCGAGCAGTGTTACCCACAGCCCGATCCCTGCGCCGACGCCTTCTACGGGTGTCTCGACGCGGGCATCGATCCGGCCGAATGCGAGGTCCAGCTGTGGGACTGCCAGCCGCAGCCGGAGCCCGATCCGTGCGCGACCGAGTTCTACGCGTGCCTCGATGCGGGCATCGATCCGCAGACGTGCGAGGAGCAACTGCAGGGCTGCTGGCCCGAGCCCGAGCCCGACCCGTGCAGCGATGCGTACTACGGATGCCTCGAGCAGGGCGTCGATGCGCAGGAGTGCGAGGCCCAACTGCTGCTGTGCTGGTGCGGTCCGGAAGATCCGATGTGCACGGGCGAGCCCGGTGACACAGGGATGGATGGGCAAGGAGAGCCCGAGTAGCTCGCCCCGGCGGACGGGCTGCGCGGCACGGCCCGATGCGAGGACTGCAGAGCTCGCGCATCGGCCGTGCTTCCGTGTGGCTCGACGCTCGCGCCGACGCATGCCACCCTCGTGCTCGACGTGATCGTGCCGTCGATGCTCGCGCTGGTGCTCGCGACGTGGACCACCGCGCCGCCCCAGCTGCCCGATGCGCCGGTCGCCCAGGGCTCCGCGACCCAGCGCCTGATCGTGCGCTGCAACGCCGACGAGTTCGAGACGCTGCGCGCCGAGCTGCGCACGCGCTGGCCCGGCGCCGAGGTGCTGCCCTATGGTTCGGCCGCATTCGAGCGCGTCGAGGGCCAGCCCTTCTCGTACCTCGAGATCATCGGCGAGCGCGTCGGTGATGCGCCGGTGGCGATCACCCTGGTGCTCTCCGATGGTCGCGCGTACCTGCGCCGCGTCGTGCTCAGCGACGCCGCGCGGGCGCGCGTGCTGGCGGTGGCGATCGTCAACTTGCTCGGTGCGGTCGAAGACGAGGAGGTGCCGCCCGATCGGATCGACGTCGAGGTGCCGACTCCGCTCGAGGTGCCCGATGCCGAGCCGCAGCACGGGCCCACGCCGGCGCCCACGCCGGCGCCCACGCCGGCACCGTCGCTGCCGCTCGCGATCGTCCAGCCGGCGCCCGAGGGCCTCGCGGACCGCCGCGATCCCGGCGGCGCGCGTCGGCCCGCATCCGAGCCGTGGCGGATCGGCGCGCGCGGTGGTCTCGGCCTGCTGCTCGGCCTCGGCCCCCGGTCACGTCGCGGTCGACCCGTGTTCGGGGGTGAGCTCGCGATCGATACGCGCGCGCCGCGGGGCCTGGCGTTCGGCGCCGCGCTGCGCGTCCTGGGCGACGGCGCGTCGGGCTTCGCGCTGGTGCGGACGCGGATCGCTCCCTACGTCGGCTACGTCGGTCGTGTCCGGCAGTTCGAGTACGCGGCCTTCGCCGGGCCGACCCTCGAGCCGTGGCGGCTGCGCAGCGACGGTGATGGCCGCACACTTGCGAGCCGCGAGGGTCGCAGCTGGACGATCCTCTACGGCGGGGCGATCCACGGCGCCGCGGGGTGGTGGACGCCCCTGCGCACGCGGGCGCCCTCGTCGCTGCGGCTCGGCGTCCGCGCCGACGTAGCGGCGAGCAGCCAAGCGTCGGGCAAGGCGGTGGTGATCCGGAGCGCTGCGATGGGACCCGAGCTGTTCGCGCTCGGCGGATTCGAGCTCGCGCTCAGCGTCGAGGCGATCTGGTGGTTCGACGTGCGCCGCCGCTGAGCGACGCCGCGCCGCGCACCGTGTCTGCGACCCGTCGCATGTCGGCGGTGGTGTAGCGGACGTCGCAGTGCACCGTCATCATCCGCCGCGCCAGGTCGCGCTGATCGTCAGGGATCCCCGGGACCATGGGCTGCTCCAGCGACCACAAGATCGCGGGATAGATCTGTGCCGCGAGCAGCGACTCGCGCACCCGCGCCGCGACCTCGTGCTGGTCGAACACCAAGCTGGCGGCGAACGTCCCGCCGAGCAGACGCACTCCCGGCAGCGTTGCCACCGCGTCGGTGAACGCCGCGATGTTCTGCAGCCGGGCGGCTCGCCATCGCCGGGTCGGCATCGTCGGCAGGCGTGCCGCGGAGAACTGGCTGATGCCCGAGGGCTCGCCGCAGGCGAGCGCACGTTCGCCGGCGATCAGTCGCTCGCGAAACGCCGATTTGTCGATGTCGCGCCCCTCGAGGTAGTCGCGCTTGAGCGTCATGCCGGCCAGGCGATCGGCGCTGGCTCGGGCGTGGGCCACGGTGAGCGCGCAGGCGGTGGGGCCCTGCATCCCGGTCGGTGACCACAGCACGCCGCCGTCGGGCAGCGGCAGGGTCTTGCGCAGCGACGCGATCGCCCAGTCGGCCGCGCTCGCCCATGCCCAATCGCCGAGCGGATCGTGGGTGTGATCCTCGACGAGCGTGCCCGTGGTCTGCATGCCACCCCACGCGCGGGTTCCGTGCAGGTTGACGACGATCACGACGTCGCGCGCACTGGCAGCGATGTGTTGCGGCAGCGGTCGCTCGGGCGAGTCCACGTAGCTGGCGACGGGCAGCTCGCGCGCGAGCGCGCCGACCACCTCCTGGCAGTAGAACGTCGGCACCCACGCCCGCTGCCATCCGTGCCGCTGCCGTCCCCAGGCCAGCAGCGCACGCATGGCGTCGCGACCCGAGCCCCACAGCGTGTGCGGCCGTGCGCGCCACGGCGCCTCGAGCTCGCCGACGTCGGTGTCGAGGTGGAAGTCGGAGCCGTGTTCCCAGCGCGTCGACATCGCGACCGTCACGGTGCGCGATACCCCGGGAAGAACCCGACAGGTGCCGGACCGCGCCCGGCCCTTCGCGCGGCGAGTTCGCGGTAGGCCTCGGGATCGAGGATCCACTGCACGACGCGGAACCGGTGACGGCCGCCGCCGAAGCCGGCCTTGAACGCGAACAGCGAGTCCTCCGCGCCGCCGAGTCCACCGCCGAGGTGGAGGTGGCGTGCGCCGCGTGCGATCGCGACGCGGCGCACGGTGTCGAGCAGCAGCGTCGTGGGTGCCTGCTTGCGATAGCCCTCGCCAGCGCCGCTCAGGTGGTACTGGACGACGTCACCGCGGAACGAGAACAGCCCCGCGGCCGCCGGCGTACCCTCGCCGTCGGTGACCATGAAGATCTCGAGTCCACCGCGCGCCCGATCGACGAGCGCGGCATAGTAGTCGCGGGGGAACACGTAGTAGGCTTTCGCCGACACCCGCCGCATCGTCGCCTCGTAGAGCTCGATGAACGTCTCGAGATCGCCCGGCCCGCGGGCCTCGCACACATAACCCTCGCGGCGCAGCCTGCTGATCCGGTTGCGGTTGTCCGCACGATACTCGCGCCACTGCTGCGCGTCGGGCGTGGTGAGATCGACGGACACAGTGGTGCCGACGTCCACGATCTGGCCGGCGCCCGCGAACAGCGACTGCTGGTCACGCAGCGGATGGAGCCGCGCGAACAGGCTCACCGTGTCGGTGGTGACCAAGTGCTCGCGGATCGCCGCAGACATCACGGCCCACGCGTCGTCGTCGACGCCGTCGAACACGCCGGTGGGGCCGGCGTATCCATAGACCGAGGTGGCGTCGTGCAGCGGCGCGCCGGTGCGTCCGCGCGCGCCCGCGATCGGGCGCAGCAGGACTGGCAGCGTGAACGTGCGACCGGCGTGCGAGATCACCAGCAGCTGGCCCGTGCCCTCACCGGCCTGCTCGGCGAGCTGGTGGTACCAGCACTCGTGGTAGAAATCGTGCCAGCCCGAGCGCTCGAGCGCGCCGGTCCAGGCCCTCGGATTCGCGGTGGTGATGACGTCGAGCTCCATCGTCCGATTCTCGGTTTCGCGCGGTCAGGCGGCGCGGCGAGCGGCCGCGCGCTGCTCGTGCAACGACACCATCGTCGAGGTGTCGATCCGAACGTCGCGGCGTCCGAGCACCTGCACCACCGTGCGCACGAGGATCTCGAGATCGCCGACGAGCGACACGGTCTCGACGTAGCGCGCGTCCAGCTCGAGTCGCGTATCCCAGTCGAGCTCGTTGCGACCGCTCGTCTGCGCGAGCCCGGTGATGCCCGGACGCACGTCGTGCCGCGTCTGCTCGCGTGGGGAGTAAAACGGCAGGTAGATCTGCGACAGCGGCCGCGGGCCTACCAGACCCATCTCGCCGCGCAGCACGTTGAAGAGCTGGGGGAGCTCGTCGAGGCTGGTCTTGCGCAGCAGCCTGCCCAGGGCGGTGAGGCGCTCGCCGTCGGGCAGAGGCTGGCCGGTGGCGTCGCGGGCGTCGCTCATCGTGCGGAACTTCAAGATGGTGAAGGTCTGCGTCTGGCGGCCCGGGCGCGGCTGACGGAACAGCACTGGCGATCCCATCTCCATGCGCACGACCCCCGCGACGGCGGCGATCACCGGCGCGAACAGGGCGAGCGCGCCCGCGGCCACGGCGACGTCGAGGCAGCGCTTGCCCCAGCGGGCGTAGGGCCCGGGCCGCACCACGGTGGCGTCGACGACGTTCATGCTGCCCTCGCGGCCGGTACGTGGACGCGGTGGTGCCTGGCAATGGCGCGCAGCAGCACCGCCTCGAGTTGGAGCGCGAGGTCGTCGCGGCCGAACCTACGATGTGCGAGCTCGGAGGCGGCGCGGGCGTGCTCGGCGAGTGCTGCCGGTGATCGCAGCAGCGCGGCCAGGTTGCGCGCGGCCTGCATCGGGTCGGCCTGCGGGAGCTGGATGCCAGCGCCGGTGGACGCGAGCAGCTCGGCCTGCCAGCCGCCGTAGTTGATCGCGACGGGTCTTCCTGCCGCGAGCGCGTCGAAGAACTTGTTCGCCGAGTTGTTCCACATCTGTGGCAGCGGCATGAACAACGAGGTCGCCACCGCTGCGCAGCCGAGGAACGCCGGCATCTCGCGCTTGGGCATCGCCGGCAGCATCCACAGGTTGCGGTCGAGCACGCCCCGTGCGCGCGCGCGCTCGCGGATGATGCTGGCCTCGGCGCCGCCCCCGGCCATCGCGAAGCGCACCTCGGGGGCGGTCTCGGCCATCGCCGCGGCGAGGTCGACCAGCCAGCCCGCGTCGTTGATTCGTCCGTAGGTGCCGCCGTAGACGACCAGCGGTTGGCCCGGGCGGAGATCGGGCAGGTGGGTGCGCCGGAACGCGTCGATCGCCGCGGGACGGACCGCGAAGTCGTCGGTGTCGCAGCTGTTGGGGATCACGGTGATGCGGTCGCGCGGAATGCCTTGGCGGGCGACGCCGTCGGCCATGCCGGGCGACAGCGCGACGATCTCGCTGGCGCCGTGGTACGCGGCCCACTCGAGCCCGCGCGCCAGCGTCTGGGCGACGGGATTGTTCAGCGCCCCGATCGCGATCGGCAGCTCGGGCCACAGGTCGCGGACCTCGAACACCATCGGGGTGTCGCGGGCGTAGCGGCCGAGCAGCCCGGGGATCGCGATGGTGAGTGGGGTGCTGGTCGCGAAGATCACGTCGGCGCGCTCGCGCAGGATCTCGCGCGCGGCTTGGATGGCGAACTGCCCGAACGCGGCGAGACGCCGGGTGAAGCTCATCTCGTTGCCATACGCGACGGGCAAGATGATGAGCTCGATCCCGTCGAACTCGCGGTGGGTGACCCGCGTTGGGTCGGCGAAGTCGGGCTTCATCGCGGCGCAGGAGGTGACCACCGTGACCTCGTGGCCGCGCCGCGCCAACCGCCGGGCGAACTCGTAGGACCGCGTGCCGCCGGGCGAGTCGGGCGGCACGAAGTACTGGTGCAGGTAGAGGATCTTCATCGACGGGTGCTCGCGGCTGGAAGCCATGTAGTGCGCCGGGGCGCCCCGTCCACCGATCCGTTCCGGAACGGGCCGTCAGCGGAAGAAGCTGGCCTGCAGCAACCGCAGGCCGGCGAGGATCTGGTGGCTCCGCGCGGCTGACAGCGTGCCGATGCGGGCGCCGAGCCGGGATTCTACGCAGGCTCGCGGGGATCATCGACGTGGCTGCTGGTGCTGGTCGCCCTGTGGCACGCCGGTCGCCGCATCGGGTCCGCCCCGGTCACAACCCGCGTTGGTGCCTTGCGGCAACGCACGTCCCCGCGGTGTTCACAGGCCGTCGCACTCGGTACCGTGTTCGCATGGACTCGCGCATCGTCATGCTCGCCGCCGTGCTAGCGCCCGCCTGTGGCGACTCCACCGCCAACGCCGACGGCGGCGGATCCTCGAGCTCCGCGACCGGATCCGAGGCCACCGCGCCGCCGACCGAGCCCCCTACGACGGCGGCCGACACCACCGCAGCCGACACGACGCCAGCCGACACGACGGCGGGCGAGCAGGGGACGAGCTCGACGGGCGATCCGCCGTGGCAAGGCATGCGTGCCGGCGTCGCGGTGCGACACCTCGATCGCCCGGTCGGCATCTCGATGGCGGGCTACGGCGGGAGGATCGGCGGCATTAGCACGCCGTGGAGCGGCCTGTTCGGCGGCACCCGGGGGTTCTTCGCGCTGCCGACGATCAAGGCAATGGTGCTCGAGTCTGGCGGCGAGCGCCTGGTCATGCTCAAGACACCGCTGATGAGCGGCGAGTCGGGCGTGACCGATGCGCTCGTCGCGAAGCTGCAAGCCGATCACGGCCTCGATCTCGCCGGCCGCATCATCGTCACCGCCACCCACTCGCACCATGTGCACGGCCGCTACTGGCGGCTGCCGGACATCTTTGGTGCGGTCGGGGCCGACACCGCCGACGAGGAGGTGATCGACCTGCTCGCCGGTGAGCTCGCCGCCACCGTCGTCGCCGCGATCGACGATCTCGGTCCGGCCCAGTGGGGCTGGATCCACGCCGAAAACTGGGATCCGCAGGATCGCGTGTACAGCGATCGTCGCGCGGTCAACGACTTCGCCTATGGCAAGGACCCGCGACTGTCGCTGCTGGCGGTGCGTCGCCCCGACGGCCCGCCGCTGGCGACGATCGTCAACTTCGGGATGCACGGGACGATCATGGGCTCGGACAACGCGTTGCTCACCGAGGACGCGGCGGGTGGGCTCGAGATGGTGCTCGAGGAGCGGTTCTTCGCGGCGCACGGCGAGCCGATCGTGGCGATGTTCATGCAGGCCGGCGGTGGCGATGCGGCGCCGCGCGGCGAGGTGCTCGGCCACGCTGGCATCGCCCGGGCCGAGGTCATCGGTCAGCAGGCCGCGCCGGCGATCCTCGAGCAGTGGGACGCATTGCAGTGGCGCGACGATGTGGCGATCGACGTGCACTCGCAGCGCATCGATCTGACGTACGCGTACTTCGGCTACGGGGACAGCGACGAGTTCACCGGCGCGCCGCTGGGCATTCCGCTGCCGCTGCCCTACACGTGGGGCGGCTGGCAGTGCACCAGCCCGGCGGCGCCCGAGGACGACGACCCGGCGACCAGCATGGAGGGCGAGCTCAAGCAGTGCATCCCGCTGCAGGCGCTGCTGCTCGGCGAGGTCCCCAACGCCGAAGTGCACCAGAGCTACCTCACCACCGCGCGGCTCGACGAGCTTTTTTTGGTCACGTTGCCGGGCGAGCCCACGCACTCGGTGCTGCACTACCTCCGCGAGCAGGTGGCGCTGCGATCGGACGACGCGCGGCCCGCCGAGGTGATGGGCATCGGCTATGCGCAGGATCATCTGCTGTACCTGACGCACCCCGACGACTGGTTCCAGGGCGGCTACGAGTCGGAGATGAGCCTGTGGGGGCCGTTCGCCGCGCGGTCGCTCGTCGACACGCAGCTCGCGGTGGTCGACGCGATGCTGGCGGGCACCGACATGGCTCCGTTCGTGGAGCAGACGCCGTCGCTCGCCGAGCCGGGTGGCTTCGCGCCGCGGGCGTTCGAACAGAGCCTCGATGCCGGCGAGATCCTCATCGATGTAACCGCCGACGTGATGCGCACCGAGACCGTGAGGCTGCGCTTCGGCGCCGGTGATCCCAGCCTCGGGTCGCCGCGGGTGGTGGTGCAGGTCGACTCGGGCGACGTCGGCTTCGTCGACGTGCCGAGCCCGTCGGGTTGGGCCGGTGCGGCGCTCGACAACTCGCGGCTGCACATGATCACGCATTACGATCCCGACCCTGCGCCCGATGGCAACGTCGCCATCGCACGGCGGCACCAGTGGTACGTCGACTGGGAGGTGCCCGCGGATCTGCCGGCTGGGACCTATCGCCTGGCGGTGCGCGGGCCCGTGTGGCAGGGCGGCGTGTGGTCGGAGTTCGAGGCCGCCTCGCTGCCGTTCGCGGTGACCCAGCACGACGAGGCGGGGCTCGCGGTGAGCCGTTCGGGAACCATCATCGAGTTGCGACTCACGCTTCCGCCGGTCCCGCTGCAGACGGAGGAGACCTGGCCAACGGCGGGGTGGCGCGTGCATGATCCCCAGGCGGGACCGGCCACGCCGATCACAGTGCGCGCGCCGCTGCGACTGCGCGTGCGCGAGGACGGGGCTGTGTTGCCCGGCGAGTACACCGTGCCCTTCGACGCCGCCATCGGGGCCCACGTCTTCGATCTCGCCAACGCACCGGTGGGTGACGGCGCGCTCGTCGTCGAAGCCCACCTCGACGCGGACGTCGAGCCCGACCCGATCACTGCTCCGATCCCGTGAGCGGCTGGCCAACGCACGAGCGCCGCCCCGAGTGGATCGGAGCGGCGCGGGTGGTGTCGGAATCCGGAGAGACTACATGCCCTTTTTGATCGCCGACAGCGCGTCGTGGGTCCGGCGCTGCTCGGGGACCAGCTCGGTCTGCACGAACTGCCGCGTGGTCGGGGTGAGACCCTCGAGATCGGCGTATGTCTTCTTGCCGTGGTCCTCGCCCTCCTCGAGGGCCGCGATCGCGGCCTTGTCGCCGAAGACCGCTGCGCCACCCTCGACGAGCTTGGCGAACGCCCCCCACGCACCCGAGGTGGTCTCGGCCTTGCCACCGAGCTCTGCCACGCGACCGGTCAGCTTGCTCACGCGACCCACGTGCGAGGTCTTCAGCATGGCGAGCTGCTGCTTGAGGTGGGCGGTGTCGAGCTTGCCGATGCACTGCTCGTAGGTCTCGACCGCTGAGCGCTCGCCCCGGAGCATGGCGTTGAGCTCGTCGATGTCGTTCTGGGTGGCTTCCTGGGGTGTCATGATCGCGAAGCGTCGTGCAGACATCGTGCCGACCCGAGTCCTGTGCGCGCGCGGAGGGCTTTCATGGAGGCGGCATGCGAATGCGCCCGCGTGGGCGCATCCGCATGCCGCAGCACCGCCCAGGCGCGCGAAGCCGTCACACGACCCGCAGCACCGAGCACCGCGTCACTCGGGTGCCACGGGCGCATCGTCCTCGTAGCGCGTCAGTGGCGTGGTCCACTTGTAGACGTAGTGCTTGCGCGTGCGCGGCGGCGGTCGGTGGTGCACCGCGACGATGGGCCACACGTCGTCGGGCTCCACGCCGGCCATGTCGAAGTCGTGCGAGAGGATGCGCGATCCGGGCGCGAGCTGCTCGAGCTGCGGGATGAGCCGCACGTTGAGCTCGGGCAGCAGGTACAGCGTGACCACCGACGCCGGCCGCACGTCGACGTCGAAGATGTTCTTCTGCTCGATGGTGACGAGGTGGCCGACGCCGGCCTTCTCGACGTTGGCGCGAGCCTCGGCGATGCGCTCGGGGTCGAGATCGAAGCCGAAGCCGCGGGCGCCGTATTTCTTCGCGGCCGCGACCAGCAGCCGGCCGTCGCCGCAGCCCAGATCGTACACGACGTCATCCTCGGTGATCTTCGCGGCCGCGAGCATCTTGGCGACCACGTTGTGAGGCGTCGGCACGTATTCGATGTCGAGCGCGGGGGGCTCGTCAGCCGCCGGCTCGGGCGCTGGCGCGACTGCGTTCGCGTCGGCGGCCACCGCAGCGGGCTCGGCAGGCGCGGGATCTTCGGGCAACGGCGCCTCGGCGACGGGCGCTTCGGCGACGGGCGCCTCGGCGGTGGACACGGGCGGATCCGCCTCGGCAGGACTGGGTGTCAGCGGCCGCGCGCTCGGCCCCTCGTCCTTGCCCGCGTTCGTGGCTCCGCAGCCCATCGACAGGGCCGCGACGAGGAGGGCGATCGGTCCGCGCATCGGCGTAGCGTACCGAAGTCCCTCGCTGCCCACACGCCCCGTGTGCGGCGGGCGAGCCAGTCCAGCCCCGAGCTCAGCAGCCCCAGCCGCCGTCGACGTCGATCACCTGGCCGGTCATGTACTGCGCACCGGGCCCCAGCAAGAACGCGACCAGCGGTGCGACGTCACCGGCGACGCCGATTCGACCCAGCGGCACGGTGCGCGCGTACGCGGCGATCTCGTCGTCGGTCAGCGCCGCGGTCATGTCGGTGCGCAGCAGGCCCGGGGCGACGGTGTTGACGCGCACGCCGGTCGGTCCGAGCTCGCGAGCGAGCGATCGCGTGGCCCCCTCGATGCCGGCCTTGGCGGCGGCATAGCCGACGCGACCGGCGAGACCGTGGCGGGCGATGTTCGAGCCGATGAGCACCACCGAGCACGGAGCGCCCAGTGCCTGGCTGCGGAGCAGCGCACGCAGCAGCACCAGCGGCGCGCGGAGGTTGTCGCGGAGCTGGCGATCGAGCGCGTCGCCGGCTCCCGCCAGGGGATCGTGGGCCGTCGTACCCGCGCAGCAGACCACGCCGACGAGCGGGGCCGCACCCATCGCGACGTCGTGGACCAGCGACTCGACGTCGAGGTCGACGTCGAGATCGCATCGCAGCATCCGCACTGCCCGACCGAGCTCGCGCACGAGTTCGGTCGCGGCTGCCTCGGCGCTGCGGTAAACACCCACGACGTCGTGGCCGAGCCGCGCGAGCAGGCGAGTGACCTCCCGTCCGATGCCGCGCGACGCACCCGTCACCAACACGGCGCCGGCGGGCGCGTCGGTCACTGGGCGACCTCGTCGATCTCGTCGTGGGGCAGAAACGGCGGCGTGTCGCAGCAGAACAACGTCGCGCGCCGGTCCGAGGGATTGACGTACGCGTGCACGATGCCCGGCGTCCATACGCGGGGGGTGGCGAGCTCGAGCACGTTGCCGTCTTGCACGAGCTCGCCGTGGACGAGCCACTCGAGCTCGTGCATCACCTCGTGGTGGTGCAGCGGGATGCAGTGCTGGGGATCGATGTGGAGCAGGTACAGCCCCGCTTCGCGGGTCTCGAGCAGGATCTCCACCTCGCCGAACCGTGATGCCTCGCGGCGCCGGGGGTAGTCCGCCGGTGTGCGGCTGACGAACACGCCGGCCCGGTGCGCGCCGACGATCGCCCGCGGCTTGCCCAGGCGCAGCGCGAGTCGGGTGGCGTGATGTAGCCCCAACACCATGGCGCTGATCTCTTCGGCGGCGTTCTCGAGCAGCGTGTAGCGGCGGAAGCGCAGCAGCGCGGTGATCTCCGTGCTCAGCCGCGCGTAGTCGCAGGTGTCGGCGATGCGGCTCGTACGCCCGGCTTCGCGGAGGTCGAACTCGAGCTCGACGTCGACGATGAGCGGCTGCGGCAAGGTGCGCTCTTCGGGGCGGATGCCGATGATGCACTCGACCTCGAGGTGTTGGATCTCGATCTGGTCACGCCGCATGCTTCAGGCGGTATAGCAGGAGTCGCGGTGGCGCTGCGTGAGCGCGCTGGAGCGGTGGCACTGCGGTGCGCGTGAGCGACCGTGAGCGACCGTGACATCGATGCATCGCGCGCCGCCCGAGTCTGACACCGCTGTCGCGTTTCCCGAGTCGGGCCACGCCCGTTGCCCGCCCGGGTCGCCATGCTAACGTAGTGCTGCTCGCAGAAATTTCGGCCGCGTGCCTGTTCTGCAGCGCCCCTTGCACTCCCGTTGAACGACTCGCCGCGAGGTGAGCGCCCTTGGAGCCCTTGAACATGTCGATCCCCTCGTCGCCCCTCCTGCGTGCTGTCTGGATGCTCGGCAGCGCTGCGCTGTGGCTGGGGGCCTGTGGGATCGATGCTCATGGTGATGACGACGGCGCGGATGACACCAGCGCAGCGGCAGCGCCGACGTCGACGGGCCTCCCAGCGGACACCTCGCGGAGCGTGGCGGACCGCGGTGAGACGGTGGTCACGGGGGACTCGGGCACTGGCGCGACGACGATCGAGTCCGGTGGCGTCGAGGCCACCGTGTGCGGCTGGGGACCGACCGGCGAGATGCCGGTGCGATCGGGCTACGTGCTCGGCGGCGACGGCGAAGATCCGTCGGGCTTGATGCCGCTGGCATGCCCCGACGACGTCCCGCTCGTCGCGGGCGGCGAGTGTGGCGGCGACATGGGCATCACCGGCGTCGGTTGCTGCGATGGCGCGGGCGCGGCGTGGTTCTGCGCCGACGACGGTCGCGGCCCCACGCTGTTCACCGACCACCCCTGAACCGCCCGGGGATCCGCCGCTCCTCCACCGCTGCGATGGTACCGTCCGCCCCGGATGCTGTATCTCCCCAACGCCTCGTGGTGGCGACGCGTCTTCCAGTACGCCGGCAGCGAGCAGCCGCGCTGACGAGATCCAGGAGCTTCGGACCCAGCGCAACCGGCCCTACGCGATCAACCAAGGCACCGCCGAGCGCGTCCACGCCGCCTATCTGCGCGGGTGGATCCACGTTCGTCGTCATGATCGTGGCGTACTTCATGCCGCACCGGTCGAGGACGTCCTCGACTAGCGAGGTGCTCGCTCACTCGCGGACGACGACCGTCGTTCCAGGGCTACCCGCGTGGGCGTGCACGCCGTGCCAGCCCTCGGGCAGAAACGGCGTGGTCCAGTAGAACAGCCACCGCGCCGCCGAGGGGCCGAGATTCACGCAGCCGTGGCTGCGCGGCCGGCCGAAGCCGAGGTGCCAGAACGCGCCGTGCAGCGCGTAGCTCCCCTCGAAGAACATCGTCCACGGGACGTCCTGGATCGAGTAGTTGCCGTCGGAGGCGGTGTTGCCGTCCATGGTCGTCGAGATGTGCTTGCTGCGGATCCGCCAGCGGCCGGTCGGCGTCACGAAGGGCTCGTCCGCGGTGCCCTTCTTGCCGGTCGACACCAGCGTCGTGAACACCGGGCGCTCGCCCTCGTACGCGACCAAGATCTGCTTGTCGAGGCTGACGTCGACCCAGCGCTCCCACGGCTGCAGGCCGCCAGGCACCGGCTGCGGATCGGCGAGGCGCAGATCGGCCTTGCGGAGCACGTGACCGTCGGTGGTCGTCATGTACGCCTTGCCGCCGATCTCGACCTCTTCCTCGAGATCCACGAACGCGCGCCGCTCGAGATCGCCGACGGCCTTCAGCTTGCCGTCGGGCTGCATCTCGAACACCTTGGTCGTGTCGACCATGACGTAGCCGAACGGGAAGCTCGCCTCGGCGGACAGCAGCGCGCCCTCGAGATCCTTCGCGTCGTGCTTGTAGGCGTGGGCGGTGTCGACGAAGCCGCCGCGCGCGGTCTGCCACCACGTGCGGCCCTGCTCGGTCAGCTTGCCGCCGACCGAGATGAAGAAGCCGCGCTCGAGCCACGCGTTCTCGGACTTGAGCGGGAGGTTGATGGGCGGCGCGGGCTCGGCAAGTGCCACGGCGGGCCCGGCGGCGGGCGCGGTGGGTTTGGCCGCAGGTGCAGTGGGCCTGGCTGCCGCCTGCTCGGGTGCGTCGCCCGTGGGCGGGGTGCCCTTGGGCGGAGCGTCGTCGTCGACCGACGGCAGCTTGCTCAGCACATCGTCGTTCGCCGCGGCGTCGCCGTCGGTGGGTTTGTCGCTGGCGGGTTCGGACCCCGTCGTCGTCGCCTCGCCGCGCTGCGCGGCTTTGGGCGCGGGCTTGCCCGGCGCCGCCGGTGGTGGCAGCCCCTTCGCGCGCGCCTCGTCGACGAGCCGCTGGTGCTCGCGCTCGGCCCGGATCGTCTCGCTCGCGGTGACCTCTTGCGGCGTCGGCACGCGCCACCACATCGGGCTGTTCCATCGCTTCACGTAGGCGTAGTCGTACGGAAGCGGGGTGTCGGTGCGAACTGGCGGCGGCGGGTTGGGCATCGGTGGCTCGCGCTTGGCGTCGACCACGAGGCCTTTGCTCGCGCACGCATAGCCGCCTTGCGGCAGCGCGTGCCAGCCCTTGGGACATCCGGGGCCGTCTTGGCGCTCGCCCACGAACATGCGGGTGCCAAGTCGCAGGTAGCCCAGGCGGGCCGACTCGCCGTCGGGACGATCGTGCACCGCGACCACCTCGTAGCCGGCGAGACCGTGCAAGGTGAGTAGGCTCGGATCGGGCGCCGGCTCGGTGGGCTTGATGACGCCGTAGTCGGGCGGGGCGACCGGCGGCGCCGGTACCTCGGGCGGTGGCGCCTCGTCGACCGGTCGATCCTCGCTGGGTGCGAGGGGCTCGGGATCTGCGGGGTCGGGCAGGATCGGTTCGGCGGCCGACGTGCGGCCGGCCAAGACGGCGCCGTCGCCGGCCGTTGCCTTCCGTGCGCCGGCCTCGGTGCGCACGGTCGAGCTCGCCTCGCCCTTACGGTCGCACGCGCCGGCCACCATTGCGGTGCCGGCGACGATCCACGCGCTCAGTCGGAGAGTTCTCGTTCGCATGCTCGCCACCAGGGTCCTTAGCGCACCGCTGCCCGCGGGGGAAGATTCCGGCCCCAATGGGCGAAGCTGGGCCCCGGCGTGCGGCCCGCGTCACGCCACGCCGAGGCGCCGCCGCAGGGTTTCGGGCACCTCGAACAGCAGCCGACCGCCGGCGTCGGTCACCACCAGCACGGTGTGTGCGCGCGCCGCCTGCCGCTCGCTCGTGAGGTTGGTGACGAGATATGAGATGTACAGCCGCTGCTCCCACTCGCGCAGCCACGCGGTGACGCGTGCGCGGTCGCGGTAGCGCAGGGGATGGATGTGGCGACAGCGGCTGTCGCTCACGAACATGCGGTGGCCGGACTCGATCAGTTCGTGGCCGTCGACGCCGAGCGGTGCCAGCATCGCCGTGCGCGCCATGTCCATGTACTTGAAATAGTGACCGTGCCAGACCACGCCCAGCGGATCGCAGTCGAAGAACGGCACGTCGATCTCGATCGAGGTCTCGAGCAGGCGCGGGATCACAGCGGCTGCAACCTAGCAGGCTCACGACCAGAAGCGGTAGAAGTTGAACCAGCAATGCGGGGCTCGGCGCACGTACGCCTCGAGGCGCGTGGCGTAGCGCTGCACCAACACGGCGATCCTCGCCGAGCGCTCGGCGCGGGGCAGCTCGACCGACTCGGCGAACGGCTCGCAGTGCAGCGCATAGCGACCATCGCCGAGATACAGCCCGAACGTCAGGTAGATCGGGCAGCGCAGCACGCTCGCGAGCGCGTACGGGCCGGTGGGGAACTCGGCGCGGCCACCGAGGAAATCGGCGGTCGCGGTGCCCTGGCCGAGCCCGGTGCGATCGCCCAGCACGGCCACGAGCTCGCCGTTGGCGACGCACTCGGCCACCTTCAACGCCCAGTGCGGCGCGTCGGGATCGATCTCGATCACACGCGCGTCGAAGCCGGGCGCCACCGCGGCGAGCATGGCGGTGATCTTGCGGGCGTTGGCGAAGTGCGCGAGCACGTTGACCACCAAGCCCTCGGCGTCGCCGCTGGCGCGCAGGGCCTCGAAGCTGCCAAGGTGGGCGCCGAGCAGGATCGCGCCCTTGCGGGCGTCGTGCAGCGCGCGCAGGTGGTGATCGCCGGTGCGCTCGATCGTGAGGCCCTCGAGCCTGCCGGCGGCGAGCAGGATCCGATCGAAGCTGCACACCGCGAAGGTGGCGATGTGGCGCAACACGTCCACGAAGCGGGGCTCGTCGATCACGCGGCGGAGATAGTCGCGCGAGGCCGCGCGGGCGCCGGTGGCGAACAGCGCGTAGTACAGCGCCACGACGTGCAGCAGCCCGACCGCGAAACGGCGGCCGAACACGCGGTGCGCGGCCAGCAGCGCCCGGATCCCGACGATCGTGCCGCGCTCGGGTTTTCGCAGCCAGCCCCCGCGCTCAGGGCTCAGCCCGGTCGTCGCCATCGTCTCCACCATCGCGAGAGTCCGCCCAACAGCCCCCGGAACACCGCGAGGTGCACCAGCCGCGTGTGCATCCAGCTGATGCGCAGGTTGTCGCCGAACATCGCGAAGTGCGAGACGCCACCTTGCGCGGGCGACAGGTAGCGCACCGCGGTCGGCAGGTTGATCACCTTCACCCCGGCCCAGACCATGCGCACGGCGATCTCGATGTCGAAGTCCATGCGCCGGCCGACGACCGCGACGCGCGTCGCCGTCGCCAGTGGGTACACGCGGAATCCACACATCGGATCCTCGATGACGCCGCGGCCTGCCTCGACATCGGTCCAGAACACGGTGATGCGTCGGCCGATGAGCCGCGCCCGGGGCGCGCTCGCGTCGAAGCGAGGCGCGGCGAGCACCAGCGCGTCCGGCTCGGATCGGGCCGCCGCCAGCAGCCGCGGGATGTCGTTCGTATCGTGCTGGCCGTCGGCGTCGAGCTGCAGCGCGTGGGTGAAGTCGCGCGCCGCCGCGGCCCGCAGGCCATCGAGCACCGCCGCACCCTTGCCGCCGTTGCGGGCGCGGTGGATCGCCGTGGCCTCGCCGCGTGCCGCCAGCGCGGCGATGACGGCTCGCCCCTCGGCGGCGCTGCCGTCGTCGACCACGATCACATCGTCGACGTGGGCCCGCGCCCGCGCGACCACGTCGGCGACGGTACGTGGGTTATCGTAGGTCGGGATGACGACGCAGGGACGGAAAGCAGCCACCGCGATGTCACTCGGCGGCGCTCAGCTGCGCAGCGGCGACCATCTCGACCACGTCACCGACGGTGCGCAGCGAGCGGAGCTCCTGCTCCTCGACCCGGCGGTGGATGATCTCTTGCAGCTTCACGACCATGTCGAGCGCGTCGATGCTGTCGAGGTCGAGATCCTCGTACAGGCGCGCCGCCCGGGTGATGCGCTCGGGCTCGAGCTCGAACGTCTCGGCCATCATCGCCCGGACGTCGTCGAAGATCTTGTCGTGCGGGACGCTCGCGGTCACGTGGACTCCGCCCGGGTGCTGCGCTCGGCGGCGACGAAGACGGCGAGGCTGCGGACGCTCGCGAAGATCTCGCGGTTGCGCGCATCGTCGCCCTTGGTCTTCACGCCGTAGCGCTTGTGCAGGGCCATCGCCAGCTCGAGGACATCGATGGAGTCGAGCCCGAGGCCGGCGCCGAACAGTGGGGCCTCGTCGTCGATCTCGTCGGCGCTCACCGACTCGAGCATGAGCGAATCCACGATGAGCGCCTTGATCTCGCGCACCAAGGCGGGATCGGGGTCTGCATCGAGTTTCGCCATGGACGGACCCAGATACCAGACGGGCGCCGGGCGGGACAAGCGACGCGGCCCGGCACGGCCGCGCAGGGGCTGTCCGGCGCCGAATTCGACGGGTTGGCCGCCGGCCCCGCGCCACCGTGGGCGCGCCTCGGCCGACCGCGAGGGGCGCGCTGGGGCCCATGCGATCGGTCACGGCGCCGGTTCGGTCGCGTCCGTGGCCGGCTCGGGGTCGCCGAACACCTTCTCCCACTTCGCGATCACCACCGCGGCCAGGCCGTTGCCGATCACGTTCACCATGGTGCGCGCCATGTCCATGATCTCGTCGACGGCGAGCAGCATCGCGACGCCGGCCTCGCCCGGCAGGCCGAAGCTCGCGCACGTGCCGGCGATGATCACCAAGGTCGCCCGTGGCACGCCGGCCACCCCCTTCGAGGTGAGCATGAACGTCACCAACATCGCGAGCTGCTCGCCGAGCGTCATCTCGATGCCGGCGGCCTGGGCGATGGTGAGCGAGGCGACGACCAGGTACAGCGTCGAGCCGTCGAGGTTGAACGAGTAGCCGGTGGGGATCACGAAACTGGCGACGCGGCGGGGCACGCCGAAGGCGACGATGTCCTCGAGCAGGCGGGGCAGGGCGGCCTCGCTCGACGCGGTCGAGAACGCGGTCGCGGCCGGCTCGCGGATCGCCCGCGCAAACCGCCCCACGCGGATCCCGGTGACGACCATGATCGGCACGAACACCAGCACGAGCAGCAAGATGAGCGCGAGGTACAGGCTGCCGACCAGGGCGGCGTATTTGCCGAGCAGGTAGCCGACCGCGTCCCAGCCCTCGCGCCACACGCCATCGAGCTCCTTGCCCGCGGCCATGTGGCTGACGTTGTAGGCCATCGCGCCGAAGACCCCCAGCGGCGTGAGCCGCATGACGAGGTCGGTGTACTTGAACATCACCTGCGAGACGGCCTCGAAGAAGCCCAGCACCGGCCGGCGGAACTCCGGGCCAACCCGGGTCAGCGAGACGCCGAACAGCGTGGCGAACACCACCACCGGCAAGATGTCGCCGCGTGCCGCATGTTCGATCAGGTTGTATGGAAACAGGTGCAACGCGATCTCCCAGCCGGACTTCTGGGTGGCGAGCTCGACGCTGTCTTCGCCCGATAGATCGATCGGCAGGCCGTCGCCGGGCCGCAGCCAGTTGACGACGAACAGCCCGATGAACAGGGCCGCGGTCGTGACCGCCTCGAAGTACAGCAGCGACTTGCCGCCCATCCGGCCGACGGACTTGAGATCGCCGGTCTGTGCGACCCCGACCACGATCGTCGAGAACAGCAGGGGGACGATGAGCCCCTTGATGAGCTGGATGAACGCCGACGACAGGAACTTGAACAGGGCGTAGGCCTGGGGAAACTCGTTGCGCGGCAGGAATCCGCCGCAGACGACCCCGAGCCCGAGGCCCACGAAGATCCAGAAGGTGCTCCGCTGCCAGAACCGTTTGGGGCCGCCGCGACCGACCGCCGCATCCAGGCGAGATGCCAGGCCAGATGCCAGGCCAGATGCCGGTCCAGATGCCAGGCCAGATGCCGGTCCAGATGCCGGTCCAGATGCCGGGCCAGATGCCGGTCCAGATGCCGGTCCAGATGTCGGGCCAGTAGGCGGGGGCGGCATCGCGCCGGCACTTATAGCGCGGCTGCGTGTTACAGTGCGCTTCGATGAGGCTCTCGTTGGTCTACTCCCGCCGCCCGGTTTCACGTACGCCGCCGCCGCCGCCGCGCGGGCCGGGCGTGGGGGCGCGGATCGGCGTGGCGTCGCTCGCTGCGCTCGGCGCGTGCTTCAACCCCGAGACCGCGGTCGCCCCCGACACCGACGCGAGCACGACCGAGCCCACCACCGGCGTCACGTCGATCGACCCCAGCGTCGATCCTTCGGATCCGTCGTCGCCGACCGAGAGCTCCGGCGATCCGACCGATCCCGACACCACCATCAGCGGGGGCTGCACCGCCGATCAGGCGCTCGACGGCGCGTGCGACGGCGCGACGCCGTACTGCCGCGACGGCGAGTGCGTCGGCTGCGATGCCCTCGACAACGGCGTGTGCGCGGCGCTCGACGCCGACGCGCCGGTGTGTGATGGCGATTCGGGCATGTGCTCGCCGTGCACCGCCGACAACCTCGGCGCATGCGCGCCGCAGCAGGTCTGCATCGACGCCGCATGTGCCCCGTGCACCGCCAACGCCCAGTGCGAGAGCATGGTCTGTCAGGACGACATCGGCGAGTGCCTGCTCACCGAGGTCGAAGTTGCCGGCACCGCGGTGTTCCACGACCAGATCGCGCCGAGCCCCGCCGCTGGCGTCACGATCGTGGTCACCAACATCGAAGCGGCGACGATGGCCGGCCCCACCGGAGCCGACGGCGCCTACTCGCTCACCGGAATCCCGCCGGGTACGCTGCTCGATCTCGAGATCGGCCTCGACCAGGACGAGCCCGTGTTCGTGCCGGCGTCGATGCACACGCGCACGCAGATCCGCGTCGAGAACGACACGCCTGTGCCCTACGACGCGCCGATCGTCACCTACGCGCACATGGCCCAGGTCGCGTTCGAGTGCGGCCTGTTCCCCACGCTCGAGGCCGCGATCGGCAACGGCGCCGTGAACGTGTACTTCGCCCAGCGCTCGACGCTGTTCGGTCGCCTGGTCGACGACGAGGGCAACGGCGTTGCCACCGTGTCGCGTGCGGCGCTGCAGGTCGATCTCGGCGGCTTCGTCAACATCCACGACAACCTGCTCGACACCAACGCCAACCCGGCCCACGTGTGCTTCCTCGACGAGGACGTCTCGGGCCGCTGGGTTGGCACCACGGATACCGCGTCGAACGACACGGGTCGGTTCGTGATGTTCCGGGTCCGTGATCCCGGTGGCACCGGCCAGGGCTCGGCGACCGTGCGGGCGAGCGGCTTCGACGACGCCGCGGTGAACCTGCGCTCGACCGGCAACATCGGCGTGGTCGATCTGCGTCGCAACGACGACCCGATCCCCCGCGACTTCGCGATCGACGTCTATCCGATCTTCACCACCTACGCGTGCGTGGGTTGCCACACCGCCGGTGGGCCGCCCGAGGCGGTGCGCGCCGGGTTCGCCGCCGACTGGAGCCTCGCGCCGACCCAGGTGTGGCAGAACCTCGTGGGCCCCGGGACCACCTGCCCCGATCCGCTGAATCCCGTGCGCGTGTGCACCGACGATCCCGAGATCTCGCTGCTGGTCACCAACCCGCTGTTCGACATCATCGGCATGGAGGACGTCCACCCCGTCGACATCTTCCCGTCGATCGACGATCCGGCGATGCAGGTGATCATCCAGTGGATCGAGCAGGGCGCCCAGCCGCCGCTCGCCTACAACTTCACCGACGACGTCTATCCGCTGTTCACGACCTACGGCTGCATCGGTTGCCACTCCGGCGGCGGTCCACCCGAGGCCGTGTCGGGGGGCTTCGCCGCCGACTGGTCGCTGCCGCCGATGCAGGCGTGGCAGAATCTCGTGGGTCCCGGCACCACCTGTCCAGATCTCGACAATCCGCTGCGGGTCTGCGTCGATAGCCCGGCTGCCTCGCTGCTCGTCACGTATCCGTTGGTCGACGCGATCGGCATGGAGGATCCGCATCCTCTCAAGGCGTTCGGCAGCATCACCGATCCTGATCTGCAGATCATCGTGCAGTGGATCGCCCAGGGGGCGCTGTTCGAGGTGACCTGCGATCACGATCCCTGCGAGACCGGCGGTCTGCTCAACCCCGGCTGCTCGCCCTGCGTGCAGGCCATCTGCCAGGCCGATCCGTACTGCTGCAACACCGAGTGGGACCAGATCTGCGTCGATCAGGCCCTGGTATCGCCGGCCTGCGGCTGCTGAAGCGACGCCGAGGGTGACGGGCGCGGACCCGCGACGGCGGACCCACGCCAGTCGCGCTCGGATCCCGCCCCCGATGGGGTTGGGCGCATCCGCGAAACCCGGGGGCCGAATCGTGCGTTGATCGCCCGACATGTCACGTGCCCGCACGCTGTCGATCCTCGTCCTGCTCGCGCCGACCGCCTGCGCCCGTCACGAGGAGCCCGCGGTGCAGGAGCAGCCCGCGGCCCGGGCCCAGACATCGCCGCCTGCGCCCGTCACCACGGTCCCCGCGCCGCCGGCCCCCGACGTGCCGACGGTCGTCCGGCCCGCGCCACCCGAGGTCGCGCTGGCGTGGGTGCGTGCCAACAGTTGCGCTGACGCGGCGCCCATGTCGCTGACCGCGTCCGACGGCACTGGGCTGCGCCTCGCGTCGTTCGACGCGAAGGGCGTCGTCGAGGGGCCGCTTGCCTACACCGAGTTGCACCTGTCGTTCGACAACCCCGAGGCGCGCCAGCTCGAGGGCCGCTTCTCGATCCAGCTGCCGCCCGGCGCCGCGATCAGCCGCTTCGCGATGGCGATCGGCGACAGGTGGCAAGAGGGCGAGGTCGTCGAGCGCCAGGCTGCGCGCGTGGCCTACGAGGACTTCTTGCACCGCCGTCAGGACCCGGCGCTGCTCGAGAGCGGCGCGGGCAATCGCTTCGAGGCCCGCGTGTTCCCGATCGCCCCCGGCGCGCGCAAGGAGCTCATCATCAGCTGGTCGCAGGCGTTGACGTCGGCGAAGGAGCCCTACGTGCTGCCGGTGTGCGGCCTGCCCAAGCTCGACGCCCTCGATGTCGAGGTGCTGGTGCGCGCGCCCAACTCAGGCGGGGAGGGCGTGCTGCACAAGGTCGAGCTCCACGAGAAGGCGTACGCGCCCACGATGGATCTCGAGCTGCGCACGGGCAATTCGCCGGCGCCGATCCTGCGCTCGGGTGATCTGGCGGTGGCGCGGGTGACCCCCGCGATCTCGGCCCCCGACGAGCCGATCGACACGCTGACGATCCTGTTCGACACGAGCGCATCGCGGGCGCTCGACTTCGACGGTCAGGTCGACCGGCTCGGTGCGCTCATCGCCGAGCTCGGGCGGCGCAAGGCCGACACGGCCGTTCGCGTCATCGCCTTCGATCAGAGCGCCGAGCTGATCTTCGACGGGCCGTGCACCGGCTATGGCGCAGCGCAGGCCGCCGCGCTGCGCAGCCGCGGTGCGCTCGGGGCCAGCGATCTCGGCGTTGGGCTGGGAAGCATCACCAAGGCCGAGCGCGTGCTGTACGTCGGCGACGGCGTGTTCACGGCCGGCAGCAGCGAGCGCGCGGGCGTGCTCGCGCAGCTCCGCACTCTCGCTGCCGCCCGCGGCATCACCCGCCTGGATGCCCTCGTCGACGGCGGCCTGCAGGACCGCGCGGTGCTCGAGGACTTGGTCCGCGGCGAGCTCGAGCGCGATGGTCTGGTCCTCGATGCCCGCGTGAGCGTCGGCCAGATCGCCGACAAGCTCGGCCGACCGACACGCTCGGGCCTGAAGGTCGCGGTCGACGGCGCGAGTTGGTTCTGGCCGCAGATCGTCGATGGCGTGCAGCCCGGCGACGCGGTGCTCGTCTACGCCGAGCTGCCGGCCGACCGCGCGCTGCAGGTGTCGATCGGGGACGCGGCGATCTTCGAAGAGGGCTCGGCGGTCGCCAGCGCACCGCGTCCGTTGCTGCAGCGCGCTCGCGCCCAGGCGAAGATCGAGCAGCTCACCGCCGAGCTCGCGGCGCTCGGCACCGACGCCGCCCGCACCGAGATCGACCGCCGCACCGCCGAGATCGTGATGCTCTCGACCTCGCAGCGGGTGCTCTCGGAGCACACCGCGTTGCTCGTCCTCGAGACCGAGGACGACTACCGCCGCTTCGGCATCGAGCGCGGGGCGATGGCGGACATCCTCACGGTCGGCGATCGCGGCGTCGAGCTCATCCTGCGCGGTGGTCTCCCCGTCGATCGCAGCGGCGAGAAGCTCGCGATGATCGTCGAAGAGTCTGCCGAGGAGGCCAAGGACAAGGGCGGACGGCCCGAGCCCATGCCGGAGGCGGAGCCCATCGTGGTCCAGGGGGCTATCGCCCCCGACACGATCGGCCCCGGCACGATCACCGCCGACGACTTCCTGCCTGCACCCGCCGGTGGCGCGCCGAAGCGCGGCGGCGAAGGGGGTGGCGCCAACGGCAGCGGCGAGGTGCGAAGCGGCGCGCCGAACGACGCGGCGGCGCCCTCGCAAGCACCCATGGCCCCGCCGCAGGCGCGCGCTCCGGAGCCCGATTCGGCCCGCGACGGGGACCTCGAGCGGAGCGAGCGCCCTCGAATGGCGAAGCGGCCCGCCAGCCGCATGCCCGTACACGAGGAGGCGCCCAGCGATGATCGCGATGATTCCAGCCGCCCGCAGCCTTCGGATCCGTACGACGGCAACATGAAGCCGATCATGGCCGAGCTCGCCGCCGGCCGGAACGATCGCGCGATGGAGCTGGCCCGTGCGTGGCGCAGCGCCGCCCCCGGTGATGTGCTCGCGCTGGTCGGCCTCGGCGAGGCGATGCACGCCACCGGCGATCTGCGCGGCGCTGCGCGGGCCTACGGCTCCATCATCGACCTGTTCCCGTCGCGCACCGATCTGCGGCGCATGGCCGGCGAGCACCTCGAGTCACTGGGCGACGAGGGGGCCGCGCTCGCGCTCGACACCTACGAGAAGGCGGTCGCGCAGCGGCCCGATCACCCGGGCAGCCATCGCCTCTACGCGTATGCCCTGCTGCGGGCCGGTCGCCACGAAGAGGCGTTTCACGCCATCATCGCCGGCATCGATCGCGAGTATCCCGACAACCGCTTCGCCCAGGTCCAGCGCATCCTTCGCGAGGACCTCGGGCTCATCGCCGCCGCATGGTTGGCGGCGGATCCGTCGCGCGAGCCGACCATCGCCCGCGCTGTCGGCGAGCGGCACGCCAGCATCGACGGCCGCGCGTCGGTGCGGTTCGTGCTCAACTGGGAGACCGACGCCAACGACGTCGACCTGCACGTCTTCGACGGTCGCGGCGGTCATGCCTTCTTCCGCAGCAAGACGCTGCCCTCGGGCGGCGAGCTGTATGCCGACGTCACCACCGGCTACGGCCCCGAGTGCTTCACGATCCCCGACGCGGCCAAGGCGTTCCCCTACCACGTCCAGGCCCACTACTACGGCCGCGGGCCGATGGGGTACGGCATGGGCAAGCTCCAGGTGATCGAGCACGACGGTGCCGGCAAGCTGACCTTCATCGATCAGCCGTTCGTGCTGATGAAGGATCACGCGTACATCGATCTGCTGGAGCTCGATGCGCCGCCGAGCAAGGGCGAGGTGGGGCCGGTGCCGAGGTCGGGGCGGCTGCGCGCCCGCGGGGCGGGGAAGTGATCGGGGCGGGCGTGACCGCTCACTCGATCGAGCTCTCGACGCAGACGATGTAGCCGCGCTCGCTCTGATCGATCGCCGCCTGCAGCGCGTCGCGCTGGGCGACGATGTCGGGGCGGAGGCCGTCGACGAGGGTGAGCTCGACCGCCAGCGCGTCGCGTTGGGCTCGGAGCCCGAGCATCGCCTTGCCGGTGGCACCGACGAGCTTCGCGTCGAGCACTGCGAGCTCCGAGACGAGCGTCTGCCGCTCGGCGTCGAGGCTGACGATCGACGCATCGTAACCCTCGAGGCTGGTGCGCGCGGTCTCGACGTCCTCGAGCATCACCGCGCAGTGGGCAGCCGTGTTGGCCTGGGCCTGGCCGACGAACGTCGTGAGTCCGAGCACGGAGGTGGCAACGGCGAGGACGATGGTGCGGAGCATGTAGGGGCATATGAGCAACGCCCGCGCCAAGTGGGATCTCGCGGGGTTGCGAGCGGGGCGACCTGGCCGGTTGCCCGATCTGGCCACGACCGTCGCCACACTTGGGCAAGCGACCAGCACCGGCTGTACGCGCGGAATCGAACCCGCTGCCCTACTTGCCGCGCTGCAGCGCGAAGCGACCGGGCCCGATCAGCAGCAGCGCCGCGAACAGGATCGCCGCCTCGATCGGGTGCGATGACTTGGTGAAGCCATCGCCGGCGCGCAGGTGCATGGCGCTGGCGACAACCATCGTGGCGAGCAGCATCGCGGCACCGGGGCGGAACAACAGACCGAGCGCGATGAGCAGTCCGCCGAAGAACTCGGAGCACGCCGCGAGGAATCCCCACATCGTCGGCCACACGTCGATGCCCAGGCTTGCCATCGCGCCGCCGATCTTCGCCCACCCCTTCGCACCGCCGGCGAGCTTGGGCCAGCCATGGGCCATGAACATCCCGCCGATGCCGACGCGCAGCAGCAGCAGTCCGTGATCGGTGGTGCGGTCGAAGAGCTTCATGGCCGGCCGACCATCGCGCAGCGCTGGCGTGCGGTCAAACCCGCAGACAATGCCGATCGCGCGGCGTTGGCGTCACGGTCCGGGCACTCGCACACGGGGGTCCCGGTGCTACCCTCGCGCTGCTCACCGAGCGGGAACACGACCATGAACATCGACATCGGCATCGACACCGCGCATCGCGAGCTCATCGCAGGCGGCCTCTCGCGCGTGCTCGCGGACACGTATACGCTCTATCTCAAGACCCACAACTATCACTGGAACGTCACGGGCCCGATGTTCCAGACCCTGCACCTGATGTTCGAGACCCACTACAACGAGCTCGCACTCGCGGTGGATCTGGTCGCCGAGCGCATCCGTGCTCTCGGTGTCGCGGCGCCGGGCACCTACAAACAGTTCGCGAAGCTGTCGTCGATCGTCGAGGACGAGGGCGTGCCCAAGGCCCAGGACATGATTCGTAAGCTGGTCGAGGGCCACGAGACGGTCGCCCGCACCGCCCGCGAGGTCTTCCGCGGGGCCGACGACGCGAGCGATCAGCCCACCTGCGATCTGCTCACGCAGCGCATGCAGGTGCACGAGAAGACGGCCTGGATGCTCCGTAGCCTCCTCGAATAGCGAGGCTGGGCCTGGCGATGCTCCGCGGGCATACTGGGGGGGCAATGCGCACGCACATCGCAATCACACTCGCGGGCGCGGCGTTGGGGCTCATCCAGGGCTGCGCCGCGTCCGACCAAGATGCAGCCGACACGTCGGGTGCGTCGACGCCGGTCACCGCAGCGGGCAGCTCGGGCGACGCGGTCAGCGGCGGTGGCACTGGGCCCGACACCACAGGTGGGCCAGGCACGGCCACCGCGACGGGCATCACGGGCGACACCGACGACACCTCGGCCACATCCGGGCTCGACACGTCGTCTGATGGCGGCCCGACGGTCTACTTCGACATCGGCACGACGCCCGACGCGCCCTCCGTCGACCCGCGGTGCGAGCAGAACCTCGACATCGTGTTCGTCATGGACGTGTCGACCACGATGGCGCAGTTCCTCGGGATCATGTCAGAAGAGATGCTCGCCGTCGACGCCGCGGTCACCGAGCTCGCGCTGCTCGGCGAGCCGCACTACGGGCTCGCCGTCTTCGTCGACGACCATCTCCTGGTCAACGCCGGTGCCCCCTACCAGGACGCGCTGGCGCTGCAGGCCGACTTCGATACATGGGCGACGTTCGCCGCGAGCAACAGCCAGGTCGGCGGGGGCAACTCCAACTCGACGTGGACCGAGAACAGCCTCGACGCCCTGCATGCAGCCGCCACCGAGTTCGAGTGGCGCCCCGCGGCCACCACCACGCGCATCATCGTCCACACCACCGACGACACGTTCTGGGACGGACCCACGTTCGCCAACGGCGTGAACATCGTGCACGGGTATGCCGAGACCGTCGACGCGCTGCAAGACGCATCGGTCCGCGTGTACTCGTTCGCCGACGACATCGGCGGCTCGTGCAATTGCGACGACGTCACCCCGGGTTGGTCGTCGGACTACATGGGCATGCCTGCGATCCCCGTCGCCACCGATGGTGGCGTGTTCGCGATCGCGGGCGT
Source organism: Nannocystales bacterium (assembly GCA_038325765.1). Taxonomy (GTDB): domain Bacteria; phylum Myxococcota_A; class Polyangia; order Nannocystales; family Nannocystaceae; genus Xiheibacterium. The sequence continues at coordinate 27,527 of JBBQJI010000071.1, forward strand.
GCTGCAGGGCAACGTGTCGCTGGTCGATGCGCTCGACGCCGCGGTCGGCGAGAGCTTCTGCGAACCCTACGAGCCGGTGGGCTGAGAGAGCGACAAGCGAAAGGGAGGGGGAAGGTTCCGCCGGGCTTCGCCCGGTGGAAGGGGGACCGGGCCGGTCCCCCGGAAGGACTGAGAGAGCGACAGCGAAAGGGAGGGGGAAGGTTCCGCCGGGCTTCGCCCGGTGGAATGGTGACCGGGCCGGTCCCCCGGAAGGACTGAGAGAGCGACAGCGAAAGGGAGGGGGCCGGTTCCGCCGGGCTTCGCCCGGTGGAAGGGGGACCGGGCCGGTCCCCCGGGAGGACTGAGAGAGCGACAGCCGAAGGGAGGGGGAAGGTTCCGCCGGGCGTCGCCCGGGGGAA
>JBBQJI010000072.1:0-27644 GCA_038325765.1 Nannocystales bacterium
CCACCTCATCCGCAACCTCGGCGCCCTCGCTCGACACTCTCTCTCCGCGCTGGACCGTGGGCCCGCTTACCTCGACGGCTCCCAACAGCCCTCCGGCTCGCCCGCCCTCCAGCGGTTCGCAGTTCAAAACGCTTAAGCACCCGCATGCGATGCCTGCGCCAGCGGCGGACCGGCTGCCTGCGCGGCACTGGACGCGACGTGCGCGGCCAACCCCCAGTGCGTCGCGCTCAATAACTGCTTCAACGGCTGCGGGACCGACCAGACATGCGGCAACGACTGCGTCGACATGCACTCGGCCGGCCTCGCCGACCTGCAGAACCTGCTCGGCTGCTTCTGCCAAGCCTGCGATTCGGAGTGCATCGACCAGTGCTGAGCCCGCTCGCGCGCTCCGCACCTGCTTGGCCCTTGGCGATCGGCCGAATGGGGCTGTCATCACCTGCGTGAACGCACACACTACGGAAACCACCACGACGGCCTGTGAACGCCGGGCAGCAAGCGCGGGAATCTACGCGCGAGCTGGCTGACGGTTGTGTCGGCGGCGTCGCGGTGCTCGGCGTGAGCGCGAGCGGGTGAAGAAGTTGGAGAGACGTGACGGTACCGGTAGCGGTGCCGAGCACCCAGAAATAGGAAGGCCGGGAGATCAAGTCCCGGCCTTCCGCGTCGCCCAGAAAAACCGCGGCGTGAGCCACCGTCGATCCAGTCATCCCGCGGATCGGGCGGCGGCGTCCAGTTTTCGGCTGGGTGCGGGGGGTCGCCGTCGCTGCGTGTGCCCACGAGGCCGGCAGCGGCCGTCTGTTCAACTGCGGGCGCTGCCTGCGATTGGTCGTGATCTGCCGGCCGTGTGATCGTGGCGACGAGTACTGCAGCGAGGATTGCTCGCGCGCATCGGAGCTCGAGTCGAGGCGTGCCACCAACGCGCGGCACCAGCGGACGCCGGACGGCCGTCGCCAGCACGCGGCCCGACAAAGGCGCTACCGACTGCGCAAGTCGCAAGTGACGGATGGGGGTCTCGCGATCGTGGTCGCGTCGGCGACGGTAGAGCTCGACGCGCCCGCGCGCGAACCCGCGGCCGCGCAGGAGAACGACGATGCTGATCGCGAGACCAACTTGGACGGTGAGCGTGCAATGCACGAGGTACGAGACGAAGTTGCGGGTGACGGAGCTGGGCGACGACCTGTTGCGGGCACGGCTGGTTCCGGCGCCACGACATCCGCGAGCACTGGTGACGCTGTGCGAGGGACTGGCGCTATGGCACGGGATGCCGTGGCGCAGACCGGCGACCCATCCCGCGCCGTGACCGGCCCGGCAGCCGACCCTGAGATGTTGGGCGTGACCCACCCCGAGTCGTGGTGGTGCAGTCGCACCAGGTTGAAGCCCATCGCGCTGATGCGGCGCGCCTGCCGGGCGATCGCCGCCTTGTCGCGCTCGAACAGCGCATACGCGGACAGGTTGGTGCCCCAGAAGCGGGCCGGCGTACCGTCCGCGAAGACCAGCGACTCGCCGTCGGCGCGCACGTGGCCGTGCTTGCCCGCGGGTGCGTCCTGCAGGAACGACAGATCGACGGGCCACGCGTCATGGACGAGGGCCGGTCCGCTCCAGCTCGGCCCCGGCACCGGGTGCCGCGCCGCCGACGCGGTCGCGATCTGACCACCGGCGGGCAAGGTGACGCGCATGGTGACCTGCCGGGTGCCACGCTCGATCGTGCCCGCGAGCAGCACCAGCCGCACCACGCCCGGCATCCCCGGCAGCATCGAGAACGCCGCCGCATCGCCGTCGAGCTCGAAGCGCAACGCCGAGTCACCGCGACCCACGGTGAGCTGCCGGCCATCGGCCGAGACGTCGGCGACGGGCGCCTTGCCGCCCCACAGCGCCGGCACGAGCGCGCCCCGCAGATCGAGGCCGCCGCCCGACACGTCGACGACGTGGCGGCTGAGGGAGAGCTGCCAGCGCAGCGTCGCGGTGGCGGTGGTCTCGGTTTGCTCGAGCGTCAGCCGACTGGTGCCGCGCACGCCGAGCGCGGCGATCTCGAGCGCCGCTTCGATCGCGTCTATCGCGTCCGCGTCGCCTGACGTGCGGGTGAGGCGGATGTCGGTGTCGGCCCAGCGGTAGCCGGCCTCGAAGAACGCGTAGCTGGTGCGGACGACATCGGCGTTGCGATTGCGGATGCGGAGTGTGCCGAGCTCGTCGTGCTCGACGGTCCAGCCGGTGCTGGTCGGGCGCCGCGGGGTGGCCGGCACCGCGGCGTCCACAGGGGTCTCGAGCGCCGACGGATCGGCGGCGCCCGTGGGGGCGGCTTGGGCGGGTGCATCGATGGCCGCGCCGCCGCTGCGATCACACGCGAGCCCGAGCGCGAGCGCCACGCAGCAACGCACTCTGCCGCGGCCACCCACACGCTCCGACGTCGCGATCACGGCCGAACCCTAACATCTGGCCGCACTATTGTGGTCGCTTGGGGATCACGCCGCCGCCGGCGGGAGCGCCCGCGGGCTGCGGCCGGGCGAATTTCTCCACGCAGTAGTCGAGGATCTCGTCCATGTGATCGGCGAGCGTGGCCGAGGCAGCGTCGAGCCCCGCGACCTGACACGCCGCCACGTCGACGCTGTCGGCGCTGGTGCATTCGATGATCGCCATCGGCCGGCGATTCTCGCGATCGGCGGTCCACTTGGCCTGCGCCTCGGCCGGCTGCAGTCGCGTCACGAAGCGATCTTCGGCGTCGGCCACCGCTTCGCACGCCTCCGCGAGGCCGCGGGCGGGCTTGTCGGCCGGCACCACCGCGATCGTCGCGATCTCGGCGCGGACGGCCTCTTGCGTCGCCGCCTTCTCGCGCTCGGCGGCGAGGCGCTTCTCCTTGCGCGCGGCGAGGGCTTTCTCATCGGTGTCGTCGGCCTTCTTGTCGACGGTCGAGATCTGCTCGTTGCGCGCCGAGTTATCGCAGCCGAGCCCGAGCAGCATCACGAAGGTGGCAAGTCGGGGGATCATCGCGCGAGAGTGTACGACGACACACGTTCCGCGGCAGCGTGCCACGACACCCGTGCGAGCCTGCACACGGCGGGGCGCTCTCCAGTCCCTCTGGGGGACCGGCCCGGTCCCCCTTCCACCAGGCAAAGCCCGGCGGAACCTTCCCCCTGCCGATCGCTGTCGCTCTCCAGTCCCTCTGGGGGAGCGGCCCGGTCCCCCTTCCACCGGGCAAAAAAGCCCGGCGGAACCTTCCCCCTACCTATCGCTGTCGCTCTCTCAGCCCTCGACCCTGCGACCGGGCGCCCAGTCACGCATTCGATCCACGCGGGTCTCGAGGAAACGCGCGAGGCGATGGAAGTCGCTGCCCGGCGCGATGAGGCGCACCTCGGTCCGCAGATCTCCGGGGTTCACCAGCTCCGAGAACGGCACGTACTGGAGATCGAGCTGGCCGGTGACGCTCACCATGTGCCCGTCCTTGCCCTCCTCGACGAGCGCCCGGTAGGCGCCGATCCCGAGTTGGCTGCCGAGCATCACATCGAAGGCGTGCGGCGGTGCGCACCGCGACTCGTAGCCGAGCTGCACGCTGGCGACCTTCTTCTTGCCACCGGTGCGCTCGGTGTAACGCGCGACGACCCGCTGCCCCACGAGCTTGCCCAGATCGACCGCCCCCAGCGGGATGTGCCCGTGATCGTCGCGCGTCGAGTTGCCGATCACCTCGTCGGGGAGCATCTCGGCGAGGCCCTCGGCGAGCACGATGGTGCCGTAGTGCTTGCCCCGACGCTCGCGGGTGAGCATGAGATCGACGATGCGATCGATCAGCGCATCGATCGACAGCTGCTTGCGGCCCTCGCCGGGGGCGACCAGTTCGTCGACCACGTCCTCGACCGCGATGACCAAGTTGGCCTCGCCGGCGATCGCAACGCCGTACGAGAGCCACCCTGCCTTGCGGCCCATGGTCTCGACGATGAAGTAGCTGCTGGTGGCCAGCGCGTCGGCGCGGAGATTCTGCAGCTCCTTGGCCATGAAGTCGACGGCCGTGAAGAAGCCGAAGGTGAAATCGATGCCCCGGTAGTCATTGTCGATCGTCTTGGGCAGATGCACGACGCGGACGTGCTTGGCACCCGGCGGCAGCCGCCGCTGGTACTCGAACAGCAGGTTCGCGGTCTTGAGCGTGTCGTCGCCGCCGATCGAGATGAGCGCGTCGATCTCGAGGTCGACCAGCGCGCGATAGACGTTGGCCAGACGCATGCATTTGTGCTCGTCGTCGAGATCGGCAGCGCACTCGATGGCCTTGCCCGGATTGGCCCGGGACGTCCCGATGATGATGCCGCGCGCGTTGCGGATGCCCCGGAGGTCGCGCTCCTCGAAGGTGCGGTAGTGGGTGTCGGGCAGCAGCCGGTGCGTAGCCGGGTGGTAGTCCTGCAGGTTCGAGTAGCCGTGGAAGAAGCCGACGACCTCGCGGCCGTCCTCGATGAACGAGGTCGCCGCCGCCGAGATCACGGCGTTGGCGGCGGGCGCTGGACCCCCCGCGAAGATGATGCCGACCCGCCGGATGTCGGCGGGCGTGGTGCCGGCGGTTGGAGCGTCGCTCATGCGGGCAGCGTGCATCGGCATCGCAGAGCGCGTCAAATCCCGGCGCCTGTGCCCGCGATGACGATCAGCGCGGGGGTTCGGGCGCCGGGCGATCGTGCACGCACCGCGCTGCCGCGACCTCGCCGGTCTGCCAGCTCTCGGCGAGGCTCACCCACGTTGCGGTCGGCTCGGGCGCTTCGCCCTTGGCCCGCGGCGTGATCGCACCCTCGGCCGCCGACCAGAACGGCCCCGGTCCGCGGAAGCCGGCGGAGATCGCGTCGACCTCGGCGATCGTCGGCAACCGCCACTCGGACCACAGCTGGCCCTCGTGGCGAAACGAGAGCCCCGAGCAAAACGCCGCCGCCTCGCCATGCGAGACGGCCTCGGCGATGCCGCCGAACAACCAAAGAGGTGCAATCTCACGGACGATCGGCAGCTTCGATCCCTCGGCGGGCACCGTGAGCGGGACGACCTCGGGGCCGAGATCCGCGGCGCAGCGGAAGCCGAGGTTCGGCGCCGCGAGCTGCTCGGGGTATCGGTCACCGAGCCGCGCGCTCTTGAAGACGTGGCGCACCGGCGGCTTGCCGAGCGCGCGCATCAGCGGCCCATCCGCGAGGCGGAACTCGCCCTCGACGTAGGTGCGCAGCGGCGCGTCGAGCTCGAAGGTGTCGGCGACCCACTCGGTCGCATTGGTGCCCTGGCCGTGCACGCCGAAGTAGCCGATGTCGTTCAGCGGCAGCGCCACCGACACCAACCCGACCATGAACTCGTCGCGAATTTCGCTGCCCCACGGATACAGCCGCGCATCGACGCCGCGGGCGGCGTACTCCCACTCGATCTCGGTGGGCAGCCGGCCGCCTTGCGCCTCGCAATAGGCCTGCGCCTGCGCATGGGTGACGCAGGTCTGCGGCGCGGAGGGCAGGTTCTCGGCGGGGATCTTCGCCAGCGCCTCGGTCGGATCGCAGGCCGCAGCCTCGCACGTGCCGGCAGTGACGCACGCGTCGTACGCCCTGCGCGTCACCTCGTGTACGTCGATCCAAAAGCCGTCGCTCTTGGCCATCCGCGGCGGCTGGCCGGGCCAGCGGACCTGCGGGTCGGTGCGGACCTTCTCGAAATTGTAGTCGGGCGGCAGATCGCCCACGATGAAGCGACCCGCGGGAATCTGCACCTGCTGCACGAACTCGAGCTTGCGGGTCGCGAGCGCCACGCACTCGCCCCCCTCGTTGCGGCCGGTGCCCCGTGTGCACGCGCCGGGGGCCCCCTCGGCGACGGCGGCCGCCTCGGCCTCGGCCTTGGTCGGCGGCGCCGGGGCCGGCTGGGGGATCGGATCGGGCTGGTCGACGGCGCCGTAGGTAGCCGTGGGCCGATCGCAGGCGCACGCGAGCAACATCGCGACCAACGGCCAGGTCGAGGTCGAGGTCGAGGTCGAGGTCGAGGTCGAGGTCGAGGTCGAGGTCGGACGCAGGCTGGTCATGTCGCGCTCGCGGGGCAGTGTACAGCGACGGGCGCGACCGTTCCCGAGCGAAGCGCAGGGTGTGTCCGCGCGCCCAGAGGGCGCAGGCGTGATGGCGCCAACGCGGTTGGCACGCCGACGCCGCCAATCTCGGTCCGCGGTGTCGCCTCGCCACGCGCCCGGCTATCCTCGTCCGCCATGCACGCGACTCTCCGCCCGATCGCGCTCTTCGTCGCCCTCTGCGTGCCGGCCTGCTACGAGCCCACGACGGTCGACGGCACGGCCGACGAGACCGGCAGCAGCAGCACGACGGCGACGACCTCCGCGTCAGCGACGTCGCCCACCGCGACGCAGACGAGCCCCACGACCGACGACAGCGCGTCGTCGAGCGGCGACACGGGCGACACCATCGGCGGCTCCACGGGCACCGAGACCACCGCTGCCGACGAGAGCTCGACCACGACGGGAGATCCCGGCGTGACGATCTGCGAGCACGGGGCCGGCGGACTGGTGATGTGCAACGCAGCCATGGACGGCACGCCGGCCTACGGCATGGTCGCCTGCGATCCCACGGTGACGGACTTCTCGATCTTCTACGAGGACGTGATCACGGTCGATCTCGCCGTTGGCGACTGCCTCTACGTGCGCGTCGACAACATCGGCGAGGCCGGCGCGACCGCGCTCGCCGCCGCCGACATCGCCATGCAGATCCGCTCGCCCAGCGGGCTGTTCTCCTTCCACGACGACGACGTCGACTGCAGCGATCCCACCTGGACCGGCGGCGCGTGCCCCCAGGCGCAGCTCACCGCCGACGTCGATGGCACCTACGAGATCGGCATCACCCAGGTCTCCGGCGGCGGCTGCATCAACCCCACGCCGTACACCGTGTTCGCCGCGACCAACGGCGCCGCGTTCACGCCCGGGGCGCCCGCGCTCGACGACGATCTCGTCGACTGCGCGGGCTAGGCCAGCAGCCCGGCTCACCCCGCGAAGCGGCGCACGTGCTCGGGGTCCATCCGCGGCCCCAGCAGCGATCCCGCCACCAGCACCAGCAGGTGCACCGCGCCACCGAGCACGCCGATCTGCAGATCGGCGGGGTTGAGCGCGGCATAGACCCCGGGCGCGACCAGCTTGCAGACGAACAGGACCACGCAGGCCCCCAGGCCACACGAGAGCCCCAAGACCGCGCCGGTGCGGTTGGCCCGCGGCCAGTACAGCGCCGCGAGCGTGAGCGGCAAGAACTGGATCGGCACCGCGTAGGCGAGCAACAGCAGGTCGACGATCGAGGTGCCGCCGGCGAGCTCGAGCACACCGAACGCAATGGCGGCGAGCACCACCACCCCGACCCGCATCCACCGGGTCTGGGCGCCGTCGCCCAGGGCGACGCCCAAGCCGCCGCGGATCACGTCGCGCACCACGATGGACGCGCCGGCGTGCAGCAGCGCGTCGCCGGTCGACATCGACGCCGCGAGCACGGCGAAGGTGACCACGGCCACGACGATCGTCGTATCGCCGAGCTCGGGGCGCGACACGATCCACAGCAGCACCGAGTCGTCCGCCGGCCCACCCAACAGCACCGCGGCGTAGCCGAGCAGCAGCAGCGGCACCAAGAAGAACAGGAAGGTCGGGTAGAGGACCGCGGTGAACTGCACGAGACGCGCACTCTTGGCCGTGAAGCACTTCATGAACACCTGCGGCCACATCGAGAAGCCCAGGATCGACACCAGGATCTCGGCGCTGTACTGCGCGGGGCTGGTCGGGCCCGGTCCTGGGAGCACGAGGGTGTCGGGGCGCTCGGCGATCACGCGATCGAACATCGGCCCCACGCCGCCGAACAACGCCTGCGGGATCCACAGTCCCAGCCACCACACGATGATCAGCATCGCCGCACCCTGCAACACGTTGGTCCACGCCACGCCACGCACGCCGCCGATGATGACGTAGGTGACGACGACGGCGTAGACGACGAGCGCGCCGATGCCGGGCGACAGCCCCGTCGCCGCGGCCATCACCACGCCAGCGCCCTTGAGCTGGATCACCAGGTACGGCACGAAGGCGAGCACGGTCGCGGCCCCCATCAGCCCGGTGACGTAGCGGCTGTCATAGCGGGCCCCGACGAGTTCAGCGTGGGTGACGAACCCGAAACGCTCGCCGAGCCGCCGGACCTTGGCGCCGAAGTAGAACACCGGCACGAAGCCGACCGCGCCGTAGGCGATGATGTAGAACGCGTCGGAGCCCTTCGCGACCACGCGCTGCGGCGTACCGAGCAGCGCGTAGGCGCTGAAGATCGTCGCGCCGACGACGAAGTACATCACGACCGGTCCGAACGCCCGCTCGCCGGCGACGTAGTCGGTCACCCCGCCGCGTCCGACCCGGCCCGCCGCCACCCCGATCGCGAGCGCGACAGCGAGGTAACCGTACACGACGAGCTGCGGCAGCCACTCGCTCACGACGGGCGACCGCCCCACTGCGGCGGTTGCTCTGGCACGGCCTCGGACGCCTCGGGTCCATCGCGGCCGTCGACCCAGCGACCCACGTACAGCGTCGCGAGCACGAGCGCGTTGGCGAGCACGACCCCGAGGACGTACACCAGCGACCACGGCAGGCCGAGCACGCGCGGCTCGATGTGGTTCCCCACCGCGGTGTAGACCGGCGCGACGAGGCCCACCGCCGACAGGGCGAAATAGCCCAGCGCAATGCGGCCGATGGCCGGTGTGCGCCCCGGTGTGCCCGGAGGTCGCGGACGCGGCGCTGTGTCGGGTGCCGGAGTTCGCCCTGAGGTGCTCGACATCGATGCCCGTTCTGCCCCGCGAGGGCGGTGGCGCAGTGTATCAAGGTGCGCAGCGGGGTCCGCAGCGGGGTGCGCAGCGGGGTCCGCAGCGGCCGGCCCGGCCGCTATGCTCCCCCGCGGTGAAGTACGACATGGGCGACAGGCGGTGCGTCGTCACCGGTGCGAGCTCGGGCATCGGCAAGGAGATCGCGCGCAACCTCGCCTACTTCGGCGCCACGGTCGTGCTCGCCTGCCGCGACCGCGAAAGGGGCAGCGCCGCGCTGCAGGAGATCGTCCACGACAGCGGCAACGAGCGCGTGACCATGCTGCAGGTCGACGTGTCGAGCCGCGCCTCGGTGCGGATGTTCGTTCGCAACCTCACCGCGGGCGGATCTCCCGTGCACGTGTTGGTGAACAACGCGGGCGTCGTGTGCCACACGCAAGAGACGACGGCGGACGGCTTCGAGCGCACCTGGGCGACCAACGTGCTCGGCTACTTCATGATGTCGGCGATGCTGCTGCCCACCTTGCGGCGATCGGGACCCGCCCGCGTCGTCAACGTGGCATCGACCTACGCCGGCGGCCTCGATCTCGACGACGTGCAGTTCGAGCGCCGTCGCTACGACGCGATGGCGGCATATCGGCAGAGCAAGCAGGCCGATCGGATGCTCGCGTGGCGCCTCGCGGAGATCTGCCGCGGTGACGCGATCACCGTGCACGCCTGCCATCCGGGTGCGGTCGACACCGCGCTGCAGCGACCGGCCCCCACGGGCTGGCTGCAGCGCTTGCTGGGCGCGGGACGTCGGGTGGGTCTCAAGTCACCCGCCGAAGGTGCCGTGACGCCGACCTTCGTCGCCGCCGCGCCCGAGGTCGGCGACTCCACGGGGAAGCTGTGGATCGACGGCGCTGCGGTGCCCTGTCAGTTCGCCGCGGCGACCGACGGCCTCGCTGCGCTGTGGCGGCTGTGTGCCGCGCAGAGTCATTGCGACGCCTGAACCAGTTGTTACGGGGCGCGCCGCCTTCGATGCGGATCTCGATGTGACCGATCTCGCGGTTGTCCCGCGAACCCTGCGACACATGTGTCAGGGTCCGCCCCTGTCTCGACCGGTGGGCCTGCCCGTAGGGCTGTCGGGATCGGGCGACAACTCGCTGATTTCGCGGATCTGCGCGCCGTCTGGGATGGTTTTCGCCACACCTCGCCGATCCCTCGCCGAATAAATCACGTATCGCGGGCTGAAGACTGGCAAGACGGCGGAGATGGACCAGACTTCGGATCGCAGGTTGTGGCCCGCGCGGCCATACACGAGGCAGGTGTCATGAGTCTACGTGCAAACATCGATCATCTCGCGGCGGCCCCGGGCATCGTGGCCGTCACCGTGGCCGATCCGGCCGGTTCACTGGAGTTCCGCGGCGAGCAGTCGTGGAACCCGGTCCTCGCAGCAGCGATGGGACTGCTCAAGAAAACCGACGAGAGTACCATCCGTCTGGTGGTGGGTCAGCACACCGTGGTGCTGCAAGGTGAGGGCGACGAGACCGTCGCCGTCGTCTTGCCGACGGGCCATGCGATCGCAAAGTCATTGCGTCGCATGATCCGTCGGATGTCGCGGAAGGTGCGGGCTCCGGTGGTGCGGCCTTCGATGGCCCCCGTCGCCGGGACCGAGCCCGCACGTCCGTCCTGGGGCTGAGCCTGGGCGGTGACTGCGAACATCGCGCAGTGTCCGGGGGACCCCATCCCCCGGACGCCGTCACATGTCCGTGTCAACGGCCACCGGCGAAGTCGTAGTAGTCGGTCCCGTCGAGGCCCGGCAACGCATCTTTGCGCATCAGCAGCGTGCGAACGGCCCAGATGTCGGAGAACACGCGATAGCGCAGCGCGGTCTGGTCGAGGTAGTCGACCCCCGCGGAGCCACCGGTGCCCGTGCGTCGACCGATGACGCGTTCGACCATGCGGGCGTGACGTTGGCGAAACACCAAGAACGCCTGCTCGAGGGCGACCATCTCGTCGACCACCTCGCGCGGCCACGCCAGTAGGGGCAGCTCGCGGTAGCTCTCGATGAAGACCACCGCCGCGCGGATGCGACTGATCCGCGTGCGCTCATGCTCGAGCCGATCCTCTGCGAACAGGAAGGCTCGCGCCGAGACGATCTGCGCGTCGTAGCGGTCGCGTAGACGCTGCTTGTCCGCGTCGGTGGACGCCAGCGCGACCGCGTCGGCCATCGTCGAGTGGATCTCGCGCGTGTGCGCGGCGAGGTAGTCCTCCACGAACGCGCGGACGTTGTCGTCGTCGGCAGCATCGGCCGGCATCGAGCCGTTGATCGGCGTGCGATGCAGCCACTCCATCGACGCGTCGAGGATCGTGGGTCGATCCTCGATACGCGCCATCACGCGGCGCAGCGCCGGCGAGTCGGACCCGTCGAAGCCGCGGAGCGCCGCAAGGTAGCTGCCCTCGGCACCCAGGGGGATGCGCGCGTCGGCGGCGAGCCCCATCAGGATCTCGATCTCGCGCAGCTGCGCCGACTGGAAGCCGCTGGCGGGCGAGAGCTTGTCGCGAAACGCCAAGAAGTCCCGCGTTGTCATCGATTCCATCAGCGCGAAGTGACCGGCGATGCTGTGCATGAGCAGCGCGGCGCGCCTCAGCGCGCGCACGATGTTGGCCAGCGCCTGCTCGGGCACCCGTGGTTGGGCCAGACCATCGCGCACCACCACCAGTTCGCGCAGGGCCAGCTTGAACCACAGCTCGTCGATCTGGTGGATCGTGATGAACAGCACCTCGTCGTTGCCGAGCTGCGACTCGTCGGGCGCGAGACCGTTCTGCAGCGCGAGCAGCTGTTCGATCTTGATGTAGTCCCAGTACGTCGTCGGCGTGCGAGGCATCGGCACCGCGACGGTGCCACCCCCCGTCACTCCGGCGCAAGCGCGCTTGTGTCGATCCAACGCACGGGCTGGGGCGCGACCTGGGCGGCCTCGAGCTCCGCGACCGAGAGCACCGTGACGTGGGGGGTCATGCGCCGTGTCAGCTCGGCGACCGCCGCACGCGCCGCCGGCGATGCGAGCACGATCACCGGCCCGCGTGGGGCCACCATCCCGGCCGCGGCGGTGACGGCGGCCACCCAGCGCACGCGTTCGTCGACGCCGAGGCCCAACCGCTCGCCCAGCGCCCCGGCGACCCGCCGCTCGAGCAGCTCGCCCTCGTCATCGGCGACGAACCGCACCACGCGCGGCGTACCCACCCGCACCAGGGCGTCGAGCAGCTGTGGGAGCCACATCGGCGCGAGGGCCTCACGCACGTGCTCGGCGACCCGCGTCCGGTCGGCCGCGAGATCGGCGGGGCATTGTGCCACGACGTCGAGGACGTCGACCATCCGTGGGCACGGCGTGCGCTCGTGCACGATGAGGCGGATGACGCCGAGCAGCTCGATGGCATCGAGTCGCGCGAGGGCGCGGTCGACCAGCGCCGGCTGACGCCCGCGGACCTCGTCGAGTTCGCGGTCGATCCACTCGTGGGTCACGAACAGCGCCGCGTGATCCATGATCCCGCGGAAGGCGACCAACACGGCGTGGTCGTCGGCTTCGGCGCCCGGGGGCAACGCGTCGCGGACCAAGCGCCGATCGCCGAGCCACAGCTCGATGCTGTCGAGCGCGAGGCTGCGATCGTGCTCGACGTCGACGGGCGGGAGCTGCACGCGCAACGTCGCGGCGCAGCGATAGGCGACCTCCGTGAGCACGCGCTCGAGCGAGCGTTCGTCGTCGGACTTGCGGTTGAAGCGTACGACGATGCGATCACCCTCGCGCGAGCGCACCGCGGGCCGCTCGCGCTCACGGCGGGCCGTCCACACCAATGCGAGGGTGACGAGGCCCGTGGCCGTGGCCGCGAACGCGAGCGCCGGCATCCCCGGCACCAACGCGAGCACGGCGAGGAACGCAGCGGGCACGAGCAGCATCGGCGGATCGATCCATTCGGCCCAGTCGGCGAAGCCGCCGGACGTCCCACCTTGCCGATCGACCCTCGAGACCAGCACGCCCGCCGCGAGGCTGACGAGCAGCGCCGGCACCTGCGAGAGCAATCCATCACCGATCGTGAGCCGGCCGTAGGTCTCGAGCCCCTCCACGATGCCCATCTCGTGGCGCCAGCGGGCGATCGCCACGCCGCCGACCAGGTTGATGGCGGTCACCAGCAGTCCGACGATCGCGTCGCCCTTGACGAAGCGCATCGCCCCGTCCATCGCACCGTGGAAGTTGCTGCGCTCGCCCAACCGCGCGCGCCTGGCCGCCGCCTCGCGCGGCGAGATCACGCGCGCCCGGAGATCGGCGTCGATCGCCGCCTGGTGCCCGGGCAGGCCGTCGAGGGCGAACCGCGCGCCGACCTCGGCGACCCGCTCGGCACCGCGGGCGATCACCACGTACTGCACCACGGTGACGATCGCGAACATCACCCCGCCCACCAGCAGATCGTTGCGCACCACCACCGAGGCGAAGGCATCGATCACGCGACCGGCGTCGGCCTGGCTCAAGATGAGGCGGGTGGTCGAGACGTTGAGGGCGAGGCGATACAGCGTGAGCAGCAGGAGCAGCGAGGGGAAGACCAAGAAGTCGGTGGTGCGCCGGACGAGCAGCGCGGCGACCAACACCAGCACCGCCGACGCCAGCGACAGCGACAACAACAGATCGACGAGCACCGTGGGCAGCGGCACCAGCACGCAGGCCAACAGCGCGATCACGAGCACCGTCGGCGCGAGGCCGGGGAGCGCACGCCACAGGCCACCGGCACCCGCCAGATAGGGCGACGGTTCGGCTGGGTTCGCCATCGCCGCCAAGGCTAGCAACGCGGCCGACGACGCCCGAATTTGTGGCCGAATCCGCACCGGCGCCGGCGGGTGACCCCACAGACGTGCAGTGCCTGCGCGGACCGTCCGGGGACCGGTATGCTCGCCCGGCATGACCGTTCGATCGACCTTGGCCGCGACGCTCGTCGCGATGAGCTGTGCTACCGAACCGAGCCCCGGGGACGGCACCACCGGCGGCACCACCGGCTCGGGCGACACCACCAGCGGCGCGGACGCGAGCACGGCCGCGGAGGTGACGACCGTGAGTCCCACCGGTGTGTCGGCGAGCGGCGACCCGGACGGCGACAGCAGCTCGGGCGAGCCACCGCCACCGGTCGGACCACCATGCAGCGTGCAGGTGGTCACCGAGGGCGCGCTGTACGATCCGCTCGAGCGGGGCGAAGCTGCGGACCTGTTCCCCACGCCGATCGCCGACGTGCTCGAGGACTACTGCGGCTGCCACACGCTGCGCGACGGCGCCGAGAACCTCGCCTGGCCCGGACTGCAGGCGCCGGGCGGGACCAACTTCCTCACGTTCGCAGATCTCGATCGCCCCTACGGCGCGATCACGCTGGGGATGTCGATGCACGAGGAGGTCGGCGCCGGCATGCCACCGGGCAGCTGTTCGTTTCTCACCGAGCCCCGCATGTTGCTCGTCGACTGGTTCGACCAGGGCATGCCCGACGGCGCGTCGTACGTGCCCTGAACGATCGCGTCCCTTTTCAGTCCTCGGGCACGCCCTGGAGCGACTCGACCGCGTTCTTCTTGCTGCCGAAGAAGATCTTGAAGCCCTCGCGCTGGAAGAACTGGCGGATCATCGCCTCGTCGATCTTCGCCGCGCGGTCGGTGACCTTGGCCAGGTCCTTCACCATCGGGCCTACGAACTTCGCCACGCCCTCGAGGTCCTCGGTGATCTTGCGCAGGTTCGCGGTGGCGACCGCCGCGTCGTCGATGATGGTGGCGATCTTCTCGCGCTTGTCGCCGTCGACGAGCGTCGCGAGCTTCTCGACCTCGGCCAGGGCCTTGTCGGCGCGATCGAGCAGACCCGGCAACTTGGCGTCGAGATCGGAGGTGATGCTCTCGACGTGGCCGAGCGTGCGCCCCACCCGGGGGTCGTTCAGCAGCGTGGTGGCGGTGTCGACCAGGGCGTTGCCGTCCGCGACGAGCTCGCCGATGGCGGCCTCGTTGTGCTCCGTCATCCGCCGCACCGACGCGCTGGTGGCCGTGAGGTCGGCGACGATCTGATCGACCTGGGCGCGGGTGATGATCGGCGCGCCTCCGTCGGCACCGCGGGCGTCGCGGAGCAGCTCGTTCAGCTGTCCGGCCAACGGTGCGAGCGAGGCCGCGATGGAATTCTCGCCGCCGAGGATCGGCTCGAGAGCGTTGAGCACCTCGTCGATCTCGAAGGGTGCGTCGACGTTCTCGATCTGGGCGCCATCGGCCAGAGCCGGCGCCTCGCGGGAGCCGGGCTCGAGCTGGAGGTACTTCTCGCCCAGCAAGCTCTTGGCGCGGACGATGGCGCGGGCGTCGTCGTGCAGCACGATCTCGTCGTCGACGCGCAGGGTCAGCACGGCGGTGTCGTGATCGACGGCAACCGCTTCGATGCGACCGATCGAGACGCCGGCGATCTTCACGGCGTTGTTCTGGACCAGGCCCGCGGCGTGCGCCAACCGCAACTCGTAGCGCTTGCCGCCACCGCCACCGATTGCACCGATCGACTGCGCCAACCAGATGAGGAGAGCGAGGGTGCCGATGACGAAGAGGCCGAGGCCGATGTGCATGCGATTCATGGCGGGGGACTTCCGGCGCGCGTCACACCACCTGGATCGGGCCCACGGTGGCCCGATCGAAGAACTGCCGCAGGGCGGGATGGCACTCGCGCTCGAGGTCGGCCTTGGGGCCGTAGTGCACCAGCTTGCCGCCGGCGAGCATGCCGATGGTGTCGGCGATCGTCAGCGCCTCGGCGGTGTCGTGGGTGATGACGACGAAGCAGATGCCCAAGGTGCGGTGCATCTCGAGTATCAGCTCGTCCAACGTGGCCGACATCACCGGATCGAGGCCCGAGCTGGGCTCGTCGCACAGCACGATCTCGGGCTCGAGTGCGATCGCCCGCGCGAACGCGACGCGCTTGCGCATGCCACCGGAGAGTTCCGACGGAAACTTGCCGCCGGCGTTGGGCAGCCCGACCCGCTTCAGCTTGTCCTGGACCTTGTCGCGGATCTCGGACTCGGACATCGTGGTGTGCATCCGCATCGGGAACGCCACGTTGGCGCCGACGTCGATGTCGTCGAACAACGCGCCATCTTGGAACAGCATCCCGAACTTGCGGCGGACCTCGAACAGCAGCCGACGGTCGCGGCTGCGGCGATCGTCGAGGGCGGCGATGTCGTGCGGGCCGATGAACACACGCCCGGCATCGGGCTGCATCAGGCCGACCAGGATGCGCAGCAGCACGGATTTGCCCGTGCCCGAGGGCCCCAGCAGCACCGTGATCGAGCCCTTGCGGACGGTCAGGCTGACGTCGTCGAGGACGCGGTGGCTGCCGAACGCCTTGCTGACGCTCTCGAGCACGATCGCATCGTCGGGGCCAGGCACGTCCGCCGACGATACCCAAAAGCTGCCCGCGATGTGGAACTGGGCATGACCGCCGGCATGCGGGCGCGCCCGCGCGTGGCTGCGGCGTGCGCGAGGGGGCGTTGGGGCGGCCACCCGAGCGACCCTGCCGTGCGTGGGACGAGCGCGTCGGCTACGCTGGTCAGATGCATTGTTCGACGCGTCGTGAATCCGTGAAGGCGGGCCGACACCGATTCCTGTGGGCGGCCGCGATCCTCTCAGTGGCGGGATGCGGCGGCGACGATGCCGACGACGACGCGAACGACGAGGGCGACACCTCGGCCGAGTCCGGCTCCGCGACAGGCACCGGCATGTCGGGCACCGTCGACCCCACCACCGAGTCGACGAGCGTCGGGACCGGGATGACCGGAATGACCGATCCGGCCTCGAGCAGCAGCGACACCGTCGCCGACACCGGCAGCGAGACCGGCACCCCGATGTGCGAGCTCGGTGCCTGCGGCCCCGCGGAGTACTGCGACTTCCCGATCGACGACTGCGGCGCCAACGACTCGTTCCCGTCGGCGTGCACGGCTGCGCGTAGCGACTGCGAGCCGGAAGACGACCCGGTCTGTGGCTGTGATGGCATCGTCTACGCCGACGCCTGCGGCGCCAGCGTGGTGGGCATCGACGTCGACGCGACCGGAAGCTGCGAGGCGCCGACGGGCCGGTTCGCCTGCGGGTTCCGGTTCTGCGATCGGGCCACCAGCTACTGCCGGATCTCGCGATCCGACATCGGCGGCTACCCCGACAACTACGGCTGCGCGCCGCTGCCCGAGGCCTGCGGCGATGCGCCCGATTGCACGTGCCTGCTGGGGGAGCCCTGCGCCGATTTCGGCTGCGCGGCGACCGATGACGGCGGGCTCGTCATCGAGTGCCCCGGCGGCTGAGCGAGACGTCAGCCGTACAGCAGCCAGCTGATCACGAGGTTGAGCACGATGCAGACCACCGCGCCGTGGACGATGGCGCGGTTGGTCGCGATGCCGACCCCCTCGGCGCCGTCGCGCTTGGCGGCGCGGTAGCCGTGGAAGCAGGCGATGAGCGCGACGATCCAGCCGAAGACCAGGCCTTTGACCACGCCGACCATGAGATCGGGCAGGCGCACGTACTCGGCGATCTGGCTCATGAACGTGCCGCCATCGAGGCCGAGCTGGAACACCGCGCCGGCATAGCTGGCGCCGATGCCGACCACGTTGGCGTAGCCACACAGCAGCGGCAGGGCGATGGTCACCGCCCACAGCCGCGGGGCCACGAGGTGTCTCATCGGATCGATCGACATGACCTCGAGCGCCTCGACCTGCTCGCTGATCTTCATGTTGGCGAGCGCCGCCGCGAGGTTGGCCCCGATGCGGGCGCCGCACACGATCGCCGCCATGACCGGGTACAACTCGCGGACGCCACCGATGCCGGCGAACATGCCCAGGAAGTCCTGGCCGCCGAAGCGCTCGAAGGTCGCATACGACTGCACCGACAGGTTGAGCCCGGCGAACACCGTGAGCATCGTGAGCAGCGCGATGCTGCCGACCCCCGCCTGATAGGTCTGCCGCACCAGCGGATCGAGCGGCGGCACGTGGGTCAGCTGGGCAACCAGCGCGCGCTGGGCGAAGCGCAGGAACTCGAGCACGACCGTCACAGATCGGCCCCCAGCAGCATCATGCTGACCACGTAGTCGACCACCAAGATGAGCACGATGGTCTGGGTGACGGTGTCGTTGGCCGCCTGCCCCACCGCTTCGGCGCCGCCTCTGACCTTCATGCCGAGATAGCCGGCGAGCAGCCCCACGCTGGTGCCGAACAGCACGCACTTGCCCATGCCGATCCACAGATCCGCGGGCGTGACCTGGGCGGTGAGGTGCTCCATGAACGCGCCGTGGTCGACGCCGCCCAGCGGCACCGCGAACACCCAACCGCTCGCGACGCCCAGGATGTTGGTCATCACGTTGAGCAGCGGGGTGACCACGGCGCATGCGATGACGCCGGGGACCACGACGTAGCGCATCGGGTCGACGGACATCACCGCGAGGGCGTCGATCTGGCCGCGCACGCGCATGGTGCCGATGCGCGCGGCGATCGACGAGCCGGCCTGCGCCGCGACCATCACCGACGCGAGCGCGGGGCTGTACTCGCGGAAGATCGCGGTGCCGAGCAGCGAGCTGAGCATGCGCTCGAGCCCGAACATGCGGAACAGATCCAACCCCTGCAGAGAGATCACGGCGCCGACCGGCGCGACCGCCAGGCCGACGGGGCCGATGCAACGGACCACCAGGATCCACATGATGCGCAGGGTCTCGCCGATGTAGCGCGGGCGGGTGGCTGCGGTGCGCAGCACGTCGATGAAGAACGCCGTGATCGCACCGACGGTGGCCAGCGGTTGCAGCAACCAGTTCACGCGGACAGCCCCAGCTGGGCGGGCGGCAGCCGGTGCTGCTCGAGCTGCAGCAACCAGCGCTCGATCGGCAGACCGCCGCTAGAACCGGCGAGCTCGCCCGTCGCCCCGATCACGCGGTGGCAGGGGATCACGATCGGCAGCGGGTCGGCGCCGCCCGCCCGACCGACGGCGCGGGCGCTGCCACCCCGGTGACGCGCTGCGTGCTGCATGGGACCCGCGGCGCGGGCCGCGAGCGCGATGTCGAGGATCGCGTCGTCGTCGTCGAGGGCGACGAGCAGCGGCAGCGCTGGGTGGGGCAGTCGATCGACGCGCCAGCGCGGTGTCCTGCGTGCACGGCCCACGGTGAGACGGTTGTACCGAAGTCGTGCACCTCTGTCGTGATGCCAGTGCCACGGTCGGGCCCCGGGCGGGCTACGGTGGGGCCCCGGGCGGGCCCCGGGCGGGCCACAGTCGAGCCCTACGGCCTCAGCCGGGTGCCGCGGCGGGACGCGCACGGGTGCTCGGCACGCGTCTGCTCAATGATCATCGGCCGGCGCCGATGGAGCTCCGGTGGGATCCGCAGCGATGAAGGCCCCCGAGCGCGGCACGCTCGACGTGGTCTGGGGGCTCGGCAGCGGCCGTCGGGCGCGGGCGTTGCTCCGCGAGGGTCGGCAGGTCGAGGTGCTGGCCATCGACGTCGAGGCCGATCGCCCCGACCGCGTGCGCAGCGTCGTCGGCACCTGCGAGCGGTTGCGCGACGCCGAGGCCTGCGGGCGCCTGCGCGTGGTGCTGGGCTCGGCCGCCGATTTCGCGACGCGCTGGCGCGAGCTCGATCCGACGCGAATGGATCTCGCGATCCACGTCGACCTCGCGGCGCTGGCCTCGGTGCCCCCCGAGGCGCGGGAGTTGGCGCGCATCGTCGAGCGCCTCCACCTCGAGCGCATGGATCTGCATCGCTTCGCTGCGCGCATGCGCGACAACCTCCTCGCCAACGTCGACGCGTTGGCCGGCGCCATCGCCCTCGACCGCTGGACCGGCGCCGCCGCTGGGCGCCCGGGCTTCGTGCTCGCGGCCGGCCCGAGCGCCCGCGCGGCGATGCCGTGGCTCGCCCAGGCGCGCCTTCTCGGACCGCTCATCGCCGTCGACACCGCGCTGCCGTTGTGTCGCGAATTCGGCGTCGCGGTCGACTGCCTGGTGAGCGTCGATCCCCACCCCGGCAGCCAGGTGCACCTGCAGCGCGGTGTGGACGACGTCCACGTCCTCGCGATGCAACCGTACTGTGCGCCGGCGATCGTCGAGGCGGTCTCACGGCGCGTGCTCGCCGTGCCCGTCGGCGACGTGCTCTGCGATCGCGCGGCCGCGGCGCTCGGGCTGCCCGCCGTGCCGGTTGCCGGCACCGTGCTGCTGTACGCG
Organism: Nannocystales bacterium; assembly: GCA_038325765.1. Lineage (GTDB taxonomy): Bacteria > Myxococcota_A > Polyangia > Nannocystales > Nannocystaceae > Xiheibacterium. The sequence goes on from JBBQJI010000072.1 coordinate 19,967, forward strand.
TTGCAGGTCGCCGCCACGCTCGGCTGCGATCCGGTGATCATGATCGGTGCCGACTTCGCCCACCAAGGCGGCACCACCCACGCCCAGGGCACCGCCACCGCCCGCGAGGTCCCGGAGTACGGTGTCTTCGTCGAGGATCGCCGCGGCAACGCCGTGCCGACGAGCACGTCGTTGCGCCGATTCCTGGGCGATGTGCAGCGGCACGTCGCGAGCAGCGAGCGGCGCCACTGGGCGATCGACGGTGGTGGCGCCGGGATCGCGGGCGCGCGCGCGGTGAATCCGGCTGTGATCGCGCGGTGGGTCGCGCGTCACGGCCGGGATCGTGCGCCACAGTCGCTGCCGGTGCCGCTGCCCCCGACGCCGGCGCGCTCGTCGGCGCAGGCCGCCGTCTGGCGGCGGTTGATCGAGGAATTCGACGGGCAGTGATCGCGGTGCTGCCTCAGCCTGGTTCCGGAATGAAGAAGCAGACCGGGGTTGGCGGCGAGCGCGTCGAGCAACCCTTCGGGCACCGTATACACGCAACTGCGCTGCCGCCTTCGAACCGGCAGCGCATCCGGAGGCCCCCAGATGCCCCCTTGCGCCAGTGCTGCTTCTCCGGATGGCCCTGGACTCGGCGGCCCGCGAAGAAGAGGATTCCGCGTCGTCGGTCCTCGCATGACCATATTCACGATCATGGGCGTCGCCGGCTCGGGCAAATCGACGATCGGCCAGCACATCGCGCGATCGCTGTCGCTGCCCTTCGTCGAGGGGGACGACTTCCACACGCCGCAAAGCCGCGCGCGCATGGCCGCCGGGATGCCGCTGACCTCCGAGGATCGGCGCCCGTGGATCGAAGCGATCGTCACCGCGCTGAACCAGCGCGAGGGCTCGTGCGTGCTGGCCTGCTCGGCGCTGGACCCGACGGTGCGGAGCTGGCTCGTCGACGGATTGCGAGACGCGTGCGTGTTCCTCGTGCTCGTGGCCCCGCGTGCGCCGCTCGAGGCGCGCCTGCGCGCGCGGACCGGGCACTTCGTCGGCCCGGAGCTGCTCACCAGCCAGCTCGAGGCCTTCGAGCCCCCCGCGGACGCGCTCACGTTCGCGGCAAACGAAGTGCCAGAGGCACTCTGTGCGCGGATCGTGAGTGCGCTGCGCGAGCGTGGCTGGGCGGGGCCGACGCGCGAATGATGCGTCAGGTGCGGAACACAGGCACACCGTAGTCCACGAACGCGTCGTCCGCGGTGACGCTCGTCCAGCCCCCCGCGATGGCCTGCACGATGAGCAGACGGTCGAAGGGATCGCGATGGGGATGCCCCACGGCGACGGGCCGCGGCTTCACACCGGCCAGCCGCAGCGTTCGCCGACGTTCAGCGAGTAGCACGTCATGCCGTCCGGGCAGTCACCTTCGTCACAGTCGAGGCCGCAGGCCATCAAGCTGTCGATGCAGATCGGGTCGGCAGCGCCGTCGGGCGGTGGGCAGGCGACCATGTCGCAGGACTCATAGCACACGGTCGCGATCACGACGCCAGCGCTGAAGAACTCGCGGCACGAGGCGCCCAGATTGCAGTCCTCGTCGGTGTCGCAATCCCCGTAGAGCGGGACCTCGGAGTCAGTCGTGGCGTCAGTCGTGGAATCAGTGGGATCAGTGGGATCAGTGGGATCAGTGGGATCATCGGTCGTCGTCGCGTCGGTCGTCGTCGCGTCGGTCGTCGTCGCGTCGGTCGTCATCGCGTCGGTCGGGGCGTCGCTCGACGACTCCGCGGCCGACGTTTCGGACGGGGTGGTGGTCACGACGCTGGTCCCGTCGCCGCTGCTGTCGGGGCCAGTGCCATCATCGGTCGGATCGGTCACGCTCGTCGACGCCGTGCTCGAGACACCGCCGCTCGGATCGACCGTCGCTTCGGTCCCAGGGCCGCTGCCTCCGTCGACGCCACCATCCGCGGATGAGCCGTCCAACCCGCCGCTGTTGAAGCCGCAGGCGAGCGCCATGAACACGCCATGCGAGAGCGATGCGGTGCGGGCGAAGCGATGGGCCATGTCAGCAATCCTGCCCCGCTCGGCGCCGCGACGTCCAGCGAGGCGCAAGAACGCCACGCGCCGCTCCCGCCAGATGCGCTGCGTGGCGGCCTGTCGGGAGAGCGAGCCGCCGCCGTAAACGGCGACGGGCTGTGCGAGTCGGCGCAACCGGCGCTCACGCGCGGGAGCGCCCGAAGTCACGCGCCCTTGCAGACGAGCACCGGCATCGTGCGGCGCTCGGTCTTCACCAGCTCCTGCTGGGCGCGCGTGACCGCGCCGATGTCCTTGTACGCGCCCGGCGCTTCTTCGCACAACTGCGTCGCGATGCGGTGGTCGTACCAGACGCCGCGCAGCTCGTCGTGGAGGCGACGCGTCCCGATCATCCGCCGTGCGCGGGCGCGCGACATCGATCGGCCCGCGCCGTGCGAGCTCGAGCACAGCGCACGTGCGCCCCCCCGTCCGACGACGTGATAGGTCGCGGTGCCCATCGAGCCGGGAATGATGCCCGCCTCGCCGTCACCCGCCGCGTTTGCGCCCTTGCGATGGATCCACAGCTCGCGACCGTCATGGGCCTCGCGGCGCACGAAGTTGTGGTGACACCGCACGAGCGACTCACCGCGGGGTGTTGCGTCGATCTCGCGCGCGAGCACGCCGATCGCGACATCGAGCATGATGCTGCGGCTCGCCTCGGCATACGCGAGCGCCCATTGGACGTCAGCGAGGTACGCGGCGCCCGCCGGCGACGTCGCATCGATGCCGCGCAGTCTCCTTCCCTGGGCGCATTTCTCGTGCGCGGCGCGGATCACCGGCCCGAGACCACGGCTTCCGGAGTGTACGACGAGCCACTTCGTCCGTTCGGCGAGCAGACTGCGGTGCCGCCGATGATCACAGCGGGCGCGCAAGTTGACGCGCAGTGACGCTGCCCGCAGCATTCGGCCCGTGCGGATCGTGGCCCTTCGCCTCGCGGTGCTCACCGCCATGCTCGGCGGCGCACCGCATGCGTGCACGGCCGGCGAGTCGCCCCCACCGCCACCCTCGGCATCATCCGCATCATCCGCATCATCCGCAGACGCGCCCGCCGACGACGCGGAGGTCCCCATGGTCGCGGTGCTCGCGACGCCGGCGACGCGGGCCCGCGCGCATGCGCAGCGCAGCGCGCTAGGCGAGCAGTCGCGCTTGTTCGAGGACGAAGCCGGCACGCCGTTGCCGTGGATCGCGACCGCGCCGGGGCTCGAGGGACCAGGCTTCGACGACGCACTGTTGGACGGGCTGCCGGGATCGTCGGGGCTCGGCGGCACCGCGCCGACCGATGGTCCGGCCATCAACGGCAACATGCTCGGCTTGTTCGAACCGCTCGGCGGCGATCCGCACGCGCTCGACCACTTCCACCGGGCCCTGCGGGCGCTCGAGGGCGGCCACGATGCCGACGGCAAGGTGCGGGTGCTGCTGTTCGGTGCGTCGCACACCGAGGCCGACATCTATCCGCAGTACGTCCGCAGTTACCTGCAGCAGCGCTTCGGCGACGGCGGCCACGGTTTCGTGATGCCGGCACAGCCGTGGGCTGGCTACGGCCACATCGATGTGTCGGTCGAGGGGCTCGCCCACTGGCGCACCGAGCATGTGCAGCGTCGCGAGGCCCGCGACGACGGTCGCTTCGGCCTGCTCGGCGCCAGCATCTCGGCGACTCGACGCGGCGCCTACGGCAAGCTCGTTCCCCAGGCAGGCGTGGTCGCGTCGCGCTACGAGCTCATGTTCCTCGCGCAGCCGCGCGGCGGATCCCTCGAGGTCGTCGTCGATGGCCGTCCCCTCGTCGAGGTCAGCACCGCGGCGCGCCAGATCGGCGCCGCCTACCACCCGTTCTCGCTGCCCGAGGGCGAGCACACCGTGGAGCTACGGGCGCGCGGTGACGGCGAGGTGCGGGTGCTCGGGCTCACCATGGAGCGCGAGGGGCCCGGCGTCGTCGTCGACACCCTGGGGATCCGCGGCACGCGGGCGGCCAACGCCCTTTCGTGGGACGCCGAGGTGTGGGCCGACAATGTGCACAGGCGCGAGCCCGATCTGTTCGTGCTCGCCTTCGGCACCAACGAGGCCACCGACGCCCAACAATCGATCGACGCCTACGCCCAGCGCCTCGCCGCCACCGTGACGCGCTACCGCGACGCCGCGGGTCTGGCGAGTTGTCTGCTCATGGGACCCGGCGACTTCCCCATGCTCGATGCGGGCGGCGCCGCTGCACCGCGCACCCGGGTGACCGAGATCATCGCGGTGCAAAGGCGCGTGGCCGACGAGCTGGGGTGCGCTTTCTGGGATCTGCGGGCGTTCATGGGCGGCGAGCTGTCGATGGTGCAGTGGGTGCGATCGACACCGCCGATGGCCGCGCCCGACTTCGTGCACCTGACCCGCCGCGGCTACGTGCGCATGGGCATGGCGTTCGTCGACGCGTTGATCGTCGGCCTCTACCGCGACGATCCGCTCGCGCGCTGAGGGTCCTGGACGTTCGCGGATCAGAACCGCAGGCGCAGACCGAGACCGCCGCCGCCGCGACCGAACCACGGGGACACCGCGACCCCGGCGACGGCCGGGTGCTCGCGATGGAACCGCGCGTGGTCGCGGCGGATCCGTACCGCGTGGCGGAAGAGAAAGCCGCTCGCGACGCCGAGCGGCACCGAGAACCCGAGCGAGAGGCTGCCCGCGACGGTGCCACCACGACCGGGCTTCGCATCGAGGCCGCAGGTCGGATCGGTCGTCGTGCCCGCCGCGCACTGCTCGGCGACGCGACGCGCGTTCACAAGCTCCCACGTGCCGCGTCCGATGAGCACGCCGGCGAACACCGCGGTGATCGAGCCCAGCGCGAATTCGATGCCGCCCTTGCGCTCGCCGCCCCGCGAGAGATCCACCGGCGCGGCACGGCGCCCCTTTGCAGGCGTGACCTGGGGCGTCTTCTCGCGCCGCGCCGAGGCGCTGGGCGACGCGAGGAACACCGCGAGCGCCACGACCCAGACCCGCATCAGGACGGGACGGTAGCACGGGCGCACGCTGCGGTTCGCCACATGTCCCCGGCTGCGGCGGCGCCTACGCCCTGGGAAGGCCGCTTCGGCGGTCATTCTCCGCTGGCACTGCCGTTGCACACCTAGGCTGACGACAGGGGCGCCCCGGCAGGCGCCCGCCCGCGGTCCTGAACCCACCATGCTCTCCGTGTCAATCCTGGTGCTCGCGCTCTTCGGCCCCGCGCTCGCCCCCGCGCCGCATGCGGCCGCTCCGGACGCGGCCGCTCCGCACGCAGCCGCGCGCGGCGCCACTGACTCCGAGTTGCGCCCGATCGCCTGGCAGGGCCCGCCGCGGGCACGGGCCCTGGCGTCGACACCGGCGGCGGCACCCGCGAGCGCAGAGCTGCGCGACCCCTTCGACATCGCACCGCAGTCCGCTACGCCAGCGTCGATGGCCGTCGATCCGTGGGCGCTGCGCGAGCCCTTCACCCACGGACCGCGTCAGGCCAAGGTCAAGCCGGCGGCGCCCGCTCCGGCACCCGCGGCAGCTGCCGCAGAACCGGTGGTCCCGCGTACCGACGTCACGGCGCTGCGCGAGCCGGCGTGGGCGCGCTAGCGAGAACCACTCGCGACACCGCCACGGCGTCGCCCCCGTCGCCCATCTCCCTGTTATCGTCCGGCGGATGCGCCGCCGCCCCGCGAACCCGCAGCTCGCTCCTGTCGACACCGCCCGCGCGTGGCTTCTCCGCGGCGGCTTGACGCTCGCGTTCGCCTCGACCGCGTGTGGCGACGACGACGCCCGCGCCGTCGACGACGAGACCTCCGGCGGCGACGACGTGATGACGACGATCACCGACAGCGCCCCCGAGTCGACTGCGCCAAGTGGCACACAGGCGGACACCAGCGCGGGCGAGGGCAGCTCGGGCGAGGCCAGCAGCTCCGACACCGATCCCACCGGCGGCGGCACCGAGGTCGACGTGTGCCCCACGGAGTTCCACTTCGCCGACACCGCCGGCATCACCGGGGTGCGCGTCGGCGGCGAGTGGCACGCCTTCGATCTCCCCACCGCCACACAGATGGCGCTCGAGGGCGACACCTGGCGCGGCACCGCGATGCTGCCCCCCGGCCTGCATGCCTACAAGATCGTCGTCGACGCAGGCGGCGAGCCCGACTGGATCTTCGATCCCGACCAGACCCGGCGCAAGTACTTCGAGGACGTCGAGAACTCCGCGATCCTCGTCGCCGACTGCAACCTGCCCTCGCTCGGCGTCGAGGATCATCAGACCGCGCGGCCCTCGTCGGGCGCGGGCGAGTTCTCGGCGACGCTGCGCTACACCGACGGCGCCCCGGGCGAAGGCGCCGACGCCGACGGGTTCACCGGGATGCTGCGCCACGACTTCGACGAGCGACCGCTCGATGCCGGCGAGCTCGTCGTCGACCCCACTTCGGGCGACGTCACCCTCGCGATCGAGGGGCTTGGCGACGGCAAGTACACCGTCATCGTCACCGCCACCGACGCTGGCGGCCGCGAGAGCGCCCCGGTGCAGCTGCCGTTTTGGATCGAGGCCGAGGCCTTCGACTGGGACGGCGCCCTCATCTACATGGTGATGCCCGATCGCTTCCGCAACGGCGACACGAACAACGATCCGCCGCCGACGCCCAACGCCGATCCGCGCGGCGACTTCCTGGGCGGCGACCTGCTCGGGGTCCGCGACGCGATCGAGGACGGCACCCTCGACGCGCTGGGCGTCCGCGCGATCTGGCTGTCACCGGTGAACACCAACCCCGAGGGGGCGTTCCTCGCCGCCGACGGCGTACACCAGGTCACCGGCTACCACGGCTACTGGCCGATCGAGGGCCGCTCGGTCGATGCGCGGCTCGGTGGCGAGGCGGCGCTGCGCGAGATGATGATCGCGGCCCACGCCCACGGCATCCGCGTGCTGCAGGACTACGTCGTCAACCACGTCCACGAGGATCACGAGTACGTCGCGGAGCACCCCGAGTGGTTCCGCACCGGCTGCGTGTGCGGCACCGATGGCTGCGATTGGACCGCAGATGCGCTCGAGTGCACGTTCACCGAGTATCTGCCCGACATCGACCACCGCGTACCCGAAGCCAACGCCGCGTTCGTCGGCGACGCGGTGTGGTGGCTCGATGCCTTCGATCTCGACGGTCTACGGGTCGACGCGGTCAAGCACGTCGAGGAGGCCGCGATCCGCAACCTCACCGCCGCCGTGCACGAGGGCTTCGAGACCGCCGGCACCCGCTACTTCCTGATGGGCGAGACGGCGATGGGCTGGAGCGACTGCCCCGACCCGTGCAACGACGAGAACTACGGCACCATCGCCCGCTACCTCGGCCCCCAGGGGCTCGATGGCCAGTTCGACTTCGTGCTCTACCACGGCGTCTCGTACCGGGTGTTCGCGTATGGCGACCGCGGCATGCTGCACGCCGACTACTGGTTCGACCACGGCCTCTCCAAGTGGCCCGAGGGCGCGATCATGACGCCGTACATCGGCAGCCACGACACGTCCCGCTTCGCATCGACCGCCACCTATCGCGGACAGGATGCTGCGCACGATCCGGGCATCCTCGGGAACCAGTGGACCAACTACGCCGGCATCACGCCGGATGCCGAAGCGCACGGACGCCAGCGGATGGCACTGTCGTGGCTGCTTGGTCTGCCCGGTGCGCCGATG
>JBBQJI010000073.1:0-27088 GCA_038325765.1 Nannocystales bacterium
ACGGAAGCACGCCTCGGGCTCCCGGGTCTCGGCATCGAAGATCACCACGTGGCCCGAGACCACGAAGGAGAGGATTCCGTGCGAGTCCTCGGAGTTGAAGACCATCATGTGGGGACGGACCGGGTTGGCGCCGGTGGCCGCGAAGCACATCTCGGAAACCGTGGAGGCCAGGGCCACCACCTCGTCAGGCTGCGCATTCTTGGCGCTTTTACCCGTGAGATCGTCGCCATCGTAGATGTAAATCGCGCCACCGTAGCTCTGGCCGTAGCTGTTGGACTGATCGACGAGCCAAACCTCGTAATCATTGCTACCAGACCGAAATTCCGTGTCCGCCTCGCTACATCCGGCGAACAGGGCGAGACCAAACATGCTGGGAAGGACTGTGCGGATTCGACTCACGTTCGGCTCCTTGAAGTGCAGGGACCGTTACCGTTACGACGAATCGTGTTCGAGTCAAACGCAATCCCAGCGGACTCTTCTCTGTGCGCTGCCCGGCCCATTCGAGTCCGATCATGTCCCTGCGCAGCGCTGTTCCCGCACCGCGCAGCGGGATTGCGCATCGCCCGGCGCATGAACGGATGTCACTCCAGCCGAAGCAGCCGACCGCTCGGGAGCAGGTGCACCGGCGGCGCGTCGCCCGCCACCATCGACTGGTACCGCGCGCAGCGCGTGAACTCGCTGTTGCAGTAGCGCTGCTTCCAGTAGTCGAGCTGATCGGCGGTCTCGAACAGCGCGAACATCGGGCAGCTCCCCCGATGGGTGCATCCCGCGCCCGCGCCCGCAGTGAACGCAGCGCCTTTTTCTACGTTCCGCATGAGCCGGGATCCCATCGAAAGAACCGCCTGTGGATCGGACCGTACGCCCACGTGCCGACGAAGATGCCGAGCACCGCGATCGCGGCGGGCAGCTGCCCCTCACCGAGCTGGGTGAGGGCCGAGCCCGGACACGTCCCGGTGATCGCCCATCCGACGCCGAACACGATCGAGCCCGGGATGACACCTGGGTGCAGCGGGCGAGCCGGCGCGCTGTGCCGTTGGTAGCGAAAGCCGATCGCCGCGACCACCACCGCGAGGGCGAACGCGAGCCACAGCCTCGGGCTCTGCAGCGAGAACATCGCTGCGATCTCGTCGTAGTCGGCGAAGCCCATCCAGCTGAGGACATACCCCAGCGCCAACCCCGACACGGCCACCCGCAGATCCATCCGCATCAGCCCAGCCCCCGCAGGACGAAGGTCATGGCCACCGCGGCGGCCATGAAGGTCGCAGTCGACACCAGACTGCCGGGTTGGAATCGCGAGCAGCCGGACAGACCGTGGCCGCTGGTGCAGCCACCGGCCATGCGCGTGCCGATACCCACGAGGATGCCGCCGCCGAGCAGCGCGACCACGGCGAGCACGCCGTTGCCCCACAGCGCCTCGAAACCCGGGCCCAAGGTGGTGCGCACCGACCAGTCGCCCCGCTGCATCGCTGCGATCGCGCTGCCCATCGCGATCGCGGCAATGTACAGCAGCGCGGCGCGGGTCGTCACCGCACGCCCGGCGGTCGGCCGCTTCGGCTGGACATCGCTGCGCACCGGCAGCGATGGCGCATCGGCAGCGGCGCCGAACTCGTCAGCGGTCGCGTTCATCAGCGCCGCCCGCAGTTGTCACCCAAGGTTAGCGCACCCGGGGCGTGGCGGCGCCATCCGAGATGGAACCGAGAGTTCCGGAGCGGAAGCGCCCGCGGACTCTGGCGGCCGGCGCGATCGAGTGGGCCCCGATCCGGACCGCGAAGAGGGGGCGCGAACCGTGTTCGTGGGTGCACCGGGGGTGGCGACCACCGGTTCGGTGGGGGGTCGTCCTGATGCCCTGCCCGCCATGCGCCTGGCCTGCAGCATCGTCCTCGTCACGACCCGCGCAAGGGCATGGGCTCCGTGCTCGGCTGCGGCGACGGCCCACGCCAGTCACAGGCGACGCAAGGCAGCACCCGACGTCGGCTCGGGCATCGACGTTGGCTCGGGCACCGACGTTGGCTCGGGCAGCGATCTGGGCGGTGGATTCGCCGCGAGCTGCGACGACGTCGAGGCGCTGCCATCCAACCAAGGCTGCGAACGGTCGATCTGCCCGACGTCTCGGTGATCAACCCGCCGGGTCTCATCACGCCACCCGCCGAACAGCAGTCCGCGGTGGTGGTGACCAAACCGTCGTCGACCGAGTCGGCGAACGTCGAGATCTTCGTGGGGGATGGCGACGCCGCGATGAGCTCCGGCGTGGTGCCGGTCGACACGATCCGGGTGCCGCGGCTCCGTTCTCGCCACTCGCGGTGCAAGACGGCGTCGGCTTCGAGTACGCCCACCTCACCGTCGCGGCCGGCGCGCATGGGATCGAGGGTGAAGAGCCGTTCGGCATCACCGTGGTCGGGTAAGCGCAGGATGTCAGCTACGGGTACGTCGGCGGCAGCGGTGTCGAGGTGGTCGGCACCGCACCGCCGCCGCCGCCGCCGCCGGTGTGATCGTACGCCGCGCCATCTCATGACGTCGGACGTCATCGACCACCGACGCCCCGTGGCCTACCGTGCCCTCCACGTGGTCGATCCGAACGCCATCCTCGCCGGGCGCCAGCGCTGGAACGGCGCCCGCTACAGCGGCACACCGGGCCACTACGAGAGCTGGTTCCAGCGCGCCAACCATCCCACGCGGCCGCTCGGCCTGTGGATCCGCTACACGATCTTCGCGCCGACGGACCCCACCCGGCCCGCGTGTGGCGAGCTGTGGGCGATCTGGTTCGACGGCGAGCGTGGCCGCATCACGGCAGCCAAATCGGAGCACCCGATCGCCGCGTGCCGCTTCGATCGCGACGCGCTGGGCGTCGGCATCGGCGACGCGGTGCTCGACCACACTGCGCTGCGTGGCGAGGCCGTCGGCGGGGGGCACCGCATCGCGTGGTCGCTCGACTACGGGGGCGACTCGCCGCCGCTGTTGCTGCTGCCCGAGGCGGTGTACGGCCGCGGCTTCCCCCGGGCCAAGGCGCTGGTCGGCGTGCCGCTGTGCCGCTACCACGGCGAGCTCGACGTCGACGGCGAGCGCATCGCGATCGACGGCTGGCTCGGCAGCCAGAACCACAACTGGGGCTCACGGCACACCGATCGATACGCGTGGGGCCAAGTCGCCGGCTTCGATGGCAGAGACGACGCGATGCTCGAGTGCTCGACGGCCAAGCTGCGCATCGGCCCGCTGTGGACGCCGTGGCTCACGGTGGCGGTGCTGCGCCTCGGCGACGAGACGTTCGCGTTCAACAGCCTGGCCCGCTCGCCGCTGGGCCGCGCCCACCTCGACGGGCTGCACTGGCGCTTCGACACCGGCAACGGCCGCGAGCGCATGCGGGTGGAGTTCGGGGCGCCGTCGGACGCCTTCGTGGGGCTGCGCTACGGCAACCCGCCGGGCGGCACCAAGATCTGCATCAACAGCAAGATCGCGCGGTGCACCGCGGAGCTCGTGCGTTCGGACGGGACGTCTACGGTGCTGCGCAGCGCCCATCGTGCGGCGTTCGAGCTGCTACGGGACGACGCGATGGGGATCACCGTGGTCGCGTGATCGGTCCACCGCGACCAGATCCGCGACCAGACCCGCGCGATCAGTGAACCGGCGGGTCGCCGTCGGTCGTGTCGACCGCGGGGGCGAGCGCGTCACCGAGCGCCTCGAACACGCCGCCGACCTGGTCCGCCGTCATCCTCACGGTCATCGCGCCGAAGCTCACGTGGTACACGCCGCACGAGCACAACTCCACGCGGCACTGGGGGTGGCGCGCGACGGTCTTGCGCTCATGGTTCGCCATCGTTCACCGCGCAGCGTAGCAGAGGCGGCGCTGGCTGCGGGCGACCGATCTGCGCGCTCGCGGTTGCGCCACGCGAGGCCACCGGACGTGTGCGGCGCCTCGGCTTGCCACGTGCCACGCCGCGTGCCCAAATCAAGCCGGATACGCCGCGGTTCGTCCCCGCGCGTTCGACCGCCCCAGGCCCATGATCATGCACCACCACGACTGGCTCGAAGACGCTGCCACCCGCCGCCGCGCTGCCTCTGCGCTCAAGTGGAGCATCGGCATCACCGCTGCGCTCTACGTGATCCCGTTCGGTTCACTCCTCGCCTATCCGCTGCTGCTGCTCTCCACGCTCTTCCACGAACTGGGACACGGCGCGGTCGCGATCGCCACCGGCGGTTCGTTCGAATCCCTCGCGATCTACGCCGACGGCTCCGGCGTCGCCTCGCACCGCAGCAGTGCCGAGGCGTGGGTGCATGCCGCGACCGCCGCCGGTGGCCTGGTCGGGCCTGCTGTCATCGCCGCCCTCGCCTTCGTCGCCGGGCGTTCGTTCCGCGGCGCGCGGGTCTTCATGGCACTCATCGCCATCACCTTGGCCGTCGCCTTGGCGCTGGTGATCCGCAACGGCTTCGGCGTGGCGTTCGTGGGCGTCATCATCGCCGCCGCCGCCTGGCTCGCGGTACGCGGCAGCGCGAAGGTGGTGCAGCTCGGCACCGTGTTCCTCGCCACCCAGCTCGCGCTGTCGGTGTTCTCCCGTGCGGACTACCTCTTCACCGAGGTCGCGCACACGGGCATGGGCGCCATGCCGTCAGACACCGCGCTCATCGCTTCGGCGCTCGGCGGCACCTACTGGATGTGGGGCCTGGCGTGCGGCGCCTTCTCGCTCGCCGTGCTCGCCGGCGGGGCCCGATGGTTCCTCCGCGCGCTCCGTCGGCCCGGGGGCGGCGGCCTGGCCGGGCTGCCCCCGCGTCCCCGCGTCTGACGATCGTCCCTCTACTGCGGTACTGCGCTACTGCGGCGGCGGTTGCCGCCATGACGTAGTGCGGCGCCATGGCGTCCACCGACACGCAGGCGCACAGGTACGCTGGCCCTCAGCCTCGGAGGTTCGCCATGCGCACGCCACGTATCCTCGCCGCCAGCCTCGTCACCGCCCTCGCGTGCACCACCGGCGCCGAGATGCCGAGCTCGGCGTGGGAGACCGCGAGCGGCGGCGTGCTCGGCGAGTCGAGCTCGAGCGAGGTCGGCACCGACGCGCTGCCCACGGCCACGACCGACCCGAGCGCCGCGGACTCGAGCGCCGCCCCCACACCGGGCACCGACGGCCCGCCCCCGCCCGATCTGCCCGGCCAAGACGACTGCCCGCGCGTGGTGGTGGTGTCGCCCGACGACGTGCTCAACGTACGCCCTGATCCGTCGACCGCGAACCCCGAGATCGGCCAGCTCGCCAACGGCACGATCGTCGATGTGATCGGCGAGGTGCAAGGCGAGTCCATCGATGGCAACCCGTTGTGGTTCGAGATCGACTACGTCGGTGGATCGGGGTTCATCTCCGGCGTGTTCGCCGAGTGCACGCTGTCGCAGCCGCCCGAGCCCCCGGATGGCTACTTCTTGCCGCTGCCGTGCGGCATGCAGGCCACGATCACACAGGGCAACAACGGCGTGCTCTCGCACAACGGCCTGCACTCGTTTGCGTTCGACTTCGGCATCGGCGTCGACACGCCGCTGGTGGCGATGGCCGACGGCGTCGTCACGTTGATCTTCGACGAGACCGGCCCCGGCGACGCTTGCTACAACGGTGGCGGACCCGAGTGCGGCCCCTACGGCAACCTCGTGATCTTGCTGCACGGCGACGGCACGGCGACGCTGTACAAGCACCTCAACGCGGTGCAGGTCGCCCCCGGCGACGAAGTGCCGCAAGGTGGCCAGATCGGGCTGTCGGGATCCACGGGCTACTCGACCGGACGCCACGCCCACGTGATGCGCATGGAGAACTGCGGCGCGCTCACCTGCCAGTCGATCCCGACCGACTTCGTCGAGGCTGGCACGCCACAGACGGGTGACGTCGTGGTCTCGCAGAACTGTCCGTGACGGCAGCGCCCGCGGGGCACCGCGGGGTGCCCCGTGGAGTCGTGCGGTGAGGTGTGACCGCGTCGGGGCGTGTCCGACATCGAGGCACGCGGCCGCACAGTATTGCACGCAAGTGCGTGAAACCACCGGGAACCCGGCGGGGGGCCGATCCAACATGCCTGCCGAGTGCCGCGATGCCTGCCGCGTCCCGAGGGCGGGGCGGATGCATCTGCCACTCGCCCACACGACCTCGCACCGCCACCGTGCCCGCACCGGAGTCTCGCCATGCATCCCGTTTCCACTCGCCGCCGTATCCCGCTCCTGCTTCCGCTCGCCTTCGCCGCCCTCACCGCCTGCGACGGCGAGAGCGGTGGACGCGACGATGCGGGCCCCGGGATCGCATCGGTCGGTGGTGACGACGACGCGGACGCGCCCGATGTGTCCGCGCTCGGCCTCGACGGGGTGTTCGAGTCGGTCGCGGCCGAGTACGAGGTGCCGATGTCGCTGCTGCAGGCGCTCGGCCACGTCGAAACCCGCTGGTTGATGGTCGAAGGCGAGGAAGAATTCGAGTCGCGGCCGCCCGCGTACGGCATCATGGGTCTGCGCGGCGAGATGCTCGCGGAGGCGGCGTCGCTCGCCGGCCTCGACGTCGAGCAGGTGAAGTCCGATCCGGCCTCGAACATCCGCGCCGCGGCGGCGTGGTTGTCGGATCGCGCGGACGCGGCGGGGATCGAGGACCGCACGGATCTCGGGATCTGGGCCGACGTGGTGGCGCAGTGGAGCGACCTGCCGCAGGAGTGGGCCCGCGCCGCCTACGTCTACGTGGAGGTGTATCCGCGGCTGCGCGAAGGCGCGGTCGAGTACGACGAAGCCGGAGAGATTCGCGGCGAGCTCGAGCCGGTCGACGCCTATCCCAACTTCACGGTGCCACCGCCGGAGGCGGCGCTGGCCGCAGGTCCCGACTACAACCTGTCGGTGTGGCGGCCCTCGCCGAACACGAGCAGCCGCCCGGCGGGCAACGCGGGCGCCCGCGCGATGATCATCATCCACACGTGCGAGGGCAGTTACGTCGGCTGCTACAGCTGGCTGACCAACTCGCAGTCGGGGGTGAGCGCCCACTACGTCGTGAACGCGACCGGCAGCGAGATCACGCAGATGGTGGCCGAGAACAAGAAGGGCTGGCACATCAGCGCGAGCTACAAGTGCTCGCTCAACGGCAACCACGACTGCGGGCGCAACGGGGCGTCGAGCAACAACTTCACGATCGGCATCGAGCACGCGGGCTTCGGCAACCAGGCGTCGTGGGACGACGGCCTCATCGACGCGTCGGCGAAGCTGGTCTGCGACATCGCCCGCGACAACGGCATCTCGATCGACGACGTGCATGTGGTCGGGCACGGGCGACTGCAACCGAACAACCGCACCGACCCGGGGCCCAACTGGCCGTGGCAGGAGTACCTGGACCGCGCTCGGCAGCACTGCGACGAGGACGGACCCGGGCCGCAGCCGCAGCCGCAGCCGCAGCCGCAGCCCGACGACGACGCCGTGGTGCCTGCGACGATCGTGATCGAGAACGACAACAACAACAACGACGACGCCGTGGGCTGGGTCGCGATCTCGAACGCGTGGATCAAGGCGACGTCGACGTCGGGGTACAGCGGCAGCAACTACGCATACGCGAATCTGTCGGAGACGTCGGATCCGGCGACGTACTGGTTCTACCTGCCGCAGGCGGGGACGCGGACGATCGACGCGCGGTGGACGGCGGGGTCGAATCGATCGGCGTCGGTGGGGTTCATCGCGTACAACGCGGCGGGGAGCAACCTCGGGATTCGGTACGCGAATCAGACCGCGAACGGTGGGGCGTGGCGCGAACTCGGGAGCTTTCAGTTCAGCTCCGGGTGGAACCGGGTGGTGTTGTCGCGGTGGGGGGTTGGGAACAAGGTGGTGATCGCGGACGCGGTTCGAGTGCGGTAGGGCTGGGCCAGCGGGGGCGTACGCACCGGCGTGTGTGTCGGTGCATGTGCCGGCGACGCCGCCACCGCAGCGCAGATCCGTAGCAAACACCCGCGTACCCCACAAAAATAGCCGAGTTCCGATCGCGTACAGGCGCGACATCCCCCTTCACAAACGGAGGCGACGGTGCGTATCCTGTGAGCTGGCGCTCGTGGGGACGGGCGCACGAAACCAAGCGATGCGCGATGGCGTTCCACACGGGCGGCAGCTCCGGGCCCTGTTCCGACGGCTCGCTCCGTCGGCGCTGGGCGTGCTCGCGTTTGCGAGCGCGGGCGAGGCGCTCGCCGACGATCCGCCGCAGGACGGGGCGGTCCTCGTGCGCAGCGCCATAGACCAGCCGACCCTCGATTTCCGGCCGTGGCGCGGGCTCGAGGCCCGGCTGGGCCGCGAAATGACCTGGGCGCGGTGGATGATGGCCGGTGAAGTGCCCACGACGGATCCCGACGATACCAGCACCGCGCCATGGCTCGACCTCGCCAGCTTCCGCGGCGAGCAGAACCTGCTCCGTCCGCAGGCCGGCGAGACTGCCATCTCGGCGCTCGGCTCGGTCGTGACCGCGGGGCTGCCGGTGCTCACGGTGCGCCGCGGCGGCAAGCTCCGCTCGCGCCACGTGCTCCGCGGCTACTACCGTTCGCGGGGCCTCGCGCTGGCCTGGCGCATCGAGTTCTGACGTCCCCGTCGTCGGCGAGGAAGCTCCGCATTGCTCCACGGCGCGCCGGCTTCGCGACGAGAGCACCCACGCACCGATGCGGGCCGCCTGCTGTGCTGAAGAGCGGCGCGCGCTGGTCGATGCAGCCCCGGTGTCACCCACGCGCATCGCCGTGATCGCCGGCCTGATCCACGGCTGTCCACTGCTGTTGGCCGTCGTCTTCGCGCTGGCCTGCACACCGCTGGCCGCAGATGCCGGCGACACGACGACGATCCCCGGCGGCAGCTTCACGATGGGCTCGTCGCTGCACGACCGGGCCGAGGCGACCGATGCCGCGGCGCGCCATGGCGCCGATCTGCGCGACGTCGCCGCGCGCCTGCGGGACGAGCTGCCCGAGCGCACGCGCAGCGTGCCGAGCTTCGCGATCATGGTGCACCCCGTGACGCAGGCCGACTACGCGCAGTACGTCTACGTTCGCGGCGTCGCCGAACCGTGGGTCGACGCGGGCACGTGGTCGCGCACGCCCCATCGCGACGGGGAGGATCCCGAGCGCGTGGCGTGGCACCGCGGGCGACCGCAGATAGAGCGCATGGACCATCCCGCCGTGCTCGTGAGCCACATCGAGGCCGAGGCGTACTGCGACTGGTGGGGCGAGCAGCGCGGTGGTATCGGCGCGTTGCCGACCGAGGCCCAGTGGGAACGCGCCGCACGCGGTGACGACGGGCGCGCCTGGCCGTGGGGCGGCACCTTCGTGGCCCAGCGCGGCAACACCCGCGAATCGGGGTTCGGCGACATGGTGCCCGTCGCCACGCTCGCCGCGAGTCCGCATGGTGTCCACGACGTCGGCGGCAACGTGGCGGAGTGGACGTTCGGCGTGCAAGACGGCGAGGCGATCGTCAAGGGCGCGTCGTGGCGCGACGATCTCGTCGCTGCGCGCCCGGCCGCGCGGCGATCGTTCCCCGCGGCGGTGCGCCACGTCGCGATCGGATTTCGCTGCGTGCTCGAGCAGCCCGCGCGCAGGCGGGCTGGCGCAAAGCTCGATCGTTGAATCCAGCCCCGGCGCTGCGAGGGCGACGGACAGTCGCTCGCGCGCGCGACGAAGTGATCGCGGCCCCGTGCCCGCGACCATCCGACCTGGTAGCTTCGGTCGCGTTGATGCCCGCACGACCCAAGCTCCTCGTCGGTGTGATGTCTCTGCTCGTCGCGTCGTTCGTCGCGCCCGCGTGCAAACCCGACCGTGCCGGTGGTGGTGACGCAAGGCTCGCCGGCCCCAGCGTGAAGCGCGAGGCCCCGAGGCCGCGCGGCATGCCGCGACCGCTGCCGTTGCCGAGCAAGCCCGAGTTCGCCGCCCACCTCGCCAACCCCGGGCAGGCCTTGGTGACGCTCGCACCGCTGCTGGGCATGGGCACCGATCCCCGCGCGGTGCTGCGCGCCCTGTCCGAGCGCGCGCCCGCGGGTTGGGGCACCGAGTTCCTCGAGGTGATGGATCTCGAGCAGCCCTATGCCGCCGCCATCGTCGAGGGCCAGGTGGTGATGCGCTTCGTCATCCGCCGCTCGGCCGTGCCCGACACCAAGCGCAAGCTTGCGACCAAGACCCCTGTTGGCGATTGGGGCGCGGTCGAGATCGGCCGGTCCGCCGAGGCCGAGCTCGGCTCTCCGCCACCACCGCGGCTGGCGTGGCTCGACGAGGGCACCGGCGTGCTCACGCTCGCGGGCGACGAGCGCGGTCTCGCGACCGGCCGTGAGCTCTTGGGCGCGTACGGCCGCGACGGCGTGTTCGCCACCTTCGATGGCACCGAGCTGCGCAAGCGCGTCCCCGAGTTCCCGTTCGCGCGCATCGGTGTCTCGGGCAAGAGCGTCGCCGACTTCCACGTGACCGCCGAGGGCGCGGCCCCCATCGAAGGGCTCGACGAGATCACCGAGGGCGCACTGTCGGGCCTGCTCGATTCGCCCACGCTCGTCGTCGGCGCGAGCAGTCGCTACGCCAAGTACGACGCCGTCGTGAAGACGATGATCGCCGACGCCTCGCGCACGGTGTCGAAGCAGAACTTCCTCGTTCGTGGTGTGCTCGAGGACCTGCTTGGCCGCTACAAGAAGGTGCTGCGCAGCTGGAACGGGCGCGTGATGGTCGGCATCGGGCCCACCGGCCACGTGGTCGCGGCGCTCGGCGCCAACGATGCCAAGCAGGGCGCCGCCGCGCTGAGTAGCCTCGTCGGTGCCGGCCTCGATAACCTCGCGCTCGCGCGCACCTTCGGCGTCTCCGTGCCCAAGCTGCGATTCCAACGCAACCGCGTGACCACGGCGGGCGTCGCGGTGCAGGCATTGACCGTCGTCAACGCGCGCACGCTCGTCCCCCCCGAGCTGGGGCCGCTGCTCGACGCGAAGGGAGATCTACAGATCGCCTACGGCGGCTCGCAGAACGCCGGCGCCGTGCTCGTCGCCGTCGGTCCCACAGCCGCCGACGCGCTCTCCAAGTGGATCGAGTCGACCAAGGGCGCGAGCCCGGGTCAGGCGACGCAGGGCGATCTGATCGCCGCCTCGTTCGCCGTCGCCGCCGACAACGCCGCGGCCCTGCTGCAGAGTCAGCCCACGCTCGCCACCCTGCTCGGCCTGAAGCCCAGCCGAGTGCCGACCGTGGTCACGGCGACGCGCAAGGACACCACGTTCGACGTGCATGTCACCGGCCCGCTGCCCAGGGTCGTCGAGCGTCCTGCGCGGGCGCCACGGCAAGACCCGCTCGCGCGCCAACCGCTGCCGCGGGCGCGCTGATCCACTCGCTTCCCCTCGCCCGCTTGTAATCCGCTGTCGCTCTCAGGCCTGCGCCGAGCGCCCGCCCTCGCCGTGCACAACCGTCAGCTGGCGCGCCGCCTGACCGCCGCCGCTGACCGCGAGCACCGCCCGCTCGATCAGCATGAGCTGCTCCTGCTGCAGATCCGGCAGCCGGATCGCGAGCGCGAGGCGCAGTTCGCCGCCGTCCTCGCCCGGCAGTGGCAGCCCGAGGTGGGCCCAGGCGTCCTTGGCGTCGCCGGTGCCGACGACGATGGTGTCGTGGCGCCGGATCTGGAACGCGGGGATGCCCAGGCGCCCGAGCACGAGCGCGATGTCGGGCGCGACCCGGCGCCACCGTTCTTCGCCGCGATCCGTGCCGGAGATGCGCACGGCCTCGATCGCGTCGAGCAGCTCCATCACCTCGCGTCGACGATCCCGCCAGCCGAGGTGACGATCGCCGGTGAACGCGGGCAGCCGCGCCAGCATGCGGTGATAGCCCAGCAGCACCGCGGCGACGAGCACCGCGACCAGCGTGCCGAGCAGCGTCCACCACCCGCCGATGCCGATGACGTTGAGGTAGGTGAGCGTCGCGAACATCGCGGCGGTCAGCCACAGCACCATCACCGCGCGCCCGTGCGAGAGGCCGGCTGCGAGCAGGCGATGGTGGACGTGATCGGAATCGCCGCTGAAGATCGGCTGGCCGCGCAAGCTCCGGCGGATCACCGCCAGCGTCATGTCGAACAGCGGCACCGTCAGCGGCAGTACGGCGATCGACAGCTGGATCTCGGGCACGCGCCAGCGCACCGGCTCGACCTGCAGCAGCAGCGCCGGCAACAGGAAGCCGAGCAGATAGCTGCCGGCGTCGCCCATGAACACCTTGGCGGGGTGGCGGTTGTGCAGCAGGAACCCGGCGGTGGCGCCCATGGCACACGCGGCGACCCAGCCCACCGCGAGCATCGCCGGCAGCACCATCGGGCTCGCGAAGATCGACGCGACGACGGTGCCGAAACCGATGAGGCAGATGCCCGCGGCCAACCCGTCGAGGCCGTCCATCATGTTGACCGCGTTCACCGAGGCGACGAGAAAGCCGATGGTGAGCAGCGTCGCCAACCAGTGGTACTCCCAGCCCAGTAGCAGCTCGAGCGGCAGCCAGTGCACGCCGTAGAGCACCGCGAGGCTCGCGGCGATGATCTGCATCGCCAGCTTGGTGCGCGGCCGCAGCCCGATCAGATCGTCCCAGGCGCCCGTGAGCCCCACCACCAGCGCCCCGAGCAGCGCACCGGTGAGCGGCGACACCGAGAACAGCTGGTGGGTCGCGGACAGGTCACTGACACCCGCGAGCCCGGCCAGGAGCGTCACCCCGAAGCCGAACAGGATGACGAGGCCGCCGGCCCGCGGGATCTGCCCGGCGTGGACCTTGCGCAGGCTGACCTCGTCGTCGCGGCGACCCAGGGCCCGCCACGCCCGCAGCACCCACGGCATGAGCCCGGCGACCACCGCGAACGCGGCCAAGGCCCCGAGCCACAGGGTGCCGAGCGCGGCGTTCAGGGCGTCCCTCCACCCTGGGCCGGCCACGTCGCGCACGCACGCGGCGGCGTCATCACAGGCCGACCTAATCCAACCCCATCTGTGGACGCGATCACGACTCGAGCCCTAGCATGACATGGAGTCTCACGATGGACACTTCCGAAGTGGCGCACGACGTCTGCGTGTTGGGGTTGGGTTACGTCGGGTTGCCGACCGCCGCGGTGCTGGCCACGCGTGGGCAGAAAGTTGCGGGCGTCGACACACGGAACGACGTGGTCACGACCATCAACGAGGGGAAGATCCACATCGTCGAGCCCGAGCTCGACGCGTTGGTGCGCGCCGCGGTGTCGGCCGGACGGCTGCAGGCGTTCACCGAACCCCAGCCGGCCGCGGCGTTCCTGATCTGCGTGCCCACGCCGTTTGGCCCCCAGCACCAGCCCGATCTCTCGTATGTCGAGGCTGCTAGCCGAGCGCTGCTGCCCGCGCTGCGTCCGGGCAACTTGGTGGTGCTCGAGTCGACGAGCCCGCCCGGCACCACCCGCGAGCTGGTGGCGCGCATCCTCGCCGAGGGCGGCTTCGTCGCCGGTCGCGACGTGTACGTCGCCCACGCCCCCGAGCGGGTGCTGCCGGGCGCAGTGATCCGCGAGGTCGTCGAGAACGATCGCGTCGTCGGCGGCGTCACGCCCGCCTGCACCGAGGCCGCGGCCGTGTTCTACGAGCGCTTCGTCACCGGCGAGGTCCTGCGCTGCACCGCCGACACCGCCGAGCTGGTCAAGCTCTCCGAGAACGCGTTCCGCGATGTCAACATCGCCTTCGCCAACGAGCTCGCGAACGTCTGCGACACGCTCGACCTCGACGTCTGGGAGGTCATCCGCCTCGCCAACCGTCACCCGCGCGTGAACGTGCTGCGACCGGGCCCCGGCGTGGGCGGTCACTGCATCGCGGTCGATCCGTGGTTCATCGTGGCTGCAGCCCCCGAGCACACGCCGCTCATCCAGGCCGCGCGGCGGGTCAACGACGCCCGGCCGCACCAGGTCGTGCACACCGTGCGCGGGCTCTCCGAGCGCTTCAAGCGGCCCAAGATCGCGTGCATGGGCATCACCTACAAGCCCGACATCGACGACATCCGCGAGAGCCCGGCGCTCGAGGTCGTGCGTGCGCTGCTGGCCGCCGACTTCGGCACCGTCGTCGTCGTCGAGCCCCACCTCGATCGATGTCCCATCGACGGCGTGCCGCTCGAGTCGGCCGAGGACGCACTGCGCACCGCGGACATCGTGGTGATCCTGGTAGCGCACCGCAGCTTCGGCAGGCTGCGGCGTGAGCTGTTCAATCGGCCCTCGGTCGTGGACACGGTCGGGCTGCTGACGCGGTGAGTTCGGATCAGACGCGGCGCTTCGTGGGCTTCGGCGCGGCCTTGCCCTTGGCGACCGCGGGCATGTTCGCCGAGGAGGCCGCCGGTCGCACACCGACCGGGTCGCCCTCTGCTCGGGAAGCGAGAGTCGTAATGCCTCCGCGTCAACAGATCGCGAAGCTCAACGCGACCAACACGGTCACGATTCTCCTGGATCGTTTCGTTGGTCCGGATGGCCGGCCGCCCGTTCCGCTCCCCATCGCATCGAAGGAACCCTCGACGGTCTGAGCCAAGCTGCTCGCGGGAGAGACGGTGATGCCTCCTTCGCCCGTCGGGGCTACGCGCGGCAGCAGGCGACGCGGCGCGCCGCGGTCTAGTCCCCCGTCCGATCCACACTGCACTGCCCGGCATGCTGCAGTCGCTGCTGGGCCACACGCCCCACGTCGATCCCCGGGCCTACGTCCACTCCCGCGCGGTGCTCATCGGCCAGGTGACGATCGGGCCCCGCTCCAGCGTGTGGCCGTGCGCGACCCTGCGCGGGGACGACGGGCCGATCGTCATCGGCGCCGGGACGTCGGTGCAGGACGACGCGGTGCTCCACGTGACCGCCGGCCGCTCGACGACGACGCTCGGCGACCGCGTGACGGTGGGGCACAACGCGATCGTCCACGGCTGCACGGTGCACCACGAGAGCATCATCGGCATGGGCGCGATCCTGCTCGACAACGCGGTGGTCGAGTCGCACTGCATCGTCGGCGCGGGCACGCTGGTGCCGCCGGGCAAGCGCGTCCCGGCCGGCAGCGGGGATCCCCGCGAACGCGTACGACACGTCCCGGAAAGGGACTCTCAGCCGTACTCCCCGGCATTGATCAGCCGATTGGTGTTCGCATCCATGTCGGTCACCGACGGGCGCCCGCGCTGCGGCGCGGACTCGGGTGGGCGAGCACTACCTCCGCGGATCGTCGGGTCCGCGGAGGCGGTACGCCTTCTCGATCACTGCCGCGAGGTCGGGGCCCTTCCAGTAGGGTTCGATCCAGCGTGGGCGCTGGTCTGACCAGCTCCCCCGTGCACGCCGCCAGTGGCCGCGGACCATGAAGCGCGCCAACGCCTGTCGGCCGTCCGAGATCCGGTGGAGGGACTGCAGCTGGTGGAGATGCCGGATGTCGATCTTGCCCGGCAGGTAGTAGACCGAGTCGGACGCGTGCGTGTGCGCCGAGCCTTGCCGCTGGACCGGCGCAGGTGAACGTCGGGTCTCCGTCGTCACGCTCGCGCTCGTACAATAGCGCAGGGCATTGATCAGCACTCGCAGCAGCGCGCGCACGGGGCTGGCGTCGCGCACCGGCGGATCGACCAGTGGCCGCTGGGCGACATCCGCGAGAAAGTCGGCGAGCAAGTGCGGATCGGCGGGGATCCGAAACGGTCGCAGGCTCGGCGGATCGGCACCGAGCGCGTCGACTGCGAAGCTCACGTCGAGCGTGCCCGGGCCGCCCCGACCGGTTTCCGTCACGAACGCCGTGACCACCCGGAGGATCTGTCCGTGGAGTGGATCACCGCGATCCCGCGCGATCGTGCGCTCGGCCAGGCCCAGGACGTGCCGGTCGGTGAACACGAAGGCGCAGCTCGGAAAGGGCGCGCGGAGCTCTGCGCCCTCGAGCTCGACGTCAGTGTGGTCGAACAGATACGCGAGCGTCGCGTCGACCCAGAACAGCTTGCGGCGGTGCAGCTCGAAGTTCACCAGCAAGGCGGCGTAGCCTTCGAGCGGGGGAGCCCCCGAAGCGATCAGACGGGGTGGGTGAGAGGGCGGCGCTTCGACCTGGCTGCGAATCCATCGCTGGACGTCGAGATCGAGCGCCAGCTCCGTGCTGGACACCACCGTCGCTGCATCGTCGAAACCCTTTCGCGATCGCACCCGGTCGGCAGCGGCGCGCGTCGCTTCCCCACAGCCGGGGAACAGCTCGTCGACGCGCTCGTGGCCGATCGGAGGCGGGGTTGCAGGCGCGTTCGCGGGCTCGAGTCCGAGCTCCACCCACATCCACGAAGGGTCGTAGGCCGGAGAACCGCTTCGTAGCGCGGTCTGATACATCGCGCCGAGATCGCGCAGCAAGCCGATCAAGCGGGGCTGCGCCTCGGGTTGCGCTGCCGCATCCCGTGGCGAGCGGCCCTCGAGTGCCTCGAGCGGCGTCTCGATCCACGCACGGTAGTGGCGGGCCTGCGCGTCGAGGACGATCGCATCCGCCATATCGGGATCGATGCCGCCGCTGGGGATGACGTCGTCATCGCCGCGCTCGGACCACTCCCCCGACAGGATGCGCGCCGTGAACGACTCGCGGACCTGCCGCCCCATGTCGTCGTGAGTCGTCGCCCGATGCCGCACGCAGGCGGCCGCCACGCGCTCGATCGCAGCGCGTGCCCGCTCGCTGCGCCGCACCGAATTGGTCTCGACGACGAGTGATCCGCCTGCGAGTCGGAGCGTCGCGAGGACGACGTCGCTACCATCGCGGGCCGCACCGATCCAGTCCCAGCCGTCGTGCTCGTGCGTGAACCCAGCGGCCACCGCACCATCGAGGCACCGCGTCAACATCGGCTCGTCGAAGACGTCGAAGACCGAGCGAGTCGAGACGAGTGTCTCACCGTCCTTGTTGACGAGCTCGGGCACGGCCGGTGCGAAGATCGACCCGAGCCACACCTCGTGAAACCACGGCGGCAGATCTTCGTAGAAGTCCGTGATAGGCGCATCGCGCCAGTCCTCGACGAATTCCGCACGGCGCTCGTCGAGCTCGACGATCACGCGCTCTCGATAGAGCGGCGGGATCTGGAGAACGCCTAACTCCATCTCTGGCTGGCCCGAGATTCCACATGCGACGACTCGCGCGGCAAGGACGTCTCGCTGTGTGATGGTGCGCGACCCGCTGCGTTCGCGCACGGTCACGCAGCCGCCTTCGACGATGTCCTCGAGGGTGATCGACCGCCCCGGGACCGCATCGACCACCTCGTAGAGCCGCTGGCTCGAGTCCCGCAGCGCGCGGAGAAACGCCCGCTGCCCTGGCCCGAGAGCGGTCTGCTCGAGCAAGAGCTCGACGATCCGCCGGTCGTCGTCCGTCTTCCAGTCGAAGGCGAACCAGGCTTGCTCCGCGGCGAGCGAGAGCTCCGCGAACGCTCGGGGAAGCTCGCCACGGCGCTCGGCGTAGACGCCCCAGAACGTTTGGGTCGCCAGCGCGGCCTCGTCGTGCCACTGCGCCGCTGTGAACGCGTGCAGCGCGTCCAGGGCCGACGCGCGCTCGCCCGCCGAGTACGACGCACGTGCTCCCCCGGCGACTCCGCGGGCGTCGTTCGGCGAAGCGCCGCAGCACTTCTTGAACTTGCGGTCGCTGCCGCAAGGACAGGGATCATTCGGTCGCGCGAGTCTACCCACCCGAACCTGCTCCCGCGGGCCCGGTCGGCGCCAGGGCAAACCGCAGCACGATGCGATCCTCGCGGAGCCCCGATCCGCCGCGGACTTCGGTGAGCCGTGATCCTGATGCGGGGGACCCCGTCATGCCGCGGCATCTTCGCGCGGCGCCCGCGTTTGCGCAACGCAGCGGCCTGGAACTCGTTGTCCTCGTTTCGGCTCAGCGAGGCGTCCGCCCCAGTCGCGCTGTCTCGCGCGCTTCGGACGACGCGGAGGCCGCGCGCGTCGACAACAGCTCGGTCGTGATCGCCCACGGTCGCGGCAAGGACGCGGTGCCGGCCGAGCCGATGCGTGCCCTCGGCGAGCGCTTCGGCCTTCGCTTCGAAGCCCACGAGGTCGGCGACGCGAATCGCCCGGCGCACGTCGGGGGCGAGGCGACGTGGCCGTGCGGCGGGGTTTCGATTCCTTGAGGGTCATCACCGAGCCCATCCGTAGGTCACTGCGGTCTCCCCCTCCTGGCACTCCCCCCCGCCAGTCGGGCAAATCATCAACACCCACGCTTCTCCGCGTTTCCTCGCGAACGCCACCCAGCTCGCATCGGGGCTCAACGCCCACCGATCCAACCCCACCGCACTCACCCCGGGAATCACCGCAGCATTCCCCCCATCCGTGTCCGCGGTCCACACCGGATCATCACACATCCCCAATGGATCCCCGCACACAGAATCCGCCTGCACGAACGCCACCCGATTGCTCGTCCTCGCCACCGAAGCATCCCGGGCCCCCGCGCGCCAGATCTTCGCCGCCGCACCGAGATCCCCCGCCGGCACCCGCAGGATATCCGTGCTGCACGTCTTCGAATCCGGCGCACACGTACTGGCCGCCGCCGACAACAAAAAATCACCATTGGGCAGATGCGTCCCCCGAATCGGCCGCGGCACCACGAGATCCGCGACCACGCCCGTCTCCACATCCAGCCGCATGATCCCCTCCGTGCAGCTTCCGTCTCGGCACGAGCGCTCGAGCATCGCGCTGCGACCGTCCGGCGCGAGCTCACCCCACCAGCCGGCGTTCGCGACGTCGCGGCGCAGCACCGAATCGTGCACGACCGCCCGCGCGGGATCGAGGCGGATCACTCGCCAGCTCGAGGCCGCGCCATCGAGGACGCGCATCAGCACGGTGGTGCCATCGTCGCTCGCGCCCCGGACCTCGTCGATGTCGTCCGCGAAGAATCCATGGCGCACGCGCAGCGAGGTCGCACTGTCGAACTCGGCCCACGCGAGCTGATTGTCGTCGGAGACGATCACGTTGCGGCCGTGCTGTAGTGGCCAGCCGTCGCCATCCGGGGGACTGCCCGTGCCGCTGATCGAGACGCCGGTCGTCTTGCCCGTCGCCGCATCGATCACCCCCAGCGAAGTGCCGCGACCGACGAACAATCGCCATCCGAATCCGGGTGCGTCTGGTCCGAGCCAGTGCGACGCGAACTCGCCTGTCGGCGGCGGTACGGGTGTCGCGGGCAGCTTGCACACGTCGCGGGCCGCCGGCTCGTCCGCGCCGCGACACGTCTCGCGCTGTGCACATACAGAAGCCCAGTCCGGGGCGTACGTCGCACCGATCGTGAGGCCCGAGTGCCGCGCGCAGCACCACTCCCACGTCGCCTGATGATAGGCACCGCAGGCGCTGGCGTCGTTGGGATCCGGCGCCGCGCCGCAGCCGTCGCAGTTGCACGACCCATACGACCCTTCGCCGTCGAGTACCGTCGACTCGACGCGGGCCACACATGCATGCTCGACGCAGGCGGGCTCGACGTCGAGGTGGCACGGCGGTGGCGGGGCGCAAGCGATGTAGTCGCGCTCGGGCCTCGGCGGACACGCGGCATCCTCGGCGGCTGCGCGCCGACGCGTCTGCATCTCGAACGGCACAGACGAATTGCCACACGATGGACCGCAGTGGCTCCGCCACCCGCAGTCGGTATCGACCTACAGCGATCGAGATCCGCGGGGGCGCCCGACGCCGCTCCCTTGGCGTCGGACGGCCCCCCGCCACGGCACGCGACGAGCAGGCATCCGGCAAGAGTGACCGTGCGTCGGCTCCGCATTCGACCCCAGCCTGCCACGTCCGACGGCGTCGCCCCGCGACCACCCTCGCCTCGCTCGACGACGACCTCGAGGTCGTCCCCCGGCATCACGAGTGACGATCGGCCACCGCGGTCGTGCGACTCGCGCAACCCCGTGATGCCGCAATGAACAACCAGCGGTTGCGTGGCCGCGCCGCGTAGAAGTCGCTGGTCGACGCGGTGAAGTTGGCGACGCAGCGCCGCGATCGCACGCGCGGCGCCGATCCGCAGCACCCCCGGAGCACCCCCGGAGCACCCCCGGAGCACCCCCGGAGCACCCCCGGAGCACCCCCGGAGCACCCCCGGAGCGCCCCCGGAGCGCCCGGCTCACCGCCGCCCGCTCGGGCAGGACCCACGTCGATCTCGAGCCCGACCGGTTTCTCGCACAGCGCGCCCTCGGCCAGTCGCGTGTGCCGGCTCACTTCTGGACCGCGAGCCACGTCCGCGCCCCCGGGATACCCGCTTCGAGCCGCTCGGGCGCCCAAACAACGAGGTCGCAGCCTGCATGGCCGAGGGTGATCGGTTCGATCGTGTCCCGCGTCGACGGTCGAATATCAGGAAATCTTCTGACCCGCCCGTGGCAACCCGTGCCGGTGTGATAAAAGCCGTGGGATGACGTTTATGGATGGCGATTTAGATTGGATTCCCAGCGGCCAGGCCGTCGTCCACCCGACCGCAAACACAACGTGGTTCTGGAACGGTTTCGGCACATCCGATGCGGTTGACACCCTCACGGCGTGGGCGCACGCAGCTGAGCTCCCTGCCGCAGCCGCCACCAAGGGCCAGCGGCTGGTCCGAAACGCCGCACGGCCCTGGGGACTCTTCTACTTCGATGCCGACCGCACCGCGCCGAGCGTTGTCGCGGGACTCGGGTTCGGACCGACGTTCGATCTGTACGCCGCGACCTGGGACGGCCGCAAGTTCGAGCCTCGAACGTTCACCAATCCAGCCCGCGCCGACGAGAATCACCGCATCGCCTACGATCCCAAGCGACGTGTCTTGCTTCACTTTGTGTGCACCGCAGATCGCGCCACGGGCCTCGCCGAAACCCGCGTCCGTGCCTGCGACGGGAACGACACTTGGCGCGATCTGCCGGGCACCTGGAACCTATCGCCCGCTTTGGCATGTTGGGATGCGACACGGGCATGCGTAATCGTATGCGACGCGCTGCAAGGCGGGACGTGGGCGTGGAATGGCGCGGCGTTTGCGCTCGTCTGTGACAAGCCCGAGGTGCAGTGGCCGTGCTCGTGGGTTTCGGGCGAAACCCATCGGGCCGCGTTTCAGCTCCTTTTCGGCGGCAAGCGTCCGCTGCTGATGACCATGGACAGCGGCGTAACGTGGGGCACCGAACGGAACCATGAGGCCGGGCTCTGGTCACTCGAGGCCACTGGATGGCAGGCCCATCAAGCCAATGGCCTACATGCGGCGTCCAGCGCTGTCTTTGACGATGACGCGAACGCATGGCTGCTACTTCGCGCCGATTGGGGCCCCGCAAGAGCCGCCACGATTACGGCGCGTTTGGCCGCCAGCGGCATCGAGCGGCACGGTCGTGTGATGGTGCAAGCGCAGCGTGGCATCGTCGGCGTGAACAACAGTTTTTGGGGCGGCCCCGCGCACCCCACGACCATCGACCGAGAGGTGCTTCGCCGCTACGCCGCGCCCGTGGTGTATGTGTACACCCAAGGCACGTTTCGCGCCCTGGAACCTCAGCTCGAAGCTCCAACCGTTGGCGTGGTTGCGAGCGGCACGACGTTCGTCAGCCTCAATCCGAGCGGCGGAGTGGACATGCTGGAGGCGGGTGGGGCGTGGCAGCACGTTGATGCCGACCCGAAACCGCCGCGTCGCGAGCAGCCTACGTTGGCAGACGGGCCCGACGGTGCGGTGTTGCTACTAGGCGGGAAACCGCCCGGCGGGAGCCGCTGCTTGGTCGATGCCTGGCTGCTGCAGGACAAGACGTGGCACGCGTTGAAGACCAGAGGCAAAGCCCCTGCGCTCATCGACGCCCACGCGGTGTACATTCCCACGCTGGCTCGGTGGCTCGTGATCGGAGGCCAAGACAACAAGTACCAGTACAGCGAAACCACCTGGGAGTTGGCGGGCAACACCTGGTGCCGCTATCCAACCCGAATCAGCAATGCGAAGAGCCAGCACATCTCGCTGCTGGCGTGGGACGCACCCAGTGACCGCGCATTTATCGTGGCGAGCGGCTCGCTCTACATCTATGACGGCCAAGGGCAGTGGCGCCTGGCCGGCGCCTGCACCGGCGAAGGCGTTGGTGCATACGATCAGCTCACCCGCACCGTGTTTTTCTGCAGCGGCCGCGGGCTCTTCACCCCTCCTTCCACGTTCGAGGTGTCCCAGATCCTCGATGAAGCCGCAACCGTCGTGGCGCCGAACACCAGTCCAGCCGCCGGCGCGGCGGTCGGGCCGACAGCGGCCGAGCCGAGCGTCGCCGATGCGGTATGGCTGCGGTACCTCGACGACGCTTCCGACAAGTTTTGGTTTGCCGCCATCACGGCGACAGGCTGGCGCACGGAATGGGGACGCCGAGGTGGTGCCAAACGCACGCAAGACCATGTCCTCGAATCGCCTGAAAAGGCGCGCACGGACTATCAAAAGAAAGTGCGGGCCAAGCTCGCGGCCGGCTACGAGCATGCCGCTGAAGGTGCGTCGGCGGCGCTGATCCCGGGGCGAAATGCCTTCGCGTTTGCGCTGAGTAAGCGCGGCGAGGACCAATTTGGCGGCGTGCCGGCTGGCATCCAGGCATCCCTCTGGCCGGTCTGCCAGGATTGCCAGCATCCGATGTCTTTCGTGCTGATGCTGCGCAAACACGCAGTGCGGTTGCCGTTGCAGCGGCATGGCGCGCTCGCGCTTTTTGTATGCAGCAACACCTTTTCCAAAGGCGCCTGCCAAACATGGGAGCCCGATCACGGAGCCAACCGCGTGCTGCTGTTGCACGACGAGGCGCTGCGTCAGCCCGCGCTTCCGAGCGTCCCGACGCTCAACGGGCTCGACGGCTCCGAGGCCCTGGCCCAACGGCGTTTGACTTATACGGGGCCTGACTTTGAAGCCGACCCGGAACGCGAAGAGAATGCCGCGGAGGTCGACGACGCCTCGAAAGTTGGTGGCTTTCCGAGTTGGATCCAAGGCGACGAAACACCAACGTGCAAGCAATGCGCGGCCAAGATGACCTTCGTTGCGCAGCTCGAGGAACGCCTCGACGGCGCCCTGAACTTCGCTGGCGGCACGGGCTACCTCTTCTGCTGCGCAGAAGAGCACGACGCGAAATTTCTGTTTCAGCAGTGATCGATGCGCGACAGCCGTATGCTCGCGCCAGCGGCGTAGTCACCGCGTGTGGTCGAGCCGTGGTCGGGTGGTCGAGGAAGAACTGAACGGCCGGCTCGCCCCACGGCGAGCTGCGACGCCGTGGCGCTGGTGCGGCGGCACTTGCCGGCCTCGGCGGTGCGGATAGGCCAAGACGCCGTCCATGCCCTCCCCGATAGGCGGTGCTCGAAGCTCAGCGGCGCACGGCGGCACCACCGATCGCGCACGCGAGCGGCAGCTCGTGCGGCAGCGCGGACTCCAGCGCGTCTCGACCATCGCCGTCGAGGTCCGCGGCGACTCGACGCGTCCAGGCTACGAGCTCGTCGGACCGGCTTCCCAGCGGTGGGAGATCGTCGTGGTGCGCGACTGCCCATCGAACTCGGCGAGCCACGCCGAGCCGACCCAGTGGAAGAGCAAGAGATCGTCGCGACCGTCGCCGTCGAAATCACCGGGCACGGTCTCGAGACGGCGACTCTCGTTCGCGTTGTCTGGATTGTCCTTCTCGCTGGGACTGAGATCCGTAACAACGAAAGTCTCGTGGCGAGTCGAGGCGGTCAAATGGCCAGGCTCACTCGCGCCGACGCATGGTCGCGTCGGCGAGCGACCCCGTCCGCCACGCCGCCTCCACCCGGCGTCGCGGCCCCGTAGCGCCCGCCCGGATACCAAGTGTGCCGGCCACCTGTGCCGGCTCACTTCTCGACCGCGACCCGTGTCCGCGACCCGCGGGCATACCCGCTGCGAACCGCTCGAGCCCCCGGGACGTCGCAGGCCGAGGCCAAGCCCAAGGCCGCGACCAAGTCCGAGGTCGGTCCGCTGCCGTCCAACGCGTTCGAGTGATCGGGGCCCGCACGCCAAGTCCCAGGCGCGGCGTCACTGGTTCGTGCCGGTGTTCCACAGCGGCGAGTTGCCGCGATAGATGACCAGGTTGCCGTCGTCCTGCATGACGAGGAACGCCCCGGGGTTGCCGTGGGTGTTGGTGTGCCAGATCGCGCCGCCGTTGGTGCCGTAGAGCACCAGGTTGCCGTCTTCTTGCATCACGAGGCCGCTTGGCGAGTTGCCGTGGGTCGCGCTGTGCCACAGCCCGACGTACTCGGGGACCCGCAGCACGATGTTGCCATCACCTTGCAGCTGCACCTGGAAGCGGCCATCGCACGACAGCAGGATGTCGTTGGGCGCCATCAGTTGCCCGGGCAGAAGCAGTCCGCACCCGGGCACGGGCGGCGGCGGTTCCGGGGCTGTGGGTTGCCCACCGTCGCTCGGCGGGGACGGATCGGCACCGCACGCGGTCGGGCTCGTCGCCTTCAGCAGCTCGAACGGGTTGATGCCCCCTTGCCCGTCCTTGTAGCCGCCGTCGAGGGAGACGTTGAAGTGCAGGTGCACCGAGTAGCCGCTGCCGTCGGCGCGCTTGCCGGTGTTGCCCATGGTGCCGATGCGCTGGCCGGCTTTGACCTGATCGCCCACGTTGACCTCGCTGGCGTCGAGGTGACCGTAGTAGTACTCCCACCCGCAGTCGTCGCGCAGCCGCACGCGCAGGCCCGATCGAGTGCTGGCCCAGCCCACCGCGACGACGGTGCCGTCGGCGACGGCGACGAGCTCGGCGCCAGGCTCCGTGTAGGCGAAGACATCGATCCCGTTGTGGTGATCGGAGTTCGCGTGGACGTCCGGGCAGCTGAGCTCGCACTTCCCGGTCCCGCACGAGGCGTTGTCGTAGCCGATGTTGTGCGGCGTCGTGGTCGGGAACCGAGTCATCTGCGGACCGCAGGTGAGCAACGAGGTCGGCTGCGCGCCGGGCTCGTCCTCGGAGACGGCGGCGTCCTCGAGCTCCTCGGGCGAGAGCTGCTCCCCGGCTGCGTCCACGTCGCCCAGTCCGTCGTAGCAACCGCCCGCACCGACGGCCAAGCCGATCGCCACGCACCGTCCCAGCACCGCCTTGGTCCAGCCTTGCCCCTGGATGCTCGTCCTAGTCCCTTGCGTCATGGTCTTGGCCCCCGCATCGGAGGTGCTGCGAGCCGGCGCTGGGTTTAAGCACGGCGCGAGAAGATGCATGGGCCGCGGCTCGACGCCGCGCGTGCAAGCTGGGCTACGCCCGCGTCACCGACCCGAGG
This sequence comes from Nannocystales bacterium, assembly GCA_038325765.1. Taxonomy (GTDB): domain Bacteria; phylum Myxococcota_A; class Polyangia; order Nannocystales; family Nannocystaceae; genus Xiheibacterium. The sequence continues at coordinate 25,106 of JBBQJI010000073.1, forward strand.
GAACGTCGGCGGATCGCGTCGGCAAGCCGGCGACCGTGCGCTCGCCGGCGTCCGTGCGACCGCCGCAGCTCGTCATGCCGCCGACGTGAGCGGCGATCTCGGTCGCCCGATTCAGCCCGCGGCGTCCTGCGCGGTGAGCACCTCGCAGCCGTCCGCGGTCACCGTCCATCCGTCGTCCAGCACGCGCAGCGGCGGATCGCCGATCGTGAGCCTCGGCAGATCCCGCCGCTGCGGGCGGCCGCCCTTCACCAGGAGGGCTTGCAGCTGCTGCCATCGTCGGTGAGCCAGCGTGAGGCGGGCGGATCCACGGAGAAGTCCAGGAGCAGGAGGTCCTGCGCGTCGTCCTGAAACACGCACGCCACGACGCGATCCCCGGTGGGGGAGAGCGTGAAGTCCCAGATGTAGACTTCCGGTGTCGGCGGCAACATGGCGTACTGATCTCCGGTCGCGACGTCGAGAAGCACGATCGCATCACCATACACGTCGAACACGCCGTCGCCGTCGCTGTCGTAGTCAATCCTGGCGGCGTAGACGATGCCCGCGCCGTCGGGCAACCATCGTGGTGCCGTGAAGATGGCCTCGGGCCTGGGCACGATCATCTGGGGCTCACCGGCCGGCGGCACGTCGAACCCGACGACGCCTTCGTTGGCGCCTTCGATGCAGACGCTGCGAACGGCGAGGAGCACCGAGCCATCGGGGCTCGGTGAGGGGCCCGTGTTGACGAGGCAGTCGCCGATGCTGTCGACGTAGAACTCGAGAGCACCCGTGCCGGGGTCGACACCCGCGAGCGTTCCGCCGCCCGGCATCGAGAAGTCCTCCTGGACCGAGTGCCCGAACCACAACCACGCCCCGTCGGGATGCCAGCGCAGCTCGTCGATCTGTTGTTTGTATCCGGTTGCCACACCGATTGGCTTGGGAATCGCGGGCATCAACAGCTCGGGCTCGCCGAACACCAGGCTTTCGTTCACCTCGAACGCGTGGATGGATTCGCTGTCCTGATGGTCGACGGCGCCGTAGTCGGAGGCGATCGCGACGACGTTGCGGTCGGGGTGGATCGCGATGGAGCGGATCTCGCTGTTGCCGCCCAGCGGCGTGACCTCGTGGGCGTGGTCGGTGGCCAGATCGTAGGCCCACAGCGCATCGCCGTCCGCGATCCCGCGCACGAAGAAGAAGACGTCGTCTCCGAGCGCAGACGGATCCGACCCGGTGTCGTCGGGATCGCCGTCATCGGGATCACCATCGCTCCCTGCGTCGTCGCTACTCGGGGGGCCGCCGCTCTCGTCGAGGTCCGATCCGGCGGCCCCGCTTCCCTGGCCGTCATCGGCGGGCCCGCCGTCGGCGGTGACGTCGCCGGTGGTCGCGTCCGGATCGAAGCCGGGGCAGCCGCTCGCAAGGAGCACGGATGAGCACAACATCGCGCGGCGGCGGACCGCCCAGAAGGGGGAGATGGGTCGGGTCACGTTGGGTGAGTGGATGCCGACCCACGCGATCCGTCATGCGTCGGCGTGGTTCCGGACTCGCCCGCTTTGCCGCCGCGTCGCGCCTTTCGCGCCGCTCCGGCTGAGAAGAGACCGCGCAAGAAGCGTTCGTGGCCCACCACCGGGCCACGGCTCGCCGTCGGCCAGGGGACTACGGCGCGAGTTCACAGGCGCAAGCGTGCGGCTGGGCATCGGAGTGACGGCTCGGGCAGGTCTCGAAGCGACTGGAATCACTCCCCCGCAACCGTTCCCCGACTGGGCCCGACTGCCCTCGCTTCTCGCGCCCGTGTTCGCCATCGATGTCTCCGTCTGCTCGCGCTGCAACGGTCCCATGCGGCTCGTTCGCGCCGTCACCGACTTCGACGAGATCGCCACGCTCCTGCACGGCGCCAGGCCTCCACCTCGGCTGCCCACTGTGGGGCAACAGGTGCTCTTCGTTGCGTTGCGCCCGACCTCGAGTCCGTGCGCGAGATGTGGGTCGACCTCACCAACGCCGACGGATGGG
>JBBQJI010000074.1:0-25660 GCA_038325765.1 Nannocystales bacterium
AAAGTGCACGATGACCTTGAGGCCGGCGCGGCTCCACCACGGACGCACCCGAAGCACCATGAACTCGTTGTCGGAGCGCGGACCGACCCGTATGCGCGCGCCGTAGCGAAAGCCGAGCAGAACGCCGGCTGTCCTGGCATACACCGCGTCGATGAACCGGCGATGCAGCTCGAACGGCGGCGGAATCGAAGCTGCGACGGGGCGCGGATCGGCGCCGTCGCGGATCTCGAAGACATCGGCGAGGTTCATGAGCGGGGCGGCCATGGGCATCACCTTGATCGCCGTCTGTCACGACTGGTGACCGGTTGCGTGAGAAGTGAGAGACCGGGCGACGACGATCCGGCGCCACTGCGGCGACGCATCGGTCACCGCCGGATCACGCTGCGTGACTCGACGTCGCGCGGCCGTTACGAACCCGGGCAGCGGTGCCGACGACGATCGGCGAGTGGTCGCCTACCGGCGCGTGATCGGTGAGAGTCGGAACCACGTCGACAGGTATTGCCACTGCACGGCGCCGAGGTCACCGACCGCGGTGGAGAGGGTGGCGAATCCGACGAGGACGATGGATGCCACGACCGCCAACTCGGCGGCCACGGTGAACGTGAACTGCGTGATCGTCCAGCCAGCGAGGAGCCCTGGGACGGCCGCGCAGGCGCAGATGCGGAGGTAGGTGCGGATCGGGAAGGTCCGCCGCACGGCGATGCCCGCCGCATCGGCGATGCGGCGGCAGTAGAACGCGGCCGCCGGCACGTAGGCGACCACGGCCGCGACCGCTGGGCCGATCGGGCCCAGCCAGAATACGGCGACCACTGCCAGCACCACGGACACGAGCAAGCCGAGGCTCGCCGCCACGAGCAAGTCTCGCGGGCGTCGAGCGGCGACGAGCACCACGCCGAAGGCCGCCACCCGCATCATCGTGAGCAGCGTGTAGCAGATGAACACGGGCACCGCGCCGAGGTATGCCGCGGTGAACAGTAGTTCGACCACAGCTTCGGCGGCGACGAGGAACACCACGGAGATCGGCACCACGACCAACGCGACCTGGTGGATCGACGCCCGCCATAGCGCTACCGCTTCGGCCCCCCGTTCGCTGGCGAACAGCTCGCGCATCGGCGCGGCGCAGGCGGTGCCCACGACGTACGGAATGTTGACCACGAATGGGATCTGCCACGCGCCCACCTGGTACTCGGCGAACACCTCGGGGCTGAAGTACGCCAACACCAACAGGCGATCGAAGCGCTGGGCGATCGCACCGGCGATATCGGTGATCCCCAGCGGCAGCGAACGCCACAGGAGCACGCGCTCGGACACCGTTGCGGTCGTGGGCTCGACGTCGCGGTAGAGGGACGCCATCGCCACCGGCACCGCGACCCACACCAGCGCCGCGCCAGCGCTCGCAGACGCCGCCACGACCCACAACGGGGCGTGGGCGGCCACCGGCACCAGGGTCGCGGCGCTGGCGACAACCGACTTGATCACCGCGAGGCGAGCACCGGCGCCGGCGCGGCCCTCGATCACCAGGAGGTTGGGCAGCGCCCGCATCGGCAGGTCGAACAGGGGAAACGGCGCCAGCCACAGCCACATCGACCCCTGTGATGGGCCCAGCGCAATGCCATAGATCGCAAGCACGATCCCCGAGAGCAACCCGAGTCGGTGCAGCAGGCGCAGGTGGGCCCGTGCGCTCGCGAAGCGCACCGCGATCATCTCGCCGGGGAGCATCATCAACAGCGATGCCGGCACGCCAGCGGTCGCGACGATGGCGATGGTCTGGCACACGACCAGCATCCCCGCCAGGACTCCGACGTCGGCTTTGCCCAGGAGGCGAACGACGAGCAGCATCATGCCGGCCTCGGCGACCATCGCCAGCGCGCGACCGATGAGCAGCGCGCCGGCGTCGGCAGCCGGACGGCTGCTCATGCGGCCCGCCGCCCGGCACACAACACTTCGAAGATCCCGTGGAGCTGCCGCGCGTGTCCCTCCCACGTGTGGTGGCGCCGGACCTCGTCGCCGCCCCGCCGTGCCATCGCGCGCGCGGCCGCAGGGTCATCGAGCACGCGGTCGATCGCATGCGCCAACGCCTCGACGTCGCCCGTGGGAACCATCGCGAGGTGCTCGCCGTCATTGAACAGCGCCTGGATGTTCCGCGTGCGGACCGTGATCGTCGGCACATCACTCGCGAGCGACTCGAACAGCTTGAGCGGGTCGAGCACGAAGCCGCGGCGCTGCGACAGCGGATGACGCTCCGGGACGAACGGCGCCACGAACACATCGGTCGCGGCCAGGACCGCCGGGATCTCGTCGTAGGCCAGGGCGCCCGGGAGCACGACGCGGTGCGACATCGACCGCGCCCGCATGGCCACGGCGGCGCGCTCGGGCCCATTGCCCACGAGCAACACGTCGAGGCACCGGTGGCGACAGCGGTCGAGCGCGTCGAGGAGCACGTCCACGCCGTGCCAGTTGCGGAACGATCCGGCGTACGTGACCACGGGCCGCGCACCGAGTCCAAACCGTTCGCGCACCGCCTTTGCGTCGACCCCCGCGTGGAATCGGGTCACGTTGGCGCCCCAGCTCACGCGCTCGGTCCGGCCGCGCAGCCCCGCCGGCACCAAGGACGGGTCGGTCGCGATCAGGCGATCGGCACGGGCCAAGGAGAGCGGACTGATGTGCTCGTCGAGGACCATGCACACCAGCGGTGCACCGGTCACCCATCCGAACGCCGCGCCGGTGCCGTAGGACGACCCGCGCTCGTAGATGACGTCGGGTGCGAAGGCCCGCACGCGCGCGAACGCGGCGGCGACCGAGCACGCGGTCACGGCGTGGCGTAGACCCTTGGGCGGCAGGCGCGGCCACAGACCCACGTCGAGGACTCCAGGTCCGCGGGACCCGCGACGCGCCAGCAGCAGCGTCTGCGCCCGTAGTCCGAGCGCCGCGACCAGCTCGGTGACGTGGGTGGAGCCGCCGTGCGTGCCTGGGACTTCGATGTTGGTCGCGACAACGAGCACCCGCATCGCTCACGCCCCCATCGACGACAGGCCCGCGGGCAGCGGCGCGGTGTCGCAGCCGAGATCGACCCGGAGGCCGATTCGCGCGGCGTAGTCGGCGAGCACCCGGCGCCATCGCGATCGGGCGATCGCGACGGTGGCGTAGGCCTCGACGAAACGGCGCGGTGAAGGCGGATGCACGTGCATGATGTCGAGCAGCCGTCCGACCTCGGCGATCGCATGCTGCGGCGAGGCGTGGACCCGCCGAGCGTCCACCAGTCCGACGTCGAGCTGGACGTGACCGGCGGCGACGTCCCGCACCAGCCCCACGTTCGCGAACACGCAGGGCAGGTTCATGGCCATCGCCTCGGTGCAGACGATGCTGTTGCCCTCGTAGCGCGACAGGTGCACGAAGGCCGCGGCCGTCCGGAGCCGATCGGCGACCTGGCCGGGGGCGCAGGCCAGCTGTGCGAACTGCCAACTCGGCAGCGCCGCCGCGAGCAGTTCGACGAGCTGCGCGCCTTTGTGGCGCGTTCGAGCATCGTGCAGGACCAGGCGCGAACCCGTGTTGTCGAGGCGGCCGTCGAACTCATGAGGATCGACGTGGTGGTAGATCACGTGCTGCGGCGCGCCGGCGTGCTGAGTGCCGAAGGCGTCGGCGATCCACCGGGCGCACGCGACCCAGACGGTGCGTGCGCGACGGGCTGCGTGCCACTGGCGCAGCGCCAACCTGGCGTCCGTCAATGTTCGCGTGACCCAGAGCTTCTGCCAGGCGACCCCGTGCTGGAACGCGATGAGCGGCAGCCGTGAGGGCCAGTCGAGGGCGGTGTCGTTGTCGCAGATCACGATCGCCCGATCGCGCGCGAGGGCGGCGATACCCGGGTGTCCGCTCCAGGTGAACTCGACATCCTCGAACACCGCGCCGAGGCGCCGTGCAAACGCCTCGACACCGCCCGCGCGATCCCGGGGATCGTGCCGCGAGTGGTGCACCACGCGCATCGGGATGCGGCCGTGGTTCATCATCGCAGTGCCACCTCGGCCTCGCGCATGCGCACGCGGGCGCGCTCGATCTGCCGCTGGTAGAAGCGCCAGGTCTCGTCGCGGGCGCGGGCGTAGGTGTGCTCCACGGCGTAGCTGCGGGCATTGTTGGCGAGGCGCGCGAGCTTCTCGGCATCGGCGAGCAGCGCCGCGATGCGCTCGGCCCAGCGCCGACTGTCGCCGGCAGGCAATATGAGGCCGGTGAAGTCGTGCTCGACGATCTCCGACGGGCCACCGAGCTCGGAGACCGCCGCAGGCGTGCCGGCGGCGAGCGACTCGAGCACGACGTTCCCGAAGGTCTCGGTGGTCGACGGAAACACCATCAAGGTCGAGGACGCGAACGCGGCGGCGAGCTCGTCGCCGTGCAAGTACCCCGTGAACACCGCGGGGAGTCCTTCGAGCTTGGCCTCGACGGTCGCCCGGTACGCGCCGTCGCCGACGATCGCGAGGCCGACATCGAGTCCGTGATCCTGCCGCAACGCCCGGAACACCTCGACGACGCCATCGAGGTTCTTCTCCTGGGACAGCCGTCCGACGTAGAGCAGCACCTGGCGGTGCTCGAGCCCGCGACGGGCCCAGAAATTCTCGTCTGCGCGTCGCGGGTGGAAGCGCCGAGTGTCGACGCCGCGGCGGATTACGTGCACGCGATCGGTGTCGATGCCATACTCCGCCAGAGCATGGCGGGTCGCGCGGCTGGGGACCGCGATCTCGCCGACGCAGCGATAGAACCACCCGGTGTAGCCCCGGACGACCCGCGCGACCGAGCGGTCGCCGATGAGTCGGTAGGCAAACTCCGCGACGTGGGTGTGATACTGGCCCGCGACCGGGATGCCGAGGATCCACGCGGCGAGCAGCGCGACCAATCCGACCGGCCCCGGCGTGGTCACGACCACCAGATCCACCTCGCGACCGTCGAGCCAACGAAGCATCTCGACGAGGCTGGGCCAGCCCAGCTGGTAGTCGCCGTATCCCGGGATCGGGAACGATCCGATGCTCGGGAATCGCACGACCTCCTCCTCGAGGACATCGACGCCCTCGTCGAATCGCACGCCGCACAGATATGCCGTGTGGCCGGCGGCACGCAGCTCCTGGGCGAGACGGCGCAGACCGAGGGCGACGCCGTCGACGTTGTCGAGCGTGTCGCAGAAGATGGCGACGCGCGGTTCGGCCTCGACGGTCTCGGGCAGTCCGAGGCTTCCGTGCAGGACCTGGGCGCGTCGCCGCTCGGCGTTGAAGAAGCGGAATCCGAAGTAGTACGGCAAGTTGAGCATCAACAGCCGGATCATCGTGGGCAGCTCGTCGATGATCGGCTCGAAGTCGACGCGCTGTGCGCTCTCGCGCACTGCTCCGAAGCTGGCCCGGAATGCGCGCAACAGCGAACCGACGATCAGGCCGTACAGCTCGTCGTGGACCTCGGGCGTGTGCCCCTCGGCGGCGAGCCACTTGCCCGACATCGGCACGTCGCGCTCCGCCAAGGTCTCGAGCGACGCCGGCAACAACCGCTGCAGCACGGGCGGCAGATCCTCCATCCGCGCCGGCAGCTTGCCGCCACTGGCGACCTCCATCAGCCTCGAATAGGTCTGCTTCGAACCCTGCCGGTTACTGTGGCGAAAGTAGTTGAATGTCCCGGCGTAGGCGGTGTGCGCATAGCTGGCCGAGGTCTTGTCCCAGCCGCGGACCTCGACGGTGCCGCCGCGCACCGCGGTGGCGAGCACGTCGAAGGTCGGCTCGCCGACGAACTCCGTGAACGCACGCGCTGCCGTGATGCCGCTGTGGTCGTCCGAACCCGCGGTGATCGTCCAGACCCGATCCTCGGCGAGCACCAGGCCAGCGTCGTCGGCCCAACGCAGCAAGGTGTCGCGGTCGACCTTGCGGATCAGGTGCCGCATCAGCCGCTCGTGGCTGGGGTCCTTCTGGCCGTTGATGAGCTCGACGGTGTCGAAAAGCACCAATGACTTGGCCAGCAATGCCGGTGTGAGCCGGTGGTTCACCGGCGACAACGGGTGGGCGAGGCTGTGCAGAATCCGCTGCTGGCGCAGGTAAGGCACCAACTCGTAGATGTTGGTGCGCAGGCGCTGCATCTCGTGGTGCTGGACCTCGGTGATGCCGTAGGTCAGCACGTGGACGATGCAGCCGTTCTCGGGGAAGCGAGCCGACACCTCCTCGGACATGAACACCCCCGGCAGGTGCGCGATCTCGAGGCAGCCATCGACGGTGTCGTGGTCCGTGATCGTGACCATCGTCATGCCTCGTGACAACAGCGTCTCGTAGAGTGCAAGGGGCTCCGTGTAGCACTCCTCGACCTCGAGCGAGTCGAGGATGAACATCTTGAAACGCCCGGCGAACTTCGAGTGGACGTGGAGATCGATGCGTTGACGCATGGTGGTTCTTCCTGGCTAGCCTGGGAGGCTGGGGCCGCGCCCCAGTGGCAGCGTCGCCGCGGGATGCGGCGCGCCGATGACGAGATGCTGCGGATCCGTCACGGATCTGTGAACTCGCGCCACGTTCGAATGCAGTCGCGCGGCGATCGCCGCGGCCGCGTGCGACCAGTCGAGCTCGCGTTCGAGGCGGGCCCTCGCGGCGCGTCCCAGCGTGTCGCGACGCACGGGATCGCCGAGCAAGGCGTCGAGGTGCCCGGCGACCGTCTGCGGATCGTCGCCGTCGCACAGCACCCCCGTGGCACCGTCGACGACCGCGTCGGGGATCCCGCCGCTGCGCGCCGCGAGGACCGCCTTGCCGCATGCCGCGGCTTCGAGCAGGACGATCCCGAATCCTTCGACATCACAGCCGCGACGACGGGAAAGCAGCGCGAACACGTCCGCGGCGTGGAGCCATGCGCTGCGCTCGCGATCGTCGGCTCGATCGCGCCAGATCACGCGATCCGCCACGCCGAGCGCCGAGGCCAGCGCACGCAGCCTCGGCGCATCAGGCCCTGCGCCGACCACGACATATCGCACGCCACCGAGCCGCGCGATGGCACGCAGCATGGTGTCGATCCCCTTGTGGGGCACCAGTCGCGCCACGGTCACCACGAGCGGACCACCGTGTCGCGCCCGCAAGGCCGCACCCATGGCGACGAGTCGGGGATCGTCGAATGCCCGCGGATCGGTGCCGTTGCGGACGACCTCGAGCTTCGCGGGCGCGATCCCGAGCTCGGCGGCGAGCCGCGCGGTGAACCGGCTGACCGCGAACACCACGTCGGCACGGCCGAGCAGCTCCCGACGCGCGCGGGCGTACATCGCCCCGCCCAGCGCAGGCCGCCACAGGAGCTCGCGACCATGGGCGGCGATCGCCAGACAGCCAACGCGGCGCCGCGCCCGGGCGATCGCTGGCCCGAGCGCGGTGTTCCATTGCGCGCAGACCACGGCATCGAAGCGCCCGGCGCCGAGCAATCGCGACACCGTGGGAACGCTGGCCACGGGCATCGCGTCGCGCAGGCATGCGACGCGATGGATCACACAGGGAAACCCGCCATCGTGCGCACGATCTCCGTGGGCCTTCGGCGCAACGACCTCGACCCGGTGACCCGCCGCGGTCAGGGCGCGTACGAGCTCGCCGCTGTAGGTCTGCACGCCGCCGCGATCCGGCACGAAGTCCTGGCTCACCCAGAGCACTCGCAGGCTCATCGCGACGCCCTCCGTCGAATCCACACGACGACCGCGATCACGGCGGGGAGCACCGCCACCGATGCCACCCACGCCAGCGTCATGCCGATGCCGACGGTCCGCGCGAGCGACTGAAGACCGCGATGGTTGGCGAAGAGCATCCCGCCGAAGCCGCAGATCGTCGTCCACGACGTCATGAAGACCGCGCCGCCGGTCTCACGGATCGTCGCGCCGAGATCTCCGTCCTCGCGAAACCGCGAGATGATGTGGAGCGTATCGTCTTGGCCCATGCCCACCACCAGCGGTAGCGCGATGATGTTGAAGAAGTGCAGCTTCCAGTCGCAGGCGGCCATGACGCCCAGCAGCCACAGCAACGCGAATGGCACCGTGAGCAGGCCGCCGAAAACGGCCGCGCTGCGTCCGAAGCTCGCCAGCGATGTCACCACCATCACGACAGCCGCCAGCCCGAGCACGCGCGGACCGTCCGTGGCGATCGCGTCGAAGACCTCCGGCAGCACGAAGAACTCGGCAGCCACCGGCACCTCGCCGCCGGGGATCGGCAGCCGCGCGTAGGCGTCGTAGATTCGGCGGGCGTTGTGGTAGTCGGCCTTGGAGCCGCGGGTCCAGATCACGGCGAAGGTGCCGACCTCGCCGTCCGCCTCGGTGAAGCCTTCGCGCACCCACGCCGGCAGGTCTGCGACACCGATCGGGCGCTGGACATCGAGCTGGGCCTGCCACTTGGCGAGCTCTTCGCGGGTGCTCGCCCCGAGCAGGCCGCGCTTGGCGGCGATCCGCGCCCGCATGTCGGCGATCACGAGGAGCTTGTCGGTTTGCTCGGCCGGAACGAACGCGAACACGCTGGTGGCATCCGCGAAGCGGTCGACGCGGGTCTGCAGGCGCTCGGCGCCGTCTCGCAGCAGGGCGTCGGCCACCCCAGGCTCGACCCGCGGTCGCGTGGCGACTCGAACCTCGAGCGCGACGAAGGTGGGATCTTCGAGATCGACGTCGGCGAAGTCCCCGTCGTCGAAGTCGTCTTCGCCCACGTCGCCGCCGTTGTCCGTGGCGTCGCCTCCGGCTCGCGACGGCTGCGGTTTGGCTGCCACCCGCGGTGCGGTGAGCGTGCTCAATGAGTAGTCCGGCGGGGGATCGGCACCGAGCGAGGCGATCGCCTCCAGCTGACGCCACGACGCCTCGGCCGCGGCGGCGTCGGGCGCGAGCACGACCGCAGGCGCGACGGTTCGCCAACGTCCGACCGCGTCACGGTACGACTGGGGCTCGTCGGTCCGGGCCTCGCGCTGCGGTCCGAGGGCGTCGAAGTCGTACTCGAAACCCAGCGACGGGAGCACGCGCCACGACGCCAGCGACGCGACCGCCGCGACCGCGAGCACGACGAACGCTACCGCCAGCCATGGGCGTGTCCGTCGGCGGAGCCGAGCGGCAGGCCGTGGTGCGAATCGCCATGGGAATCGCCGGTCGAACGCCAACACCAGTGCCGGCAGGACCACGAGCGAGGCCACCAACGCCATGACGATCCCAGCGGCGGCGATGGCCCCGAGCTGCGCGAAACCTTGGAAATCGGCGATCGTGAGGGAGGCGAACGCAGCGGCCGTGCTCGCCGCGCCTGCCGCGGTCGCGCGCCCGCTGCTCGAGATCGTCGCGGCGAGGGCTTCGAGCGTCGGGCGCCCATGTCGACGTTCGTCGCGGAACCGCGAGAGCACGAGGATCCCGTAGTCGATCCCGAGCCCGAGCAAGATCGCGAAGATGAACGCAGAGACGAGGTTGACGAAGCCGAACACGATCCACGCGAAGGCCAGCGCACCGGTGACCGCAGCGAGCAGGGGAACGAACACGAACAGCACAGCGCGTACGCTCGCGAAGTACAACCCGAGGCTGAGCACGAGCACGGCGAGCGCCGCCAGATTCCCGCCGAGCACCTCGCCGCGCAGCGTGCTCACGCGTTTGCTGTGTTGGGCGTAGGCACCATCGAGGCCCGCCACCAACTCGGGGTGGAAGCGGGCCGGGTCCAGCTCGGCGATCGTCGCCAGAATTTCGGTCTGCAACCGCGTCGCGGCGGCAATGTCGGTGGGCAACGCCCGGGGCCGCGCGCGCACCACCATTAGTCGGCCGTCGTCGGACTCGTCGAACTCGGTGAAGTCGCGGCGCTCGAGGTAGCGGCGCTCGAGTGTCGCGCGGCGTTCCTCCAGCGACTCCTCGGGTTCGCCCGGGGCGCCGCCGAACTCACCGTAGGCCTGGTGCGCGACCTCGTTGCGGATGCGCTCGATCAGCTCGCGCCGCAGCTCCAGGAGATCGCCGAGATCAGCGTAGAGCAGCGCATGATCGACGAAGAACGAACGATCGCGCCGGAAGCTCACCGCGCGCAGGTCGTCGCGCGCGCGCAAGCGCACCGCGAGTTCCTCGCCGAACGCGACGTTGGCCTCGCGCGACGGACTTCGGATCGTCACGTATAGATCATTTTGGTTGCCCAGGCGGGCGGCGGCCCGGTCGAGCTCCGACACCGATGGGAAGTGATCGGGCAGCAGGCGCCGCAGCTCCTGGTCGAGGCGCAGTTGCGACGCGGCCCAGCCCCCGAACAACGCGATGGTCAGGGCCGCGAGCACGATCCACCAGCGCTGGCGATCGATCCACTGCACCAGCGCCAGGCTGCGTCGATCCGGGGGCTCGGTCATCTCGGCCCTGTGGCGAGTGACTCGCAGGCCTCGACCACGGCGGCGACGCCATCGGTCTCGGGCAACGTCGCGCGACGCGGGGATCGTCGCGCCCACGAGAGGAACTCGGCGAGCACCGGCGTGCCGATCGCGGTCAGCGGTGCCCCACGTCCGTGGCCACCGGCCTGCACCAGCGCGGCGTTGAGCCGCTGCTCGTCATCGTCGGCGCGATACATCGCCAGCAATGGGATTCCGTGGGCGGCGCACTCGGCGATGAGCTGGCTCCCAGCGGTCGCGATCACGGCGCTGGCACGGCGGATCGCCGCGTCGAAGGCCACTGCCGACGGCGGTGTCACCCCACGACCGCCGCCGGGCGCGAAGATGACGACCTCGCCGGCAAGTTCTCCGAGAACGGCGAGCGCAGCCGCGTCGAGTCCATCACGGAAGTAGCAGACCACCACGTCGCCGCGCGGGCCCAGCTCCCATCGGCGCATCGGCGGTCGTGCGAGGATGGTGCCCGGGCGGCGCAGCGGGAGCACGCCGAAGTGGGTCGCGATGCGCCGTTGCGCCGGGAAGCTCGCGACCCCGGCCTTGATTGCCTCGCGCCACCACGCCAGGCGAGGCAACCCCGTGGGCCGGCGGCACGACCAGAACACCAGCCCGTGCCCAAGTGCGATCGACGGGATTCCGGTCAGACGCGCCGCGCACAGGCTCGGCAGGTCGCCGTCGCTGATCACCACATCGGGCGCCGATGCACGGTTGCGCGCCAGGTCCCCCGCCACGCGGCGCCACAAGGTCACCGCGCCGGTCGCACCCAGACGTCGAGGAATCGACGCGACGGCGGTGGTGTCGGTGTTCCCGTCCAAGACGGGTAGGGCATCGGAACCCGCGAACACTCGGACGCGGTGGCCCCGTGCGACCAGCGCTGCGATCAGGTGGTTCGCACGGCTGGCATGGCCACGCCCGCGCCCGTGCACATACAGATGGACGTCGAGCATCGTCAGATCACGAGACGGCGCGCAGTGGCTGTGGCGGCGAGGACGCACGATCGAGCGCCGCGTAGGTGTCGAACAGCCGACCGAAGTGCTGGTCGAGCGTCGGGATGGTCGCCGCCTTGGAGTCGCACGAGATCCGCAACGCTGCTGGATCGCGCGCGAGCAGTCGCAGCAGCGCAGCGGCGGCCTCCGCTGCATCACCCGCACGGTAGCGCTCGGCGTACCCCGGGCCGTACAGTTCGCTGGCGCCACCACGGTCGGGGACCACGACCGGGACGCGGGCACAGATCGACTCTGCGATTGCCATGCCGTAGGTCTCGGCGGCGCCGCCGTGGAGCATCACGTCGCAACTCGCGAGCGCATGGGCCATCTGGTCGGGCCCATCGAGGTAGCCCGCCAGGTGGACGCCGGGCACCCGCGCGGCCTGACGGGCGTACCAGCCGTGCAGGGTACCGCGACCAAAGATCACCATGCCCAGGGAACGACGGCGACGCGCCTGGGCGAAGGCGTCGATGAGCGTCCCGATGCGCTTTTCGGGGTCGAGTCGTCCGACCACTGCGACGAGGGCCGCATCCGCGCCGAGTCCACAGCGCGCGAGCCAAATTGCGCGGGCGTCCTCGTCACGCATCGTGGCGGCGAAGCGCGGCTTGTCGACGCCGAACGGTACGACGGTCGGTCTGCGGAATCCGTGTGCGAGCAGCCGCCTCGCCAACCATAGACCCGACACGATCGTCGCGTCGAACCGCGCGCTCATGCGACGCAGCAGGTGCCACGCCGGCGACAGGAGGCGATCGACGCTGCCAAAGCCGAGCCGCGGCGATAACAGGGTCTGTCCCCAAACCGCAACCGGATCGGTGTGGAACACCATCACGCGGCGCACGTCCGACGGCAGCGTGCCGGCGATGTGACCGCCCAGCCATGGCGAGGAGCCTTCGACCAGATCGGGGCGCAGGGCAGCGACGGCGGCGTGCACTGCGGCGGGGGCGACGAACAGACCGTAGCGGGAGTCGAACGGGGAGCGCGGCGAACGAAGCGTCAAGATGCGACCGCCCGGGACGCGCTGTTCGTCGTCCCGGACCCCTGGCGCGACGACGGTGACCTCATGGCCGCGCGCGGCGGCAGCCCGCAACTTCGCATGCACGTACGTGCGCACGCCGCCGCCGTGGGGCGAGTAGGACTCCGAGATGTCGACGATGTGCATGGGCGGCGGGGTAGTCGATGCCGGTTCCGCCTGGATTCACGCTTCGCGAGAAGTCGCTCGTTCGTTGCGGCGTGCTCACGATCGGGACGCCGCCGTCACCAGCGCCGCCGGCCCGTTGCAAGCGCCACCGGATCCTCGTCGCAGCGGCCGCAGAGCCTCCGTGACCGTGCCGAGACGCTCGCGGCAATGTGACTCACTCGACGCAAAATGTTACGATCGCGTGACGCGTAGATGACCCACATGTCGCACGCCTACGCACTCATACATCATGCGCCCCAGCTTTTTTCTGACCGTCGCCGCGTTCGTCGTCGGCTGTGCGGGCGGCGTACCACCGGACGATCGGCGCGGCGGCAGTTTCTGCGAGCAGGTCGGCTCGTACGCGTCGCCGTGCCCCGATGTGGTCGGCTGCGATGGGGCGCTGGCCCGTGATTGCGCGGGACTGTCGGGGGTGATCGCGGAGTCGCTCGAGCTGGCCGCGGGCGAGTGCATGAGTAACCTCGGGGCGCCGATGGAGTGCCTCGCCGGCGCCGTGGATCAGACGACGTCTTCGACGGCGTTGGAATCGTTCGCACAGACCTTCTGCCTCGCGTGCGGCGATGGCAGCGATACCTGCTGGCAAGACGCGCTCGCAGGGGACGGCGACGAGCCTGCGGGTCGTGCCGGTCGGATCGCCCGCGCATTGGCTCCATCCGGGCTCGACGAGCTCGGCGATCGCTGCGCGAGCGAAGACGGTTGCGGCGAGGGCTTCGAGGACTGTGCCCGAGAGTTCCTCGCCCGCATCGTTCCCAGCGAAACTGCGAGCTGCCTGCTCGACGCGGTTGCAGAGCGCGGCCTCGCCCCGGACTGTGGCGGCGCCGAAGGTACGACCGACGGCGGCGCGGACGGCAGCGCCAGCAGTAGCGCCAGCAGTGATGGTGCGCACGACGACGCTAGCACCGACGAGGGGAGTACGGAGGACGGTGAGGTGCCATGCGACGGCGAGCTCGGCTGCGCCTGCGGGGTGGACGCTCCGTGCGCCGATCTGCTGGTGTGCGAGGCCGGTGTCTGCATCGAGACAGCAGCGTGCGACCCCGACGAGTTCGAAGGCAACGGCACGGAAGATACCGCGTACCTGCTCGGCCTCATCGGTGACCTCGACTCCTACGGCGGCACGGTGAACGCATCGCTCGATGGCGACGGCGACGTCGACTGGTTCCAGTACCAGGGAATCGACGAGTTCGGCGCCTTCGTGAACCCATACGCGGCCGTCAGTGTGCTCTCGCTGCGCGTGTGCATCTACGCGGAATGCCTCGAGGAGGGCCTCGCCGCGACCGCCGTCACCTGCCCCGAGGGCACCATGCAGTCGCCGTCGCCCGGGGGGCGCCCGGGCTGCTGCGCCGAGGGAAACCCGGGCTTCGAGCTCGATCTCGAGTGCGGCGGCTTCAATCCCATAGGCAACGAGGACGCGATCATCTCGATGCGCGTCGAGGGTGGCGAGCTCGGCGTATGTCAGGACTACTCGCTGTCGTTCCACTTCTAGTCTTCCGTCGCGTCAGATCCGCACGCGAACCGCACCCAGGTGAACACCATGAGCACCACGAACAGCATGAAGCGATGGCGATGGATCGCCGCGATCGGTGTCTTTCTCGGCGGCGGTTGTAGTCAGACCGACTTCGGGGGCGCCTCCGATTCTGCGAGCGTCGGCGACGCTGATGACGCCGGGGACGCCGATGACGAGCGCCCGGGCGACGACGCACGTGACCCAGACGACGACGTCAGCTGCGAAGCCACCACCGAGTGCTCCCACGGCGAGGTCTGCCAGGACGGTGTGTGCCAGATGTCCCGCTGCCAGGACGGGCCGTACGTAACGTCCGCGCCACTGGGCGCCGGCCTGCGGTTCGCGCTCGATCAAGAGCTCATCGTGGCCGACAGCGTCGCGTTCGAGGGCTCGTACTACGTCGACGGCTACGCCCCGATCAATGGTGGGGTCGACTACCCCGGGTCGTGGTCGATGGGCGCGTCACCGCTCGTCGACGTCGTCGGCGGCGACTTCACCGGTACGGGCTACGAGGTGTTCGCGGTGGCGAAGTCTGGCTCCACCGATGTCGTGATTCGCGACGGCGACGAGGAGCAATCGCTGGAGATCGGCTTCCAGCCGTTCGCGTTGGCCGCCGGCGACGTCGATCGCGACAAGCGCGACGAGCTGATCGTCTTGGGGCAGTTCGGCAACATGGCGATGTGCGAGGTCGAAACCGGTTCATGTACATCGTTCTCGGTCGAGAACGCGACCAGCCGCGATGTGACTGTCGCCGACGTCGACGGCGACGGCTACGCCGAACCGGTCCTGCTGCTGACCAGCGGCGGCGCTCCGATCATCTACGTCTGGAACACCGACGCGGCGATCACCGAGCAACAGGATTTCTTCAGCCCGGCGGGCCACGAGGCCACCCGCATCGACGGCGGTGACCTCGACGGCGACGGGACGGCCGAGCTGGTCGCGTTCGAAGACGATAGTTGGATCAGCGCCGCGCAGCTCTACGTCTACTCGGCAGCGTCTGGGGCGGTGATCGAGACCGCATCCCGTGAGATCGATGCGACTTCGCGTGACGTGTCGCTGGGCGACATCGATCGCGACCGCAAGGATGAAGTCTTCGTGCTCCGCGAGCAGGGCGTCGTCGAGATGCTGCGCCAGACCGGCGACGGTTTCGCCCTGATGCCCGAGCTGACGCATCAGCTGGAAGTGAGCGCCGACCCGTTTCGCATCGCTGCGAGCGACTTCGACGGCGACTCGCCGCGGTCGCGACTGGTCGAGGGCGAGCCCACGCTGATCTCGGGACCGATCGTGCCGCAGATGGTGATCCACTTCCCCCCTTACGATGGCGAACGTAGCGACGACACATCTTCGATCCGGGTGGGCATGAAGGAGACGACGAGTGAGAAGCTCACCGACTCGGTCGCGCTGGCAGTCAACGTCGACGTCGGGGTCAGCGCGCGTCTGTTCGACATCTTCAAGGTCGGCATGAGCACGAGTGTGTCGTCCGAGGTCCAGTTCCAAAAGGGTACCGAGACGTCGCTCGCGATCGGTGATCGCCACTCGGCCCAGCCTGACCCGTCGCTCTTCGGGACCGATTACGGGATCGTGGTCATCACCTGTGGGTGCTTCCACGCCTACACCTACGAGGTCGAGGATCCCGCCGCCCACCTGGGCGAGGGCGGCGACGCCGAGCAGTTCGTGATGCTGCTGCCCGTGGGGGGCACCACGACGGTGTGGTCGACCCCGCGCTACAACGCGATGGCTGCAGCGGTCGGCAACCTGCCGCTGGTCGAGATTCCGTACGTGCTCGGGGATCCAGAGTCGTACCCGCGGGGGCCAGAGCGTGCCGACGGCTCCCCGATCGCTGCGGAGGACTTCGTGTTTCCCGAGGTCCCGAACTACCTCGTCAGCGACGTGGCCGACGTGGGTTGGGAGCTCGCGGTCGGTAGCGCCGAGGTCAACGGACTCAGCACCAAGGTCGGACTCAAGATCGGTGCGTCACTCGGCGTCGGCCCGTTCCAGTTCGGCGCCGGGCTCGGGGGGAGCTGGGGCAAGGCCTACGAGCTCAAGGTCGGCGAGCAAGCGACGTTCGGCGGGAATGTTCCGTCGATCCCCGACGACCCCGCCACGCCCGAAGACGAGTACCTCGAATACGCGTTCTCGTTCGCGCCCTACGTCTACCAAGAGCACTACACCGACCTCGAGGGCAACGACGCTGCGTACTATGTGATGAGCTATGCCGTCGGTGACCGATGATCGCGCGACGGGTGGTCACGCTTGGCCTGTGCGCGAGCACCGGTTGCATCGAGACCCTGGGATCCGGGGAGATCGGCGAGCTACGGACGTTCGGTGACGTCCGCGGCGCGGTGCCGATGCCGCTGACCGCTCCGATTTCGGATCGTGATGGCAATGTCTACGTGCTCTACGGAGCTCCGGAGGTCATCGAGGTCACGGCGTATGTCGGACGTGCCGGCGGCGGATGGACCGGCGGATGCCAGGTGCACGAAGGTACGCAACGCGGTGCCTACGGCTGGGTCGGTCACATCCAGGACCGGGCTTGGTACTGGTCCGGTGATGCGCTGGTCGAGGTCGACGGCACCACCGGCTCGTGCAAGAACCTCCTTGATCGTGACCCGGTCTCGGCCGCCGACCTCGCCTTCGTCGCGGTCGTGCCCGATGTGCGCGAGACACCGTCACGCAACACCATGGTCGCGATGATCCAAAGCGTCACCGATTCCGTGCCGTTCGAGGTCGTCATCGATCTCGACCTGGGCATCTACACGGACTTGACCCGCTTCGTCCCCAACAACGCCGTCGACGTCACCGTGCTCGGCAGTGGTCGCGACGACGACGACGACGACGGCGCTGGCTTCGTCTTGGTGCAGTACATGATCGGTGACGCGCTGCGGGTCGAGGGCCGCTTCCTCGACAGTGCGGCACGCGTCAGCGACGTCGCGGCAATCACCGAGTATCCCGCGGCGGCGGAGAATGAACCGCCCATCGCCGTCGCTGGATTCCTGCAGGGCGAAGGCCAGGGCTGGGTCGCCGGCGTGCTCGAGAACGGCGACGTGCTGGTGTTCGACCGCGACGGCGGCCGGATCCGCGCGACCGACGGCCTTGCCGCGGTCGGCGTGCATCGGTTCGAGGGCACGACTTGGATCGTCGGCGAGAAGAATGGTCGGCCGGCGATCGCTGCGCTGGCTCCCAGTGGCGACATCGGTGCCGCGCAGGGGTGGGTGTCGAGCGAGCGCATCGCGCGTCGGTTGGCGGCGGGTGTGACGGTGCTCGACGATCGCACGGCACCGATCGACACCGTACGCTGGAGTTCGGCGCGCGCTGCGGTCGGCGCGTCGGCGTTTCTCCACGCCGAGAACCCCCATCCATACGCCGATGGCGTCACGTTGCTGCTCGTCGCGGGCCCGGCGTACGAGACTGCGGGTCAGAGCTTCACCACGGTCGCCATCGCGCCCGTGGGAATCGCCTATCCATGAGCGCGTGGATGCCCTGGGCGCTGGCGTCATGGGTGTTCGGTGTCACGGCACCGGCCCCACCACCACCTGCGCCCGAGCCCATTGCACCGGCGGAGTCGCCGACGCCCGCGCTGACGCCGAGCGAACCGCCACCCCAGCCGACTCGGGTCGTTCCCCCGGCCGTCGAGCCGTCACTCCGCCCGGACGGTTCATTGCGGTCGCGCGACGACAACGGTGACGACGACGCCGGTGACGCCGCCGACGACGGTGACGCCGCGGCCGCCGCCGCCGCCGCCGCCGCCGACGACGACGACGACGACGACGACGACGCCGACGACGACGCCGCCGACGACGACGACGACGACGCTCCGCTCGTGCGTCCGCGACGCGAGTGGTTGCGTATCTCCGGCTATGTGCAGCCGCAGTTCACCTTTCGCGTGCGTGACAACGCCCGTCCCCGAGACCAACGCGAGTTCGGGGCCGGCGCCACCCGTGCGGGCTTCGTGCTCAGCGGTGAGCCGGTCCGCCGATGGTTCTACACGATCCACTTGGTGGTCGGCGCGACCATCGTCGATACGATCACGGGGGTCGACGTGATCGATCAGAACGGTGACGGTACCGTCGACGACGTGTCCACCCGCTCCGAGCCCGTTCCTGGGCTCTTCATCGAGAGGCTGAGCGTCCGCTACCGCCCCGTCGATGCCAAACGGTCGCGGGGCGAGGGCACGCTGGTGCACGTCGATCTCGAGCTCGGGCAACTGCGCATCCCGTGGACGGTGCAGCAGAAGGTGTTCAACGCGGCACTGATGTTCCCGAGCCGCAGCACCCCGAACGCCGTGTTCTTGCTCGGCACCGACCTGGGCGCGCTCGCAGCCGTGGGTGTGCTGCAAGATCGCGTCGAACTCTCCACCGGCATCTTCAACGGGACCGGTCTGGCGATCGGTCGCAGCAACGAGCGCGGCGCGCTGTTCTCGGGGCGCATCGATGTCAATCCGCTCGGCGGCTTCAACTACGCCGAGAGCGATCTCGAGCGTGGACGGTTTCGCTTCGGTGTGGGGACCGGCGCACTGTTCTTTCCGTCGCGGATCTACGACGACGCCGGCAACGACACCCGAACTCGGGCACGGGATCTGCGGGTGTCCACCTCGGTCCGCCTGGCGGTCCGTGGGTTCTATCTGCAGGCGGAATATCTACGGCGTCAGCGGACCGACAGTCTCTCCAGCCTGCCGCGGGTTGCCGACGGGGCCTACGTTCAAGGGTCGATGTTCTTCGCATTGCCTCGCCGCATGGGCATCGCGCCGATCGGCCGCTTCGGCTGGACGACGACCGACCAACGCGCCGATCCACGCACGGTTTTCTACGGCGAGGCCGGCCTCGCGCTGTATGTCGGTGATGGCGAGCGCCCCGACGCGCTCCGGGTGCTGGTCCAGTACCTGGGCGAGAACCGCATCAGCGAGTACGAGCGGGCGGACGGCGCGGCGACGCAGCTCCAGCTGCGATTCTAGACGTGGGCGTTCGAGCTCGGTTTGCCCTCCGAGCGCGACGTGGACGTCACGGGATGGCGACGATGCGTGCGCGATCCTGTTTGCGCGATGTCGCCCACCCGTCGCGTCCCCGTCGCAAACGTCCTTTACCGTCCGCATGCCCATGCTTGTCAATCTCCGCCATCCACTCGCACTGCTCGCAGCGCTCGCGCCCCTCAGCTGCGCGGACGACACCTCCGAGAACGTCGACACGAGTCCGACCTCAGAGAGCGGTAGCGACCCGACGGACGTGGAGCCGACCGGCGTGACGGTGACCAGCGCGACGACGGCGGACACGTCGGGGAATCCGACTTCCGTCGGACCGACTTCGAGCGACACTGCCACGACGGATACTGCCACGACCGATCCCGACACGACGGCTTCGAGCACCAGCGAATCGGCCACGAACGATTCCTCGTCGAGCACGACCGGCGACCCGCTGCCCGCGGACACCATCCCGTCGACGATCCGCGCGCTGATCCAGAGCGAGAACGACGGAGTCGACGTCCCGGGCTTTCCGATCGAATACGAGCCCGGCGCCGGATCGTTGCGTGTGGTCCCGCAGCTCCAGTCCCAGATCGACGCGGCGTTCCTCGACTCGCTCACCGATGACGACTCTCCGAGCGCGCCCACGTGGGGCGCCAACAACGACTTCAATGGCTTCATCGGCGACGGGTGGGAGAAGGACGGCTCGCCGTACTTCGCGGGGTCGGGTGTTGCAGGCTGGATGTGGACGAACTTCGAGTACCTGAGCAACGATCGCGCGAACGTGGGCGCCGCGCCCACCGGGCAGGGGCGCCAGCTCGTGACATGGCTGGCCGAGAACGGTGTGCCCGACTTCCAGTTCGATGTGACGGACTCGGCGCAGTGGACGGAGGAGCGCGTCGACGCCTACATCCTCTGGCACAAGCGTGCGGTCGGAGGTGCCCTGTATCGAGCGGAGTACGACGAGGTCGATGGCTGGGCCATCGACACATCCGCCGACAACACGCGGTTCGACGGCACGAGCGCCACGCAGTTCCTGGTGTACGGCGGCATCGACATCGGCGTCGCGCAGGATGACCTCGGCGCGGATCTGCCGCCCAACGTGGTGCCCGGCACGTCGAGCAACTGCTCCGGCGCCGTGACGCCGTGGGGCACGTTCATGAGCGGCGAAGAGAACGTCAACTTCGCCTACGGCGAGATCGAGAGCTGCTGGAGCAGCTCGAACGCGTTCACGGGTGGGCCCTGTGCACCGGGCGCCGCGATCGTGTGGAACACGGCGCCGAGCGGCACGAGTGACTACACGCGTGGTACCGCGACCAACACCAGGCCCGACTATTACTCGTACATCGTCGAGATCGATCCCGAGGCCCAACCGGGCGATGCCTTCGACCCGATCACCGGCGACGGTCACCTCAAGCTCGGCTCGTTCGGCCGCGCCCGTTGGGAGAACACCGCGTTCCATGTCGGCGAAAACTGGGATCTGGTGCCCGGCCAGCCGATTGTGATGTATGCGGGGGACGACCGCCGCGGTGGTCGAATCTACAAGTGGGTGTCGAGCGCCGATTACGAGGACGGGATGACCAAGGCCGAGATCCGGAACCTTCTCGGCGAGGGCTACCTGTACGTCGCGCACTTTGCCGACCTCGACAACTCCGACGATGCCGACACCGGCGCGCGGGGAGGCCTCACCGTGGGCGGCTCGCTGCCCTCGGCAGCCTCGCCCGGGCTCGGGCGCTGGATCCTCATGTCGGTCGACAATGCCGACGACGTCGCGCCCAACGCGAACGGCGGCGATACGACGACGGTCGGCGCCGCGCTTCAGGACATCGAGTGGAACGGGATGGGTGGGTTCGCCGATCAGCAGTCGGTGCTGGTCGGCCTGTTCTCGGCATCCAACAAGATCGGCGTGCGTGAGCTGAACCGGCCCGAGGACCTCGAGTGGAATCCGACGACCGGCACGCTATGGATCGCGTTCACGAACCACGATCGTCCGAACGCGCTGCGTGACGACGGTACGCTGAACATCGACGACCCCGGCACGCCGCAGGACGAACGCAGCGATTTTGCTCGGTCCGACGACCTGGGCGCGATCTTCGTGCTGGTGGAGGACGATGCCACCGACCCCGGCACGTCGCTGGACTTCACGTTCCACGCGGCGTGGCAGGGCTCTCCCGACGCGGGCACCTACGACGCGGCGAATCCCGACAACATCGCGATCGACTCGATCGGTGGGGTGTGGTTCGGCACCGACGGGAACTTCGCGGCCGACAAGCAGGACGCCCTGTACTACCTCGAAGCGAGCGACGACCCCACCGTGAGCCGCGCGTGGCGCATCACGACAATGCCGTCGGACGCCGAGAACACCGGGCCGATGTTCACCCCCGACGAGCGCTCGCTGTTCTTCAGCGTACAGCATCCCGCGGAAGACCTGGTCGCTGCACCGGCCTCCGACTTCGCGCCGTACCTCGAGCTCGGCCCGCGCTCGGGTCGTGTGTCGCTGACGCTGGTCGAGCGATGACGCGGGCGTGGATCCCAGTCGGGCTGCTCTCGGGATGCGTCGCGACGCATGCGTCGGAGCCCGAGATGCCGCCCGTGCCGGCGACACCGGTGACTTCGTCGTCGGTGTCGACCGTCGATCTCGATCGAGGGCCCGGCCGCGACGACTACCACCCGCTCGCGTACGCGCGCGGACGAGGCACGCGGCTCGACAACCGTGAAGCACCGATCCCGATCCAGTGCTACACGAAGACCGCGGGGGTCGCGAACCCGTGCTGGACGTGCCACACGCCCGGTGGCTACCCGACGCTCAAGGAGGATGACGCGCTACAGGTCGAGTACTCGTTCTCGGACTACGGCCGCGAGAACCGATGGACGAGCCCCTTTGTCGATCGCAGCGCCGAGGTTGCGGCGCTCACGGACGAGCAGGCGCTCGCATGGGTGCGCGAGGACAACTACTCACCGCTACGCGAGATCCTGAGCGGCGAGCTGAACGAGTGGGCATACGGATTCGACCTCGACTTCGCGCGTGGCTTCGCGGACGACGGCTTCGCGTGCGATGGCAGCGGTTGGCGAGCATTTCGTTACAAGCCGTTCGCGGGCGCGTTCTGGCCGACCAACGGCAGCACGGACGACGTGATGGTCAGGTTGGCCTCGGAGTTCCGGTCGGCAGCGGGGGTCGAAGAACTCGCCGTGTACAAGGCGAACCTCGCCCTGGTCGAGGCCAGTATCGCGAGCGATCCGCGACTCGGCGATCACGAGGTCGTGTGGCCGATCGAGCCCACCGACGAGCGCGTGATCGGAGTGGACCTCGACGGCGATGGCAGGCTCGCCGCGGATGTCACCTTTGTGCGCGGACTGCCGCCGCGCTACATCGGTGATGCGTCGCGGCATCCCCTCGTGCGCGGCGCGTATCCAGCGGGAACCGAGATGCTGCACTCGGTGCGCTACCTCGATCCCGATGCACGTGGCCTGGTCGCTGTGCGGATGAAGGAGTTGCGCTGGCTGCACAAAGAGCGCGAGACCACGCGCGAGCAATACTTTGCCATCGACGAGCACGAGGCGGAGGAGAAATTCGAAGGGCGCCTTCCGCTCTACGGCGGCGGTGCGGAGACGGGGCTGCTCAATGCATTCGGCTGGCGGGTCCAGGGCTACATCGAGGACGACCGCGGTCGACTGCGGCTCCAGAGTTACGAGGAGCAGTACGCGTGCATGGGCTGTCACGGCAGCTTGGGCGTGACTGCCGACAGCACCTTCGCGTTCCCACGTAAGGTGCCGGGCGCTGCTGGCTGGGGCTACCAGGACATCACCGAGATCCCGGATGTGCCGCAGCTCCATCACGAGGATCCCGAGGTGCTCACGTATCTGCGGCGTGTCGGTGGTGGCGACGAGCTGCGCGCGAACGACGAGATGCTTGCGCGGTTCTTCCCCGGCGGTGTCCTCGACGAAGCTGCGGTGCGCCGCGCCGCACCGGGTGGTGATCGGCGGCTGCCGGATCTCGTCATGCCGAGCCGCGAGCGCGCGCTTCGACTCGACAAGGCGTACATGACCATGGTGCGGGCGCAGACGTTCGAGCTGGGCCGAGACGTGGTGCTCGCCCCGCCGAAGCACGTGCACAGCCGCATCGACGCGGTGCCGACAGGCCTTGCGGAGGCAGGCCGGGTGTATCGCGACGGCACGATCCGCCTCGACTGGACGGCGACGGAGTACTGGCCCGGTGACGCGACGCTGCGGAGATGACGTTGCGCCGCGGTCGGGCGCGACCATGGACACCGGCGCGCTCGCGCCTCGCGACGGTGCGCGCCGTTAGTCCATCCGGCTGGAGAACCGCAGCTCCCAGCCGTCGATCATCCCCGCCTTCCCGCTCTTGGTGTCTTCGACCACCAGCGTCCACTTGCCGTTCAGCGACTCGTCGCCGGGGTGGGCGATGACGCGGTCAATCGTCACCGCGGTGGTTCCGATCGCTGCGGGGTCGGTTTTGCCATCGAACACGACGAACGGGGTGCCTTCGTCCTGCAACGCGGGGATCAGGGTGATCTTGATCTGCTTCGGATCGGGGTGCAACAGCCGGAGGCTGATCCACGCATCTTCGGGCACTGTCGCCAGGCCGTAGACATACAGGTCGCGGGTGATCGTGCCACGCTGCGGCAACGCGATCGTCGCGACCTCACGGAACTGTCCCAGCACCCACGCCGGCCGACAAAAACCCTCGTCGAACTGCGTGATGCCCGAACAGACCAACCCGTCGTGCAGTGGACAGTCGGCGGCGCTGGTGCAGCGCTGCTCGAGCGCGGGCGAGTCCTGACCCAACGCCGAGTTCACGCAACGCCCCACCATACCCACCGGGTGGACGTCGATCATTCCGCCGCACGGCAGCCCTTGGCAGGTCTCGGCGCCTTGGCACACCAACCCCGCGACGCCGAACGGCACGTCGCAGCCCGGTGCGAACTCGGGAATCGGGCGCAGCAGGTCGCTGTCCTGGATGAACGCGACCATGGTGGTGGTGCCGTGCTCGAAGATCGCGCCGAACGAGTTGTCGCCGGCGCCGAACTCCAGCGCGCGATACGGCCTGCCGTTGCCCATCTCGACCAAGTCGATGAGGTTGAGCTCGCCACCGTCGAAGTACTCGAAGGCCTGCTCGACGCTGGCGATGTCGTCGAACGCAGACTGCCGCGCGGCGATGATGATCTGCTCGCGCTCGATCGCCGACAGCGCCGAGACATCGGCGATCGTCAGCACCGATTCGCGCACGATCGCGTTGTTCGGCAGCCGTTCGATGTCGCGGAACGAGGTCCCGAACGCGCAGTCGTATTGATCACGCAGCGCGGAGCCACACGGGCGCAGAACCTGCTCGGTGAAGGCCTCGAAGTCGAGCTGGCAGACGGGCTCGTCGGGGAACGACGCGCAGAGCTCGTCGCGGATGGGCCCGGTGACGTCGCCTTCGAGCGTGCACACGTCGAGCAGCTCGGTGGGTCGCATCGGTAGCAGCTCGACGTTGGAGTCGGGCTCCCACATGCGCGTGCGCACGCACTCGCGGACGCTCGACTCGACCAGCGGATCGCAGCTCGCGACCGGTGGCTGCTCGGCGCAACATGCGGGATCCACCGCTGCATCGCTCTGCGGGTCGCGGCACCCCGCGCCGTCGGTCTGGGCTCGCGCGCAGGCGATATCGTCGCCCAGCTCGCAGCACATCGTGGGTGCGAACTGGCCGACGCTCGCGCCCTCGAGCCCGGGATCAGCGAGCCATGCGCAGACCCGACCGTTGTCATGCTCACGCCATCTGGCGCCGTCACAGTGCTCCGCGCAGCATGCGGTCGGCACGAACTGGCCGCTGACCTCGTCGAAGCATCGACGCTGACCACCGGGCGCGTCGTTGATCCCGACTTCGGCGGGACAAGCGAGCTCACCCAGTCCATCGGCCTTGCCACCCACGCCGTCGTGCTGTTCGCCATCGCTCGCGGTGTTCTGTGCGGCGCAGGCCACGATCAGGAGGAGGGGGGAGGCGGATCGGAGGGTGAGCATCGTGCCCTGTAGTGCGCCGGTGGGCGGTTTGGTTCTGCAACACTTGGTCACCGTGGGCATCACGCGTCGCCCCGGCGCCGCCGGCGATACCCCTTGGCGCGCCCTTGACGCGAGACCACCATCACCGCAGCGTCACCGCGGCGATTGCTCCGCCATCGACGGCGCCGCCTCGAGCGATTGCGGATCAACGTCGTCCGGCGATGCATTGGCACGCCGCGCCGACTGCCCGACGAGACAGATCTCGGCGGCGAGCGGGCGATGGTCGGAGCCGACATTCTCGAGGACGCCCGCGCGCGCCGAACTTCGTGCACACGCGGACGCGCGAGCGGCATGGGGATCCGGGCACCCGGTGGCTCGAGCGTGACCGATCGCCAGGGCGCACTCGCGGAAGTCCGATCGGCGGGGTAGCGGTGCGGGCAGTCTGAGCGGGCATGAGCGGATCGAGTCGTGGGCTGAAGGATCTGGTTGGTGTGGCGCGGTGGACCGAGCGGGAGGCTCGGACGGCGTTGCGAGCGTGGGGGCGCAGTGGCCAGGCGCTGAAGACGTTCGCGCGCGAGCAGGGGATCCCGCCGTGGCGACTGAGATGGTGGTCGCAGAAGTTGGGAGTGGTGAAGGACTCGCGACGGACGAAGCAAGCGGCTGTTGGCGGCACGAGCGAGAGGCTG
>JBBQJI010000075.1:0-25563 GCA_038325765.1 Nannocystales bacterium
GGCGTCTCCCCTCAGAAAAAACCAGCCCGACTGGCACCAACCGGGCAGATGCAGCGCGAAACCCAAAGCCCCTATCCCACCGCGCCAGTGCGATATCGGGCGATACACGGCCTGCGCCATCACGTTGCACAAGGCCTAACACGTCAGGCACCACCATGGGTAGTGCAGAACATGACGCAATGGCAACGTCCCGCAACGGGTTGGCGCGAATATTGCCGGCGCGTTGCGGATTCACCGCAGCGTTTGCGTCGGCCGCAGCCCCTGACCAGGCCGGCGGCAGCGTCATCCCAGCAGCACTTCCTGGGCGTGACTGGTGTAAAAGCCGCGGCTGATGCGCTGATCCCGGCCGAGCCGCGCCTGCGGCACGCTGCGCGACAGCCGGGATTTCAGCAGGTCATGCGCCACCGGAATGATGCTGGGCGACCGATCGGATTTTGGGAAAAACTGCCCGACGGCGCGCGCGGTGCGCAACAGCGGCGTGCCCGGCGCAAACGTGAACAGCAACGAATGGCGTGCCCGTTCCGCCAGCCGCGCCGTGGCCGCCGCGATCTGATCGCTTTCATAATGGATCAGCACGTCCATCGACACGATATGATCGAAATCGCCATAGCTTGAATCGAGCATGTCGCCGGCATGCAGACTGATACGACCCTTCACATCATCGGGCAGGCGGTCCTTGCCGATCTCGATCAGTTGCGGCGACACATCGATACCGACCACCTCTGCACCGCGCCGTGCCGCTTCGATCGCCAGCATGCCGGTACCGCAGCCGGCATCGAGGATGCGGCGCCCGTGCAGATCCTGCGGAAGCCACGCCAGCAAGGTGTTGCGCATGTCCTCGCGACCCGCCCGCACCGTGGCACGAATTTTCGACACCGGCGCATCGCTGGTCATCGCCGCCCAGGCATCCAGCGCCGTGCGATCGAAATATTGCTCCAGCCGGGCGCGCTTGGCGTCCCAACCCGGGGCGTGCTTGGGCAGATGGGCGTTCATGTCAGCGGCTTTGGCCTGTCACTCGAAACCGAGGAAATCGAAGATTTCGCGGTCCTTCATCGGCTTGGCCAGATTTGGCTCCACCCCGGCCCACAGCAACGCTGCCAGCCTTTTGTATTCGTGCTGTACGGCCAGAATCTCCGGCGTTTCGTCCATTTCGAAAATGGTGCACTTCTTCAGGCGCGAGCGGCGGATGGCGTCGAGATCGGGCAGATGCGCCAGCCGGTTGATGCCGGTGGCACCGCAGAAACGATCGATCTCGTCGGTGTTGGTCGACCGATTCGCGATGCAGCCCGCCAGCCGCACTTCGTAATTCTTCGATTTGGCGGCAATGGCCGCCATGATACGGTTCATCGCAAAGATCGAATCGAAATCGTTGGCGGTCACCACGATGGCGCGCTCGGCATGTTGCAGCGGTGCCGCAAAGCCGCCGCACACCACATCGCCCAGCACATCGAAAATCACCACATCCGTGTCTTCCAGCAGATGATGCTGCTTCAGCAGCTTCACCGTCTGGCCGACGACATAGCCGCCGCAACCGGTGCCGGCCGGCGGGCCACCGGCTTCCACGCACATCACGCCATTATAGCCTTCAAACATATAATCTTCGGGCCGCAGCTCTTCGTGGTGGAAATCATGCTGTTCCAGCACGTCGATCACCGTGGGCATCAATTTCTTGGTCAGCGTGAAGGTGCTGTCGTGCTTGGGGTCGCAACCGATCTGCAGCACGCGTTTGCCGAGCAGGGAAAACGCGGCCGAGAGGTTGCTGCTGGTCGTGCTCTTGCCGATGCCGCCCTTGCCGTAGATCGCGAAGACCTTGGCCCCCGTGATCGCCATGGCCTGCGCGTCGTGGAACTGGACGCTGCCTTCGCCGTCCGGGCACCCGCGACCAGTGATGTTGATGAGCTCCGACATGGTGCGGTCCTTGATGGGGCGTGGCCTCAGGCGCGACGCTCCCTGGAGGCGGTGTTCGAGTGCGTCGCCGGCCCGTACGAGCGCGGCGCTGGGCAACTTCGAGGATAGGCCCGCCACCTGGGCTGTGTCAAGCCAGATTGACACTACGAGTGTCAGGTCAGCTTGACGGCACTTACTTCGCCGCCTGACGACCTGTCGCGTTCGATCCGTGCCCGGCCGCTGGCTCCGAGTTGGAGCGGCCTGTCGGCCTCTGGGCGAACGCGCGCATGTTGCGCTAGGCCGCGGTGGCGCGCGCCCTGGTGAGGCCCTCGAGGCGGTCTTCCAGCTCTTCTCCCGCCTTCATCAGCGCCTCCAGGGTCGCGGCATCCGGCTTCCAGTAGTTGCGCTCGGAGGCCTCGATCAGCCGGTTGGCGACCCGGGCCGAGGCGGTCGGGTTGAGCTCCGCGAGCCGCTCGCGCATGGCCGGATCGAGCAGGAACGTCTCCGAGAGCTTCTGGTACACCCACGGCTGCACTTGGCCCGTGGTCGCCGACCAGCCCATGGTGTTGGTGACGTGCACCTCGATCTGCCGCACGCCCTCGTAGCCGTGCTTGAGCATGCCCTCGTACCACTTGGGGTTGAGCATGCGGGTGTGCGTCTCGAGCGAGACTTGCTCCGAGAGCGTGCGCACCACGCCCTCGCCCTTGGTCTGATCGCCGATGTAGACCGGCGTCTCCGTCGAGCTGCCCTTGGCCTTTTTCACCGCGCGCGTGATGCCGCCCAAGGTGTCGAAGTACGTGTCGATCGTCGTGACGCCGAGCTCGATGGAGTCGAGGTTCTGGTAGGTGAGCGCGACGTCGGCGAGCGCGCTGTTGAGCAGCGCAGTTTGCTGCTTGGGCACGCCGGAGCGCCCGTAGGCGAAGCCCTTGCGCGCGACGTAGGTCTCGGCGAGTTCGTCTTCGCCGCCCCACTTGCCGCTCTCCACGAGGTTCCCGACGTTCGCGCCGTAGGCCCCGTCGGCGTTGCCGAACACCCGCAGCGAGGCCGTCTCGAGGTCGCAGCCGTGCTGCTTCTGGTACGCGAGCGCGTGCTTGCGCACGAAGTTCTGCTCGATGGGCTCGTCGACCGCCGAGGCCGCGAGGAACGACGACTCCGCCAGCAGCTTGATCTGCAGCGGCATCAGATCGCGGAAGATCCCTGACAGCGTCATCACGACGTCGATGCGTGGGCGCCCCAGCTCCTCGAGCGGGATCAGCGTGGCCCCCGCGAGCCGTCCGTAGCTGTCGAAGCGCGGCCGCGCACCCATCAGCGCCATCGCCTGCGCGAGCTGGGCTCCCTCGCTCTTCAGGTTGTCGCTGCCCCACAGCACGAGGGCGATCGACTCCGGGAGCGGGTTGCCCGCCTCCATGTGGCAGGCGAGGATCTTCTCCGCCTGCTGCGCGCCATCTAGCACCGCAAACGCGCTCGGGATGCGGAACGGATCGAAGCCATGGAGATTGCGGCCGGTTGGCAGGACCTCTGGGGTGCGCACCACATCGCCGCCCGGTGCCGGCCGGATGAAGCGGCCGTCGAGCGCCCGCATCAGCGCGCCGAGCTCAGTCTCTTCGCGAAGGAGCGCGTCGGTGTCGACTAGCTTCTGCGCCGCCTCGAGCACCTCACGCTCCGCCTTCGCGAGGCCTGCACGCGCCAGGCCCGCCTTGGCGTCGCGGGTCTCCACGAGCGCCTCCACCACCTCGCGCGGCAGCTTCTTGTTGCCCTCTTGCCCGTCGGACATCGCCGCGAGCATGTCGATGCGCTCTTCGAGTGACGACGCCTGGCCCACCACGTGGAGTCCATGCGGAATCAGCGTCTGCTCGAGTTCGATCAGCCGCTGGCCGAGCCGCGTCACTTCACGGTCCCATTGCGCGCTCGCCCATGCGGGCTCTGCCTTGGCGAGCTCGAGGTCCGCCGCCTGCGATTGGATCAGCGGGATGAGCCCCTTGCGCTCGTCGGCGCGCTCGGGCTCGAGCGCGAGGTAGCGCTGCAGCGAGGACTTCAGGTCCTCGAGGCCCTTGTAGAGGCCGGCCTGCGCCACTGGAGGCGTCAGGTAGCTGACGAGCGTGGCCCCCGAGCGGCGCTTGGCGATCGCCCCTTCCGATGGGTTGTTGGAGGCGTAGAGGTACACGTTGGGCAGCGCCCCGATCATCCGCTCGGGCCAGCACGCGCCCGAGAGTCCAACCTGCTTGCCCGGCATGAACTCGAGCGCGCCGTGCGTACCGAAGTGCAGCACCACGCTCGCCGCGAAATCCTCGCGCAGGTAGCGGTAGTACGCCGAGAACGCGTGCGTCGGCGCCCAGCCCTTCTCGAAGAGCAGCCGCATCGGGTCGCCCTCGTAGCCGAAGGCCGGCTGCACGCTCACCAGCACGTTGCCGAACTGCTTGCCGAGCACGAAGATCGATCGCCCGTTCGACAGCTGCTTGCCTGGCGCCGGGCCCCACTGCTGCTCGATTTCCTTGAGGTACTTCTCGCGGCGCACGTGATCATCGACGCCGATCTGCGTGTGCACGTTGGCGTCGGTGCCAAAGCGACTGCGGTTCCCGTTGACGATGCTGTCGCGCAGCGCGTCGACGTCCGCGGGCATGTCGACCGTGTAGCCCTCGGCCTTGAGCGCCTCGAGCGTGTTGAACAGCGACTCGAAGACCGCGAGGTATGCCGCCGTGCCGATGTTCCCCGCGTTCGGCGGGAAGTTGAACAGCACCACCGCCACCTTGCGCTCGGCCTGCCGCATGCGGCGCAGCGCCACCAACTTCGCCACGCGCGCCGCCAGCATCTCGGTGCGCTCGGCGCAAGGGAACATGTCCTCCGCGGTTGCCGACTTCGGGAACACGCAGGCCCGTTCACAGCCGGCGCAGGTGCTGCCCGCGGGCCCAGGCCGGCCGCCGTACACCATCGGCACGGTCGAGCCGTCGAGCTCCGGAATCGAGACCATGATGGTGCTCTCGACAGGGAGCAGACCGCGATCCGAGCCGCCCCACTGCTCGAGCGTCTGGAACTCGACCGGGTGTGCCGCGATGTACGGCACGTCGAGCTTGGCCAACATCTCCTCTGCGGCCTTCGCGTCGTTGTATGCGGGCCCGCCCACCAGCGAGAAGCCCGAGAGCGACACCATCGCGTCGACGGTGGCGCGCCCATCCTCGATGAAGAACTTCTCGATCGCCGGGCGGTTGTCGAGGCCCGACGCGAATGCGGGCACCACCTCGAGACCCTGGGCTTCGAGCGCAGCGATCACCGCATCGTAGTGGCGCGTGTTCCCTGCCAGCAGGTACGAGCGCATCACCAGCACGCCGACGCGTCCCTTGGGCGTTCCCTGCACTTGCTTGGGCAGCGCGCTCGCCTCCTCGGAGAGCCGGCCCTGGAGCTTCGGGTGATACACGCCGACCTCCGGGTACTCCACCGGAGCGGCGGGGTTGACCTTCGCGCGCAGCGCCTTGCGCGGCCCAGCGGCGTAGCGGTGCACCAAGAAGCGCACCAAGTTCACCATGTTGTCTTCCGAGCCGCCCAGCCAGTACAGCATCGTCATGAAGTAGGCGCGCACGTCTTGGGCGACGCCCGGCACGAATCGCAAGATCTGCGGGAGCCGGCGCAGCATCTTCATCTGCGAAGCACCCGCCGCCTTGTCCTTGCTGTTGCCGCGCAGCTTCTTCAAGAACGCCAGCGGCCCCGACGCGGGCTTGCCCATGTCGAAGCCTCCCATCAGAGTCAGCTTCGCCACCTCGCCAGCCGACATCACGCACACCAGCGCGTCGCAGGCCCCGCGCTTGGCCTCGAGCAGCGGCAGGAGCGGCAGGAAGTGGTCTTCGAGGAACAGCATCGTGCACACCACGATGTCCGCAGCTTCGAGATCAGCCTTCACGCGATCGAAGAGCGCGGGCGAGTGGGTCCACGCCGAGGCCGCGTGCATGGTGAGCTCGAGGCCGGGAAGCTCCCGCACGAGCGTCTGCCAGGCTTTGGTGGTCGCCGTCGCCAAGTGCGTGTCGAGGGTGAGGATCAGCACCTTCACCGGCGTCGCATCTACGGTGGTTGCCTTCGCCATCAGCGTGACCCTTCCATCACACCCGCGGTGTGGTGATCGAAGGTGATCAGCACGACGACGATAGGCGTCGCGTCAGGCTTGGAAGTGGGCCTTGGCATCGTACAGGGTCTCCAGAGTGATGGGGGTCCGCCCGAACTCCCGAGCAAAGCGCTCGGTGTTGCGACGCGCCCTGCCGCGCACGAAGAACGGGATCTTCTTGAGCTCGCGTTCCGCCTCATCGGTCCACTGCAGACCCGCGGGGGGGGCCGCCGCGGGTGCGGCCATGACGGGGGCAGGTGCGGCCACGGCGGGCGGGGCCGCGGCGGGTGGGGTTGCGGAGGTGCCGGCTGCGGAGGTGCCGGCTGCGGAGGTGCCGGCTGCGGAGGTGACGGCTGCGGAGGTGACGGCTGCGGAGGTGCCGGCTGCGGAGGTGCCGGCTGCGGCGGGCGGGGCCACGGCCGGTGCGGGGTTCGTCATCGCCGCGGCATCGATGGCTCCGGTGCTGCCCAGGTGCGAGGGGCCGCGCTCGTCCGCGAACTCGAAGTCGTCGCGGAACATCGCCAGCAGGTGCTCCTCGAGCCCCATCATCAGGGGATGCACCCAGGTGTCGAACAGGACGTTCGCGCCCTCGAAGCCCATCTGCGGCGAGTAGCGGGCGGGGTAGTCCTGCACGTGCACGGGCGCCGAGATGACGGCGCACGGCAGACCGAGCCGCTTGGCGATGTGCCGCTCCATCTGCGTGCCGAGCACGAGCTCCGGCTGCAGCTCCACGATGCGCTCCTCGACCAGCAGGTGGTCGTCGGTGATGAGCGCCTCGACGCCGTACTGCGCCGCGGCGTCGCGCACGTCGCGGGCCTGCTCGCGGCTGTACGAGCCGAGCCCGATGACCTCGAAGCCGAACTCCTCGGTGGCGATGCGCGCCGCCGCGATGACGTGGGTCGCGTCACCGAAGACGAAGACCTGCTTCTTGGTCAGGTAGGTCGAGTCGATCGAGCGCGAGTACCAAGGCAATCGACACTCGGCCTCGTCGAGCACCGCGGTCGGATCGCCGCCTGTGATCTCGGCGATCTGGCGGCAGAACGCCCGCGTGGCGTTCACGCCCAGAGGCGCGCCGACACAGGGCTGATCGAAGGTCTTGCCGAGCCAGCGCGCGGCCTGCTCGGCGATCTCCGGGTACATCATGACGTTGAAGTCGGCGTCGCCCAGCCGCGCCAGATCCGAGGGCGAAGCGCCCAGCGGCGCGACCACGTTCACATCGACGCCGAGCTGCTGCAGCAAGCGGGTCACCTCGGTGACGTCGTCGCGGTGGCGGAAGCCCAGGGCGGTGGGGCCGAGCAGGTTGCAGCGCTTGCGGGCACCGGTGATCCGCGGCTGCGGCGTCGCCGGGCAACAGGCGCGGACGATGCGGTAGAACGTGTGCGCCGCGCCCCAGTTCTCCTTGCGCTGGTACGCCGAGAGCTCGAGGGCGACCACCGGGATCGGCAGGCGCAAGGCGGTGGCGATGCCGCCGGGATCGTCCTGGATCAGCTCGGCGGTGCACGACGCACCGACCAGGATGAGCTCGGGGGCGAAGCGCTCGTAGGCGTCTTTGGCCGCGGTCTTGAACAGCTCGGCGGTGTCGCTGCCGAGATCGCGGGCGGCGAAGGTGGTGTATGTGACCGGCGGACGCTCCTTGCGGCGCTCGATCATCGTGAAGAGCAGATCCGCGTAGGTGTCGCCCTGGGGGGCGTGCAGCAAGAAGTGCACGCCACGCATCGCGGTCGCGATGCGCATCGCGCCGACGTGCGGAGGTCCCTCGTAGGTCCAGACGGCGAGCTGCATGGAATCAGACCTTGAGTCGTGCGCGCCGGAGCAGCGGCCGGACGAAGAGGTTGGCGAGGTCGGCCGCGTATTCGTAACCGTGGATCGGCGTGAACACGAGTTCGATCGACCACTTGGTGGTGATGCCCTCGACCTCGAGGGGATTGGCCAGGCCCAGCCCGCACACCGCGAGGTCGGGCTTGGCGGCGCGGCAGCGATCGAGCTGCTTGTCGACGTCCTGGCCCTCGCTGAGCGTGACGGTCGACGGCAGCAACGCGAGCTCGGCGGCGAGGTGCTCGCGCTGCAAGTACGGCGTGCCGACCTCGAGGAGCTCCATGCCCAGCTCGCGGTGGAGGAAGCGCGCGAGCGGGATCTCGAGCTGCGAGTCCGGGAAGAAGAAAATCCGCTTGCCCTCGAGGGCGCCGCGGATCTTGCCCAGGGCTGCGCGAGTGCGGCGCTCGGCGGGCGCGACGGTGGCCTCGAGGTGCTCGGGTGCGACCGCGAAGGCGGCCGCCGCCGCGCCGAGCCACGCACGCGTGCCCTCGACGCCGAAGGGAAACGGTGCGCCGAGCCGCGTGGCGCCGAGGCGATCGAGCGCTGCGCCGGTGTCGCCGAGGAACGGCTGCGCGAGCAGATACGACGTGGAGGGGCCGATCTGCGGCAGATCCCACGAACGTCGCGGAGGAAAGAACGCGACCGGAATGCCGAGCGCGTCGAACGTGCGACGAAACGCGTCCTCGACCGGATCGGGCAGCGAGCCGACCACCAGCAGCGACGCCGGCGAATCTGCGGGCGCCGGGGTGCCGGCGGCGAGCAGCGCAGCCAGGCATGCATCCTCGCCCTGCGTGAACGTGGTCTCGATGCCGCTGCCCGAGTAGCTGACGAAGCGAACGCCGGGTCCGTGCGACTGGGTGAGGCGCACCGCCGCCCGCGAGAGATCGAGCTTGATGACCTCGGACGGACACGAGCCGACCAGGAACAGCGTGCGGATCTCGGGGCGACGGGCGAGCAGCCGCGTGACCACGCGATCGATCTCCTCGTGGGCATCGGCGAGGCCGGCGAGGTCGGTCTCTTCGAGGATGGCCGTGGCGAACCGCGGCTCGGCGAAGATCATCACGCCGGCCGCCGACTGCATCAGGTGGGCACACGTCCGCGACCCGACGACCAAGAAGAACGCATCTTGGATCTTGCGGTGCAGCCACATGATCCCGGTGAGGCCGCAGAAGACCTCGCGCTGGCCGCGTTCGCGCAGGACGGGCAGACCGGCGATGCCGCGGGGCACAGGGGCGATCTCGACGGAGGCGCTCACGCGGCACCTCCGACGGCGACGAGCAGCTCGCGTCGCTCTTGCAGCCGCGCGGCGCGGAGCTTGAGCACGAACTGGGTCGCGTTCACCACGTAGGCGGCGTAGGCGGCCAGCGCGATGAGCAGCTGCGTGCGGGTGTCGACGGTGCCCGAGACGAGCGCGACCACGTACGCGACGTGCAGCGCGATCACCAGCATGCTGAAGACGTCCTCCCAGAAGAACGCCTTGGCGAAGAGATACTGGCCGTAGACGACCTTCTCCCAGATCGCGCCGGTGACCATGATGGCCATCAGGCACGCGGTCTTCAGCAGTACCGAGCCCGCGGCGATCGTCGCGCCGTCGCCGGTCAGCAGGGTCCGGCACACCAGCCCGAGGCTCACGGCGAAGACGAGGAACTGTACGGGGGCGAGGATGCCCTGAACGAGAGTCCAAGGGGTGGCATCGCGGCGTCGGCGCTCCTCCGGGGTGTACAGCGGGGCGACCACGCTCCCGCGGTCCGGTGCGGTCTGGTGCTGCAGCGAGTGACGCAGGCCCGTCATGGTTCACAGCCTGCCCGGGCCTCCGAGGAGTGTCAAGTTGATTTGACACTTGTGTGTCCGAATCACTTTACACTGGGCTCGGTCGGTGGTAGCCCAGATGTCGATGTCCTCGCTGATGCCCTTGCCCGAGCCCTCCGACGCGGGTGACGCCATCGCGGTGCAGGGGGCTGCAAGGGCGTTCCCGGCGCCTTCCGCCGTCCTCGAGCTGCTCAAGCCCGTGACGTGGTTCGCGCCGATGTGGGCGCTGGGCTGTGGCGTGGTCTCCGCGGGAGTGCCCGTTCTCGATCACCTGCCGTCGATCGTCGGCGCGGCGCTCCTCGCCGGTCCCCTGGTGTGCGGCACCAGCCAGGCCTCCAACGACTGGTTCGACCGCCACGTCGACGCGATCAACGAGCCCAACCGGCCGATCCCCTCGGGTCGGGTGCCGGGGCGCTGGGCCCTGGGCATCGCGATCGGCTGGACCGGCCTCTCGCTGCTCATCGGGTGGTTGCTCGGCCCTTGGGTCTTCGCCGCGTCGATCGTCGGCCTGATCCTGGCGTGGGCCTACAGCGCGCCACCACTGCGCCTCAAGCTCAACGGTTGGTGGGGCAACTCGGCGGTCGGGCTCTGCTACGAGGGGCTGCCGTGGTTCACGGGCGCCGCCGCCCTCACCTATCAGATGCCCGATGCCCGCATCGTCTGGCTCGCGCTCCTCTACAGCGCGGGCGCCTTCGGCATCATGGTGCTCAACGACTTCAAGGCGATCGAAGGCGATCGCAAGCTCGGCATCCGCAGCCTGCCGGTGCAGCTCGGCGTGAAGCGAGCCGCCGCCTTCGCCTGCGTCGTCATGGTGGTCCCTCAGCTCGTGGTCATCGCGTTGCTCTGGACCGACGGGCGCACCACCGAGGCCTTGGTCGTCGCCGGCCTCCTCGCCGCCCAGGGCCTGCTCATGCCGATGCTCATCCGCAATCCCCGGGCACGGGCACCGCTCTACAACGCAACCGGCACCACATTCTTCGTGCTCGGGATGCTCGTCAGCGCGTTCGCGGTCCGTGCGCTCATCACCGGTGGCTGAGTGCCACCACGAGAGAGGCGATGTCATGAATCACTCCACCGATACCTTTGATGCCGTCGTAATCGGGGGTGGCCCCGCCGGTGCCACCGCTGCCCACGAGCTCGCCCAGGCCGGACACTCCGTGGTGTTGCTCGACAAGGCCGGGCGCATCAAGCCGTGCGGCGGCGCGATCCCCCCGCGCCTCATCGCCGACTTCTCGATCCCGCAGGGCCTGCTGTGCGCGCGCATCCGATCGGCGCGCATGGTGTCGCCGAGCCAGCGCACCGTCGACATGCCGATCGACGGCGGCTTCGTGGGCATGGTCGACCGCGAGGTCTTCGACGAGTACCTGCGTCAGCGCGCAGCCGACACCGGGGCGGTGCGCTGCACCGGCGTGTTCGATCGACTCACGCGCGAGGACGACGACGGCGTGGTCGTGGTCCACTACACGGTCGATGGCGAACCGCAGACCATCCGGACCCGCCTCGTGGTCGGGGCCGACGGCGCGCTGTCGAAGGTCGCGCGCCAAGAGGTGAGCAAGAAGCCGCCGCCATACGTGTTCGCCTATCACGAGGTCATCGAGGCCCCGGCGCCGGCGCCCGATGCAGGGTTCGACGCCGCCCGCTGCGACGTCATCTACGACGGCGTCACGTCGCCGGATTTCTACGGGTGGGTCTTCCCCCACGGCAAGTCCATCAGCGTGGGCTCGGGCAGCGCCTGCAGCGGCTTCAAGCTGCGCACGTCGGTCGCCGAGCTGCGCACGCGCGCGGGCTTGCAGGACGCGGTCACGATCCGCCGCGAGGGCGCGCCGATCCCGATGAAGCCGCTGTCGCGCTGGGACAACGGTCGTGACGTGGTGCTTGCCGGCGACGCCGCGGGCGTCGTCGCACCGGCCTCGGGCGAGGGCATCTACTACGCGATGGTCGGTGGCCACCTCGCCGCCGAGGCTGGGCTCGAGTTCCTGAAGACCGGCCAGGCGAAGTCCCTTCGGCTGGCGCGCAAGCAGTTCATGAAGGCGCACGGCCGCGTGTTCTGGATCCTCGGGATCATGCAGCGCTTCTGGTACAAGAGTGACAAGCGGCGCGAGCGCTTCGTCACCATCTGCCGCGATCCCGACGTGCAGATGCTGACCTGGCAGGCCTACATGCACAAGGAGTTGGTGCGTGCCCGCCCCGGCGCGCACCTGCGGATCTTCTTCAAGGACATGGCACACCTGCTCGGCCTCACGCCGGCCGCCTGAGCGCCGGGCTCCGCTGCCTGTAGGCTTCGTGCTCGTGCTCGAGCTCCTGCTCCAAGGCGGCATGTTCATCGACATCGCGCTTTGTGCGGTGTTGGTGGAATTCGTCGTGCTGGTGGTGCTCGGCCGCCGAGGGCGGACGCGGATGCGACCGCTGGACGTCGCCGGGCACCTGCTCGCCGGCGCGCTGCTTCTGCTCGCGCTGCGGGTGGCGGTGAACGGCGGCGACATTGTCTGGGTGGTCGCGTTGATGACGGCGTCGCTGCCGGCGCATCTGTACGATCTGTGGCGCCGCGCAGCGCGGTGACGGGGCTCTGACGCGGCGTAGCCCGGAGCCCGTCGGCTCACTCGCGGACGATCGTGACGCGCTCGATCGGGCGCCAGCTTCGGCTCGCCGGCGAGCGCATCGCATCGCTCATCTCGAACACACCGCCGTGCGGGTCGGCCGGCGGCGCGTCGGAATCGGCGACGGGCGTGGGTTCCTGCGGCGTCTCGAGGATATCCGCCAGGCCGGTCGGACCTGCGGCCGCAGCGTCGAGCGTGGGCGATCGCTCGGCGAGTTCCTCGAGCAGCGCTTCGCGCTGGCAAACCCACCATCCAGGACGGCGACCGTGCGGTTGGTCGCGACGCCCTCGCCCTCCCCCAAGATGGGGTCGACCTGCTCGACCTGCTCGACCATCTGGACCATCTCGGTCATCTCGGTCATCTCGATGGGCCGGCCGTCGCGCTCGGGTGCCCGGCGGCGTGCTCGCTTGCGCCGCTTCGCGCCGTCATCCGGCAGTGCGATGGGCGTGACGATCTCGGGCGCTGCCGCGACCATCACGGCGAGCTCTTGGAGCTCGACCGCGGGCGACGGCGGCGCCGTGGGCGGCTCGGCGTAGCGCACGATGGGGGGCCCGCCCACGCCGAAACGCGAAAGCCGCAGACCGCCCGAGGTTCGGGCAATCTGCGGTGCCGCGGGTGCGGCCTTACGGCGCGCCCGCGGCAGCCGGCCGCGGCGCCGTGCGCTGCGGCTGCGCCTCTGCCCGCGCCAGAGGCGGGTAGTCGGGCAGCATGCTCTGCCCCAGCAACGGCTTGTACGCGCCTTGGTGGCAGGTCGAGCAGTTCAGCTTGGGCGCGTCGCCGTTGACTCCGAGCCGCTCGGGCGGGAACTCCTTGGTCAGCGGCACCAGCCACTCGTTGTTGAGGTGACGCACCATGCGGATGCCATGCCACGCGACCGACCGTGCAAGCGGGCTCTCGTCCCAGTTCTCCCACGCGCGGGAGTTGTGGCAATAGCTGCAGTTCACGCCGAGCGACCGCGAGAAGTGCATCATCAGCGAGTACGTCCACTCGGCCTGCTTGATGGACGAGCGGTTCTCGGCCGGCAGGGGGGCATCGGTCTGCACGCGGATGTTGGTGTCCCCGAGTAGGAACTGCTCGAACGCGGTGCGCGGCAGCGAGGTGCCGTTGTCGGGATTGAACTTGTTCTGCTGGGCGTCGTCGCCGATGAAGGCCAGTACTTCGCTCTTTGGCTCCTCGTACCAGATATACGCCGGCACGGGCTGGCCGCGGTGGCACGTCCAGCACGTCACGCCGGTCTCCTTGACGTGACTCTTGAGGTTCTCGTTGATGTGCATCGTCATCTGCAGCATGCGCCGCGAGACGACCTTGGTGTAGATCGCGTCGGAGGCGAGGTTACCATCGACATGGCAGTACGCGCAGCCCTGCTGGGGCGAGACCCACGCGGTGATCGAGTTCATCAAGCCCACGAACTCGCCCGTGCTCAGGTGCCCGAGCACCTGCACGTTCTCGTACGCATCGACCGCCAGATCCCCCGACTCGACGAGGGGCTGCACCGGCGGCAATTGATTGCCCGCCACCCGGTCGGCAATGCGCCCGACCGAGTCGGTGACCTGCATCCCGACGCCGTCGAAGCCGATCTGGACCGACCGCGTGCGTTCGAACCATGCGAAGGTTCCGAGGAGGATGAAGAACCCGGCGAGTCCTCCCGCTGCCATCTTGAGTCCGCTCATCGTTGCTCCTCCTTGGGATCCGGTGCAGGTGCCGCCGCATCATCGGCCGCCGGCGCACCAGGCTCGGCTTTGGCGTCGCTCGGCTGCTTCGCGTCGGTGGGCTGTTTCGCGTCGGCGGGCGGTTTCGCGTCGGCGGGCGGTTTCGCGTCCGGCTCGGCATCCACGCCGGCATTCGGATCCGCAGCTGCCGTGTCTGCTGCCGGCGCGTCCGCTGCTGCCGCCGCTGCCGCCGCTGCTTCCGCTGCTTCTGCTGCCGCCGCTGCTTCCGCTGCCGCCGCTGCTTCCGCTGCCGCCGAGGCCGCTTCTGCTGCCGCGGCATCGATCGCCGCGGCATCGATCGCCGCGGCATCGATCGCCGCGGCATCCGCCGCGGCATCGACCGCCGTCGTCGTCGTCGGCACCAGCTCGCGCGAGGCCTGGATCGTCGGCGCACCGGTGATCAGCGGGTCTTGGGCGACTTCGTAGGCCGCGGGGTACGACGGTGCGAAGTCGTGCTTCTGCGCCCACTGGTACCAGTTGTCGACCGCGGTCCCACTGAGCAGGATGCCGATGCCACCGGTGAGCGGTGTCAGCACCGCGAACCACCACGCCCAGCGGTGGATCGACTCGAACGTCGCGTTGAAGCCCATCGTCCACCGCCAGAAGAGCGCGCCGCGCTCGGCGGCCGTACCGCGATCGACCACCTGACCGACCTCGCGCTCGCCACCCAGGTGGCTCAGCGCGAGCACTGTGGCGCCGTGCATGGCGAACAAGAGCGTCGAGCCGTACAAGAACACGATCGAGAGGCAGTGGAACGGGTTGTAGAAGAGGTTGCCGTAGCGAATCGAGAACGCCGCGGTCCAGTCGAGGTGGGGGAAGATGCCAAATGGCACCGCCTCACCCCAGCTGCCCATGAGGATCGGCCGGATGAAGCCGAGCACCAGGTATAGCCAGATCGCCGAGGCGAAACCCCACGCGACGTGGGTGCCCATGCCGAGCGCCTTGGCGCGACGAAAGGTCCGCAACCACCACAGCAGGATCGACATCGTCAGGAAGAACCCCGCCATGAGCCACCAGCCGCCCTGGATGATCGACAGGCCTGCCGACGGCGGAGGTGGCTCGAGGGCGAGCCATGGCAGCTGGCGAACGAACTGGATTGGATTCCAGTCGACCGACGCGAGCATGTTGAGACCGACGATCTCGAACGCGATGAAGAAACACATGGCCGACGCCAGCCCGAGGTAGCCGAAGTAGACCGGCCCGAGCTGGGCGTTACCGACCCACCCCAAGAGCCGGGACAGCCCCGCCGCTCGGGACCGATGCTCCGGCGTCGGAATCGGCATGGACGGATTCGGTGGAGCCGCGACTTGAATCCGCGTGAAGATGTTCGTGTTCTGCATGGAGAGCTCCTGTTCACGACAGACTATTCACGACCAGATCGGGAGGTTCAGCCACCAACCCCACCACTCGGGCCACCCTTTGGTCCAGTAGGGTCCGCTGATGATGATGCAGACGGCGCTGAAGAACCCCGCGCTGAGGGCGAGCAACAGGCCGAGGCGGTGGATGCCGAGGGCGCCGATCGAGTACCCGATGTGATCGCGGAAGAACGAGTCCTCGTACTCCGCCCCCTTGACCGTCTCGCCGGGCTGGGGATTGGTGGCCGAGAGGATGAGACCGCCGTGCAACGCCAGGGCGAACGTGGTGGTGAAGAAGAACGTCACCCCCAGCATGTGCGCCGGGTTGTAGTGGAAGTGCAGGTATTGGTAGCCGACGTTCGACACCCAGTCGAGATGACTGAAGATGCCATAGGGGAACGCGTGCCCCCACGCGCCCATCATCACCGGTCGGATCACGACGAGCGAACAGTACGCGAACACCGCGACGCCGTAGGCGAACGCGATATGATAGCCCATGCCGAGTTTCCTCGAGATCTCTGCCTGTCGCAGCGCCCACGAGAAGAACGCACCCAGGGCACACACCGTCACCAGCTGCCAGATGCCCCCCTCGCGCAATGGCGCGAAGCCGAGGCCATATTCCAGTGGCGGCGGCGCGATGTTGATGAGCCAGGGGTTCCACGTATCCCCCAACGCGGCGCCCCACAGGATCAACGCGGTGCCGACCACCGAGAAGAAGATGGTCGTCACGCCGAAGAAACCGACGTAGAACGGGCCGAACCAGAAGTCGAAGAGGTCGCCCCCTACGAGGGTGCCTCCGCGGACACGATATCGTCGCTCGAAGCTCAGTAGCGCCATGGGATCTCCTCCAGCTTGGTCGTTGCTCGTGGCGC
The DNA here is from genome assembly GCA_038325765.1 of Nannocystales bacterium. Taxonomy (GTDB): domain Bacteria; phylum Myxococcota_A; class Polyangia; order Nannocystales; family Nannocystaceae; genus Xiheibacterium. The sequence continues at coordinate 16,135 of JBBQJI010000075.1, forward strand.
ACTCATGGCTGCGCCTGCCGGTCGATGTGGTCGAGGATGATTCGTGAGATGCGGTCCGGTTGCTCTTCGTGGAGCAGGTGACCGGTGCCGTCGACGACGGTGACGGTCACGTACCGAAGGCGTGCTGCGGCGTCGTGGACCTGGGCCAGCGGCACCGCGCGGTCGCCCCGGCCGGCGACGAGCAGGAACGGCACGTCGCTCCGGGACAGCTCTTCGAAGAGCTCGGTCACGTCCCACGACGCCATCATCGAGAGCACGCCACCGATGTGCTCGGGTCGCGCGATGAGGCGGCGGTAGGACTCGACACCCTGGGCGTCGAGCGCCGAGCCGGTGCCGCGCAGGATGCGATCGACGCGGACGGCGGTCGCGAAACGGGAGGCGATGAACGCGGCCGCGGTGGCGTGGCCGAGGATCGCCGCGGCCGGTCGCAGCACCGCGCCGACGAGTCCGCCCAGGGGCACGAGCGCCGGCGCGAGGCCGACGGCGAGGCGTGGATGCAAACCGCCATCGAGGATGGCCCGCGTGAGCACGGCGGCGCCGGCCGAGTGGCCGACCACGAGCTCGGGCCGCAGCTCGAGCGCACCGACCAGCCCGCGCAGGGCTTCGGCCACGTTCGGCAGCGAGGGCTCGAACGTCCCCCGGATCTCGGTGCGTGCGTGGCCGGGAAGATCCGGGGCCAGCACGGTGAATCGCCGCGACAGCCGCCGCATCAGCGGCAGCAGCGAGTGGCTCGAGGCGCCCGCGCCGTGGACCAGCAAGGCGACCGGGCCATGGCCCATCGTCGCGACGTGCCAGCGGATCGGCCCGACATGGACCATGCGCGCGCGCGGCTCGGCGTCGTCACTCGGCGGCGGCACGGTGCGCGCGGGCGGACCGCCGCGATCGGAGCTCGTCGCTGCTAGCGACATGGCTTGCCTCCCTGGGCGAGCTGTCGGATCTCGCGCGAGACGCCGGCACTGTTGCAGTAGGGCAACGCGAGATAGCGCGCGTTCATCTCGGCGGCCAGCAGCCGCACCCGGGGCGTGGCGCGGGGGGACGTGTCGAGCACGAGCGAGGGCACCCCGGTGCCCCGCAGGCGGCGCGAACTCTCGAGGGCGTCGTCGTTGGGCGCGGCGCCGCCGGTGCGTCCGTCGCGGGCGACGTTGCCACGGCCGTCGGTCATCATCACGACGAGCGGGGTCTGCCCGCGCCGGCGCGACTCGTTGGCGAGCACCATCGCCGCGTCGATGCCGGCGGCGAGCGGCGTGGTGCCGCCACCCGCGAGGTCCGCGAGGCGACGCCGCACCCGGGCGAGTGATCGCGTGGGCGGCAGCACGACGTCGGCGGCGGTGCCGCGGAAGGCGATGAGCGCGACGTGATCGCGGCGGACGTAGCAGTCGGTGAGCAGGTGCTCGACCGCGCCCTTGGCCTCGGCCAGACGCTCCAGCGCGGCCGAACCCGAGGCGTCGACGGCGAAGATGACGCAGGTCTCGGAGCGCTGTTGGAACTGCTTGATGCGGAAGTCCTCGCGACGCACCTGGATGCGCCGCATGTCGTTCGGACCGGACGACACGCCGCCACCGCGCAGTCGCTGCCACGGTGCCGCAGCGCGAAGCGTGTCGAGGATCGCCAGGCGGGTGCCGTCTTCGAGCGCTGCCGCCCGAGCACCTGCAGGTCGGCCACCGCGCGTGGAGGTCCGCGATGCACCGGCTTGGCCCGCGCTGGGCGTCGCGCCACGGCTCGCGGCGGTCACATTCAGCGCGCCGAGCAGTCCGTCGGGCATACCGCTCTTCGCCGCGGCGAGGACGATCTCCTCGAGCCCAGAGGTGCTCGGCGGCTGCTCGTCGTCGCAGGGCTGCAGATCGCGATCCGGGTTGGTCGCGTCCGTGGGGCCGGCGTCGGGCTCGGGCGCGTCGGGCTGGGGGGTATTCGACTCGGGTTCGTTCGGCTCGGGTTCGTTCGGCTCGCCCGCGTCGTCGGATGCGTCGGGCTGCGCGGCGTCGTCGTCGGCCGGTGTCGGCGCGGGGATCCGCGTCGCGAGCGGGCCGAGCACCAACCGAGCACCGAGCGCGAGATCGATCTCCGCGACCTCGGTGCGCCCGCCCAGGGCCGCATGCACGCATGCGGTACGCACCGCGAGCAACGCCGCGCGCATCGACGGGATGCCGAGCGCCTCCGCGGCGCTGCACATCGCGGTGACGGCGTCCGCACCGACGGTGACGGACTGCAGCCGCGCCCGCACGTCGTCGAGCGGCTCTTGCTGTGTGGGAGCCGCGGGGATCGACCGCGCGTCGAGTGCATCGAGATCCACCTGCAGCGCCAGTCGATCGCGCAGTGCGACGTGAACCTGCTCGTCGCCGATCCCCTCGTCGAGGACGAGCAGACCGAGTCGGCACGGCACCTCGGCGGTGACGCCCTCGCGCGCCAGCGTGAGCACGCCGCGATCGAGGACCGCACACAGCTGCGAGACGACGCGGGATTCCAGGCGCTCGGCCATCGGCAGCACCGCGAGTCCGCCGTGACAGGTCGGCAGCAGCCCCTGCTCCCACACGATCCGACCGCTGCGCAGCGTGCTCGCCAGGGCGATGCCGCCGAGCAGGCGGTCATCGCTCACGTGCACCGGGATCCGGCGGACGACGGTTGCGGCCGGCAGCAGTCCCTGCACCCACGCGCAGATCTGGTCGCGCACCGGCCCCGCGCGCCCACGCAGGAGCAGCCCTCCGAGTCCCGACGGATCGACGGCGATCAGCCGAGCCATGAGCGCGACCTCGTCCCACGCGACCGAATCCCGGACGCTCGCGGGCGCCGGATGGACATCAGCGATGGCGATGTACGCGCTCACGCCGCGAAGACCTCCTCGAGGGCCTTGTCCACGCGCACCGTCGAGCCGACCTCGTCGAGGGGCTCGCGGCGCAGCCGATGCCGCAGCGCCAGCGCGGCGACCTTCACGAGGTGTCGCTCGTTGGTCTCACTCGAACCGTCGAGGCTGGCAGCAGCCCGCGCCGCGCGGATCAGCGTGAGCTCGCCGCGCAGGCCGTCGGTTCCGAGTGACGCACACAGCGTGGCGGCGCGCTCGATCACGCGGTCGGGCACCGCGAGCTCGCGGACCCGCACCCGAGCATCGACGAGGCGGCGGGTTGCAGCCGCTTCGCTGGCCGCGTGCTCGGCGAGGAACGCAGCCGGATCGCGATCGAACGCCATCCTGCGCTTGACCACCTCGACCCGCACCGGGATCTCCTTGGGCGTCGTGATCTCGAGCGCAAGCCCGAAGCGATCGAGCAGCTGCGGTCGCAGCTCGCCCTCTTCGGGGTTGCCGCTGCCGATGAGCACGAAACGCGCCGGGTGACGGATGCTGACTCCCTCACGCTCGACGACGTTCTCGCCCGACGCCGCGACGTCGAGCAACAGGTCGACGAGGTGGTCCGGCAGCAGGTTGACCTCGTCGATGTAGAGGAAGCCACGGTTGGCGCGGGCCAGCAGGCCCGGCGAGAACACCCGCTCGCCGCGGGAGAGCGCGGCCTCGAGGTCGAGCGCCCCGACCACCCGGTCTTCGGTCGCGCCCAGCGGGAGATCGACCACCGGCACGGGGACGCGATCGACGACGGTGTCGCCGCCGGCCTGCCGTGGACAACCGTCGGCGCAGCCGCCGGGCGCGCTGCCGGGATCGCAGTTGTACGGGCACCCGCGGGTGGCGTTCATCGACGGCAGCATCGTGGCCAGGGCCCGCACCGCCGTCGACTTGCCGGTGCCGCGATCGCCGAGCACCAGCACCCCGCCCAGCGACGGATCGATGGCCACGAGCTGCAAGGCGAGCTTGAGTTCGTCTTGCGCGACGATTGCGGTGAACGGGAAAACCGGCACGGAAACCTCGGGTTCAGCCAGTCGCCGATCGCGGCGCGGCGGTGTGCATCAGGCCGGTGGCGACCTGCGAAGTGTGTGGCCCGTCGGCGGCGTGTGCGGGCAGGCTCGTGCGCAGGGCGAGGTGGGCCGCGACTACGAAGCCGACGGCCTCGATCGCGAACACGAAGGCATAGGCGATGCTCGAAGAGGGCCCCGCGACCCACTGCGCGGCGTCGACCAAGATGGTGCCGAGGAATCCGCCGACACCGAACGCGACGGCCTGGGCGGCGCCCCACAGCCCCATCCGCGTGCCCTCGCGGCCGCCGCGACCTTGGGTGGACAGGGTCATCATCGCCGCGATCGCGGCGATCGAGAACGCACCGTTGGCGACCCCGAGCAAGAAGACGTTCTGCGTGAGGGGCCACGACGTGTCGCCCGTGACGCCTGCGTACGCGAGACCCGCCATCATGACGGCGGACGCGACACAACCGCCGACGACCCAACCGCCGAGCGACGCCAGCGGCCTGCCCTTGAAGATCGAGGTCACCGCCGCGACGAGCAACATGCCGACGAAGACGCCGGCGTGCTGCGAGCCGGCGAGCTGCGTCGAGGCGCCGGGCGAGAACCCGAACACCACGCCGGCGAACGGCTCGAGGATCAGATCCTGGGCGCTGTAGGCGAGCATCGACACCAGCACGAAGGCGGTGAAGCGGCGGGCGTCGGGCTCGGCCCAGACCTCGGCCAGCGCGCGGCGGAACGCAGCAGCGCCGCCGTCGATGGCGGACTCGTCGACGACGGGCACGAGCACCGGCGCGATGACGCGAGCCTCGACGCCGCGGATCGCCAGCAGGGTCACCGCCACCGCGAGGCCCGAGATCCCGGCCGCGACGGCGATGAGGCGGAGGTACGAGAACGGCTCGAGCAGGGCACCGGCGGCCGTGGCGGTGACAGCGAAGCTCGCGATCATCATCATCCACACCACGGTGGTCGCGGCGGCGCGGCGCGGCGCGGCGACGCCCTTGGCGAGCAGGACCAGCAGCGAGGTGCCGCAGGCGCTCACGCCGCCGCCGATGAGGATGTACGACACGATCGCCAGGGCCAGGCCCAGCGTCATGTGGATCTGCATGAGCCCGAGCGAAGCCGCGGCGCCGACCCCACCTGTGCCAAGCGCGATCATCCCCCAGACGATCCAGGGCGTGCGCTCCTGGCCCACGTCGGTGCCGTGACCCATGCGCGGGCGGAACAGCTGCATCGCGTGATGAAGCGTCACCAGCGCGCCCGGGATCGTCGCCGCGAGGGCGAGCTCGACGACCATGAGGCGGTTGAAGGTCGACGTGGTGAGGACGACGACGGCGCCAAGCGCGGCCTGGACTGCGCCGAGCCGCACGATGTCGGGCCATCCGAAGTTCTTGTCGCCCGTGGTCACGCCGCGCACTCGTCCTCCACTCGCACAGTGGTAGTTAGACTTGACACAAAGAAGTGTCAACCAAAATTGACAGACCGGAAATCCAACCGATGAAATCGCGCCTATCGCGCGACGTGCGCCCCCGCGCATCGCGCACCGGCCCGACGGAGGCTAGGCTTGATCGGTGACGCCCACGCACTCCGCGCCGATCCAGCCTGTGCCCGGCGTAGCCACGGTGCTGCACGACCCGGCGGCGGGCGAGGTGGTCCTCTATGACGCGGCGGCGTCCGGGAGCATGTCTGGCCCGCCCGTCCTGCTGGTCCACACCGTCAATGCGGCGGCATCGGCCTACGAGGTGCGCCCGCTCTTCGAGCGGCTCGCCGCGCTGCGGCCGACCTATGCCCTCGATCTGCCCGGCTACGGATTGTCCGAGCGCAGCGATCGGGAGTACTCGCCGCGCATCATGACCGACGCGATCGTGGCCGCCGTCGCCGAGATCCGGGCCAGGCATGGTGGTGTCGCGATCGATGCGCTCGCGGTGTCATTGTCGTGCGAGTTCCTCGCCCGCGCCGCTGTCGAGGATCCGACGGCGTATCGCTCCGTCGCGCTCATCAGCCCGACCGGCATGACCGGCAGGCGCCGCTACGAAGGTGCCCGCGGTACCAGCCGCGGTAGCGTCGTGATGCGCTCGATCTTCGGCGTGCGGTGGCTGGGCGCGCGCATGTACCGATGGCTGACGCGACCGCGCGTCGTCCACTATTTCTTGCGCAGGACCTTCGGCCGTCCCGACGTCGACCCCGGCCTCTTCGAGTACGCCGTGCACACCGCCGGCCAACCCGGCGCCCACCATGCGCCGCTGTTCTTCTTGTCCGCGCACCTGTTCAGCGCCGACATCACCCTGCGCTACGAGGAGCTCACGATGCCGGTGTGGATCGCCCACGGCACGCGCGGGGACTTCGTCGACTACCGCGGCGCGGACCCGCTGGCCGCGCGGCCGAACTGGACGCGCAGCGTGTACGAGACCGGCGCCCTGCCCTACTTCGAGGTGCCCGAGGCGTTCACCTCGGCGTACCGCGGGTTCATCGACGGGGTGTGAGCCTCCGACTCACTCCCGGCAGCACTTCTTGAGCTTCTTGCCGCTGCCGCACGGACAGGGGTCGTTCGGCCCGATCTTCGGCCCACTGCGACGGAACGGCTCGCGTGGGGCGAACGCCGGGACAAAGGCCGGATCGTCGTGGGTCTCGTTGCCGACCTTGGGGTGATCGGGATGCGAAGGATCGTCGACCACCGCCTTCCACATCGTGTAGTGGCGGACGAGCTGTTCGTGGTAGCTCGCATCGTCGTCGAGCATGCGCTCGAAGCGATCCAGCAGCACCTCGGAGAGATCGCTCTGCGGGTTGAGCGGATCGAGCATGATCTGGGGCTCGTCGTCGAAGAGCGGCTCCGAGGGCTCGAAGGCGTAGTTGATCGTCGCGACGACCTCGCGTCCCCGTGCCCGCGTGACCCGCAAGAGCACCCGGCGGCAATCACAGCCGCGGTCGGCACAGTAGTGCTCGCGGAAGACGAGCTGGCCCGCCAGCGTCTCGTCCATCGCCATCGCCAAGGCTCGGTACTCGCGCGAAGCCACGTCGGGGAAGAGCATGTCGAACGGCATCATCGCCCGTGGAGGATATCGCGACGCCGACCGCCCGGTGCACGGCGGCCCTCGCCCGCGACGCCAAGGCGGCCGCCAAGACCTACGATCTCCGCGACGAACGTCTCGCGGGGCTCTGCCTGCGCGTCACCCCGTCCGGAAGCAAGACGTGGACGTTGCGGTACCGGAGACGGGACGCCGCGTCGCCTCGGACTCGGTCGCTTCCCGCAGGTGGGCGTGGACGAGGCGCGGAACCTGGCACGGCAGGCCCGAGGTCGCGTCGCAAGCGGCCGCTGATCAGCGAGTGTTCCGAGGCGAGAAGGGCGGACGCATCCGCATCGGGAGGAGCCGGCGCGTGATCTGCCCGCGGGCCGGCCCCGGGGACGTGCGGCTCCGCGATCTGCGGCACGCCTTCGCGTCGGACGCCATCATGGCGGGCGTTCCGCTCGGGTACGTCGGCAAGCTGCTGTGTCATCGCCAGCTGTCGACGACGGAACGCGACGCGCACATCTCCGAGGCGACGCTCCGAGATGCCGCCAACGTGGCGGCACGGCGCATCGAAGGCAAGACCAACGACGGCTGAGGGCGCAAGGGTTCTGCGGCGCACGTCGACGCACCGCGTGCGTGTCCATCCATGCTCGCGCTCGAGGCGTGGCGCCTCGGGGCGGCGGCGCTGCGACGAGCGGGCGCGGAGTGAGTTCTGCCGCGTCGGCCGTGGCTCCGTGCAGCCGAACTCGACCGGCAGGTTACCTGAGCCTCCTCCAGTGGGCCGACGGTCCGTGACGACGCGTGTCGGCGTGGCCTGTCGAAGCCCGAGCAGTGGCCGTTGGATCGCTGGCTCTCGAAGTTCGGTGCAGACCCGCGCGTGCCACCGCCCGAATTCCTGTTGATCGGTGACCGCACGAGCCTCACGCTCGTATGTACCGCGCGGAGGATCGTGCGGCTCACGAGGAGTGGGAGACCGATGACGACGTTCTCGGCCGAGGAAGCGGTAGGGCTGGTGACCAGGGAGCACAATGCGGAGTTCGGCACGTCGCCGCGCGGGCAGGGCGGCGGCTCGATGCGCGTCGGAGCGATCGGCGACGAAGGGGCGCTTCTCCTGGTGGCCCGCGCCAAGGCGGTCGCGAAGGAACACGACCTCACGCCGCGCGAGCAGGACATCTTACTCGAGCTGGTGCGCTGCGACTCCTACGAGGAGATCGTCGACGAGCTGGGGATCGCTCGCAGCACGGTCTGCACGCACGCGCGACGAGTGTTCGAGAAGACCGGCACGCACTCGCGACACGCGCTGACCCTGCTGGTAGCGTTCGGGATCCGGCCCGCGCGGTCGAGGGCAGACGAGCGCGCAGAGGCACGCGCCGGAAGGGCACCGGGACGCGGGGAAACCGACCGCGCCGGCGGCGGTCAGCGGGGAGCTGGCCGAGGACCTGGAGGCGCACCGCGAGGTCGGGGCTGAACGAGTGGCGGTAGACGAGGCGTGCCTTGCCCAGGCCACCTCCCGCGCCGTCCGCAGGGCCGACCGACCGGCGAATCTAGTTGTCGCTGATCAGCTTGCATCCTCGTGCCGACCGCGACGACTTCCTCGTGATGATCTAGCACGCCATGCGCGCGGCCGGGGCCAACACTTGCCTCGTCTCGGACCCCGCCCTCGAGCTGCTGTGGCGAGCCACTCGCGGCATCTGTGATCGGATAACAGTGGACTGGCGAAGGCTCGCGAGGATGCGGTACATCGTGCGCGGCGAGCACAGGAAGATCCCGAGCGAGAGCAGAGCGGCGTAAGCTGTCGACCGCGCGCTCGCGGTACAGCTCGACCGCACCGACGTAGATCCGCTCGTTCGCCGTGCTGCCCGACAGGTTCACCCGCACCCTCCGTACGCGGCTCCCCTGCGCGTCGTACTGGAAGTAGACGTCGCCGCCGCCGCCAAGGTCGGCGTGCTGCATCTGATCGCCGTGATCCCAGTCGATCGCGGCCAGGTGGGGCATCGCGGTCATGTTGCCGTGCGCATCGTAGGTGTACGCCGCCGAGTAGGTCCCAGCGTCGTCGACGTCGTCCCCGGGCAGGCTCGTCGCGAGCAGGCGGTTGCCGTCGGTCGCGTACTCGTAGCCGCGGTGCCAGATCTCGCTGAACGCCCCCTTGCCGGCTTGGTGCCGCATGCGCGTGATGTTGCCGACCTCGTCGTAGGCATAGGTCTGCTCGTAGTTGCGCAGCGGCGCGGGGTCGTTGAGATGCGTGGGCGGCTCGGGCGTGAAGTCGGCGTGGGTCGGCTGACTGAGGCTGCTGTGCTCGCGGCCGCGCGCGAGCACGAGTCGGTAGAGCGAATCGTACTCGAAGAGCTGGTCAGGTTCGACCTCCGCGTTGTTGAAGTAGACCGTCTGCTGGGCGAAGTCGTGGACTTCGACGATGTTGCCGACCGGGTCGTAGAAGTACCGCAGGTCCTGCAAGGCATCCGACGGACTCTCACGCGTCGTGTGGAGCCGGCGGAGGCGGAAGCTGCGCTCGTCGTAGTCGTACGTCGTGGTCGTGCCGTTGCCGTGCTGGATGAGCGCGCGGCGGCCCCAGACATCGTAGTCG
>JBBQJI010000076.1:0-25286 GCA_038325765.1 Nannocystales bacterium
CCCACTCACCCTGACGCTCGAGCTCGGCGTGCACGCCGAAGCCCTTGGCCTCGATGCGCGTGCCCTTGGCGCCCTCGCCCGGCCACTTCATGCTCGTCCACACCTCGGGGCCGTTGCGGTAGCGCAACGTCTCGCCGTCGATCGTCAGGTTGATCTCCTTGACCGTGGGTGCGCCCTGTACGAGCACCTCGAACTCGACGAGCGGATCCTCGGCGCCCGACGGGAACATCACCGTGGTGACCTCGAGCGCGGCGTCGAGGTATCCGACCAGGCTGTCGCGATACTTCGTCGTCGAGCCGGCGCCACGCTCGGCCAGGGCGAAACTCGAGCCGCGCATCGGCACGTCGTTCTTGAGCACCACCTCGTAGAACTTCCACAGATCGCCCGACTCGGGGTGGAAGAACCCGGTGAACTCGGACAGCGCCACGTCGCTCCCGGTGGGGTTGAACGGATAGTGCTTGGCCAGGTTGCGCTCGGCCTCGTTGACGACCTCGGCGCACCACTTGCCCGACAACCCCTTGGCCACGCCCTGCTTCGACAGACTCGCGACGAGATCGATCGGTGGCCACAGCAGCTTCTCGAGCGTGGGCTGCCACCCCGAGTCGTCGGCGGCGAGCAGCGACTTGACCTTCGAGCGCGCGGCCTTGAGCCGGCCTTCGAGCTTCTCGAACTCGCCCGGCTCGTCGATCTGCTCCTGCAGCGCATCGCGCACGAACGCGATCTGCTCGAGGTAGTCGTCGAGCGGTACCGCTTCGGGCGGCGGCGGTGGGGCGGTCGGATCCGCGGCGGGCGGCGGCGGCTTGCGGGCGCCGAACTCGGCCAGGCCCAAGAACGCGTAGGTGACGTCGAGATCGGTGAGAACGATGACGCCGCCATCGCCCTCGCGTACCCGATCGGCGGCTGATCGCGCGGCGGCGCCCAACAGCCGCCTGTCGACGCCCAGCCGTCCGGGGTTGGCCTTCTGCCAGAGTTTGCGCGTCGCGACCCGGCCGAACTCGCCCATCAGCGCGTCGTCGGGATCGGCCTCGCCCACCGCGTTCAGATCGACCAGCTGGGTGTGATAGGCGATGTGGCTGAAAAGATCGCGATAGGGCTCGGTGCGCGTGAGGTCGCTGAGTAGGCCGAGCGCATCGACGTAGTCATCGGTCGCCTGGATGTACGTCGAGTCGATGAACGTGCGCCACTCGGCGATGTAGCGGCGGAAGTACTCGGTCTTGATCGCGTCGACCTCTTCGGTGCGGAGTTTGTCGCCGTCCTCGCCGCCGCGGCCGAGCACCCACTGCTCGTCGAGCAGCTCGTCGAGGTTGCCGGTGAGCCGCGGCTTGACCTGCCCTTCGTAGCCCCGGCGGGTGAACGCGGGGCGGATGATGCGGTCTTGGTTGCGGATCGACGTGACCCCCACCATGTCGCGCAGCCGCAGGCTCGGGCCGTCGACCGCGTCGATGAGCGCCTGCGCGACCGCCTTGCTGCGATCGGATCGCTTGAGGATCCGCTGCACCCGCTCGACCAGCGTGGTGTCGCGCTCGAACGCGAGCTCGGGCTGCTTCGACAGCAGATCGATGTACTCGGCCGCGACCGCCTCGATCGCCGACAAGGTCGCGGTGTCGCCCGACTCGCGCAGGGGCTTGGCCCACAGATCGCCGATATGACCGGCGAGCCACGTGCGCTCCTCGCCCTCTGCGCTCGCCTCGAGGCCGGGCTCGCCCGCGGCGTGCGGCCCGCTGACCAGCAGATAGAACCGCAGCCGGTCGAACGTGAGCCGGTAGTCCTCGGCCGAAGCCTCGCGATCGCCCGCGGCGTGACGCGCCGTGAAGCGCTCGAGCTCGGCGATCTCGCGCTCGACGATCGGCAGCAGCATCTCCTTGCGCACGGTCGCGGCGTAGAGATCGCGCAGGCGGGGATAGATGACCTCGCCTTGGTACATGCCCATGCGCATGGCCCACGGTGGGCCCTGCGCCTCGTACTCGGCCAACGTCGCGACCACCCCGCGCAGCGGCTCGATGCGGTCTACGGCGATGACGTCCACCGTGTCCTCGGCGAGGTGGGCCTCGACGTTGGCGACGGCGCCATCGGCCTGGCGGATGAACCGGCGGTTGTCGTCGAACGACCGCGCGGGCAGCCACATGATCGCCGTCGAGGCAGCGAGCAGCGTGGCCCCGGCGATCCCCGACAGCAGCTTGTGGCGCTTGACTCGCGAGCGGTTGGGACGCGTGAGCTTGTAGTCGGGGAAGATCACCCGCTTGAACAGCTCACCCAGGAAATAACTCTTGGCCTCGACGCTCGGCGCCGCAGTGCCCGCCAACGTCGGCTGGATGCCGAAGGCCTCGGCCATCGCGTTCATGATCCGCCCCAGCGGCCGGCCCTCCTGGGTGCCCGACGACAGGTAGACGCCGCGGAGGATCGGCGTCTCGTGATAGATGTTCTCGGCCATCATGCCGTGCACGAAGCGGCCGAGCGGCTCGCGCAGCGCCGCGAGGTACTGCGGCAGCTCGTAGATGCGCTCGCGCCCCTCGCCGCGCCGCTCCTCGCACACCCGCCGCAGCACCCGCTTCTCGAGCACGGCGGTGAGCTCGTCGTAGTGCTCGAAGAAGCGCCCCACGAGATCCTGCTGATCGTGCGCCGGCAGGGTGAAGCCCCAGATCTGGTGGCGCTCCGCCTCCTTGAGGTCGGCGAACATCTCGACGAACCCGGGCAACAGATCGCACTTGGTGAACACCAGGTACACCGGCACGACGACGCCCAGCCGATCTTGCAGCTCGTCGGTGCGGGCTCGGATCTCGCGGGCGAGGCCGGCGACCTCGTCGGGGTGAGCTTCGATGAGATCGGCCACGCTGACGGCCGCGAGCACGCCGTTGATCGGGCGGCGCGCCCGGTACTTGCGCAGCAGATCCAAGAACGCGAACCACTCTTCGCGGTCGGAATCCTCGGTGGTGTAGCGGCCGGCGGTGTCGAGGATGACCGCCTCGCTGGTCATCCACCACTCGCAGTTGCGCGTGCCGCCGACGCCCTTGACGCTGGCGCCGCCACGCGACGACTGGAACGGGAAGTGCAGCCCGGAGTTGCGCAGCGCCGTGCTCTTGCCGACGCCCGGCGGGCCGACGATTACGTACCACGGCAGCGAGTACAGGGCCGACGCGGCGCCGCGCGAGCCTAGGCGCGACGACTTGAGGGCACCGATCGCCCGGTTGAACTCGCCCTGCAGGGCGCGGATGTCGGCCTCGAGGTCGGGGCGCGCCGCGTGGGCGTGCTTGTCGGCCTGGGCCTTGAGCGCCTTCTCGATCTCGCGCGACGCCCGGCGGGCACGCACGGTCTTGACCACGACGATGGTCACCACGAGCGCGACCGCGAGCGCGGTGACGACGATGCCGATCCACAGGGGCAGCTCGAGCCACCACACCACGGCCCAGACCGCGGCGACGAGCAGCGTGATGAAGATGTATTTGAGCATCAGCCGCGCTCCGGGTTGGTGTCGGCGGAGAAACCCTCGAGCACCTCGGTGCTGCGCTCCGTGAGATCACCGCGCATGCGGTCGAGGGCGATGCGCAGGGCGACGATGAAGCACAGCGCGAACAGCAAGGCGAACAGGCCCATCCACAGAGCGATGAAGTCCATCCGGCGGCTGTGCAGCGGCTCCTTGCGCGGCATGTGTCGCCGCGACACCGGCTCGGCCCGCAGCAGCATGCCCAGGCCCTCGCGGACCCGGCGCTTGACGACCTCGAGCTCGGATTCGCCGCCGCGCATCGCGTAGCGGCCTAAAAAGCCGAGCTCGAGGCAAAGGTGGTAGACGACCAGCGCCTCGATGCGCCGCGGGTCGCGGACGATCCGCTCGAGCCGCTCGAAGAACCCGTCACCGGCGACGTTCTCGGCGAAGTAGTGCAGCTGCAGCGGCCGCTGGTACCAGTGCTGCCGCACCGGACCCGGCTTGCGCTGGGCGGTCTCGTCGGCCAGGGCCACCAGCGCGTAGACGACGTCGCTGATGTCGGTCTCGGTCATCCCGGTCTGCTTGCCGCGCGTGATCGCCTCGTCGAGGTACCCGCGCAGGCGCTGGTACAGGTGCTCGGGCCGCACCGCCGCGTCCTTGGGCACGTTGCGCAGCTGGATCAGCGCGTTGAAGCAGTCTTTGGTGACCTCGTTGACCCGGTTCATGTCACCTCGTCGCCGGTGGCACCGCCATCAGCTTTATCTTGGCGTGGGTCGGATCGAAGGGCGGCGGCAGGTAGATCGCGATCGTCTTCTCGTCGGTGATCTGCTCCCAGAACGCGTGGTCGGTGTCGATCTGGAAGTACACCGAGCGCGGGCGGATCGGGATCTGCGGCGGCGGGCGATGGGTGGCGAGCAGCGGCGCGCCGGGGATCGCCGAACGCACGATGCGGCTGATCTGTTTCCACGACGCGATCTTCGACAGCTGCGGCAGGCGATTGGCGACGTCTTGCTGGGCCGAGTCGGCCTCGACCGCGAGCACGAAGGTGGTGCACTCGAGCAGGCGGCTGTCCTTGAGCACGCCGATCCACATGCCGTCGCGGCGGGCCTCGAGCGGGATCTCGATGAAGTTCTCCTTCATCGCCAGCTCGAGCAGCGCCCGCAGCTTGGTGAAGAGCTCGCCAAAAGTTCCGCGGAGATCGCCGTGGGCGTACAGCGGCAGCTCCTCGGGCATGATGTCGACCGAGAAGCTGGTGAGCTGACCGGCGAGCTGCGACCACGAGGAGTAGACCTGGAACGGCAGCGACTCGGGGGTCTCGGTCAGCTGGCGCACCATCGGCAGGTGGGCATTGATCGCGCCGAGCTGCAGGTAGCGGGTGACGTCTTGCGCGGTGAACTCGACGCGCGCCGAGTCGATCTGCCGCAGCGATTCCACCAGGGCCCTGCGCTTGGTGAGCATGAGCCCGAGCAGCTCCTGCGACCACCGCTGCAGCACGGCGGAGCCCGACACCCGCAGGCACGGCGGCACGAAGTCGGCGGACAGCTCGAAGCCGCCGCCGTGATCCCGGCGGATCTCGGCGATCTTGAGGGTCTCGAACTCTTGGCGATCTTCGTTGCCGAACAGCAGCACCGCTCGCGGGCGGGCGAAGATCACCTGGGCCTCGCTCTCGGCGCGCACCAGATCGACGACGTCGCGCGACCAGCTGTCGTAGCGCGGCAGCGAGGTCGGGCCGCCGCCGTCGGGGCGGGCGTAGTTCTCGATGCCCTCGCGCATGTTCGTGACGCCGATGAAGACCTCGGCGATCGCGGCGGTGGCCGGGAAGTTCTCGGCGATGCTGCGCGAAGCCGGCATGCCGGGCTCGCCATCGGCCAGCTCCAGCGGCAAGCCCCCGGGCAGCACGCCGGTCAGGCCGCGCAGGCGCAGGTTGCCGGTTTTTATCGCCGACTCGTCGATGTCGAGGCGCGTCAGTCCCCAGCAGTAGGGGTTGGGCCACGCCGTGCGGCTGTGGATCAGCTGCTCGAGGAACAGATCGTGCTGCTGCAGGTGCTGGGGACACACCAGCATCCCCTCACCCCACATGACCTTGTCGACGCGCCTCATGACTGTCTCACGCTCCTGCACTCACTCGCTCGAGGTCGAACTTGCGCTTCTGGATGCGGCCCGAGCCCTTGCGGGCGGTGAGCATCACGCCGTCGCCGAGGCGACCGCGACCCGCCGTGCCGATCACGAACGGGGGATAGGCGTCCTCGGTGACGAGCAGCTCGAGCTCGAAGCCGATGGGCTCGCCGCTGAGGCGCTCGGCGAGCTGACGGACGCGCACGAACTGATCGCCGCCGGGCGAGAACTCGCGGGCCAGATCCGGCGAGATCGGGCCGATGACGACCTTGGCGCGGTGGGCCGGGTGCAGCGCGCGGGTGCCGAGCACGAACGAATCGCCGAGCGCCGAGTTGGCCCGGCCCAGGGAGATCCGCTGCGAGGGCTCGAAGTTGACCCAGCCGCCGGTGAACTGCTCGAGCGAAAGCGGGGCGCCCGCGAGCGTTTCGCCCAGAATCTCCGACAGCGCGTTCTGGAAGCTCCGCGCGGTGCCACCACCAAACGCCATCAGGCCCGCCAACCGCAGCAGATCGGCGCGGTCGAGGGCATCGGTGCGCTCGGCCTCGGCGTCGACACCGGCGAAGGCGAGCACACGGCTCGACATCACGTCGCGGGCGCCGCTCAGGAACTCCTGCGGCCAGTCGTACTTGTTCCGCGCGCGGTACATCAGTGCGGTCATGCGGTTGTGGAACAGATCGAGGAACAGCCGCATCGCCTCGGCGCTCTCGGTATCGTGGATGAGATCGGCGGCGTGGTACAGCGGCATCGGGCTGTCGGCGCCCGAGAGCCCCAGCACGCACGTGGTGATCTCGAAGCGCGAGTGTTTGCCGCGCAGTCGCTCCTCGGGCGCGCGCTCGAGCTCGACCTTGCGGATGGCGCTGATCTCGGCCGGGCGAAACGCGAACGACGGGTCGTGGCGGAAGAACACGCCCTCGTCGTCGAAAGGACCGTCGTCGCCCAGGCGCGGCCGGTCCCGCATCAGGCGCTCGATGAGGCGCACGGCCGTGAACAGATCGGTGCGCGGCGGATGCTGCGTGAGCAGCTCGCCGAGCACCGTCACAGGATCGTCCGGTCCCCGTACCTCGGCGCCCATGAGTACTCCGTGCGCGAAGGCGCGAGCTGGACGGCCAGCTGGTTGAACGAGTTGATGTGGACCCGCCGCGCGAACACCTCGTCGAGGATGTCACCGAACACGACGACCTCGCCGGTGGCCGAGAAATTGGCCTCGTCGAGCATGACGATGGTCTTGGTGCCGGTCACCGGCGCGCCGCGGACCAGGCGCACCGCCTTGCGCGTCTGCACCTCGCGGATGGCGTCGATCCACTGGCCATTGACGCGGCCGAGCTGCGGATTTTGGCGCTCGGCGAAGTTGTACACCTCGAGTAGACGCCGCAGATTCGCCGGATCTTGAAGCCCGGCCCGAGAAAGCCCGAGGTGCGCGCCCAGTCGCCACAGCAGCTCGACGTTGTCGTGGGGATACAGCGGGCCGCTGACCGCCGTGATGTTGGCGAACGGCGCCATCGTGGGGGCGCCGCGCACCGGCCGTGAGACCTCGCCGATCTTGAGGCTCGGCGCGAGCTGGCGGTTGCTGCACAAAAGGTCGACCGAGAGGATCTCGGACTCCGCGATCGGGTGCACGTCTCGCGGCGAGACCAGCGACAGGTAGACGTCGGTGCCGCCGTCGGTGACCGAGGGCACCCGGCGGCTGACGTAGTAGCGGGCGCTCGCATCCTTGGCGCTGCGGAACGACGTGAAGCTCGTGTACGGCGTGCGCTGGGCCCCGTTGACGCCGATGACGCCGCGGATCTCGTAGACCTCGATGTCGGTCGGTGCGTGCTCGGCCGCGCGCACGATCGCCTCGGGCTGCAGCGGCTTGAAGCGCACCGGATCGGCCGAGCACGGGAACAGGTTGACCACCGGCACGCAGTGCAGCCGCAGATCGTCCTTGCCGGGCGAACGCGGCAGCTTGGGCGGCCGATCGAAGGTGAAGTGGAGCTCGCAGTTGGGGGTCATCAGACCGCCGAGCGCCGGCAGATCGACGAACGCGAACTTGTTGGGGCACGCGAACAATTCGACCGCGTGGGCGAACGCGTCGTGCTCGAGGGGATGCTCGGGCAGCAGCCGCGAGCCGCCGTCGAAGCCGACCTGCGTGATCTTGACGGGGCGGCCATCACCCATCGCGATGGTCCCGCGCACGGTGGCGCCCTCGACCACCGCGATCTCGGTGCAGTGGCGCAAAAACCACGCGCGCAGCGTCATCGCCGTCGGGGTCTCGCCGTGGAAGTGCAACCGGATGCGGTGGGCACCGACGACAGACGCGGCGTGCTCGGGCGTGCTGAGCTTGAGCACGACCTTCTCGGTGCGACTGCTCGGCCGTTCGCTGCGGACGTCGACCAACGACAGCGGCAGCAGCTCGAGTGCCGCCGTGGTCTGGAACAGGCAACGGACGTCGCGGGAGGTCGTGCCGGCGACCTGGGATCCGCGGGGGACCACCTGGGCCGCGCGCATCGCCCGGTCGGGGTTGAACTGCACGATGGTGAGCGGCGGGATGAACCGCGTCAGCTGCGGGACGAGCACGCCGGCGAGCTGCTGGGCGAGTTCGGGGATGCTGTCGTCGATGCGCTCGCGCACCCGCGAGGTGAGGAACGCGAAGCCCTCGAGCAGGCGCTCGACGTCGGGGTCGTCGCTGCGATCGGCGAGCAGGCCGGCCGTCGAGGGGTACGCCCGCGCGAACTCGCGGCCCTGTTCACGGAGGTAGGCGAGCTCGGCTTCGTAGTAGCGGGACTTCATGGTCGACCACCTGCCGAGCTCCGGTCACCGTACCCGGACGCCGCCGCCCCGGGACAGCTCGGTCAGGAATCGGATCTTCTCATGTCCCGCCAGCTCCGCGACGATCTCCATCGCCACGATCGAGACGATCGCGCCGGGATTGAGCGTCCGCACCCGCACATTGCGCAGGCGGGGCTCGTAGCGCTCGATCGTGGCGGCCACGGCGCGCAGGACGTCCGACTCGGAGGACGGCCACCGGGACAAGACGTCGAGGAAGTCCACGCCCATGTCCGGGCAGGTGTGTCCATCGCCCTCGTGGGTATTGAGGATGGCCTGGAGGTTGGCCACGATGGACTCGAGGACATGGGTGCCACGGGCGGGGTCGTCCGAAGCGAGCCGGTGCATCAGGCCGCGCACGGTTCGCCCCCGCCAGTCGCTCGGCCGCTCACGCCGACAGCGGCTCGCCCCAGTTGCCCGCTTCGGGCGTTCCGGGAGGAGCGAGGTGCTCGGGCTGCCGCGAGCCGAGCGAGCCACCCTTGATGGTGGACGAGCCGGTGACGCAGTCGATCGAGTAGTCGCGTGTGCCCAGCGCGTCGTTCACGCTGGTGTTGCGGAACACGTGCACCTCGACCGAAATCGACGATGCGCCGCGGACCAGCCTGGCCGTGGAGATGTAGCCCCACACGGTGACGGTCTTCTTGTTCTCCCAGGCGCCGGTTCCGTTCTCGAGCTTCCACTCGCGGTAGACCGCGACGATCTCGATGCGTCCCTGACGCCACTCGTCGATGAGGGCCTTGCCGGCCTCGTCGCCGCCGTCCTCGATCTGGAAGGTGACGAACCCCCGGCCCATGCCGGCCTGGACGTTGGTGTCGTCCATGTCCTGCGATCCCAGGTACGCGTGGGTGAAGTACCCGCCCTGGTGATCCTTGAGGATCAGAAATTCCCCGTCCGGCTGCCAGACGCGGGTCTGGTCGTTGTCGTTCGAGGGGTTTGCAGTGTAGATGTGCAAAGACCGTTTTTTGTTGTCGTCTGCCACGTAGCCCTTTACTCCGAGGGTCAGGTGGGTATTCACCCAAGTTCAGGGTGACGCACCTACCCGCCGGGACGCCGATGGTGTCATGCTTCCGGGCGCGATGCAGATCCGCGTGGCCATCACGGGCCCCAGTGGCGAGGCCGAGCGGGCGCCCGAGTTCACCAAGCCCGAGATCTCGATCGGGCGGCTGCCGTCGAACGACGTGGTGCTGCCCGAGGCTGGGGTCTCGAGCAACCATGCCCGGGTGCTGCTGACCGGTGGCGCCCTGACCATCTTGGACCTCGACTCGACCAACGGGACCTTCGTCAACGACGAGCCGCTGCAGGGTCCGCGGGTGCTCGGCGACACCGACGAGGTCCAGATCGGCGACTTTCTGCTGCGCTTCGCGCTCCGCGGCACGGACGCGATGTCCGATTTCGTGCACGAACCGACGGTTGGCCGTGACCGTGGCGCGACACGCATGGATCCCGGCGGCGCGTGGCCCGAGCAGCCCCCGATGATGGACGAGCTCGACGACGGCGACGGGTTGCACGGGGCGGGGCGGTTGGATCCCGATGCGCCCGAGCTCGCGGTGCGGCGCTCGCCGGTACTCGCGCGGGTGCCCCCGCCGCAGCCGCCGCGGCCGCGGGCGCCGGGATCCGAGCCACCGCGGCCGGCGGTGTTCCCCCGCTTCGAGGCGCGCAGTCCCTCCCGTGCCCCCGTCGCCACCGGCTTCGAGTTCGCCCCGGCCACCGCCGAGCAGCTCGTCGATCGCGTCTTCACCGCTGTGTGGCTGCGGATCGCCGACGACGTGTTGCTGGGCACCGGGGGGATCCGCGACGTCGCGGCGACGCTGCTCGACGAGGCCCTGCACGCCGCAGGCGACGCGCTGCTCGCCCAACGCGACGCCCTGCGCACGCGCATGCTCGACGAGATGGTCGGCGACGGCCCGCTGCGCACCGTGCTCGACGGCGAGCCCGGCGAGATCTTGGTGCACGGCATGCTGCGGGTGCGGGTGCAGCGAGGCGGCCACGTCAGCGAGGGGCCGTGTCCGTTCACGTGTCCGAGCGCGCTGCGCTGCTTCGTGTCGCGGAGCCTGGGCGTGCACTTCGATCCGTCGATGCCCGTGGTGCGCGGCAGTTGGGGCGCGTGGGCGGTCGAGGCGACGTGGGGCACCGGTGTGGCCGCGGTCGTGTCGCTGCGTCGCAGCCTGATGCAGGGCAACGCGACGCTCGAGAGCCTCGTGCACGCCGGCGCGCTGTCACCGGGCATGGGCACGTTGCTCGGGACCTGCGCCATCGCGCGCTACAGCATCCTCGTCTGCGCCGCGCCGGGGGCGAGCGCGCGCGGGGTGATCGCCGCGCTGCTCGCCTGCGGCGCGGCGCCCGAGCTCCAGGTCGTCGTCACCCACCGAGGCGCTGCGCTCGAGGGGTTTCGCGCCGGCACCGTCGCCATCGCGCGCAGTGGTCACCACGACGCGATCGATGCCGCGCTGGCCCTCGCCCCGGATCGCCTCGCGATCGACGATCTGCAGTGGAACGAGGCCGAAGGCGCGCTCGCAGTGGTGAGCCGGCCGCTGGGCGTGATCGCGGGGCTGCGGGCCCATGGCGCCGCGCCGGGGCTGGTGTTGCTGGGGCAGATGCTCGGCGGCCCGCTGCCCGGCGTCGTGACGGCGCCGCTGGTCGCCCAGGCGTTCGACATCGTCGTCACCGTCCAGCTGTTCGCCGACGGCATCTCCCGCGTGACGCAGATCGCCGAGCCCTTCGTGCACGACGGCCGCCTCGGTGCGCAGGACATCTTCACGCTGGTCCCCGCCACGCGGACCTGGCAATTCTCGGGGGTGGCGCCGCGCTGCCACGACGAGCTCGGCCGCCGCGGCTTTCGCCTCGACCCCGCGATCTTCACCTGATGACCGTGCTCCACCCCACCCTCGCCGTGCCACTGCTGTTGGCGCTCGGCGCCTGCAAGCCCGACACGCCCAGCTGTCAGCCCGGCGACGTCGAATGGGGCGTGCAGATGCTCATCGAGGCCAGCGCGATGATCAACTCTGGGCGCGACGGTCAGGCGCTGCCCACCGTCGTGCGCCTCTATCAGGTCCGCGGCGAACTCGTGCTCGACGAGCTCGACTTCAAGACCGTGTGGGCGGCCGAGGACACCAAGGCGCTGGGCGAGGGCTTCATCAGCGTCGAGGAGATGACGCTGTACCCCGGCCAGCGCGACCAGCGGGTACTGCCGGTCGAGCCCGAGGCCACGCACATCATCGCCGCCGCGTGGTTCCGCGAGCCGATGGGCAACACGTGGTTCACCAGCTACGAGATCCCCAGACGTCACCCCGAGGTCGTCTGCGATCGCGCGCCGGGCAACCGCGTGTATCCCAACCCGTGCCTGTACGTGCTGCTCGATCGCAGCCTGACGTCGGGCGGAGCGACGCCGCCTTCGGGGTTCTCGCTGGTGGCCGGGATCCAGTGCGCACCGCTGGGCGTGGTGCCGGGGACTGCAAACGCAGACGGCAAGAAGAAAAAGAAGAAGAAGCGGAAGAAGCCCGGGCTGCCGCAGGGGCTCGACACGCAGGGGGCACCGCAGGCGCCCACCATGCCGTCCACACCCAGCCTGCCCCAGGCGCCCACCATGCCCCAGGCGCCCAGCTTGCCGTCGGCGCCCAGCTTGCCGTCGGCGCCTACTGCTCCTTCGGCACCGAGCACACCGCCGAGCCCGGTGCCGCGCGCCCCGACGTAGCCGG
This sequence comes from Nannocystales bacterium, assembly GCA_038325765.1. Taxonomy (GTDB): domain Bacteria; phylum Myxococcota_A; class Polyangia; order Nannocystales; family Nannocystaceae; genus Xiheibacterium. The sequence goes on from JBBQJI010000076.1 coordinate 12,037, forward strand.
GCGACATCGCAGCGGTTGCCGGCGGGGATCGATCGCGAACACTGGCGCCGTGACGGGCACCGACCGCGGCCTCAGGGCGCGCACGAGCGGCGTGCTGCTGCACCCGACGAGCTTGCCTGGCGCCCACGGCATCGGTGATCTCGGCCGCGGTGCGCGGGCGTTCGTGGATTTCTTGGCGCGCGGACGCCAGTGCTGGTGGCAGACGTTGCCGCTCACGCCGGCGGGTGCGGGCAACTCGCCCTACAGCGGTGCGTCGGCGTTCGCGGGCAATCCTTTGCTGGTGGATCTCGAGGCGCTGGTCGACGCGGGGCTGCTGGATCGATCGCAGATGCCGGCGCCGATGCACACCGAGCGGGTGGACTACGGCGCGGCCGCGACGGTCCGCACCGACGCGCTGCGCCTCGCGTTCGCCCGCTTCGGGCGCTCTGGCAGCGAGCAGCAGATGGCGGCGTTTCGCGAGCGCACGGCGTGGTGGCTCCCGGATTTCGCGCTGTTCTCGGCGCTGTCGGGTGCGCACGGCGGGCGGCCGTGGACCACGTGGTCCGCGGAGCTGCGGACGCGCGCACCGCAGGCCCTGGCGCGGGCGCGGCGCGAGCTCGCCTCGGAGATCGCGTTCGTTGAATTCCAGCAGCTCGTGTTCGACCGGCAGTGGCACGCGCTGCGCCGGCATGCTGCCGCGCGCGGCGTCGGGATCTTCGGCGACGTGCCGATCTTCGTCGCCCACGACAGCGCCGATGTCTGGAGTCATCCGCGGCTGTTCTTGCTGCGCGAGGACGGCGAGCCGACCCATGTCTCGGGGGTGCCGCCCGACTGCTTCAGCGCCGATGGCCAGCGCTGGGGCACGCCGCTTTACCGCTGGAGTCACTCGCGGCGGACCGGGCACCGCTGGTGGATCGAGCGCTTGCGCTGCGCGCTGCAGCGCACTGATCTGGTGCGGCTCGACCACTTCGTCGGCTTTGCCCACTACTGGGCGGTGCAATCGCACGAGCCCACGGCGAAGCACGGACGCTGGGCGATGGGTCCGGGTGCCGAGCTGTTCGACGCCGCCCGCACCGCGCTGGACTGGGAGTCGTGGCCACTGGTCGCGGAGGATCTCGGCACGGTGACGGCGCAGGTCCATGCGCTGCGCGAGCGCCTCGGGTTGCCCGGCATGCAGGTGCTGCAGTTCGTGCTGGGCGAGGCTTCGCCCGCGGCGCTCGAGACCGTGCCCGCGGACTGCGTGCTCTACACCGGCACCCACGACAACGACACCGTGGTGGGCTGGCTGGACAAAGGTGGGGATGCGCTGCGACGCGCCGCGCGGCAGGCCACGAGGCGCGGTGAGATCGGCGAGGCCGAGCCGCTGCACCGCGCCCTCGTCGAGCTCTCGATGGCATCGCGGGCGCGTACCGTGATCGTGCCGATGCAGGACCTGCTGGGGCTCGGCAGCGAGGCGCGGATGAACACACCCGGCGAGCCCGATGGTCATTGGACCTGGCGCGTGCCGCAGGGCGTGGAGTACGGGGCGCTCGCGGAGGATCTCGCGGCGCGCACGGTGCGGTATGGGCGGGATCGACGCAGCGCGTCGATTGCTGCGTCGAGTGCGACGTAGTAGTCAGACTGGGGCAGGCCCTGCACGAAGGCACGGATCGCTCCAGCGTCGGCGTGGATGACGATATCGACGTCCATCGTCGCACGCGCGCGGCCATGGACCAGGGCCGCGATCGATCCCACGATCGTGTAGGGGATGGCCGCCGCGTCGAGCCGAGCGGCGATGTCGGCGATCGTGGCGCCGAGGTCATCGGTCATCGCCAAGCCTTCGCACTCACGGCGCGACCTCGAGCGCCTCGGGGATCGCCGCGCGAAGAAGTTCGTCGGCGTCGATCATGAAGCGCCACGGCGCGAGATCGACCCGGCGATCATCGTAGTCGGAGTGCCGCATGCGGATTCCGGCCCGCATGACCTCGCGGGGATGCGTGCGTGTTGATCGAGGCACATCGACGGCGCTCGAGCTGCGCACGTGGGCCTGTGGACTCGGGGGACGTCGGTCCGCCGACGTGCGGCAGCGGCAACGCGACGCTTTCCAGACGTCCGCCGCCGATCCACGTGCGGTCACCGACGCGTCATCCAGCACGATGTCTGCGGGCGAGCGGCGGCCCCCGATGATGCGGGTCGCCCCGAACGGCAGCTCCAGCGCGCGGCTCGTGCCCCCGCCGAGATCACGAACCCGCCGGGGCGACACCGCAAACGGCACCCGCAGCTGCTCGCCACGAAGGCGACAGGCGGCCAGCATGAACCCGCGCTCGAAGTCGCCGCAGGTGATGAGCGCACCGAGCTCGGCGGTCACGAACCGCGGCAGTTCGGCGCCGACTTGTTCGAGCCGGGTGAGGAAGTCGGCAAGTGCCGACGCACCCGGGCCACGACTGGCCCGTGGATGGGCCACATCGCCTGCCGGCGACCGCAGCGTGCGATGTCCCCGCCTCCACCGGGTGGACGTCGGGCGAACGCCCGATCTCGAGCGAGCCGCGGTGGCGCCGGAACATACGTGGGGCTGTTATCCTACCCAGAATGTCGAAGCCCGACGCAGACGACGGCCGCTCGCCGCCGCCCCGGATGAGCACCGCCGCGCGCGCCGATGCGATGGCGGTCGAGGACGTCATCCGGCTCGCGTCCGAAGGCCGCCTGCGCATGCCGGGCTTTCAGCGCGCGTTCAGATGGGAACCCAAGGACCGTCGGGACCTGCTCGACAGCATCTACCGCGGCTACCCGGTCGGCACGTTGCTCCTGTGGAAGAACCCGCCATCCGCCACGGAGGCGGGGCGACCGCTGGGTGTCAGGGGCGTTGCGAAGCCCGAGGGCGACCGATATCTCGTCGTCGACGGGCAACAGCGGCTGACGACGCTCTGGGAGGGGCTTGGCCGAGCGCCCGAGCCGGGCGAGATGGCGCTCGTGTTCGACATCGAGCGCGAGGAAGTCGTCAGCCGCCCGCTCACGCCCGACGAGATGGAGGGTCGACCACCGCCGCGTGGGGAGGGTGAAGACCTACCGCAGGTGCCGCTCCATCTGGTGCTCGACGCGGCGTTGCTGTCCGCGTGGGTCCCATCGTGGATGTCGATCGAAGACAAACGTCGCTACTTCGAGCTCGGCAAGCGCATTCGCGAGCACAAGCTGGGCCTCTATATCGTCGAGCATGCCGACATCGACGCGCTCCGGCACGTGTTCGACCGCGTCAACTCGACGGGCAAGTCCATGCGACGCGAGGAAGTGTTCGACGCGCTGATCGGGTCGCAGATCGCCCAGGATGGCAACACAGGCCTCGCGCTCGTCAACGCGCAGCTCGCCGATCTCGGGTTCGGGGCGATCGAGCCGACGACGATCCTCAAGTCGTTCGAGGCGATCCGGGGCGACAGGGTCGGCAAGCTCGACCCGCGGAAGCTCGACGTCGCCGATGCCGAGGCCGACCTCATCCGCACCGCAAACGCCCTGCGTGCGACCGTGACGTTCCTACGCGCCACCGCCCACGTCCCCCACGTGGAGGTCCGTCCCTACGAGCTTCCCATCGTCGTGTTGGCGCGCTTCTTCGCGCTCCATGGCCAGCCCAGCGAACGGAGCCTGATCCTGCTGTGTCGCTGGTTGTGGCGCGGCTCTCTGGGCGAGCGCCTCGGTGGCGTGTCGAGCTCGATGCAGCAGCACGTGAACGACGTGACCAAGGACGAGGCCGAGTCCGTGCAGGCGCTGCTGCGACGCACGGGCTCACCCGAGGGCATCTCGCTCGACGACGCCGAGTGGGGCAAGACGATAGGGGCCAGCATGGCGAGCGCCCGCGGCAAGGCCATGATCTGTGCGCTCCTCGCCCAGCAGCCGCGTAGCCTCGTGACCGGGGAGCGGCTGGAAGCCAGCGCCTTGTTTCGCCACGGAGCGACCGACGCCCTGCGACCGATCCTGCGCGGCTCCACCGGTGGAGCCCATCGCGAGCGCGGATTCGTCAACAAGCTGCTGCACCCTTCGGGAGCCGCCGCGAGGTCCCTCATCCTCGAGTGCACCGACGAAGCGGCGCTCTTCTCCCACGGAATCGACGCCGAAGCCCGCGCGGGGCTTCGCCGGGGCGATGTCGAGACATTCTTCCAGCGCCGGGGTGAGTCGCTCCGGCGCGCATCCGAGGCATTCTTCGCGCGCCACACCGAGCTGCAGCGCGACGACGCTCCTCCACTCGCTGCGCTCACGAGGCGCAGCGCGTGAGCGCTCGCGTGCTGATCGGCGACGTCGTCGTCGGGGAGCTGCGCCCGGACACCGCGTCGAGCCAGACGACTCTCGAGTTCGATGCGTCATACGCCGCGTCCGCCTCGCGCCCCGTGCTCGGCCGATGGTTCGAAGACCAGATGATCGAGCCACCGCGGACGTTCCGTGGCGCGCCGCTGCCGAACTACTTTCGAAATCTTCTCCCGGAGGGAGCGCTGCGCAAGATCGTAGAGCGGCGCCTCGGAACGTCTGCGATCCCCGAGTATGCGATGCTCCTTCGGCTCGGCGAAAACCTCCCCGGCGCGGTGCGGGTCATCAGCGATGAACTCGATCTCCACCCGCTCGAAGTCGCTGAGCGACAGCGACGAGATGCGAACGACCCGTTTCGCTTCGCGCTCACGGGTGTGCAGCCGAAGCTCGCGTTGTCCGAGAACGACGACAGGCTGACAATGCCGGTCGCGGGCGCCAGCGGGCACTGGATCGCCAAGTTTAGTAGCCCTTCGTTCCAACGCCTGGTGGACAACGAGCTCGCGATGCTGGATTGGGCGCAGCGATGCGGTCTCGACGTGCCCGAACATCGCGTGGTCCGTGCGTCCGAGATCGAGGACATTCCGGCGGACTTCGACGCAGACCAGGATGTCCTGATCGTCCGGCGCTTCGATCGGGACGGTGATCGGCGGATCCACCAAGAGGACTTCGCCCAGGTCTTCGACATCCCCCCAGAGCAGCGGTACGCCTTGGGAGGTCGTGGAGCTCGGGTGGAGCCACTACGGGAGCATCGGCGCCGTCATCTGTGCGCTCTGTGGCGAGGACGATTTTCGACGGTACATGCGGCGCCTCGCGTTCATGGTGCTGTCGGGCAACGCTGACGCACACCTCGAGAACTGGTCGCTCCTCTATCCCGATGGCGTGATCCCACGGCTCGCTCCGGCATACGACTTGGTCTCGACGGTCGTGTACCCGTCACTCGCCACGTGCGCGGCGCTGCGATGGTGGGAGCCACCACAACCTACATTGGAGCCGCCCATGCAGTTAGTCCACGTGACTTTGGATGATCTGCTGGCGGTCGCATCCCATGCGCCCGCCGACACCTCGCGGGTGATGGCAGACCTCGAGGGGTTCGTCCGCGACGCCCGGGCTGCGTGGCCCGAGATCGCGGCTGCTGCGCCGCCCGTGGTGCGCGACCGCGTCACAGCGCATCTCGCCGCGTCCTCGCTCCGGTAGCGCCGGACCTCGTCCGCCGCGCCCAGCGCCCCGCTGCCCGTGAGGGCTGGGATGTCCCGGCATGTCTCCCCGGGTCGGGGGCGGGTCGGGGCCCGGGGCGGGGGCCCGGGTCGGGCCCGGGTCGGGGGCCAGGGTCGTGGATGTCCCGGCATAGAGGCAACGCAACCTCAATGAGCTTCTTCTTGTAGGTCACGGCAGGGTCACTCCGGAACGCTTCGCGATCTCAAAAGCAAGCACCTTGAAGTCCCGATAGCATTCGTGAACTGCCTTCGCGATGTCGCTGACGTTCAGGGACACGTGGGGCTCGAGGATCCGCATGACTCGAGTGCCTTTGTTTCGATGTTGTTCGAAATCTGCGAGCAAAAAATCAACAGCAGCGGCTCGGACCTCCACCCTTGCAGCAGTCCTCCCAGAGATATTCCGTGAGGCTGCGTAGGGCGATGAAGTCTGCGCGGTAGTAGATGAAGCGGCCTTCGGCCCGTTGCTTGAGCAGGCCGGCAGTCGCGAGACGTTCGAGATGGTGACTCAGGGTCGACCACGGGATCTCCAGCTTGGCTTGGAGATCGCCGACGATCGTTCCCTCGGAGTCGCCCTGCACGACGAGACGCAGGATGCCCAGCCGCACGGGGCTGCCCAGGGCCGCCAACTGCTCGGCATGGCGTTCGAGCTTGGTGCTCACCGACATTTCGATGATAACAGAAACGATGAGGCGGTCAACATCCCCCCACCCGCACCAAAACTCCCGCCCCACGCGCACCAAACCCAGGCTACGCTCCCCTCCCCCGTGCGTCCGGTTCGCATCCGCGTCGAGCACCGTGAGAACGGCACCGTGACCGACTACGAGTTCCACAACTCGCCGGTCCGCATCGGCCGCAACCCGCTCAACGACCTCTCGCTCCCGTTCTCCTTCGTGTCCGGCTGGCACGCGGTGATCCGGTTCGACGAGCACAACGCCCGGTTCTTCGACCTCGGCTCCACCAACGGCACGCTCTGCGACGGCCGGCGGATCAGCGCCGGCGAGTCGGCGCTGATCGACGCGCCCATCCGCCTGGAGATCGGCGATCTCGATCTCGTGCTCAGCCGCGACGCGGGGGCGCGCCCGAGCGCGACGCTCACGGATCCGCCCGTCTCACCCCGCGGCCGCGGCCACACCGAGGCCATGGGCCCGGGCTCGCCATCACGCCCCCTCGCCGATGCTCCGCGCCGCTACATGCAGGCCTCGGGCACGCAGCCGGTCAAGGCCGGGGCGATCAACACCGACGATCACGCGTCGCGCAACACGCCGCGGCCCGACCAGACCTCGCACATGCCGGTCAGTCTGGTGCACTCCGTGCTCGCGTCGCTGCGGCCAGCGTTCGATGAGGCCAAGTCCGCCCAGTCCCGCTACGAACGCGAGCTGCGGGCCCGCATAGGTCAGCTGCCGGCCCATCTGCGCGATCAGGCCGAGGCGTTCATCCGCCGCGAGTTCGGCGAGGTGGCCGGACCATCCGGTGGCGGCACGCCGGGCGCCGACACGGCGCTTGCCCGCTTCTGCGCCCAGCTCGTGCCCGAGCTGCCGGCGCCCACCATGGCAGACGAGGCCGAGGGCCTGCTCGCCCGCGTGCGCGACGTGCTCGAGGCCTGCGCCAAGGGCATCGTCGAGCTGCAGAACGGCCAAGAGCAGTTCGGCAACGAGATGGGCGTGCGCGCGGTCAAGGAGTTCACGCCGCTGCACACCGCATCTTCGGCCAACAACGTGCTCGAGTACCTGCTCGATTGGCGTCACGGCGGACCGCAGCGCGTGCAGGAGCTCGTGGGCATGTTCGCCGACATGATGATCCACCAGGTCGCGCTCATCGGCGGCGTGGTCGAGGGCGCGCGCGCGATGCTCGGTGAGCTCGCGCCCGAGGAGATCGAGCGCAAGGCCCCCGGCGGTTTCGGCAAGAAGGCGGCGTGGCAGGCCTACGTGGCCCGCCATCGCGACATCGCCGGCGACGATCGGGCGCTGCTGCAGCTGCTGTTCGGCCCCGATTTCGCCAGGGCCTACGCCGAGGTCGGCGGCGAGCAGGCGCGGGGTCTCGATGCGCCGTAGCGATCGCGCCCGCACCCTCGCCGTGCTCGTCGCGGCGGGCCTCGCGACCTCGGCAGCGGCGTGTCGCCCCAAGCCCCAACGCCCCGGCGCGCTGTGCAGCTTCGACGTCGCCAGCGACAACGAGCTCGCCGGCAAGACCCTGCCGATCTCCACCTGGCTCACGCTGGTCTCGCCGTCGATCGACCGCCAGACGCTGGTGCGTCAGGGCCCGTGGCGCGACAGCTGCGGCGTCGTGATCACCCCGAACGAGCTCGCCCAGTGCCCGGCGGCGACGCCCCCAGGCGCGCCTGTGGCCGGCGATCGCATCGAGGGCACCGATCTCGTGATGGCGCAGGTCGAGGGCGACCGCACCTTCGCATGGGCGGCGACCGACGAACTCGAAGACGGCACCGTCCGCGGTGCGCTCGCGGTGGTGCGGTGGCACGACGAGGGCATCGACATCGTCGGCACCGGCGTCGTCACCGGCCTGCGCCAGGGCGCGCGCGCGCGGCTGCACCACACCAGCGGCACCGAGGTCCTCGTGCTCGAGGGCGATCGCTGCGACGCCTCGGGCCGCTGCATCCGCGTCGGCAAGTTCGTGCCCGCCACCGCAGGCCGCTTCGCCGAGGTCGAGCTCCACGAGCCCGGCCGCGGCTGTATCGGCCGGCCGCAGTTCGAGCTCGAGCGCGCCACCGAGATCCTCGTCGAAGGTCGGATCCTGCGCAGCTTCCGGCTCACCCGCAACATCGAGCTCGACGGCAGCGGCATCGTGATCACCGATCTGGTCGTCGTCGAGGATCGCGACGCCAAGGATCCATCGCAGCCCGCGCGACCGTTCCGCCGCGCGACCGCCCGGCGCCCGCTCGTGCTCGTCGACGGCCACTTCGAGCTGCGTGACGAAGATCTGTGGGAGCGGGTGCTGCGGGACTTCGGCTCGGCCCGCGAAGGCCCGGCCCGCGAAGGCCCGGCCCGCGAAGGCCCGCCGCGGTGAGCCCATGGCAGCAGACGTGGCCCGACCGCGCGGGTGTGGATCATCGACGAGCAGCAGACGCACCGCCGCGACGTGAAGGACGCGGATTGCGGTCTGTTGGCCGACGCGGCCGCGACCGTCGTCGCGGTGTTCGTCGCCCCGAAGACCGTGCCCGAGGCGCCACCGGCCTGCGCGTCGTCGAGGTCGTCTCCGACCCCGACGCCCTCGCCCGCATCCTGCACGGCGCCCGCGCTCCGCCTGCACCTCCTCCTCCCGGCCAACTCCTGTTGCTCCCCTGATCGCGCGCCCCTTCGGCGACGTGTCCACCCTCCCGCGCGCCGCTGCCCTCCTCGCGGCCCCCACGGGCCCCTGGCCGCACATTTCGTCACCCGCGCGCTTCCCCTCGCCCCCTGGACCGTCCCGAAATATCCCGACCGTGGGCTCCGCCGCAGCCCACCGGACCGCTCCGTACTCACCCTCGCCCCCAAATTCCCGCATCGAACTGCTTGAGCGCTCGAGCCGTTGCCGAGGGGGCTCCGCACTGCAGCCTCGGGCCTCCTCAGGCCGAGGTCGGAGCGGACACGATGACCCGGTGCTCGGGAAGTTGTCTCCGATCCGGGGCATGGGCGCGGAAGATTCGCCGCACGCTCGCGGGAGCATGGAGCGCAGCTCATCACCATCTTCGACAGATGTCCCGGGACATCGCCGGGTAGGGTGAAGCATGGGTGGGGGATGTCCTGGGACGTCGCGCGGCGGGTTGAAGGATGGGCGGGGGGTGTCCTGGGACGTCGCGCGGTGGGGTGAAGGATGGGTGCGACTCGCGAGGCCTTGCCGACTCGGGTCGGGTCGGGCGGAGAAGTTGTCGGCGGCCGGCCGGGGCGCAATCCTCGGTGTGGTCGTGCCGCTCACCCCCGCGTTCGCGTGTGCTTGAGCGTTTTGAACTGCGAACCGCTGGAGGGCGGGCGGGCCCGAGGGCTGTTGGGAGCCGTCGAGGTGAGCGGGCCCACGGTCCAGCGCAGAGAGAGAGTGTCGAGCGAGGGCGCCGAGGTTGCGGATGAGGTGGACGTCTGGTGGGGAGGCGAGCGTGGTGGTGGACGGTAGGGCCAACAGGGTCGACGCGTGGACGTGAGCGCGCGAGGGCGCCCCAACCGGCGCGAGCGGCCCTGCGGCGTGAGGCCCTCGCTGGGGGCATAAGTCGCGGTGCGAGAAAAGTCGTTGACAACGCGGGATCGCTCACCCATAGTGGGCGTTGATGAAAGCTGCATAGAACTCCCCAGTGCTTATTCTCGTAACTGCGGTGACTTTGGCCGGCTGCGACGCTGGAGGTGAGGTCGGGCCGAATAGCGACGACGAATCTGGTCTTGAACAGCGGCTGGAAACGACCGCTGGGCCGCTGATGAATGTGGCGCCTCAGTCTGCGCCGGCTGACATCGAGATGTCGCTCTCGGCGGCCGGGGCCTGGGAGTACGCCGCGCATCAACCGACGGAGGAAATGGGGCTTGATGATGCGGCGTTCGATGTGCCCTTGCTCGACACCATGAGTGAGGAGGACTTCGCGCAAGCCTACGATGCGGCCATGAACGACCCTATGTGGCACGCGCAGGATGGCGAACGGTACGAAGCTCTCTTTCTGACAGCCGATGAACAGCTCTTTGGACGCATCGGCGACGCCCCGGAGTTCCCGGCTCCAACAGAGGAAGAGAATTTCGGTGCCTTTCCGGGGGCGGTGAGCGAATCTGAAGTGCTCGACATGGTCGAGGCGAGCTCTCCGCAAGCCGGGGACGAACAGGGCTCAGACTCGCCGGGGTCGAGGACGCCTGCTCAGAGCTATTCTGCCGAAGTTCCAGACCGCGTGCCGACGAACTACGTCGGGACTGATTTTTGGAATGACGATCGGATTCGGGTTCCCTCCCCGTCGCAGCTTTCGGTGTTTCCACGCAGGGTGGTAGGAGCTCTGAGTCACAGCGGTAACGTGGGAAGCGAAAGCTGTACCGGGTCCAAAATCGGTCCGCGGGCTGTGCTCACCGCGTCTCATTGCATCCAGCCGCTGGAAGGCGCTCCGGCCGTGAGCGGCCGCTTCAATCCAGGGCAGACGAATGCGGCAGCCGTGAACGGTTCGATTCCCTGGGCCGGCATGTTCTGGCGCGACTGGCGAATCAATCGTCGTTCAGACTACGCGGTTCTTTTTCTGCAGGACTCCCAAGCGGTCGTGAGTCTCGGTCATTTCGGAGCGCTCTGGGGCAACGACGCGGCCTTCTATAATGGTCTGCAGGTGGGCAATATGGGCTATCCGTGCGGTCCGAATGTGGTGAACTGCGACACGATTCTCGACCAGAGATGCGATGACTCGCCGCGTGTAGACAAGCGTTGCGACGGATGGATGTACTCCGACTCTGAGTATCTGGGGCCATACTCCTACTCGAACAACGATACTTTGACCTTTTATAATGACATTTCTATGGGGCATAGCGGGAGTGCCATTACGAGTGGTCTTGCGGTTCTCGCTGTCGCCGCATACTGTGGCGATCCGGTCAACACTCCGGGAGTGGCATGTCTGGGGCCGAGGTTTCGTCGATCCATGTGGAATGACGTGTGCGGGTGGATCGCTCAGGTGCCGAGCGCCTTCGGTCAGCATCCGCTGTGCAACTAGGTCGCTGTCGGGATGCGATTCGAAAGGTGCTCGTTCTAGGGGGGATCATGATCGAATCTAGGGTGATTCTTCTCGCGGCACTCCCGATTCTCGGATGTCGAGACGATGAGACTGCGTCGTCTGGCAATGACGGGGGCACCGACGACAGTGGTGTCGCCACGTCTTCTGTCGACACGGAGGCGTCGAATGACGGTCTTCCGAACGCATGCTCTGCGGAGAACTCTCCCTTTCTCCAGCAAGAATGCTTGAACGCGATTCGAGTCGCGTGCAGCGCGCTACTGGCCGAGAATACATGCTTGGCCGAACCCCCGTTTGTCTTTGATGGATACGTGGCACGCTGCGCCTGGGCAAAGGTCGTTTCATTCTCAGATGTCCTAAGCTGCGAGGTGTCGTCGACTGTTGGACGCTGCGAGGCAAGTATCGACACTGTCTGCGGTAACTACTGCGAAGGCGAAGCGTTCGGGAGTAATGTTGCGGCCATCGTGTCGGAGGGTGCCCTTATTCAGATGTGCAACGGCCCCGTGGGCCCGTGGACGGCACTGGAGAACCCGGACGTCTACGGTGTTCCCTGCGGCCAGGCCGATGAAGCGCCCGGCGCGGTTGCACAGCTTTGCGATTGCTTCGATAGGGTCTGCGACGGATGATTGAACTCGCGGTCGCATAGCATATGGACACTTTGGGCAGATCTAGATCGTGCGGCATCCTTCTCGTTTTCGCCTGTGGGGATAGCAGAGGGCCGGCGATTACAGATGAATGTCATGGGCCTCGAGATCTAACGCCTGTGGCTGATGTTCTCGCGGATGCCGCCGATCCTTGCTATTCGTGGTTCGAACGCGCTCATGGCCGGGCAGTGAGGGTGGATGCATTCTCGCACGGATCGGGTAGTATTTGGTCCCAGCGGACTGAGAGCGGTGTTGCGGTAATGACCTCAGCTGCGCACGTCATTTCTCCATGCTGGAGTCTTCTGGATGCGCTTGAAAGCGAAGGCGCGTCGTCTCCCACTTGTTATCCTATGCTGCACGATCCGAGTTCTCTCGAGGGCGAAGCGTTGATTCGGCTGGCCGTCGAGGGCGGCGGGCCCGCTTCCTCGGACCTTTCTGCCCATTTTCCACCATTCAATACTTCGCTCTCGTCCGAAGAATGGCTGAGCGAGAGCGGCTGACCATCGCAGCGAATCTGGCTGCGGTACCGGGGGTCGCGGCCGCATGGCGACGCGGGGCGCGGGTGATGCTGCCGGCCGCTTCCGTACAGACCGAAAGTGGCGTCCTGCAGATGGCGTTCGTCGGTCAGATCGTCGCCGAGGGAGCGCAGGGCGTGCTCATCACCGTCGACGGATACGAGAAGACCCAGGCGACTCTCGACGACACGAGCTTGTCGGCGCCCGAGCGTTCGCGGCGATTGCTGACGCTGCTCGCGAACCTCACGCTTACGTCCGCGCTGCTGGGCCTGTCGATCCGCGGCAACGTCAGCGAGCTGCGGGGACTCGACAACGCGCTCGCCCGCGGCGTCGACCCGCTCGCCGATCCGGATGCGACGGTCGACCTGACCAAGCCCGATCGTTCGAGGGGCGACACGAAAGATGGCGATCACGAGATCGAGATCGACGTCGATCCGCCGTCGAAGTTGCCGCCGGTCGACCCCTTCCCCCGGCTCTCGCCCGCCAACGAGGCCCTGGCCCGCGGCGCCGACGATGCCCAGAAAGCCGCGATCGCGCGGATGCTCGCCGCCGACGGTGCCGCGGTCGATCTGTTGATGACGAAGTACCGCCTCGACGTGGCCGCCCACACCGACGCCTTCGTGGCAGTCTGGGCGCGCGGGACGGATCTCACGATTCCGTCACCGTTGCTGCGCGTGTATCATGACCACACGGGCTTGACCGGCATCGACTACCTCGCGGGACTCCACCTGGACAAACCAGCGATCACCGACGACGAGTTCTGGGCGTCGATGTGGGCGGCCACGATGGAAGCGGAGTACCGCGAGGCCCGCGCGTTCGCGGGCCACTCGATCTCGCGGCACGGCGCGCACGCGACGGACGGGCAGCTGCAGCGGCGAATCAGCACGGGCGTCGCGCCGGATGATGTGGTGGCGCATACGCGGACGAGCACGCGGTTCTTGACGAACTCGCAGTGGTTGGC
>JBBQJI010000077.1:0-25008 GCA_038325765.1 Nannocystales bacterium
GCGCCCACGCCCCGTGCCGCGGATCCTGACGACGATGTACGGCTGGTATCCCGGCGAGGTCGCCCGGCACGCCAACGCCAAGGGCACCGTCACGTTCACGCCGGGCGTGCAGGCGCGCGCCGCGGTGGGCGCGGTCAGCGAGTTCTCGGTCGACGACGACGGCAACGAGTACGCCGAGGGCGCGCACATGTTCGGCCGCGTGCGCTGGAACCCCACGCTGACCCTCGGCAAGCAGCAGAACGTCAGCATCGTCGGCATGATCGACTTCGCCAACGGTCGCTGGGTGCCGACGCGCTCGGGCAACCCGGTGATCCAAGAGCTGCTCGACGACGGCGAACCCCCGCAGTCCTACGGCATGTACATCGTCGATCCACGCGAACTGTACGTGCAGTGGACGACCAAGTACGGCCAGCTGCGCGCCGGACAGATGGCGTTCAACTGGGGGCTCGGGCTCATCGCCAACGACGGCAACAACATGGATCGCTTCGGCGACATGAAGTTCGGCGACGACGGCGTGGGCTCGATCCAAGAGCGCATTCTCTTCGCCACCAAGCCGCTCGCGCGCACCGGCGGGCCGGGCAAGGATCTCATCGTCGGCCTCGCCGCCGATCTCGTCTATCGCGATCCGCTCGCCGATCTCACCAAGGGCGATCTCGCCGGGCAAGGGATCGTGTTCGTGCGGTGGGAGCCCGTCGAGCACCCCGGCAACTGGATCGGCGCCTACGGGGCCTATCGCCGCCAGAAGAGCGCCTCGGACGGCGACGTCACCCCCGGCGACGACGATCTCGAGGTCGGGGTCATCGACATCTCCGGCCAGGGGTTCCGCTACTTCCGCGACTCGCTCGCGATCCTCGGCGCCTTCGAGGCCGTCGCCGTCGCCGGCCGATCCACCTTTGCCCGCGGCGAGTTCGAGCGCCACCGCGTGCTGCAAGCGGCCGCGGCCATCCGCGCCTACGTCGGCAACCCCAACAGCTGGCTCGTCGGTGCCGACGGCGGGTTCGCCACCGGCGATGCGGATCCCGACGACGACGAGCTCAACGACTTCGAGGCGGCGCCGGGCTTCACCGCCGGCCTGCTGATGTTCCAGTACTACCGCGGCTGGCAGAGCGCGCGCACCGAGATCCGCGCCGAGGATCCCGATCTCACCGGCGTGCCACCCAACGGCACCCAGTACCTCCCGACCCGCGGCACCGTGACCAACACGGTGTTCATCCAGCCCAAGGTACGCTGGGGCTTCCGCGAGTACTTCGAGGTGTGGGGCGGGCCGCTCGTCGCCGGCTCGGCGGTGCCGATCGTCGACGCGTACACCACCCGGCTGCAGGGCGGATCGCCGCACAACTCGCTGGGCGGTCGCACGGGATCGCGTCGCTACCTCGGCACCGAGCTCGACCTGGGCCTGCGCGGCCGCTACGGCTTCGAGAACATGTGGGTCCAGGCCGGGCTCCAAGGCGGGATCCTGTTCCCCGGCGGCGCGTTCGAAGACGAGGGCGGCAACCGCGACAAGCCGGTGTACGGCGGATGGTTCCGGGCCGAGCTGCGCTACTGAGGCAGCCGGGGGGCATCCGGATTCACCCCTGCTGCCAGCCCCACCCTCGGGGGTTCGAGGCGCTGGGCCCGACGCGATCGCTCGCGTGTTCCAGCCCTGCCGCAGCGCAGGCGACACGGCCGGCCCGTGCTACCGTGCGCGCGGCCGATCGGCCGCCGCGCATGCGCACGCCGTTCTTCGAGGATCTATGCGCCGAGATTCGAGGGATCGATCTCGGCGACGACGCGTGGCTCACCGAGCGTCTCGCGCTGCGGGCGAGCGGCGAGCACGGGCTCGACCACGAGGCGTGGCTACTGTTCGCGGTGCTCTCGATCCGCAGCGACGCCGACGCCGACGCCATGCACGCCCTCGCGCGGGCAGAGGCCGCGGGGGCGAGCCCACCTGTGGTGGCATTCCTGCGCGCCCACCTGCTCGCGGGCCGTGGCGAGCTCGACGCGGCCGCAGCCGCGCTCGAGGCCACGGCCGCGCTGGAGACCGCCGATGCCGGCAAGGACGCCGCGATCGCGACCGCCGATCTCGAGCACGCCCGCGGGGCGCTGGCGTGGGCCAGAGGCGACACCACGGCCGCCCTCGCCCACTTCGGGGCCGGCCTCGCCGACGATCCCCACGACGGCCGCCGCTGGCTCGATGCCGGCCGATTGCAGGCGAACATGGGCCGCTGGGATGGCGCCGAGCAGGCCTTCGCCGAGGCCCTCGCGCAGGACGACGACCTCGACGACGCGCACTACGAGCGCGCGGCGCTGTGGCTCGCGCGCGACCGCGTCGAGGCGGCTGCGACGACCTTGGCCAGCCTGGCCGAGCGCGCGCCGTGGCTGCGCGAGCGTGCCCGCCTCGATCCACGCTGGCGGGCGGTGCGAAACCTGCCGGCCGTCGCCGCCGTGCTCACCCCTTCGCCGCGTCCACCGGTGTGGCTGGGGGGCAGCGCCGCGTGGCTGCCCGAGCTCGCCCGCGAGCAGGCGCTCACCGACCTCGGCATCACGTGGCTGGGCGCCGACGAGTCGGCGGCGCACACCGAGCGTCTCGCCCTCACGCACCAGCGCGGCGCGCCGGGCATCATCCACACCCCCGCCACCACGGCGCTGTGGACCGAGGAGCTCGCCGACGCGGTCGTGGTCGCGCGCGGCCCGGTCCTCGTCGGTCGCGATCGTCGCTGCGCCCCGATGCTCTGGGTGCTCGATCGCCGACGCGATGCCCTGCGCCTGCTACCGTCGGAGCGCTACCCGGCATTTTTGTGGATCCCCGCCGGCCGCGATGTCGCGTCGATGCGCGCCGCGATGCACGGCCTGGTGCCGCAGCCCTTCGCCGGGCGCACAGCGCTCGCGGGCCGCGCCCGTGGCTTCATCGGCTACCGCAAGGCGCTCGGCGTCCCCAGCCCGTACACCGGCGAGCTCGAGCCCGCCGGCGCAGCCGAGCTCGATCGGCACTTCGCCCTGAGCCCGTTCGTGGAGCCCGGCGCCTGGGGCAGCAGCCGCATCGACGATCCGTGGCCCGACGAGATGCCGGCCCAGCCGCACCTCCAGCTGCGCATGGCGGCCCGCGAGCAGATCGTCACCGAGCAGGCGAAACATCGGGTGTGGTCGATCGCCCGCCGCACCCGCCACAGCCGCTCCATCTTGGCGATCGAGCTCCACCACCGCGACATCTTCGTCGCCGACGTCCGCTACCGGCCCACCTCCGACAACGGCGTGATCGCGGCGATGAACCGGCGCTTCGGCACCGAGTACCCCACCGACATGCCCGTCGACGTCGTCGCCGCCCTGCTCGGATTCCGGTTCGATGCGGCCGCCGATCTCGAGACCCAGCTCGCAACGCACACACGCGGCGGCGATGCGTCCGACCCGAGCCTCGCCGCCGGCCTGCTGCAGGTCATCAGCGCCCTACGCCACGACGATCTCGCCGTGGGTGCGCTGTACCGCCGCTGGGTCGATCATGACGATTCGGTCGTGCGCTCGACGCTGTACAACATCTTCGTGGCCCACAACCACGAGTCGTTGCTCGAAGAGGCGTGCGTCACCGAGCCCGATGCCGAGCTGCGGGCGCAGATCGAGGCCATCTTGGACGAGGGCACCTTGCCGGTGCACTGGGATCCGTACCGCGACGACGAGGACGAGGACGAGGACGAGAAATGAACCGCACCCTCGTGCTCGCCGACGCCGCCGATGCGGCCACCGTGCGTCGCCGCATCGGCGCCCGCGCGACCGTCGTCGACGAGGTCGTCCGCAGCCACACCGAGCTCGGCTGTGTGCGCTTCGCCACCGCCGATGGCACCCAGCTCGCGGTGCTCGAGGATCACGTCGGCGAGGTCGCGTACGTCGCGATCACCGGCCCCGCTGCGTCCGCGTGGGCGGAGGTCGTCAGCCGCGAGGTGCAGTGCGTCGGCGTCCCCGAGGCGCTGGCGATGCTCGGCAACGGCGCCGATCCCCGGCAGTGGATCCGGGGCCTCTCGCGGCTCGCCGTGCTCCGCGGCGAGCAGGCCGATCCGTTGCTCGTGCAGGCGTGGACGCGGGCGCTGGGCCACCCCAGCCGGGCCGTCCGGCGGGCGGCGATCCGCACCTGTCACGGCGCGGGATGGCCCGAGCTGCGGGCCCTGGTCGCATCACGGATCGCCGCCGACCCGGAGCTGCGCCGGCCGCTCGAGCAGCTCGCGGCGCACCTCGAGCGGCTCGCTTGATGCGACGCCCCTGGTTCGAGTCAGCTCTTGAGCTGACCGTCGGCCGTGAGCGTCGTGAAAAAACGCGGCACCCAGCCGGCGGGCAGTTGCTTCTCCGTGGCCCAGGCCTCGAACCGCGTGGGGTCCGTGCCGCAGTGGTGCGTGAGCACGAAGTGGAGGACCTCAGAGGCGTTCTGCACCGCCTTCAAGAAGCGCTCCCAGCTGCCCTCGAAGTGTTTGTCGACCTCGGCCTGCATGGCCTCGTACGAGTCCACGTCGGTGTCCTCGTGCAGCTTGTCGTCTGCGTCTCGAGCCTGCGTCTCGTCGGTCATGCGCGTCGCTCCATTTCGCAACCACGGTAGCAGGATCCGACGAGCACCGGCTAGCGCTCGCGAACGCTCGCCACGCCGGCTGCGTCGAGGATCACCTCGTCGTTGCGCTCGGTCGGCTCCGTCATGGCGATCCAGCATGCGGCACCTTGCCGCGGCAGGCTCGTCCAGCGCCGGACCGCCGCCCCTTGAGCGCCCACACCACCCGGTGCGATGCTGGACGCCACGGCCGACGCCGTCCCCCTCCGATGACGCTCACCCTCTCGCTCGGCAACCAATCCATCGTGCTCGACGCCCGTAACCCCCGCGCGATGATCGGGCGCGACCCAGCGCACTGCACCTTGGTCGGCGGTGACGCCAGCGTGTCGCGCCACCACGCCGAGGTCGCCCTCGATGCTACCGGCACCGCATGGCTCCGCGATTGGGGCTCGAGCAACGGCACATGGGTCGACGGCGCCGCGCTCGGCCGCGGCGTGCCGATGGCGCTGCGGCCAGGTCAGCAGGTGTTCCTCGGCCACGTGCCGCTGGTCGCGACGTGGGCGCAGGGCGGCGCCACGGTGTTCGGTGAGGTGTCGGGGGCGCTGCGGGCGATGATGGACGCGCACAAGGCCTCGCAGCTCGCCGCCGCGAAGGCCGGGCTCGGCGCGCAGGCCTCCGCGGCGTCCAACCACGAGCCGGGCTCGATGGGCGCGGTGGGCGAGACCCTCGGCGTCGGGGGTCGCGCCGCGCCCGTGGCCGCCGAGTTCCCCTACCGCCGCCAGGGAAGCAACGGCAACGGCTCGCTGCTCATCGCCCTTCGCCGCGACACATTCCAGAACGACGAGACCGTCGACGGCTTCATCGAGTTCACCGCCCTCGACGACGAGACCGTCGCGTCGATCGTGGTCGAGCTCGTCGAGCACCACCACGAGGGCCCGAGCAAAGGCCACGTCTGGGATCGCATGCTGGTGCGGCAGGGCCCGTGGAAGGCCGAGAAGAACCAGGTGCTGCCCCTGCCCTTCTCGCTGCGGGTGCCACCGGGGACCTCGATGTCGGGCCGCAACGTGCACTGGGAGGTGCGCGGCTACGTCGACATCGACTGGGCCTTCGACATCGACGCCGACAGCCCGATCAACATGCGCAACGTCGACATCGAGCGGTTGCGCGACGCGCTGGGCGGCCTCGACTTCCGCGTGAACGACCTCGAGCCGGCGCCCCTGGGCCAGCGCTTCACCGGCACGTTCCAGCCGCCGACCGAGATGCGATCGCGCCTGGGCATCTCCGACGTGAACGTCGTCGTCGAGTACCTCGGCACCAACCTGAAGATGGAACTCGAGGTCGAGAAGACGGCGCTGATGCGCTTCGATCGCGACATCGAGATCGTCTTCGATCTGCAGCGCCTGCGCACCGCGCCCCTGGCGGAGATCAGCGAATACCTGCGCCAGCAGATCGACGCGATGATGCGCCGCTGAGCCCCAGCCCGCTCACGCCACCGCGGGGTCTTCGGCGGCGGCGGGGCCAGGCTCGAAGATCACGTCGCCGCACGTCCGGCCGTGCTCGACCCAGTCCGAGATGATCTCGCGCACGCGCTCGGCGAGGCGATCGAGCTGCACGTCGGTGAGTCCCGCGGTCTCGATCTCGGGGCCCATGTAGATCTCGACGGTGCCGGGGCGGATGAGGAACCGGCCCTTGGGCAGCACCTCGTGCATGCCGCGGACGCCGAGCGGCACCACCGGGATGCCCGCGTCGCGGGCGATCTGGAAGACGCCGCGCTTGAACGGTCCGACCTTGCCGTCCGGGGTGCGCGTGCCCTCGGGGAACGTCAGCACCGAGATACCCCGCGACACCCGCTCCTTCATCTGCTTGGCGATCTTCGCGAAGCGGCCCTGGCCCCTGCCCACGGGCACCGCGTTGGCGAGGCGCATCATCCAACCGTAGCCGGGCAGCTTGAGGTGCGACTCGTTCTCCAGGCCCGCGAGCGGCACGCGGATCACGTGGCACGCGATGTAGCCGTCGTACACGCTGACGTGGTTCTGCACGAACACGACGCCGCGGCGCCGGCGGTAGCGAGGATCGTGGACGACGCGGACGCGGCTGAACGTCGCGAACAAGGTCCAGCCGATCTGCGGCATCGGCCAGCGGGTCTGGAAGCGCTCGAAGGGGATGAACAGCGTGAGGGGCAGCGACGTCGCCACCAACCACGCCATCCAAGCCAGGCCGCCGCCCCAGACCACCACCGACCAGGGGTAGTGGAAGAGGTCGGCGACGCGGAGGCGATGGTTGGGTCCGTCCGTGCTCACTCGCGGGCGCATCATGCCAAAAGCTCACGGCGCAGGAGAGACCTGGGCCACAGTGCGATCATTCGTGAGACAACCCACGACATGCAGCGGTGACGTGTCATGCCGGTCGTCACTTGGGCACGCGGAACAGCTCGCCGCCGCGGGTCCAGTAGATCGCCGACGCATCGGCCACGAGGTGTTCGACGCCGAGCTGATTCGCGACCAGGACGGTCGTAGCGCCGCTTTGGCGCGGTACCCGGGCGATGGCGCTGCCGTCGGCGACGTAGGCGTCGGCCGTGTCGGTGGCGTACGCGGTCACGCCCTGCGGCGCGAGCGTCGCGACGTCGCCACCGCCGCGGGGCACCGTGCGCAAGGCGCCGCCGGCGATCCAGAACCATGCCCCGTCGTCGCCGCCGAGCCGACGCACCTCGGACTCGGCGCCAGCGACCACCCGCACAGCGCCGCCCTCGGTGGCGATCGCGGCGATGCTGCCGCTGGCTCCGGGCAACGCGAACGCGACCTCGCGGCCGTCGATCCAGACTTCGGTGGGCGCCGGTGCCTGCGGCCCGGTGAGTCGGCGGGGGGCGGTGCCATCTTGCGCCGCCAACCACACCGCGCCGTCGGTCGTGTCGACGTACGCGCACGCGCCTTGCGTGCAGCGTGATGCGCCGAGCATGGCCGGCGCGGTGACGATGGTGGCGGGCTCGTACTCGCCGCGCTTGCGATCGACCCACAACGCCGCGCCGCCCTCGGCGGGCGCCGACCAGTAGACGAAGTCCGCGGTGACCGCGAGTTCGGTCGCGCCGCGGGCGGGCGCGAGGATCTCGAACTCGCCACCTGTCGAGCGCAGCCGCAGCACCGCCTCGCCGCTCGACACATACAGGTGGGCCTCGTCCGCGACGAGGCTGGGCAAGCTGGGCAGCTTGCGCGCGAGCATCATGGGCTCGAGCGCTTCACGCTCGGCGGTGACCCGCGGCGGCGGGACCTCGCCGGTGCGCGGATCGAACCCCAGCGCGGCGACGAGGGCGTCCTCGTAGGCGCGGCTGCGCTTGCTCGAGCCGGCGGTGCTGCTGGCGAGCTCGGCGGCGGCGCGGGCCGACTCGCACGCCGCGTCGTCGATCGACTTGACGCGCAGGTGCTGCTCGATCTCGCCGGAACTGCACGGCTCTGCGAGCTCGAGGCAGGCCTGCCGCGCGAAGGACTCGCACGGCGTCTGCCGCAGCACGAACCACCAGATGCCGCCGCCCGCGACGATCCCCAAGACGACGCCCGCGATGGCGGTGAGCCGGCGCCCACCTTGGGCCCGCTCGTACGCCGCCGGACCGCGATCGTCGCCGGAGGCGTCCGCGCCGGGGGCGTCCGCGCCGGGGGCGTCCGCGCCGGGGGCGTCCGCGCCGGGGGCGTCCGCGCCCGGGGCATCCACGCCCGGGGCGAGGCGGACCTTGCCGCGCCGCGGCGACGCACGGGGATCCGCGCGGCGGCGCGACGGCGGCAGGGCATCGGTCCAGTCGTCGGCGCCGCGGTCGCCCGCCACCGACTCCACCGCACGCATCGCCGCGATCGGACGCAGCATCGCCATCAGCACGCGATCCGCTGCGACCGCGCGCGCCGCCTCGACGCGGATCGCCGCCGCGACGCTGGGCGACGCGCCCGTGGCGAGCTCGCGTCGCACGATGGCATCGACGATCGCCGTGATCGCGACCTCACCATCGAGCTCGCCGACGGCGATCTGCGCGGCGAGTGGCTGCAGTTCGGCCCAGGGACTCGGCACTGACACGGCGGGAGTATGCCACAGGCCCCGCGGTCTCCCCCGCGACCCTCACGGCTGATCCGGCCACAATCCGGCATGCTCCGGCCACGATCCGACGCGGACCACCCCCCGCGCGCGTGGGCCCGGACACCGCTATCGGACCGCGCCCTCGCCCTCGTAGCGCGCCCGCAGCTCGGGCAGCGCCGCGGTGATCGCCTGGCGCGCGCGCTCGGCCAAGCAGCCCGCGTCGTCTTGCGTGGCGTCACCGACCGGGATCGGCGGCAGCACCTTGGCGCAGGCGCGGGCGCGTTGGATCTCCATCTTCCCGATCGGCCGCATCAGCCGCGTCCCGGCGATCGCCACCGGCAGGATCGGCACGCCGGCCCGGATCGCGAGGCTGAACGCGCCGAGCTTGAACGGCAGCAGCTCGTCGGTCTTGGAGCGCGTGCCCTCGGGGAAGATCATCACCGAGATTCCGCCGTGCAGCGACCGCTCGCACTCGGCCATCATCGCGCGCACGCTGTCGCCGCGTCCGCGTCGCAGCGGGATGTCGCCCGACAGCTTCATCGCCCAGCCGACCAGCGGCACGCGAAACAGCTCTTCTTTGGCGATCCACCGCATGTCGCAGTCGAGGAAGGACAGCAGCACCGGATCGAGCGCGGACTCGTGGTTGGCGACGACGACGTACGGGTGCTCGCCGATGTCGGCCGGCAAGCTCCCCTCGACATCGAAGTGCCAGTGCGGCACGGCGCGGCCGATGGTGCGACCGAGTCGCCGCATCCACCGCCCGGGCACGCGCTGAGTGATGTCACCGCGGTGGGCGAGCCGGGCCGCGGCCATCATCGGCAGGAATCCGGCGATGGATCCGATGACGGCGCCGTAGGCCAGCACCGTCGTCGGCAGCCCGATTCGACGATCGGTGACCTCACTGGGCAGCGTCGCAGCAGCGTCGGACATCCCGATCTGGGGTAGCGGAATCGGCAGCGAACAATTGTCACCGTTGCGTCGCAGGGCCCGTGACGGACGCCTGCGGCGAACAATGGCCGATCGCGCGACCCGACGTGGCGCGGCGTCGAGGTGTAGGCAAGGGCCCGCCGCATGACCGATCCTACGACGCGTGAGTCTTGCGCGCGCACCCGAGGCGCATGCGCACTGTCTCATCTCGGCAAACCGCAGCGCAGCCCGGCGCGACGCTGCGCTGCGCGCAGGGCCACCGCGCGCCGGCTCGCGAGATCGACTACGCTCGCCCCCATGCACTCGGCATGGTCGGACGCCGGCGCGGAGGCTGCGATCGCCCGCTGGTCGCGAGCGCCCCGTAGCAACGTCGACATCGCGCTGCGCGTGTACACCTCGCGCCTCATCGGTCGCGACCCGCGGCTGGTGCTGCACGGCGGTGGCAACACCTCGGTGAAGACATCGCTGCCCGACGACACGGGCACCGCCACCGACGTGCTCTGCGTCAAGGGCAGCGGCTGGGATCTCGCCGAGCTCGAGCCGGGGGGCTTGCCCGCGGTGCGCCTGGCCGGGCTCGACGCGCTGCGTCGGCTGCCCGCCTTGGATGATGGGGCGATGGTCAACGCCGCCCGGGTGCGCTTGCTCGACGCCAGCGCGCCCACGCCGTCCGTCGAGATGCTGTTGCACGCGTTCGTTCCCCACCGTTTCATCGATCACTCCCACGCCGACGCGATCCTGGCCGTCGCGGATCAGCCCGAGGGCGAAGCTGCGTGCCGCGCGATCTTCGGAGACACCCTCGCGGTGGTGCCGTATGTCATGCCGGGCTTCGCCCTGGCCAAGCTCGCCGCCGAGATCGTCGAGGCGTCGCCCGGCGTCGTCGGCATGGTGCTGCTGCAGCACGGCCTGTTCACGTGGGGAGACACCGCGCGGGAATCCTACGAGCGGCACGTCGCGGCGATCGACGCGGCGACGCGGGCCGTCGCCGCCCGGCCCAGCCGCGCGCGGACCCAGCTTGTGGTGCCCGACGTGGCCTGGACGAGCCTGGCGCCGATCCTCCGGGGTCGGCTCGGCGAGGGCGACCGGCGCTTCATCCTCGAGCACAGGAGCAGCGCGGTCATCCGCGAGTTCGTGGACGACCCGGAGCTGCGATCCCTGTGCGGCCGCGGACCGGCGACGCCCGATCACGTCATCCGCACCAAGGCCGTGCCGTGCGTGATCGATCCCCGCGACGTAGCAGAGCCCAGCGCGCTCGCGGCCCACGTCGATGGCACGCTGGCAGCGTGGCGCGCGGCGTATCGGGACTATGTGCGCCGCCAGTTGACCGCCAAGGCGGTGGAGCGCACCGCCCTCGACGCCGATCCGCGCATCATCCTGGTGCCGGGGCTCGGCCTCGTCGCGGCCGGTGCAGACGCGGCCGCGGCGTCCATCGCCGCCGACATCTACGAGCACACGATCGCCGTCATCCGCGATGCCGAGCGGCTGGGCCGCTATCAGGCGCTGCCCGAGTCCGATCTGTTCGACATGGAGTACTGGTCGCTCGAGCAGGCCAAGCTCGGCAAGGCCGCGCGCAAGCCCCTGGCCGGCGCCGTGGTGATCGTCACCGGCGCGGCGTCGGGCATCGGCGCAGCGGTGGCCACCACGCTGCGCGAGCGCGGCGCCCAGCTGTGGCTCGTCGATCGCGACGCCGAGGCCCTCGCCGCCACCGCAGCGCGGCTGGGCGCGCCGATGGACGTCGTCGATGTCACCCGCCGTGACGACGTGCACGCCACCGTCGCGCGCGCATGCGCCCGCTTCGGCGGCGTCGACGGCGTGATGTCGAACGCCGGCACCGCGCCGCAGGCCGCGATCGCCACCTGCCCGCCCGAGGTCTTGCGCGCGAGCCTCGAGGTCAACCTGCTGTCCCACCAGTGGATCGCCGAGGCGATCTGGGCCGTGCTCGTGGCCCAGGGCCGCGGCGGTTTCTTGGTGTTCAACGCCTCGAAGTCGGCGTTCAACCCCGGCCCTGGCTTCGGCCCGTACGCCATCGCGAAGGCGGCCCTGGTCGCCTTGATGAAGCAGTACGCGGTCGAGGGCGGGCCCCATGGCATCCGCGTCAACGCCGTCAACGCCGACCGCATCCGCACCGGCCTGCTCGATCCCGACGCCGTCGCCGAGCGTGCGCGCGCCCGCGGCCTCACCACCGACGACTACTATCGCGCCAACTTGCTCGGCCACGAGGTCACCGCCGACGACGTCGCCGAGGCCATGGTCACGCTCGCGCTCGCGCGCAGCACCACGGGCGCGGTGATGCCCGTCGACGGTGGCAACATCGCCGCCGCGCCGCGCTGATCTGCTGTGCCTTCGCGTGCCCGGGCCCCGAACCGACGTCGCTCAGGGTGCCGCGCACACCGGACCGCGACCCTCGGGCCGGTGGGACGCCGCCGCCGCGACCGCGTCGCGCACCGGGCCGATGGGCACCTCTGGACGGGCCCGCAGGTAGCGCGGGGGCCTCGCCGCGAGCGCGGCGATCTCGTCGTCGCGTGGCACCGCCCGGCGACGGCAGCCATCGAGGGACTTGGTCTGCGGCAGCATCACCGGCGCCGCAGCCCCGCGCCCCGGGCATGCGCGGTGATCGAAGCCCAGCAGGTGCCCGATCTCATGGTTGATCACGTAGGTGCGGTACGCGGCGAGTTGACCGCGGTACGTCGCCGCGCCGCCACGGAAGCGCGCGGCGTTGATGACGGCGCGACCGTTGCGGCCGCACGAGTACGCGCCGCCGGTCCGCAGCGGCGCGCACAGCCGGTCGGTGACCCCGCGGGATGCGAGCACGATGGTGAGATCAGCAGCGCCCTGCACCGGCGCGAAGAGGTATCCTGCCGCCGACCAGCCGGCGGGGTCGGCCAGGATCCCGTCCACCTCCATGGCGAAGGCCGCGGCATCGTCGGCATGGCGGCGCTCGACCAACACGCGGTACGTGACGACATCGCCGCGGGGCACGAACGCGGCGGTGGGCACCACGATGAACGTCGCGCCACCGAGCTCGACCTCGACGGGACCGTGCACCGCCGCCGCGGAAGGTGAAGCGGTCACCGCATCCTCGGGCCCGGCCGAAGCGGCGAGCAGCAGCGACAGCCACGTTGCGACACCCATCATCATCCCCGCGTCATCATCCCCGCGACATCATCCCCTCGATCGTGCCTCCGAGCGAATCATGCGCCAGCGCGATCGCGGGACGCAGGTTTTCGCCGCCCGGACAGCATGGCGGCACCACCTGGCCCGCCGCGCCCCTTTGTCGCGCTGCGCTCCGCGGGATGACGCGGACACAGCGGATGCACAGCCAGTTGCTGCAAGTACGGCCGTGACTAGCAGCGGCATGCGTGTTGCTACGTGCGCCACCCATGGCACCCCACGCAATCCTCGCCGAGCTCCTGCTTCCCCTTCTCCTCGCGCCCGCGCCCGCCCCCCAGATCGCGCGCACCGCCGTCTGGCGCACCGCCGTCGAGCGCACCGCCGTCGAGCGCACCACCGTCGAGCTCACCATCGTCGAGCACGCCCGCGGGGCGCGGCCGACCCGCACCCGCCTGGAGCTGCCGGCCGACGGCAAAGTCGAGCTCTGGGTCGCCGACGGCGACGAGCGCCGCTTCTGCGAGGCCGAGACCGCCCACGATGTCCGCGCGGCCGAGTTGTTCATCTCCCTGCGCTGCCGCGCATCCCTCGGCAGTCCGCCCATGCTCACCGTCCAGGCCCGACCGCCGGCGAAAAAGGGCGTGTCGATGACGCTGGCCAAGCTCGAGCGCGCCGACGGACGGAGCCTCGAGATCACCGCGAAGCTACGCTAGCGCCGGCGGCAACGCCGATGCCCGTAGAACCTCAGGCCGCGAGCGCCAGCTTCTCGTGCATCGAGCCCCGCCAGAACCGCTGCAGCAACCGCCGCGTCACCTCGAGGCGACCGTCGTGCACGGGCCCACGCAGGCGCTGGGAGAACGCCAGCGCGACGCGGTTCGCCGTCCGATAGCGCTCGAGGTCTTCGCTCGCCGCGACGAACTCGAAGCGATAGTAGAGCCGGTCCACGAGACGACCGAACTGCTCGCGGGCGTCGGGCCACCGGTGCAGGAGCATCACCGCGAGCTTGTCGACCTCGGCCTGGGTCTCGAGCTCGAGCCCCGAGATCGGCCGCTCGCAACGCGCGGCCTCGGCCACGTACACCAGGTGGCTGAGGCCCTCGAGCACGGGCAAAGTCTCGCCGAGACGTTCGTCCGACAACGCCTCGGTCACGCTCGAGTCCTGTACCGCGCGCAGGGTCTGGGGATCGAACGAGAGCCCGACCTCGAGCGCACCGTCCTCGGCCTCGCGCACGAGCAACTGCTCGCGCAGGCCGCCGTGCGGATCGTGGGGTACCAGCAGCGACTCGGGATCGAGCCCCGAGTCGGCGCCGTACAACGCCTCGATCCCGCGGAACAGCCGCGCGAGGTTGCTCGGGTTGGCCGTCGTCACTGCACGATGTCCGTCCCCTCGGTGTCGAGCAGCACGCCCTGTCGCACGAGGAGCTTGGCGTCGCGCGGATCACCGTGGGCCCGCCATCGTTCGTAGACGGCGAGCAGGTCGGCGGGCTCGTCGGCGCTGCCGAGCTCGACGACGTCGCCGATGACCTCCGCGACCTCGCCGAACATCTGCGCGAGGGTGCCGAGCACCGCCAGCGCGCCACCCCCGGCGACCTCGCGATAGGCCGACTCACCGATGCCGTTGACGTAGCGGACGTTCACCGGCGTGCGGTTCAGGCTCCGGGGCACGACGCCGCTGATGTACAGCGCCCGGTCACCGACGCCGCGCAGCGCGTGCGCCCGGGCGGACCCCGACTGGCTGCGCGCCTGCAGGTAGTCCAGGGCCAACGGGGCGCTGGTCCGTCCGGCGCAGTGCGGGCGCCGGGCGTACGCGGCGAGCAGGTGCACGACGTACGCCTCGACCTCGACGGGCAACGCCCTCCCCGTGCGTTCTTGCACCTGCTCGAGCTCCTCGAAGAAGAAGGACTCCAAGGTGGAGTGCGAGACCGCGACCGCGTTCGTCATTCTGCGTTCTCCTGTGGGTTGGCGTACGTGCCCAGCTCGACATGTTAGCCCGTCGCGCGTCCCCGTCCAGAATATCGTGAGACACCCCACGGCTCTCGCCAGCGACCTGTCCCCTTTCTGCGTCACCCAGGGGTTGACCGAAAAGTGGGCGCGTTTAGACTCGCGGCGCCTGGCACTCGGAACCGCCGAGTGCTAACTCGCGGGTTTTCGTGCGTTTTTACGTCGAGAACCCGACGGGATGTTTTTGGCATCCGCCGGCGCTGTCTCCAGTCCACCGGCCCACATCGTCTCGCCCGTCCAGGGCCCCAAGGAGTCTCCCACCATGAAGATCCGTCCCCTTCACGACCGCCTCGTCGTCAAGCGCGTTGCCGAGGATAGCAAGACCTCCGGCGGTCTGTTCATCCCCGACACTGCCAAGGAGAAGCCGGCCCGCGGCATCGTCATCGCCGTCGGCGAGGGCAAGCGCGACGAGGCTGGCAAGCGCATCGCGCTCGACGTCAAGGCCGACGACGAGGTCCTGTTCGGCAAGTACGCCGGCACCGAGCTCAAGCTCGATGGCGAAGAGCACATCGTGCTCCGCGAGGACGAGATCCTCGCCGTCATCGTCAAGTGAACCCCCGCACCGCAAAAGGAATCCATCATGGCTGCCAAAGAAGTTCGTTTCGATGAGAGCGCCCGTAACTCGATCCTGCGTGGGGTCAACGTGTTGGCCGACGCGGTCAAGGTCACCTTGGGGCCACGCGGCCGCAACGTGGTGATCGAGAAGTCGTGGGGCTCGCCCACGGTCACCAAGGACGGCGTCACCGTCGCCAAGGAGATCGAGCTCGAGGACAAGTTCGAGAACATGGGCGCGCAGATGGTCAAGGAGGTCGCCAGCAAGACCTCCGACATCGCGGGCGACGGTACCACCACCGCCACCGTGCTCGCGCAGTCGCTGTTCCGCGAGGGGATCAAGATGGTCACCGCGGGTCACGACCCGATGGAGATCAAGCGCGGCATCGATGCCGCCGTGATCGCCGCCGTCGACGCCATCAAGAAGATCAGCAAGGCCACCAAGGGCGAGGCTGAGATCGCCCAGGTCGGCACCATCTCGGCCAACGGCGACGAGGAGATCGGCATGCTCATCGCCGAGGCGATGAGCAAGGTCGGCAAAGAAGGCGTGATCACCGTCGAGGAGAACAAGTCGTCCACGACCGAGCTCGAGGTCGTCGAGGGCATGCAGTTCGACCGCGGCTACCTCTCGCCGTACTTCGTCACCGACCAGGAGCGCATGGCGGTCAACCTGACCGACTGCTTCGTCCTGCTCTACGAGAAGAAGATCTCGTCGATGAAGGACCTCCTGCCGATCCTCGAGCAGGTGGCCAAGCAGGGCCGTAGCCTGCTGATCCTCGCCGAGGACGTCGACGGCGAGGCGCTCGCGACCCTGGTGGTGAACAAGCTGCGTGGCACCCTGCACGTCGCCGCCGTCAAGGCCCCGGGCTTCGGCGACCGCCGCAAAGAGATGCTCAAGGACCTCGCGGTGCTCACCGGTGGCAAGGCGCTCACCGACGATCTCGGCGAGAAGCTCGAGAACCTCGCCGTGAAGGACCTCGGCACCGCCAAGCAGATCACGATCGACAAGGACAACTGCACGATCGTCGACGGTGGCGGCAAGAAGGCCGACATCCAGGCGCGCGTGAAGCAGATCCGCGCCCAGATCGAGGAGACCACCTCCGACTACGACCGCGAGAAGCTCCAAGAGCGCCTCGCCAAGCTCGTCGGTGGCGTCGCCGTGATCAAGGTCGGCGCTGCGTCCGAGGTCGAGATGAAGGAGAAGAAGGCCCGCGTCGAGGACGCCCTGCACGCGACCCGTGCGGCCGTCGAAGAGGGCATCGTCCCCGGCGGCGGCGTGGCCCTCATCCGCGCCCAGAAGGCGCTCGAGAAGTTCGAGGCGGCGTCGACCGAGCAGCAGTTCGGCGTGACGATCGTCCGTCGTGCGCTCGAGGAGCCCCTTCGTCAGATCGTCGCCAACGCCGGCGGCGAGCCGAGCGTGGTGGTGAACGAGGTCAAAAACGGCAAGGGTGGCTTCGGCTACAACGCCCGCAGCGGCAAGTACTGCGATCTCGTCGAAGACGGCGTCATCGATCCCACCAAGGTCGTCCGCATCGCGCTCGAGCACGCGTCCAGCGTCGCCGGCATGATGCTGACCACCGAGGCGATGATCGCCGAGAAGCCCAAGAAGGACGCCGCGGCGTCTTCGCCGGGCGGCGGCGGCATGGGCGGCATGGACATGTAGTCCGCCCCACGCGAGCCCCGGTGCCCGCCACAAGCCCTCCGTTCGCCTACGCGAGCGGGGGGCTTTTTTTTTCGCCTCCAGTGCCATCGAACAACCGCGCTGCCGTCCCCCGCAGCGCCGCTGTGCACTACCATCCGCGCATCATGCGGATCTTCCCGATCGTCTTCGCCTGTCTCACCGCCTGCCGTCCCACCGCGGCCGAGCCCGTAGCCGCGAGCCCGACGACCCCCGGCGAGGCGCCGCTGCATCCGCCGGCGCCGCTGACCGCGCCCGCTTATTTCAGCGGGGCGGTCGAGCTGCCGGGCGCCAGCTTACCGTTCTTCGTGGCGGTGCGACCCGAGGGCGATGGCTGGGTCGCGGCGGTCGACATCCCGATGCAGGGTGCCCGCCAGATCCCGGCGCAGGACGTGGCCTACGACGGCCGCAGCCTGTCATTCGCGCTCGACTCGGTGGGCGCCAAGTGGAGCGTGCGACTCGACGACGAGGGCGACTCCACCGAGTGCTCGCTCGCCCAGTCCGGCGCCGCGTTCCCGTGCACGCTGGCGGTGGTCGACGAGGCCGCCTACGCGGAGATGCTCGCGCCAAAGCGCCCCCAGACCCCGAAGCCGCCGCTGCCCTACCCCACGCGCGAGATGACCATCGATACCGGTGCGGTGACCTTGGCCGGCACGCTCGCCCTGCCGCAAGGGCCCGGGCCGCACCCCGCCGCGGTGCTCGTCACCGGCTCGGGCGCGCAGGATCGCGACGAGACGATCTCCGACCACAAGCCGTTCGCGGTGCTCGCCCATCACCTCGCCGAGCACGGCATCGCGACACTTCGCCTCGACGACCGGGGCGTCGGCGGATCCACCGGTACGCTCGCGACGTCGACGACCGAGGATCTCGCCGCCGACGTGCGCGCCGCCCATGCGTGGCTGGTGAGCCAGCCCGAGATCGCGAAGGACAGGGTCGGCGTCATCGGCCACAGCGAGGGCGGCATCGTCGGCCCGGCCGCCGCCGCGACCACACCTGGCATCGCGTTCGTGGTGATGCTGGCGGGCACCGGCGTGCCCGGTGAGCAGGTCGTCATGAAGCAGACCGAGCTCATCGTCCGCAGAAGCGGCATGCCCGAGGCGCAGGTCGCCCAGGCGGTGGAGCAGCAGCGCGCGATCTTCGAGACCCTGCGCACCGCCAAGGACGAGGCCGCGGCGCGCACGCGCGTCGCCGAGATCCTCGGCGCCAGCGGTCCGGTCGACGACGCGGTGCGCAAGCCGCAGATCGACGTCCTGTTCTCGCCGTGGTTCCGCGCGTTCATCGCCCACGATCCGCGCCCCGTGCTCGCCAAGCTCCGAGTGCCGGTGCTCGCGCTCGTGGGCGATCTCGATCTACAGGTCGACGCCGAGCAGAATCTGCCCGCGATCGAAAAGGCACTGAAGAAGGGCAAGAATCGCCACGCCACCACGCGGCGGATGCCGGGCCTCAACCACCTGTTCCAGCCGGCGAAGACGGGCCTGCCCGCCGAGTACGGCATGATCGAGGTGACGATGTCGCCCGTGGTCCTGACGCTCGTCTCCGACTGGATCGGCGCCCTGCCGCCGAAGGCCGAGCGCCCGTAATTTCGCCGCGCTGCGGGGTCTATGCCCAGCCCCCATGCGCACGTCTCGCCCCCACGCCCCCACCCTCCCGACGATCTGCTTGAAGTTCTGCTTGACGTTCGGGGTCGCCATCTCCGGGTGCGGCGGCGGCGATGGCCGCGGCGACGGCGACTCCACGCCGGAGAGCCTCAGCCTCACCGGCGGCACGATGGGCGAGGACACGATGGGCGACAGCACGGGCCCGGGCACGAACCCCGACAGCTCCGGCGGCACGACCGCGGCCGGCTGCGCCGACGACTGCGAGGGGACGTGCATCGACGGGCTGTGCTGCGCCTTGGAGTCGACGTGCGGCGACGTGTGCTGCCCCGGCGCCGACGTGTGCTCGTTCCAGCAGTGCGTGACGCCTGGCATTGCGTGCATCGACGCCAGCGAGTGCACCGACGACGAGTACTGCGAGTATTCGCTCGGTGATCCCGGCGACGGGGGTGGCAAGGGCATGTGCCAGGGCGGCGAGTCGCTGGCCACCGGCAAGTGCCTGCCCAAGCCGCCCGAGTGCGCGCCCGGTGTCGAGCCCACGGGCGACGAGATCGACTGCCTGCCGGTGTGCGAGGTGATCCCCGAGGGCGGCTTCGAGCCGACGGTGAAGTACCACTGGCAAGGCGGCGACTCGATGATGGCGCCGATGGTGATGCAGCTCGACGACGATAATTGCGATGCGATCGTCGACGAGCGCGACATCCCCGACATGGTGGTCTCGACGTTCGTCGGCGGCGCGTACACGACGAACGGCACCCTGCATGCGATCTCGATCGTCGACGGCGCGGTGGTCGACAAGTGGTCGGTCAATCCCCAGTCGCCGCAGATGAACCCCGGGCTCTCGATCGCCACCGGCGACATCGACGGTGTGCCCGGCAACGAGATCGTCGTGTGTTCGGTGGACAGCCGCGCGATGGCCTTCGACCACGACGGCACCCCGCTGTGGGTCTCGGGCGGCACGGCCAACGGCTGTTTCATGCCGTCGATCGCGGACTTCGATCAGGATGGCGTGCCCGAGGTGCTCACCGAGGCCGCGATCTACGACGGGGTCACCGGCGCGCAGGAGGCCACCTTCGCCGGTCAGCAGACCACCTCGGCCGCCGACATGGACGGCGACGGCGTGCTCGAGGTCGTCGGCCCGCGCTACATCTTCGAGGCCGACGGCACCCTGCTCGCCGATTCGGGGGTCGCGGGCTACCAGCACGCGGTGGCGGACTTCGACCTCGACGGCCTCCCCGAGGTCGCCGCCATCAACCGCGCCGCCCACAGCCTGTACGTGTGGCGGTACGTGCCGGGCGTCGGCGTCGAGATGATCCGCCAAGGCATCGACATCAACGATGGGTTGCCGCCGTGCGCCGGTGGCGACGGCGGCGGCCCGCCGACCGTGGCCGATTTCAACGGTGACGGCATCCCGGATGTCGGCGTCGCCGCTGGCGTCGGCTACACGGTGTTCGACGGCCAGCGCATCATGGACCCGCTGGTGGTCGACCCGACCGACACCATCTTGTGGCTCACGCCTGCGGTCGACTGCAGCTCGCGGGCGACCGGCAGCTCGGTGTTCGACTTCGATGGCGACGGCGCCGCCGAGGTGGTCTACGGCGACGAGCAGTACCTCCGCATCTACGACGGCGGGACCGGCACCGTGCTGTTCGAGACCTGCAACACCACCGGCACGCTGTGGGAGTACCCGATCATCGCCGACGTCGACAGCGACGGCCACGCCGATATCGTGGCGATCGCCAACAGCTACTCGAGCATCACCTGCCCCACCGACGGCTCCAAGCAGAGCGGCCTGCGCGTCTTCGGCGATCTCGAGGGCCGCTGGGTGCGGACCCGGCGGGTGTGGAATCAGCACCACTATCACGTGACCAACGTCGAGGAGGACGGCACCATCCCGATGGTCCAGCAGTCGAACTGGGCGGTCGAAGGTCTCAACAACTTCCGCCAGAACGTGCAGCCGCAGGGCGAGTTCGCCGCGCCCGATCTGGTGGCGAGCGTCCTGCCCGATTGCACGCCCGGCGAGTACGGACTCATCGCCCGCGTGCGCAACATCGGCCAGGCCGCGGTGCCCCCGGGCGTCGTCGTCGGCTTCTACGCGGGCGACCCCGCGGCCGGCGGCGTCATGCTCGGCACCGGCGTCACCACCAAGTCGCTGTATCCGGCGGAGGCCCAGGACGTGGTGTTGAAGCTCGATCCGGCGCCGCCCGAGCTCGCCAACGGCAGCGTCGAGGCCTGGGTCGTCGTCGACGACGGGGTGTCCGATCACGTGTGGCAGGAGTGCCGCACCACCAACAACTCGGCCTCGGGGCCGGGGAACTGCAACATCCCCGGCTGAGCCCCCAACCGGCGGGGCGGGTGGCCCGCGCTTGGCGGCGGGCGGCCCGTGGGCCATGCTTTGCACGATGACACCGCGCCCGCTCTCGGCCTTCGTCGCCGGACTGTCGCTCGCGGCCGTCACCAACTGCGCGACCCAGGATGTCGGCTCGTGCATCCCCGGCACGCCCGACTGCGTGTGCACGGCCGCGACCACCTGCGACGCCGGCCTGCGGTGCGTCGACAACCGCTGCATCGAACCCGAGGACAGCGGCACGCTCGGCGGCGGCGGCAGCGAGGGCACCGATCCCACGTTGCTACCGCCAAGCCAGACTGCGACCGAGACCCAGACCGAGACCGACCCCACGGGGGCCGACGAGTCGTCGTCGTCGGGCGCACCGGCGGGCCCGTGCGAGGGCACCGTGCTGCGCATGGTGAGCTACAACATCCAGGCGGTCGGCACCGAGGGCAGCGCCCAGTGGCAGGCGCTGGGGTCGGTCCTGCGGCGTCTGGGCCCCGACGTGGCCTGCCTCGAGGAGATCGAGGACGAAGACGTCGCGCCGCTACAGGCGCTGACCGACGCGCTGGGCTGGGGCGAGCCGGTGTTCGCCAACACCTCGCCGGGGATCGGCGGCGAGCTGCGCAACGCCTGCATCGGTCCGCTGCCGATCACGCGCTTCTCCTCGTACGGCAGCGAGCTCTCGGAGGATCCGGACGCCAACGACGTCGGCCGGGACTTCCTCGGCGTGCGTGTCGAGAAGGACGGCTGCGCCGTGGGGATCCTGGCGATCCACGCGAAGTCCGGCCAAGAGACGATCGATCTGTTCCGCCGCCAGGTGGAGTTCATCCGCCTGGGCCAGGCCATCGCCGACGCGCGGGCCCAGCGCTTTGCGGACGCGCTGGTGGTGATGGGCGACTTCAACGAGGACATCGCGGATCCGGTGATCGGGACCTCGCTCACCCAGATCCCGCAGGCGTTGCCGCCGAGTTACGAGCTCGGTGCCGACATCCAGTTGCCGATGACGTACGACCCCTTCGCCGTCCTGGACGACGCCGGCCTGACGCGCCTCGATCCCACCCACGAGGATTCGGACGAAACAACCACGTGGGGGGTCACAGACGGCTTCGACGGCGTCCGCCTCGACTACGTGTTCTACGAGGGTGTGCAGCCCGAGGCCCAGCTCGTGTACGACTCGTGCCGCGACGACGGGATCGACGATCCGCCCGCCGGCGCCTGGCTCCCGCTGGCGGACGAGCCCCTGGGCTGCGGGGTGTCGGCGCAGGCGTCCGATCACCTGCCGATCGTCGTCGAGCTCCGCGTGGAGTGAGCCCGCCGCCAGCGCGAGTCCGGGCAGGTGGCAGATCGCCCCTGGGCCGGCGCTCGGCCGGCCAACGCCGCGGGGTGCACGGATCGCTTGCCCACGCCCCGTGATCAGGACCAAGATCGTCGGGCGATGTCGCCATCTCGCCGAACCCTCGAGTGCCGCGCGTCGATGCTGGCCGTGGCCATCGCCTGCGCCGGCGCGTCGGTCCATCTCGCCGTCGACGTCGCGGTGGCCCTGTGGCGCCAAGGCGACCGGCCGCAGATCCACTGCCCCGGTGACTCGCGTTCCGCCGCGGCGTCACGCCCCAAGGGGGCCGTCAGCCAGCCGGCCCACCTCGAGGCCGTCGCGGTGCGCTGTCTCGCCGAGGGCGCGCCGCGGTGCGACGTGGACCATGCGATCGACTTTGGTCATGCCATCGGCGCCACGGCGACGCTGTTCGGCGACGACATCCCCGAGCATGCGATGCTGCGCTTCTCGCAGGACCACCACCGCGTGGTGTGGACCCTGCGCGCCCCCGCAGCGGGGCTCTCCGCCGACGTCGACGCCTTCGACGGCACGGTGGTGGGATTTCGCGCCCACGCCACCCACGCGCCATAGGCCCGACCGCTCCTGCTGCCGAATCGCTGGCGCCCTCAATCGTCGTCGTCGTCGTCACCCGCGCCGCGGTCCTTGCGGGGCCGCGGCAGACCGAGCTTGCCGAGCTTGCTCGTGAGGGTGCGCCTGGCGATCCCCAGCACCTTGGCGGCGCGGGTCTGGTTGCCGCCGCACGCGGCGAGGGCCGCCATCACGCGCTGGCGCTCCTCGTCCTCGGGATCGATCGGCACGATGGGGCTGGGCACGCTGGGGGGCGGCGCGGCGAGCCCGGGCGGCCTCACCTCGCCCACGCGGCCCGAGCCCCGACCACTGCGGGGCGCGTAGGCCTCTGTTCGCATGTGCTCGGGCTGGATCACACCGCCGGTCGCCAGCAGCACCGCGCGGTTCACCGAGTTGCGGAGCTCGCGGATG
Organism: Nannocystales bacterium; assembly: GCA_038325765.1. GTDB lineage: Bacteria > Myxococcota_A > Polyangia > Nannocystales > Nannocystaceae > Xiheibacterium. The sequence continues at coordinate 23,061 of JBBQJI010000077.1, forward strand.
TTCCCGGGCCAGCTGTGCCGCATCATCCACTCGACCGAGTCGCGCGAGAACACCGGCTGGGTGCCGAAGCCCGCCTGCTTGCAGGCATCGGTGATGAACGAGCGCGCCAGCGGCTGGATCTCGTTGATGCGCTCGCGCAGCGGCGGGATCACCAGTGAGATACCGTTGAGGCGGTAGTAGAGGTCCTCGCGGAAGTGACCGAGGTCGATCTCCTTCTCGAGGTTCTGATTGGTCGCAGCCACGAACCGAACGTCGATGCTGTGGGCCCGCAGGCTGCCCACGCGCATCACCTGCCGCTCCTCGATCACGCGCAGCAGCTTGGCCTGGGTCGACAACGGCATCTCGCCGAGTTCGTCCAAGAACACGGTGCCGCCATCGGCGGTCTCGATGAGGCCAGGCTTGCTCTGCTGCGCGCCCGTGAACGCGCCCTTCTCGTAGCCGAACAGCTCGCTCTCGAAGAGCGTCTCGGACAGCGAGGCACAGTTGAGCCCCAAAAACGGCTTGCTCGCCCGCGGCGAGAAACTGTGGACGGTCCGCGCCATCACCTCCTTGCCGACACCGGTCTCGCCGAGCAGCAGGACGTTGATGTTGCTGGTCGCGATGCGCCGCGCGAGCTTGTAGATCCGCTCCATCGGATCGTCGGCGCCAGCGAAGGTGCGATCGGGGCCCTCGGTGCGGTCGGCCGGAGGCTCGGCTCCGCGCGCGAACTCGGGCTGCACGATCACCACGGTCGAACCGACCTCGATGGTGTCGCCCACCGAGATCGGCACCGGCTCATTGGCCGGGATGCGGGCGCCGCGGACGATCGTGCCGTTGCTCGAGCCCAGATCGCTGATCGACAGTTGGGCGCCGAGGTGGAGCACGGCGTGGACCCGCGACATCAACGGATCGTGCATCTGGACGTCGGCGCCGTCCGAACGGCCGAGGCTGACGTCACCGGTGCGCGGCAGACGGTGCGCGGTGTGCTGGTTCTCGCCGATGACGAGCAACCGATAGCCCCGCGTCACGCCGGCCTCGATGTCCAAGGGCCGCAGTGTGGTGCGGTCGAGCTTGCCCTCGTCTTCGGGCGGATGTCCGGCCTTGGCCACGATCGTCTGCACCTCGCCCCGGGGCGGTGGCGCCACCGGCACCGTACCACGGTCCGGGCGCGTCACGACCACCGGGCCACCGGAGACGAGCTCGGGGCTCAGAGTGATGGTGAGGAGACGTTGTAGATCGCCTGTACGCGCCATGGTGCGGCCTTCCCCGCGGGGATCGAATGGATGGGCCCCGAAGACCGCGCCGGGCGCGGACTCCGAGGCCCCACAGACGTACTTCGCCCCGCCCCCTGCCGCATCCGCGGGCGCCCGCGGTGGGGGCGGACACACGCGCTACAGGAAGAGGAAGCTGGCGACCAGACACCACGCGCCGAGGCCGATGCCGACCAGGCCGAGCACACCTTGCTTGGGGGCGAGCCGCGCGACCAGCATGTCCATCTTCTCCACCGCCTGCGGCTGCTTGATGAAGGTCTTGAGGGTGCCGATGCCGAGCAGCAGGCCCAGCGCCACGAGGAGCACGTCGGTCGCGACCCAGGTCGCCCACCAGATCGGGCTGCTCGTCAGCATCGAGATGTTGATGATCGCGCTGATGAGACCCCAGACGCCCCACAACGCGGACACGGCCCCCATCCAACCCTGGTACGGGGCGACCTTCGCGATCAGCTCCTTCGCATCGGGCTTGCGCGCGATGATGAGGTTGGACGCACCGAGAACACCGAGGACAATTAGCCATACGCCGAAAAGCATTGGGACGGACTCCTTCTTCGCTGGGATGAAGCGAGGGTCGCGATGTGACACCCCGCCGCGGTTGAACTTGATTCGGTCCGGCAACCGATTGTCGTCTTCGCCGGCCTCGACCGCATCATCAGCAAGTCTGGATCCCAGCGAAAAACCCTGTTGTTCTCGATGCA
>JBBQJI010000078.1:0-24810 GCA_038325765.1 Nannocystales bacterium
ACCGGCCCGGTCCCCCTTCCACCGGGCAGAAGCCCGGCGGAACCTTCCCCCTCCCATCGCTGTCGGGGGCTCTGTCCTTCTGGGGGACCGGCCCGGTCCCCCTTCCACCGGGCAGAAGCCCGGCGGAACCTTCCCCCTCCCATCGCTGTCGCTCTCTCAGAGCGTAGTGCTCGAGCTGCCGCCGTCGGTCGAGCTGCCGTCGGTCGATGTGCCGTCGGTCGGGTCACCGGTCGTCGTCGCGTCGGTCGGATCGGTCGGGTCGGTGGTGGACTCTTCGCTGCCATCGGGCACGCACTGCCCCGCGACGTCGCAGGTCTCGCCGTCGCCACAGCCGGGCGCACAGGTGTCGCCACAACCGTTGCCGCCGCACTGCCGACCCGCGCAGTCGGGCACGCACACGCACGAGAGATCTTCGCCCGGCGCGTAGCCATCGCTGCATGCACAGACCGCGTTCTCGCCCTGGACCTCGCAGGTGCCGTAGCCCGAGCAGGTCTCCGAGTAGCAAGGGCTCGTGTCGAAGGAGAAAAAGCCGAGCTGGAACGCGAGATCCTCGGCACCACCGACAACGCCGACGACCACCGGTGTGTCGAGCTTGCCCGACTGGTACGGCGTGACGTCGAACTGGATCTCGGCGCTCGTCACCCGCACCCGCGCGGTGACCTGGCCCTCGGAGCACTCGGCCGACAGCGAACCACCGAGCACACCGCCGATCTCGAAGGCGCAGTCACCATCGCCGCTGCCGTTGAGCGGCTTGTCGTAGACCTGAGCGGTGTCGTAGGCGGTGAGCGCGACGCTGAAGCTCGGGACCTCGGTGAGGCCGACGCGGAAGCGTGCGAGATCGCGGAACGTCGTGCCCGCCTGTGCGGGCGTCGGACCCAGGGCAGGCTCGACCACCTGGGCCGCCATCACGCCGGCCTTGGCGATCGACGCCGTGCCCAGCTCGTTGATCCACGCGCTGTTGCCCGCTGCGGCGACCGTCAGGCCATCTTGCGTGAACAGGACCGCGGGCTCCTCGGGCCCGCCGGATAGCGTGAGCTCGGCGGGCAAGCGCAGGCGCATGCCCTGGGGCTCGAGCGCGAACGAACCGCCTCGTTGCTCGAAGTCGCGGGCTGAGAGATCCGTGGTCGTGGCGCGCAGCACGAAGTCGGTGTCGGCGGTGAGTGCTCCGGCCGGCACCACGAGCGTGAGCCCGCCGCCGGCGATCATGCCGCCCATCGGCCCGATGGTCTCGCGCGTGATGAACTCACCCTTCTCCCCGACGTCGTCCTCCTTGCAGGCGGTCGGCAGCGACACGAGGGCGGACAGCGCGAGGAGTTGAGTAGGGAAGAAGGCAATGCGCATGACCCTTCGAATCTACACCACGTGCGCCGAACTCTTCGCGTCATCTTCCGTGTGGCCGGACGCCCCCATCGAACGGGAACGCGTCGCTCGCCATGTTCGCGACCGGGCCACCTCCACGAGATCGCGGCCCGCGACGACATGGAGGCACGCGCGACCCGCAAGCGCTGCGCTCTCGCCCTGTCGACCCGCACGTCGCGGGTGTACGCTGTGTGCCGCCAGGTAGGAGAATGAAGCCGCTGAATCGAGCTCGGATCGTCGCGCGGGTGTCCGTCGTCGCTGCGCGCTTCGCCGCACCGGGGTGCGACAGCCCCAAGCAGCGCGCGGACGAGTTCGGCAAGCGCGCATGAGCGACGACGACGACGACGAGCGTGTTCGCGTGATCCCGCGCGATCAGTGGACCGCCGATGGGTGCGAGCGCAGCACCGACGAGGTCGCCCGCGAGGAGCCGCTCGAGCTGCGGATCGCAGGCGTCCCGATCGCAGTGGTGATGCGCACCCCCGGTCACGACCTCGAGCTCGCCCGCGGTTTCGCGATCACCGAGCGCATCGTCGCCCACCCCCGCGACATCGTCGCGGTGCGCCACTGCGACCGTGTGGAGGATCCCGACGCCGAAGACAACGTGGTGCAGGTGGTGCTGGCACCCCACGTCGAGGTCGATCTGCCGCGACTGCGCCGCAACGTCTTCACCACCAGCAGCTGCGGCGTGTGTGGGAAGGCGTCGATCGCCGCAGCCATGGGCTCGGCGCCGCCGGTCGAGGCCGACTGGACGGTGTCGATCGAGAGGTTGCGGGCGATGCCCGATGCGTTGCACAGCGGCCAGGCGGTGTTCCACCGCACCGGGGGGCTGCACGGCGCCGCGCTATTCGATCGCTCGGGCGTGATGCTCGCGGTCCGCGAAGACGTCGGCCGACACAACGCCGTCGACAAGCTGGTCGGCTGGGCCAGCGAGCATGTTCCTTGGCCGCTCTTCGACGGCGTGCTCGCGGTGTCGGGCCGTGTGTCGTTCGAGATCGTGCAAAAGGCGGTAGCTGCCCGCATCGCGGTGATCGTCGCGGTGTCGGCCCCGTCGTCGCTGGCGGTCGACTTCGCGGAGCGCAGCGCGGTGACGCTAGCCGGCTTCGTGCGCGGCGATCGGGCGTCGATCTATAGCTGCCAGTGGCGCGTCACGGAAACGTAGACACTGCTCGGCTCAGCAAGACGGGGCGTCGCCCGGGCGATCGAAGGTGCCGGTGGCTTCCTCGCCGGGGCGCGGCACCAAGCAGCGAAAGTCCTTCTCGAGCAACACGGCGAGGATCCGTCCGTCGCCCAGCGGTCGCTGCCCGCTGACGCCGACCTCGTCGGTGGACACCAGCCGTTCGATGGCAGAGGCCGGGACCGCCACCCGGATCGTGCGATCGTCCAACGTCGCGTCGAGGACCTGGGCCGCGGGCGACACCTGGACCTCGCAGCGCAGCGCGGCGGCGAGGTCGGTCCCGAAATGGATCGCATCGACCACGGCCTCGCCCCTGCCCAGCGCAGCGAGCTCGTCCTGCGTCACACGCACGCGCAACGAGTCCCCGCGGATGCGCAGCTTCATGTCCGCGATGCTAGCAGCTTGATTCCATCGCTGCTCGCGCTGCATGCTGCCGGTGCCGTGGTCCTCCGACGTGCAGCGGTGATCCTCGCGGGGGGCGAGTCGCGCCGCATGGGTCGCCCCAAGGCGTGGCTTCCGCTCGGCGAAGAGACGCTGCTGCATCGGGTCGCCGCCGTGGCGGGGTCGGTGTGCTCGGTGGTGGTGGTCGTCGCCGCGCCGCAGCAGTCGCTGCCGCCGCTGCCGCCCGGTGCGGTGCGCGTGGACGACCCGCCCGCGCTCGCCGGCCTGGGACCACTGGCCGGCGCGCTCACGGGCTTGCATTCCGCGGCCGAGCGCGGCGCCGATCTGGTGTATCTCGGCGCCGTCGACGGTGCGTGGATCACCGCCCGCCACATCGACGCGATGCTCGGCGTGCTCGCGGCGAGCCCCGACGTGGACGCGATCGTGCCGGAGACTGCGGCCGATGGCGCGGGCCGCCGCATCGTGCACGCGACCAGTGGCGCCTTGCGACTGGCACCGGCGCGAGACGCCGCCACCGCGCTGCTGGGGGCCGACCAGCGCGCGTTGATGCGGCTGTACGACCGCTTGGGGGCCCGCCGCGTCGCGGTCGCGACCCTGCCTGATCCCGACGTGGTGCGCGCGTGCAACACCCTCGCGCAGTACGAGGCTGCGCGCGCCTGGTTGGCGGGGCGGCCATGAGCGTGTCGGGTGATTCCGGCAAACCCTGGCGCCACGACGTCCTCGCCGCCTTTGCCGTGCTGGCCCTGCTCGTGCCGCAGAGCATGGCCTACGCGATGCTCGCAGGGGTGCCCCCGGCCGCAGGGTTGGCGTGCGCGGCCGCGGGTGCCCTCGCCTACGCGCCCTTGGGCAGCAGCCGCTACCTCGCGGTGGGACCCGTCGCGCTGACGAGCCTGCTGGTCGCGAGCGGATTGCAGCCGCTCGCCGTGCCCGGAAGCGAGCGCTACCTCGCCCTCGCGATCGCGTTGTCGGGGATGGTCGCGGTCGTGTTCGCCGGGCTCGCGGTGGTGCGGGCCGGCTTCGTCGCGAACTTCTTCGGCCAGCCGGCGATCGTCGGCTTCAACGCCGCCGGCGCCTTGCTCACCGCGGGCAGCCAGATCCGCCCGCTGCTCGGGCTGCCGGCGACCGCGGCCCAGGGCAGCACCGCCGAGAACCCGTGGCCGATCCTGCGTCACCTCGCCGACAGCTCGGCGGTCTCGGTCGGCATGGGCGCTGCCACCATCGTGATCCTCGTGGCGCTGCCGCGGCTCGATCGGAGGATCCCGGCGGCGCTGGTGGCCTGCGTCTGCGGTGGCCTCGTCGCGTGGCTGTTCGGACTCGGCGATGGCAGACTCGCCATCGTCGGTGAGGTGCCGGTCGCGTGGCCGCAGCCGCAATGGCCGGCGATCGGATGGCCCGACGTGCGGGCCCTGATGCCGACGGCGATCTCCGTGGCGATCGTGGGTTATGGCTCGTCGATCGCGGTGGCCAAGGCGCTCGCCGTGAAGGACCGCGAGCAGATCTCGCCGAACCGCGAGCTGTGGGCGCTGGCCGCCGCGAACCTCGCCACCGGTCTGGTCGCCTCGTTCCCCGCCTCTGCCGGGCTGTCGCGCACCTTGGTCATGCACCAAGCCGGGGCCCGCACACGGCGTGCCGGCGCGCTGGTCGGCGTCGGCGTCATCGTGCTGGTGCTGACGATCGCACCGGCGTTCCGGGTGCTGCCGCTGGCGGTGCTGGCCGGGGTCGTGATGCACGCAGCGATGGGGCTGTTGGACTTCGGCGAAGCCCGCGCGATGTTCCGCGCCCACCGCAGCGACGCTGCGACGATGGTCGCGACCTTCGCGATCACGATGGTGTTCGGACTGGTGCCGGGGCTCGTGGCGGGCCTCGTCGTCGCGCTGGGGCTGTTCGTGCACCGTACCGCGACGCCGCACACCGCCGAGCTCGGCCGGATCCCCGGCTCGATGGTCTACCGCAACGCCGCACGCTTCGCCGTCGAGATCTGTCCGCAGGTCGGCATCTTGCGCGTCGATGCGCCGCTGTACTTCGCCAACGCCCGCTTCCTCGAGGATCGCGTGCACGCGCTGCTCGCCGAGCGCCCACAGCTGCGCATGGTCGCGATCGATTGCTCGGGCATCAGCGACATCGACGCGACCGCGGTGCAGACCCTGCGCAACCTGACGCTGTCATTGCGGGACCGCGGCAACGATCTGCATCTCGTGGGGCCGATCGGTCCGGTCCGCGACGTGCTCACGCGTACCGGCTTGGTCGAGCTGCTGGGCGCCGACAACATCCACCGCACGATCGTCGAGGCGTCGCCGTCGTGGATGGCACGGATTTCCCGCGAATACTGCGAGCAGCGCTGCCAGGTCTCGGCGTTCCCCGATTGCACGCTCATTCCGCGTGCGGCAGTCGCCACCCCGCGCTCGACCGCGGCGCGCTTCACCCCGCAGATCTGACCGGCACGACTCGCCGCGACCGGATCGGCTATCATCGTGCGATGGCCGAGGTCAAAGGCGGGTTGATGGCCGGGCTGTCACTCGCGCGCCGCGGTGCGGCGGTGGCCTGGGCCAGCCCCGAGGTGCGTCGCACCTACGTGCAGCTGGTGCTGGTGCTGATCGCGACTGCGGGCGTGCTCGACGTCGCGGGGGTGTGGGCGGTGGTGATCCTCACCCGCGTCGCCGCCGCTGCAAGCTGGTGGATGCTGGTCGGGCTGGTGCTGCTGCGCATCGTCGCGATCGCGCTGGTGCTGCTGGTGGCGCCGATCATCGCGCTGTTCGCCATCAACGTCGCGTTCCCGTTCCTGGGTGAGCGCGTGTTCCTGGCCGGCATGCGGCAGCTCGCGCCCGAGCGCGCCGCAGCCCTCGCGGCGGCGCCGGGGCTGCCGCTCGCACGATCGATCGTCGACGCCACGGTGCGCCTGGTCGCGTTCCTCGCCCTCAGCGCGGTGCTGTTCGTGCTCGCGCTGGTGCCGGTGGCGGGCTCGATCGCGGCGCCGGTGTTGCAAGCGTGGCGCAGCGCGCTGGCGCTGTCGTGGGAGCTGCTCGATCCATACTTCGACAAAGTCGGGCTCGACCGCGCCGGCCAGCGGGCGGTGCTGCGTCGCCACCAGCAGACGCTGCTCGGCTTCGCGCTGCCGTTCGTGTTCTTGATGGCGATCCCAGTGGTCGGAGCGCTCGCGTTCGGCCTCGCGCAGGCCGCCATCGCGACGCTGGTCGTCGAGGTGGTGGAGGCACCGGCCGCATGAGGGCGCTGGCGTTGGCCCTCGCGATCTCGGCCCTGGGCTGCCGGGCCGGGTCCCGGCCCACCGCGGTCGAGCCGGCGCCGCCGCAGGACGCCCCGGCGGTGACACCGGCCGACGATCGCGCCGTTCCGCCCAGCCCTACCGTCGACGCACCCCCCGAGACGCCCCAGCCCGTGGCAGTGCGGATCAACGCGGACTACGGCGGCCGCGGCGTCGATCGCTGGACCCGCAGCTTCGAGCACGACGGTCGCGAGGTCTACGATCGTCGCGCAGCGATCGTCGCGGCGCTCGGGCTCACCGCCGGCATGCATGTCGCCGACGTCGGCGCTGGCACCGGCCTGTTCACCCTCCCGCTCGCCACCGCCGTCGGCCCCCGCGGCCGCGTCTGGGCCATCGACGTGCAGCAGTCGTTCGTCGATCACATCACCGCGCGGGCCGAGGCCGCGGGGTTGACCAATGTCGTGGGCCGCGTCGCCGACCAGCGCGCGACGGGCCTCGATGCCAGCTCGATCGACCTCGCCTTCGTGTGCGACGCCTACCACCACCTCGAGCTGCCGCGCACCTACCTCGCCGATCTGCGCCGTGCCCTGGTGCCGGGCGGCCGATTGATCATCATCGACTACGACCGCACCCAGCCCGGCACGACCGCGTCGATGCGCGAGCACATCCGCGGCGATCCGGCGTTGTTCCGTCAGGAGATCGAAGCGGCAGGGTTTGCGCTCGTCGCCGCGCCGCAGACGCTCGACGAGAACTTCTTCATGATCTTCGAGCGCCCTGCCGCCGCCGCGCCTACTGCAAATTGACGCTGCCGAGGACCGGCATCTTGCCGAGCTCGACGCCGTGGGCGGCGTGGTGGTCGAAGGTGTCCATGGTGATGCTCCGTGCGGGTTCGGGCGTGCGTGACGACACGCGGCGGCACCAGGTTACGGCCACGTCCGCCGGCCAGCCGCGGCCGGTCGACCCGCGCGGCCGCGGTTGAGACCGGCGTGCATGCAGCATACCCTCGCACCCTCGGGCATCGGCGCTTCCGTCGGTCCCGTCGCCCCGGAGAAACGCCATGAATCCGCTCGTCGCACTCGCAGGCAGAGGTCAATCGATCTGGCTCGACTACATCCGTCGCGGCATGACCCGCAGCGGTGAGCTGCTGCGCATGGTCACCGACGACGGCCTGCGCGGGATCACCTCGAATCCCTCGATCTTCCAGCAGGCGATCGCGGGCAGCGACGACTACGACGACGCCCTGCAGGCGCTGATGCGCGACCCTTCACGCGACACCAAGGCGCTGTACGAGGGCCTCGCGATCGAGGACATCCGCGAGGCCGCAGACGTCCTGCGTCCGGTCCATGACGCGACCGATGGCGCCGATGGGCACGTGAGCTTCGAGGTCTCGCCGAGCCTGGCCCTCGATGCCGCGGGCACGCTCGACGAGGCGCGCCGGCTGTGGCGCGTGGTCGATCGCCCGAACTTGATGATCAAGGTGCCGGGCACCGACGCCGGCCTGGTCGCGATCGAGCAGCTGCTGTCCGAGGGCATCAACGTCAACGTCACGCTGATCTTCTCGCCCAAGGCCTATGCGCGGATCCTCGAGACCCACGTGCGCGGGCTCGAGCGCCGCCATGCCGCCGGCGGGTCGCTCGCCGGGATCGCGAGCGTCGCGAGCTTCTTCATCAGTCGCATCGACTCCGAGGTCGACGCGCGCCTCGATCGGGTGGCGAAGTCCGCGGCAGACGACGCGACGCGCGCGAGCATCCTGGGTCTGCGCGGCAAGGTCGCGGTCGCCAACGCCAAGCTCGCCTACGCCGACGCCTACCAGCCGATGATCGCTTCGGCGCGCTGGCAGGCGCTGGCGGCCGCCGGCGCCCGGCCACAGCGGATGCTGTGGGCCTCGACCGGCACCAAGAACCGCGCCTACTCCGACGTCCTGTACATCGACGCGCTGATCGGCCCGGACACCGTCAACACCGCGCCGCCCTCGACCATCACGGCGTTCCGCGATCACGGCACCGTCGCCGAGACGCTGACAGACGATGTCGACGATGCCCGCGCGACGATGGCGGCGCTCGCCCGCCACGGCGTCGACTTCGAGGAGGTCACCGCGCTCTTGCTCGAGCGCGGGCTCGAGCAATTCCGCGAGGCGATGGACGGCCTGCTCGCCACCGTCGCACAGGCCCAGAGGCGCACCCGCGGCGCCCGGCTCGACGGTATCGAGCTCGCGCTGCCGGCCCCGCTCGCCGACGCCGTCGCGCAGGCCAGCGCGCGCTGGGATGGCAGCGACGGCACCGCGCGCCTGTGGCGACGCGACGCCTCGCTGTGGACCTCGGGCGACGAGGCCCGCTGGCTCGGCTGGCTCGACATCGTCGCCGAGCAACGACCGCGTGCCGCCGCGCTGGGCGACTTCGCCCAGGAGATCCGCGACGCCGGCGTCCGCGACGTCCTGCTGCTCGGCATGGGCGGCTCGAGCCTGTTCCCCGACGTCCTCGCGCGCACGTGGGGCGCCCGTGTGCCCAAGGGCTCGCCCACGCTGCGCATCCTCGACTCGACGGTGCCCGCCCAGATCGAGCGCGTCGCCGCCGAGGTCGAACCCGCCCACACCCTGTTCGTGGTCGCGAGCAAGTCGGGCTCGACCCTCGAGCCCAAGGTGTTCATGGACTACTTCCTCGATCGCGCCCGCACGGCGCTGGGCACCGACGCCGCCCGGCACTTCGTCGCGATCACCGATCCGGGATCCAAGCTGCAGACCGAGGCCGAGGCCGCCGGATTTCGTCGCATCTTCCACGGCAAGCCCGAGATCGGTGGGCGCTACTCGGCGCTGTCGGACTTCGGACTGGTGCCTGCGGCGCTCATGGGCCTGCCCGTCGAGGCGCTGCTGTCGGAGGCCGCGGTCATGGTCGAGGCCTGCCGCAACACCGCGCGCGCCGTCGACAACCCGGGCGTCCTGCTCGGCGTGGTGCTCGGTACTGCCGCGCAAGCCGGCCAGGACAAGCTCACGTTGGTGATGTCACCGGCCATCGCCAGCTTCGGCGGGTGGCTCGAGCAGCTCGTCGCCGAGTCGACCGGCAAGGGCGGCAAGGCGATTATTCCGGTCGATGGCGAGACGCTCGCCGCACCGGACGCGTACGGCGACGATCGCCTCTTCGTCTACGTGCGCCTGCGTTCGACGCCCGACGCGAGCCAAGACCGCATGGTCGCGGCGCTCGTCGCCGCCGGCCGCCCGGTAGTCCGCATCGAGCTCGACGACGTCGACGCCCTGCCCCAGGAGCTGTTCCGCTGGGAGATCGCGACCGCGGTCGCCGGCGCAGTGATGGGGATCCATCCCTTCGATCAGCCCGACGTCGAGGCGAGCAAGATCGCGACCCGCGCGATGACCAACGCCTACGAGGAGACCGGCTCGCTCCTGGTCGAGTCGCCGCGGCTGACCGACGGCAGCATCACGCTCTTCACCGATGACGCCAACGCGGTGGTGCTCGGCGATGGACCGCCCGCGGGACCCGGACCCGGACCCGGACCCGGACCCGGACCCGGACCCGGACTGGTGACGTGGCTCCGCCATCACCTGGACCGGACCGAGACGGGCGATTACTTCGCCCTGCTCGCGTACCTCGACATGAACGACGACAACACGCGCGTGCTGCAGTCGATCCGTCACGCGGTGCGCACGGCGAGGGGTTGCGCGACCTGTCTCGGCTTCGGGCCGCGGTTCCTGCATTCCACCGGGCAGGCCTACAAGGGCGGACCGGCCTCGGGAGTGGTGCTGCAGGTGACGGCCGAGCCGACCCGCGAGATCGCCGTGCCCGACTCGCGGCTCAGCTTCGGCGTGATCGCGGCGGCCCAGGCCCGCGGCGACTTCGAGGTGCTCACGGCGCGTCGCCGTCGGGCGCTGCGCGTCCACCTGGGCACCGACGTCGCCGGAGATCTGGCCCGCCTCGAAGCCGCAGTGCACGAGGCGCTGCGCAGCACCTGAACCCGAAGGACCACCATGACGACCACCAGCATGCAATTGGGAATGATCGGCCTTGGCCGCATGGGCGCCAACATGGTGCGGCGCCTGCTCCGGGCCGGGCATCAATGCGTCGTCTACGACGTCGACCCCGCCGCCACCGCTGCGCTCGTGGCCGAGGGGGCGACGGGCGCGAGCACGCTCACCGAGCTCGCTGCGAAGCTCACGCCGCCGCGCATGGCGTGGGTCATGGTGCCGCTGCAGTTCACCGAATCCACGGTCACGGCGCTCGGCGACACGCTCTCCGCGGGCGATTGCGTGATCGATGGCGGCAACTCGTTCTTCAAGGACGATCTGCGCCGCGCCGCCGCCTTGGCCAAGCTCGGGATCGACTACGTCGACGTGGGCACCTCGGGCGGCGTATGGGGCCTCGAGCGCGGGTACTGCCTGATGATCGGCGGCAGCAAGCCGGTGGTCACCCGGCTGATGCCGATCTTCGAGGCGCTTTCACCCGGCACCGGCGACATCGGGCGCACGCCCGGTCGCACCGGTGAGCGCAGCGAAGCCGAACGTGGCTTGCTGCACTGCGGCAGCGTCGGCGCCGGCCACTATGTCAAGATGGTCCACAACGGCATCGAGTACGGCCTCATGCAGGCGTACGCCGAGGGCTTCGACATCATGCGTCACGCCGCCGACGACACGCTGCCGGCCGAGCAACGGCTGCAGATCGATCTGCCCGGAGTCGCCGAGCTGTGGCGACGCGGCAGCGTGGTCAGCTCGTGGCTGCTCGATCTCACCGCCCAGGCCCTCGTCGAGGATCCGACGCTGTCGCACTACAGCGGCTTCGTGCAGGACTCGGGCGAGGGGCGCTGGACCATCAACACCGCGATCGAGCAGGCGGTGCCCGCCGACGTGCTGTCCGCCGCGTTGTACGCCCGCTTCCGCTCGCGCCAGGAGCACACGTTCGCGGAGAAGGTCCTCTCGGCGATGCGCCACAAGTTCGGCGGCCACACCGAGCCGCCCAAGGCCGGCATTTGACCGGGGGTCCCACATGATCGAAGGCACATCCACCATCCGCCGCGGCGAGCCGGCACCGGCCAACATCTTCGTGATCTTCGGGGCCAGCGGCGACCTCACCAAGCGCAAGCTGTTGCCGGCGCTGTACAACCTCCACGCCCAGAAGCTGCTGCGCGACGACTTCGCGGTGGTGGCCATCGCGCGCAAGCCGATCACCGACGACGAGCTGCGGGCGCAGATGCGGGCCGAGTTCCGCGAGTTCGCGACCGGCGGGGTCGACGACGACCTGTGGCACTGGCTCGAGACCCGCCTGTACGCCCACACCACCAACTTCGACGACGCCGACGGCTACGTGCGCCTCGCCGCGCGCCTGGGCGAGCTCGATCGCGAGCGTGCGACGGGCGGCAACTACCTGTTCTACCTCGCGACGCCGCCCAACTACTTCGCGACCATCGTCCAACAACTCGGCAGCGTCGGCCTCACCCGCCAAGACGGCGGTCACTGGCGCCGCGTCATCGTCGAGAAGCCCTTCGGCTCCGACCGCGAGTCTGCGCGGGCGCTCAACCTCGAGCTGCAATCCATCCTCGAGGAGCCGCAGATCTATCGGATCGATCACTACCTCGGCAAGGAGACGGTGCAGAACATCTTGTTGATGCGCTTCGCCAACGGGATCTTCGAGCCGATCTGGAACCGGCAGTTCGTCGACCACGTGCAGATCACCGTGGCCGAGACGGTCGGCATCGGCAACCGCGCCGGCTACTTCGAAGAGGCCGGCACGCTGCGCGACATGGTCCAGAACCACATGCTGCAGCTGCTCGCGCTGGTGGCGATGGAACCGCCCACGTCGTTCCACGCCGATCCGGTGCGCGACGAGAAGAGCAAGGTACTGCGGGCGATCTCGGCCTTCGATCCCGAGGAGGTGCTCACGCGATCGGTCCGCGGCCAGTACGACGCCGGCGTCGTCGCCGGCAAGCCGGTGCTGGGCTATCGCGAAGAACCCAACGTCGCCGCCGAATCCAAGACCGAGACATTCGTCGGTCTCGAGCTGTTCGTCGACAACTGGCGCTGGGCCGACGTGCCGTTCTTCCTGCGCACCGGCAAGCGGTTGCCCACGCGCTGCACCGAGGTCGCGATCCAGTTCAAGCGGGCGCCGCACTCGCTGTTCCGCGGCACCAAGGTCGACCATGTGCCGCCCAACGTCATGGTCCTGCGCCTGCAGCCGGACGAGGGCATCTCGCTGGGCTTCCAGGCCAAGGTCCCGGGGCCGGTCATGAAGATGGAAGAAGTACGGATGGAGTTCGACTACGCCGAGCGCTTCGGCGCCACGCCGAGCACCGGCTACGAGACGCTGGTCTACGACTGCATGTGTGGCGACGCGACCCTATTCCACCGCGCCGACAGCGTCGACGCCGGCTGGCGCGTGGTGCAGCCGCTGCTCGACGTGTGGAAGGCCCTGCCAGCGCGACACTTTCCCAACTATGCCGCAGGGAGTTGGGGCCCCGAGGAGTCCCATCAGCTGCTCGCCCGATCGGGGCGGGCATGGAGGAACAATCGATGAAGGTCCTGGCCGGAGACATCGGCGGCACCAACAGCCGCCTGGCTGTGTGTGATGTGAGCTCGAGCCACGTAAGCGTCGTCGCCGAGCAGGTCTACCCCTCGGCGTCGTTCGCATCGTTCAACGCGGTCGTGCGGACGTTTTTGGCCGGCCACGGCAGCGATGTGCACGCGGCGTGCTTCGGCCTGCCCGGGCCGGTGCGCGGGCGTCGGGTCACGCTCACCAACTTGCCGTGGCGAATCGACGCCGACGCCATCGAGCGCGAGCTCGGACTCGACGCGGTGTCGCTCATCAACGACCTCGAGGCCAACGCCTACGGCCTGGCGGTGCTCGCCCCCACCGCGGTCCGCGTGCTCAAGCCCGGAACCGCGATTCCCAACGGCAACGCCGCGCTCATCGCCGCGGGCACGGGCCTGGGCGAGGCCGGCCTCGCGTGGGACGGGATGCGGCGCCGGCCCTTCGCCACCGAGGGAGGCCACAGCGACTTCGCCCCCGCCGACGAGCTCGAGGACGAGCTGCTCCGATTCCTGCGCGGCAAGTTCCCCGACCATGTCAGCTGGGAGCGCGTGGTATCGGGGCCGGGGCTCGCGGTGATCCACGAGTTCCTCGTCACGCGCACCGGCGCGACGATGCCACCTTGGACCGAGTGCCCCACCGCCGAGCTGCCCGGACGCATCGCCACGTTGGCGAAGGACGGCGCCGATCCCCTCGCCGCCGAGGCGTTGCAGCGGTTCCTCGCGCTGTACGGCGCCGAGGCCGGCAACCTCGCCCTCAAGCACCTCGCGATCGGCGGTGTGTATGTCGGTGGCGGCATCGCGCCCAAACTCGCCGACGCATTCCCCGGCTCGGCGTTCATCGACCGGTTCGTCGCCAAGGGCCGCATGCGGGGGTTGCTCGAGGACATCCCGGTGTACCTGGTGCTCGACGATCGCGCCGGGCTCTGGGGCAGCGCCAGCTACGCGGCGAACAGCCGAAGGCCCAATGCCTGAGCCCACCCGCATCCTGCATCGGCACGGCGCCGAGCTCCGCGTGTACGCCGATACAGACGCGCTCCGCGACGCCGC
Source organism: Nannocystales bacterium (assembly GCA_038325765.1). Taxonomy (GTDB): domain Bacteria; phylum Myxococcota_A; class Polyangia; order Nannocystales; family Nannocystaceae; genus Xiheibacterium. Next base: position 13,729 of record JBBQJI010000078.1, read on the forward strand.
CGCGGCTACGCTCGTCGACGTCCGCGGCCGCGACCACCCGTGGCACCTCGCGCTCACCGGCGGCAGCACACCCGAGGCGCTGTATCGCCGCATAGCCGCGCGGACGCCCCAGGGCTGGGGCGACACGCACGTGTGGATGGGTGACGAACGCAGCGTGGGCCCCGAGCACCCCGACAGCAACTGGGGGATGGCCAACACCGCGATGCTGCGGCACCTCGATGTCGCGCCCGAGCACCTGCACCGCATGCGGGGCGAGCTGCCCGCCGACGAGGCCGCACGCGCCTACGCGGCCGAGCTGCGCACGGTTTTCGGCGGGGCCGCGCTGCCGCGGTTCGATCTGCTGCTGCTCGGCGTCGGCGAGGATGGCCACACCGCGTCGTTGTTCCCCGGCACCGCCGCGCTGGCCGAGCGCCAGCGTTGGGTCACCGAGAACTGGGTCCCCGAGCTGGACACCTGGCGCATCACGCTGACGATGGCGGTGCTCTGCGCGGCGGCGCGGACCTGGATCTTCGCCGCCGGTCCACGCAAGGCGGCGATCGTCCGCGACGTCCTCGGCCCCGAGCGCGATCCCGAAAGGTGGCCGGTGCAGGGCGTGGGCGGCCACGGCGTGGCTCCGGTGTGGTGGCTCGACGAGGCCGCTGCCGCGCGCCTCGGCTGATGCAGGCCCACGCGGATGCTCAGCCCGCGCGCGGCACCATCGCCGCGGCGTTGGGTCCGTACCCCGACCGCGTGATCGATTGACCACACGCGGCGCGGCGCCGTCGCACCTCGTCGGCAGCCCGCTCCGCCACGCGGTGCCGCTCGCCGAAGCCATCGTTCAGCCACCGGATGTTGCGCGTCGTCATCATGGCGGGGTGGGTATTCCACGACACCTGCGCCATGCCGATCATCGACATCGTGCATGCGCCGTTGGCCTTGAAGGCGGTCGGGTGCAGGCGTACGAAGGTCCCGAGTAGGCCCCCGTCCGCGGCCCGAGACGCTCGCAGCACGGCGGGGTCCTCGGCGGTGAAGACCAGACTCCAGTGCAAGGTGGCGCGCATCGACTCGCTGTAGGTGCGGGTCTCGTCGCCGTAGCCCGGCTCGGCGCGCGCGAACATGGCCTGCACCTCGACCATCACCAGCCACGTCGCCGCATCGGCGGGATCGAAGCTCGCGACCATCGAGTAGAACATCTCGTGCCCCACTGCTCGCCGCAGAGACGATGCGTCACCGTGCATGATGCCCCTACGCCGTCCGCGTCGGGGGCATTCAGCAAAGTTGGACGCTCGCGAAGCCGAGCCCGAAGGGGTCGTGACGGACGCGGGGGCACCGAGATTCTCCGGACCGAAAATTAGTTTGAAGGTTGGTGAACCGGGGGGCGTAAGCGCTGCAACTCCCCTCCGCGACGTCCCGCCGACGTGATCGCGAGCTTCCGAGCCCACCCCTGGAGGCGGCCCTGGGATCCGTGGTCGTGCGTCCGATCCGCCGGGTTGCCCAACTCGGGCGCCCCACGTTGCCCAACTCGGGCGACGAGGGCTCTGCGTAGGGATCGTTTCGCCGGCGGCACCCGCAACCCTGCGGGATCGCGAGGGCGTGCGCGTCGGCCCGCATGTTGCGATGTCCTACATCGACATGCACCTCGCACTCTGCGCCACCGCCGACACGTTCGACGCCCCCACCGTGACGCTCGACATCGAGGCGCTGTACCGCGACTACCGTCGGCGCGCCTACTCGATCGCCTGGGCCTACCTCAAGGACGACGAAGAGGCCCGCGACGCCGTGCAGGAGGCCTTCATCAAGGCCCAGCGATCCGCCGACACCTTCAACGGCCGCTCGAGCCCGCGCACCTGGCTGAGCCGCATCGTCGTCAACGTCTGCCTCGACATGCGTCGGCACAAGCGGCGGCGGCCGGAGAGCCAGTTCGATGAGATCGAGGTCGCCGACCCTCACCCGCGCGACTGCCCCGAGCGCGGCTTCCAGGACGCCGAGCTGCGCGCGACGATCGAGGCCGGGCTCGGCCGCCTGAGCGCGAACCACCGCGAGATCATCATCCTCCGCGAGGTCACCGGCCTCAACTACGAGCAGATCGCCGAGCGCGAAGGCTGCCCCAAGGGCACTGTGATGAGCCGCCTGTTCCACGCCCGTCGCCAGCTCCGCGCCGTGCTCGGCCGCAAGCTCGCCTCGGTCGCCTGACGCCGCCCGACAAAGCCCGCCTACCGGCGAAAGTCCGCCTACCGGCGAAAGTCCGCCGCTGACGTCAGGAGGCCGTCAGCCGATCCGCGCCAGGGCGCGCTCGACCTCGCGGGCCTCCGAGAACCGGCGCATGCGACCGAGCAAGCGCGACAACTCACCGATCACATCCTTCGCCTGGGTGCCGCGCATCGCGGCCGGCTCGAGGGACTCGCTGAACACGAAGGCGTCGCCGAGCAGCGCGACCGCGTCGTAGTCGAGATCGAGGCGCAGCGCGACGCGGCTCGCCTCCCAGTAGGCGCGGAACACCAGGGCGATCTCGTGGCCCTCGCGCGCCGCCGCGATCGCGTGACGATGGGCAGCGAGCGCCGGAGCCGGCGCGTCTGTGCGCTCGTGGGTCGCCGCCGCCGCGAGGTGCCCCTGCGCCGCGAGTCCCCACAGTCCGGCGCCGCTGGCCCGCACCGCCGCCTGAGTGAAGGCGTCGACGGCGAGGCTCGACTGCCCGAGCTGCACCAGATACGCACCGAGCACCAGCTCCATGTCCACGGCTTCTCGGGTGCGATCGGCCTCGACGCACAGATCGCGGGCAGCCGCCTGCTCGCGCACCGCCTCGGGACCATCGCCGCGCCGACTCGCGAGTGCGGCCCGCTTGATGTGCAACCGCAGCCGCGTGTCGAGATCGTGTTCGATGGGTCCGGCGTCGTTCGCCGCGGGCGGCGATGACGGTTCGGCCGCGGACGCGACCGTCGAGCCGGTCGCGGCCGGCCGAGGCGAGGGCGGCGACGCCGTCGCCAGCCACCGACGGATCGGAGGTCGCGCCGCCGACGGCCACGCGCCGCCGACGTTGGCGCCCCATCGCGCTTCGGCGTCGATCTCTGCCGCGAGCTCGGCGACCGCCCGCGCCTCGTCGATCGCACAGCGGTGGTGCATCCCGATCGTGCCGTGCAGGGTCGCGAACCACGGCGCGATCTCGGGCGCATTCGGCAGCATCACGATGAACTTCGCCGCGGCCAGCCGCGCGTTGCCGACGGTCTCGCCCACGCGCCGCAGCCACGCGGGATCGACGTTCGACGGCGCTGGCACCCAGAGGTAGAGCAGCCCCGACGCGGGCGCGCGCACGGTCCCGAGACACTGCAGAAGTTGGGCGGCGAGGCTCGCCGATCCCTGCGCTCGCATCGGCCGCTCGGCGAGGGGCATGAGCGGCGCACCGGCAGCGCGCATGTCGTCGTGCACCTGCCGCAGGGTGTCGGTGGCCTGTTCCCACGCCGCGTCGACATCCTGGCAGCCGGGCAGATCGAGGGCGAGCAGCGGGCTGCGGTTGTCGGCGAGGTGCTCGGCCGCCATCGCCACCGTGATCGCTGCAGCCCGCAGACGGGCGTCGACCTCGATGCACAGCAGCCGCAGCCCCTCGGATCGCACGAACCGCTGCACCACGTCGCCGAGCTGCTCGAGCGCATGCGTCATCGACGACGACGGCACGGGCTCAGCCCTCGTCCGGCGAGTCGATGTCGAGGGATCCGGTGCGGATCTGCGTGCGCGCGCCCTGCAGGACCAGCTGCTGGCCGTTGACGAACAGGCCCTGCGGCGTGAGCCGCAGCTCGGTGGCGCCGCAGCGCAACACCACGCCCTGGGGCACGTCGACGACGTAGCTGCCGCCCGCCAGCGTCGCAGTGCCGCCGGCCTCGTCGCGCAGCTGGGCCGATGGCCCGCGCACGGTGACGCCCTGGGCGTTGGCGCCGACGCTGCTCGGGCCCGACGTGACCGCGGCACCGCCGACGCAGTCGAGTTTCGCCGTCTGTCCCAGCGACAAGGCGCCGCCCGTCGCAGGCCCCGAACCGCCGCCCATGCCGCCAGCGCCGATGCTCACGCTGCCCGCGGTGACCGTATAGGCACCGCTGACGGCGTAGCGGCACGATCCACCCGACACCCGGGTGCTGCGATCGCCGCTCATCACGTTCTCGGTGTTGCCACCCTCGATGACGCTGGTCGAGCCACCGCGGCAGGTCGAGCTGATGGCCCCGCCGTACGACACCGTGGTACGCCCCGCGATGTCGATCGTGCCGGTGCCGGCGACCTTCAACGCATAGTTGCCGGCGACCTGCTCGTTGCGCGATCCGGTGACCTTCTGGCTGTAGTCGCCGGTGACCTTCTCGTCGAAGTTGCGGCCGATCTGGCGCAGCTCGTCGCGGACGATGCGGACGTCGCAGTCGTTGCCGATGTCCTGACGCCAGTCGAACGGCGCGTTGAAGAACATCAGCTCGGCGCCGGCGGTGACGTCCATGCACAGCATCGATTGCCGGGCCTTGTCGCCGATGCTCGCGTGATTCCAGCCGAGCCACGACGACGCGCTGGGCAGGGTCTGCGCGCGGTCGGGCGGGCCCATCGTCGGCGGTAGGTTCTGCTTGTCGTAGACGCAGCCCAAGATCACCGGGCGCTCGAGGTTGCCGCCGATGAACGACACCAGCACGCGGTCACCGGCGCGCGGGATGTACTGGGTGCCGCCATGCGAGCCGGCCATCGACTGCAGCACGCTGACGTAGGTGGTGGGGACCTCGGCGGTCTGCTGGTCCCAGGCGAAGCGCAGCCGGCAACGGAGCAGGCCGTCGACGTCGACCGGGTCGTTCTCGATGGCGACGATCTGCGCGCGCATGATCGCCGGCGTGCGCTCGTCGGCGGGCGGACTGGGCGCCCGCACCTGGATGCTCGCGCCGCCATCGCCCTGGGTCGGCGCCGCGGTGATGTTGTTCGAGTAGTCGCTGCCCGGCGGCGCGAAGCTGCGACCGCCCGCATCGACGCCGACCACGATGTACTCGCGGACGTCGCCGCGCTCGATCTCGAAGCGATAGCGGCGGCCGGCCAGCGCCCCGGTGATGCCGGTTTGCAGCTCGGCCAGGGCCGTGCGCGTCGAGGCGACCTCACCGTGCAGCTCGGCGATGCGCGCGTGTTGGGCGTCGGGGTCCTCGCGCTCGTTGACGCGGAATCCGTCGCTCACCTGGCGCTTGGCCGGGTGGCCACCGTTGGGGCGTGCGACGCCCTTGACCGGCTCGAGCGGCGTACCGGCCACGTCGAAGCCGAGGAACTCGACCTCACTGCTCTCGAGTGCCGAGCCGCGCTGCGCCGAGAGCACCTGCTCCTCGCCGTCGGTGGCGTGCTCGAGCCACACCGGCGCGAATGGCTTGTCGCGGCTGGCCCGCTGATTGCCGTCGAGGAACCCCTCATTGGTGTCGCACAGCACCACGGTCTCGGCCGCGCCATCGTGGCGGAAGTAGAAATTGATGCCGGTCCGCGCCGCCAGCTTGCGCACGAAGTCGAGCAGGCTCTCGTCGGGACGGCGGACGATGAGATCGATCTCGGGATAGCTGCGGGTGATGCGATCGTCGAGCGAGCGCCCGTACGCGGCCAGGCCTTTGCGCAGCACCTCGCGCAACACGTCGGCGTAGCTGCGGTTGTGCCAGGTACCGCCCTCGGTGTGATGGGCGAGCAGCGCCATCGCCGGCACCACTGTGACGGTGAAGGAGTCGTCGGACTCGCTCGCGGTGGTGCGATCGAGCGCGAGCAGGACGCCGAGCACCCGGGTCTCGAGCACGAAGCCGTCGGGGAACCGGCGCCGCATGAGCAGCTCCACGTCCTTGAGCCGTCGCCCCGTGCATGCCTGCTGGCCGGGCTCCTCGCGCGCCGCGGGGATCTGGCAGCGGATCCGCACGTTGTAGCACTCGCTCAGCGCATCGTGCAGCGACACCTCCGCGACCCGGAACTCGCGCGGGTCGCCGCCGAGGAAGGCGAACTGGTACTCGACCAGATAGTTGGCTTTGGGTCCTGCGTCAGCCATCGTTCATCTCCGCCCATCCCCGCTGGTTTCAGCGCACGAGTCCCGTCATCGCCCGCGGATCGAGCAGCACCAGTTCATCGAGCAATCGCTCGTCGGTGCCGAGTCCCAGGCCCTGCCTGCACGCGAGGTAGCCGCGCAGGCACTGGGCCACGATCGCCGGATCCCACGCGTCGAGGGTGGTGCGCCGAAGCTGGCCCTCGAGCGCGCGGAACAGCGGCATCGCCAGCTTGACCTCGCCGGCGCCGAGGCACGCGTGGCCGAGCGCGAGGTTGCGGGCGAAGCGGCCGCGCCCATCACTGGCCGCGGCGACCCACACCGCCGCGCGCGCGGTGGCGTCGTCGAGCTTCTTGGCCCGCAGCAGCTCGCCGATCTCGGCGGGCACATCGTGCTCGACCGCCGACGGTGCGAGGGCCGGCTCGGGTGCGTTGGCGACGGCGCCGCCATCGGCCTTGGGCGCCTCGGCGGGGCTCGGCGCGCTCGCGGGGAGTTCGGGCGGCCGCGGCGTCAGCTCGCGTGCGATCCAGTCACGGACATCCTTGCTCGCGAGCCACTGGCCCTTGCGATCGAACGACGACAGCAGCGTGGGGTTGCGCATCGCGAGCGCGCACAGCTCACCGCGCAATGCACGGGCGGCGTCCTTGCCCACGGTGTGCTCGGCGGCCAGCGCCGAGAAATAGGTGAGATCGATCCACCACGGGAACTGCAACACCAGCAGCTCGCAGTTGTGCAGCAGCTCCGACCAGCTCTGCGCGGTCGCCAGGGCCGCGAGCTCGTTGCGCTGCGCGGGCGTGCCGACGTCGCACTCGAGCTTCTTCGATGGGCTGCTCGCGGGCGGCACCATCCATAGCGCGAGGCGACGCAACCGCAGGGATCCCGCGTCTTGCTGCCCGGCGCTGCCACGGGCACGGGCCTGCTCGAGCAAGAACGCTGCGACCTCGTCGAGGCCCTCGACGGCCGCGTTCGCAGTGGGCGGGAACGCGGGCGCAGCCGCTGGAGCGGGCACCGGGGTCGCGCGTGCGGCCGGAGCCCGCGCCGCCGGCTTGGTCTTGAGCTTCGCTAGCGCCTCGTCGGCGATGGTGAGCCCAGCGGTGCCGTCGCAGATCGGATCATACGCGGACTTGCACGCGATGATCGTCGCGCGCACCGTCGCCAACTCGTCGGCCGTGATCGCCGGAGGATGCCGCACGAGCTCGGCCTGCAGGCGCTCTCCGAGCCACGTCAGCGCGCCCGCGCGAGCCTTGGATCGCCGGGGATGCAGCTGGTCGCCGAAACCCGCCGCCGCCTGCAGCGTCGCGAAGCCTTCGACGAGCCCCCCACCGCCATCGACGCGGGCACGGGCCACCACCCAGTAGGCGAGACAGCGCAGATCCTTGGCGCGTTCGACGAGGATCTTCTGCGCCAGAGAGCGGATCTTCGGCCACGCCGCCTCGCCGCCGGCGGCCGTACCGAGCTTGGTGATCTCACCGCGGAGCGCCTCGAAGTCGTCGCACATCCAGGGATCGGCGCCCATCGGATCGGCGCCCGGGAGCGGCGCGAGGATCGGATCGCTGCCGCTGTCCGCCGCAGCTTCGGGCGCCGCGGCAGCCGGCTCGGTCGCGGCCTCGGAGACACCGAACACCTCGGCGGCGAGCGCCGCGGGCAATGCGTCGAACGCCTGCTCGATCGGACCGAGCGCCGGGCCGCGCTCTGGGAAGCGGCTGCGGGTCAGATCCCGTAGCCGCGCGAACGCCTGCCACGTGTCACGCACCGCAGTGGGCTCGCCGCGCTGCAGCGTGACCGCGAGGTCGGTGCGCAGTCGTTCGGACAGCCACGACAGCACATCGGCCCGCGCCGCGAGCTTGTCCGGCGGCGGGAACAGCTCGTCCCACCGCGATCCGATCAGCCCGCCGAGCAGCTCGAGCCCACGCGAGAGACCGCCCAGGCCCTCTTGCCGATACCACGCCAGCACCAGGTACACGGCGGCCTGCAAGTCCTTCGATTCGTCGACGAGCAGGGCCTCGGCCCGGCTCACCACCAGCTTCCAGTCGACCTCCTCGGCGCCCGAAGGCCGCGCGAGCTTGGCGATCTCGGCCTGGATGCGGTCGAAGTGATCGCCCAAGCGCACGTCGGCGCCACCGCGGGTGACGCCGACCAGCGGCACGAGCAATCGCGCGACGCGATCGAGGGGGGTGACGGCCGCGTTGTCCATGGTCGTGCCCCCCGTCCCTGTGCGCTCAGCCCTTGTCGAGCTTGCCGACCAACGACAACGTGAAGTCGGCGCCCATGTACTTGAAGTGCGGCGTCACCTCGAGGCGACAGCGGTACCAGCCGACCTCGCCCGGGACCTCCTCGACCTCGAGGTTGGTGGCGCGGAACGGCCGCTGCGACATGGTGTGCTGATCGAGCTTGGGACCGCTCGAGGTGTACTGCAGCAGCCACTTCTTGATCTCGTGCTTGAGATCGACGGCTGTCTTCCACGAGCCGAGGTTCTCGCGCTGGATGACCTTGATGTAGTGCGCGAGCCTGGTGATGATGAAGATGTAGGGCAGCTGGGTGCCGAGGCGGTAGTTGACCTCGTCGGCGTGGCCCTCGGGCGTGTCGGGGAACGACTTGGCGCGCTGGGCCGAGTTGGCCGAGAAGAACGCCGCGTTGTCCGAGCCCTTGCGGAAGACCAGGCCGATGAAGCCCTCCTCGGCCATCTCGAACTCGCGTCGCTCGGTGAGCTGGACCTCGACCGGCAGCTTGGTCTGCAGCTCGCCCATCGCCTTGTACTGGTGCAGCGGCAGGTCTTCGACGGCGCCGCCCGCCTTGGGGCCGATGATGTTCGGGCTCCAGCGATAGCGGGCGAACGAGTCGGCAGCACGCGCCGCCAGGGCGAAGCTCGCGGGCCCCCACAGATAGTTCTCGTGCTTGTCGACGACCTCTTCGGCGAAGTCGAACTCCTTGACCGGCTTGTGGTCGGCGTCGTAGGGCACGCGCAGCATGAAGCGGGGCGCGCACAGGCCGACGTAGCGCGAGTCCTCGCTGTCGCGGAACGAACGCCAGCGGGCATACTGCGGCGACTCGAACATCGACTTGAGATCGCGCAACGCCGGCAGCGACTCGAAGGTGTCCTCGCCGAAGAACCGCGGCGACGCGTTGGCCAGCAGCGGCGCGTGGGCCATCGCGCTGACCGACGCGAGCTGCTGCAGCAGCCGGATGTCCTCGTGCCCGGCATCGAACTGGAAGTCGGTGACCAGGGCGCCGTAGGGGTGGCCGCCGAAGGTGCCGTACTCGGCCGAGTAGACCACGCGATACAGGCCCGACTTGGGGATTTCGGGCGAGTCCTCGAAATCCGCGGCGAGGTCTTCTTTGGTCGCGTCGAAGAGCTCGACCTTGACGTTCTCGCGGAAGTCGCAGTGGTCGACCAGGTATTTGACGCTGCGCCAGGTCGACTCGAGCTTCTGGAACTCGTCCTTGTGCAGGATCTCGTTGATCTGGGCGCCGATGCGCTCGTCGATCTCCGCGATCATCGAGTCGACGGCGGCACGATCGACCTTGCCGTACTTCTCGCGCGAGCTGAGCAGCTCGCCCATGAACGCCTCGACGCCCTGACGGGCGATGCGGTAGGCGTCTTCGTCGGAACGCTCGACGCGGGCATCGGAGAGCAGCTCGTCGAGGAGCGTGACGGGTGCGGTCTCGGTGGTGGAGGCAGCGTCTCGTTGAGATTCCATGGTCACTTCTCCTCAGCGTCGAGGTTCATGCCGAGCTCGGCGGACATGCGCTCGCGGGCGGCGTCGTCGGCCAGGATCGCATGGATCCGCTTGCGGAACTCGGGGCGGTTGCCCAGCGGAGACTTGAGCGCCGACAGTGCGTCTCGCAGCTCGAGGAGCTTGCGCAGCTCGGGGACCTGGTTCGCGATGCCCTGGGGCGTGAAGTCGGCGAGCGACTTGAACCTCAGCGACACGGGCAGCTCGTCCTGGCCCTCCTGCAAGCGGTTGGGCACACCGAACTCGACGCCGAGATCGAGGCTCTCGAGCACGTCGGCGAAGTTCTCCTTGTCGACGTTGATGGGCTTGCGACGCTCGACCTCGAGCGGGTTGGGGCGGCCGGTGAGGTTGCACATCACCAACATCTTGAACGGCAGCTCGATCTCCTCTTGGCCGGAGATCTTGCTGCGGTAGACGATGTTGATGCGTTCCTTCGGAGCTACGGAACCTCGGGTTGACATGGCTGGATCTCCTGGTGTTCGAGGACTTGGTGCGCCGTGGCGATGTCGACACCCGTCGGGGTATTGGTCCCTACCGCCGGGATGGACTCTCGTGCCACTCCGAGCGAGCGGCCCTCGGGCGAGGTGGTGGTGAGCGGATCGCGGTGCGTCGCCGCTCTACGATACTGGACGCCGCCCCCCGCGAGACCATGCAATGAATTTTCGGCGCCAGCGGGCCGCCTGCAGGCCTTGAGCGCCCCGACCGAGGGCTCGCTCGCGTCACGCGATCGCGGCGATGCCGTCGATGACGGCGCGCGCTGGCAAAAGGGCGGGATCCTCGAGCAGGGCCACGCACGGCGCCGGCAGCCGCTCTCGAGCCCGTCGCCGGGACTCCGAGCTCGCGGTCGTGGTGGGCCACAGCCGCTGGTACTGGACGTTCGCGCCCCACAGGCAGTGCAGCGCGTTGGCCTCTGGCATCCCGAGGATCACCAGGACGCGGGCCGCGGAGACGTCCCACAGCACCGAGGGCACCCCGATCGCGCCGCCGAGGGCGACCTCGACACAACCGAGCCAGAACATCAGCTCGAGGTCGCTGTGGGTCGGGGCGTCGAGCATCACCGGCGTCTTCACCGCGCGCGTTCGGCGGGCGCCGTCGCACGCGCGGTGCAGGACCTCGAGCGCGAAGCAGCGCTCGTCGAGCGCGCCCATGCACTCGAGCAGCTCGCGCGCGGACGCAGCTTCGACCCGAGTGCGCTCGCGCTCGCAGTCCGCGACGAGCGTGGGGCCCGAGGGCACCTTGACGGCGTCGAGCTTGGCGACGAGCTCGGCCTGGGTATGCCGCGCGGCGCGGTGGGCGATCGCACCGAGCTGCTCGATCGTCGGCGCGAGGGCCACGGGCAGCGCCGGGAACCATAGG
>JBBQJI010000079.1:0-23784 GCA_038325765.1 Nannocystales bacterium
GGTTGATCCAGCGGATCCGGGCGGCGCGGCCGGATGCTTGGTGGATCGGGGTCGGGGCGGCGTTTGATTTTTTTAGTGGGGTGCTGCCGCGGGCGCCGGGGATCATGAAGCGGACTGGGACGGAGTGGGTGTTTCGGATGATGCAGGATCCGAAGCGATTGGTTCGGCGGTATCTTTGGCATGATCTGCCGTATGTGGGGGTGTTGTTTGCGGGGGCTGTGCGGCGGCGGGTGGTCGGTCGGGGTCGGTGAGGGGGCGGGCAACTCCGCGGGCCCGCGGCACGGTACTATGTTCGTGCTGAACACCGCGCCGCACCGAGCGACCGGGGGCGGCTCATCAGAACGTTCTGCAGGAGCACCACGTCCATGGCCAAGACCAGCTTCAAGACGAACCCCATCGCCCTCAAGGCGCTACTCCAGTCGTGCGAAGAAGGGAGGCTGCAGCTTCCGGACTTCCAGCGAAGCTGGGTCTGGGAAGAAGACCGAATCCGGAGCCTGATCGCGTCCGTCTCCCGGGGGTTCCCGATGGGGGCGTTGATGTCGCTCGAATCGAGAGCGGACGGTGCAGCCGTGTTCGCTCGGCGGCCGATCGAGGGAGCTCCTACTTCGGCCGCGAGCGTCAGCCCCGAGCAGCTGCTTCTCGACGGCCAGCAGCGAATGACGTCGCTCTATCAGAGTTGCATGCGACAGCAGGTCGTCACCACCATCACTGCGAAGAAGCGAGTGGTGAAGCGATGGTTCTACATCGACATCCAGAAAGCTCTCACCGCGGATTCCGACCGAGAGCAGGCGATCTTCGGGGTGCCCGAGGATCGCAAGCTGAAGACCAACTTCGACAAGGATGTCGCGCTCGACCTCTCCAGCCGCGAGCACGAGTTTGACAAGTTGATGTACCCGCTCAACAGAGCCTTCGACTGGGATGCGTGGCAAGAGGGCTTCGGCGACCACTGGATCGCCAAGGGCGACACGCCCAAGCGCGAACTTTTCAAGCGGTTCAAGAACGAGGTGCTCGCCAACTTCGTCGAGTATCAGGTGCCCGTAATCGCACTGGGAGGCGACACGTCACACGAAGCCGTGTGCCTGGTCTTCGAGAAGGTGAACACCGGCGGCAAGGCGCTCGACGCCTTCGAATTGCTCACGGCTATGTATGCGGCGCAGGGTCACAAGCTGCGCGATGACTGGCTTGGCACAGAGGGGATCGTCGGGCTGCAGGGCCGCCTCGCAAACTTCGGAAGAGCGGCTGAGCAGAAGGAAGGAGTTCTGGCGGGCGTTGGAAGCACAGATTTCCTGCAAGCGATCGCCCTCCTGCACACCAAGGAGCGTCGCCGCGACGCGATGGCCGACCCGAGTCGCAAGGAGGGTGACTTGCCCGCAGTTCGAGCAACGCGGCAGTCTCTCCTGGATCTCCCCCTGACCGCCTACCTCAAGCACCGCGAATCGGTGGAAGCTGGTTTCAAGAAGGCCGCGAAGTTCCTTCGACAGCAGCACATCTTCCGCGTCCTCGACCTGCCCTACCAGAGCCAACTGGTACCACTCGCGGCAATCTTCGCCGAGATTGGAGAGGCGTCCGAGCACGCCACGAACATGGAGAAGATCGCACGCTGGTACTGGTGCGGCATCTTCGGGGAGCTGTACGGTTCCGCGGCAGAAAGCCGCTTCGCCCGGGACATCCTGGAGGTGCCTCTCTGGCTCGAAGGCGGCCCTGAGCCGGCCACCGTCCAAGAAGGGTCGCTTCGCGCTGACCGACTGATGACGATGCGCACGAGGCAGTCCGCCGCGTACAAGGGCCTGCACGCCCTGCTCATGAACGAGGGCGCAAAAGACTTCCGCAGTGGGCAGGCGTTCGACCACACGATTTTCTTCGATGAGGGCGTCGATATTCACCACATCTTCCCCGAAGACTGGTGCAAGAAGCAAGGGTTCAGCGTGAAGATCTACGACACGGTCGTGAACAAGACTCCGCTCAGCTACCGCACGAATCGCATCATCGGCGGCGTTGCCCCCTCGAAGTATCTCCACAAGTTGGAGCACGGCGCCCCGAAGTCGGGTACGCGGCCCGCCGATCCCGCGATCGAGCGCGAGACTCTGGACAGCTATTTGCGGTCCCACTGTATCCCGGTCGAGGCGCTGCGAGCCGACGATTTCGAGAACTTCATGAAGGCCCGGCAGACTTCGTTGCTTGAGTTGATCGCCAGGGCTACGGGCCACGCGCCCAGCGTCGGCGCCCCGACTGCCGAAGAGGGAGAGGAGCTGTCGGAGGTTCTTGCCCACGACAGCGGGCTGGACGCTCCGAGCGCGTAGGGACGCCCCTCCGACGCTGCAGTCACGCCCGTCGATGCCCAGCACCGCAGGCGGAGGTCGCGGCGGCGATGCTCGCTTTCGTGCTGGCCATCGACGTCCGCCGCCGGTCTCCGCGTTCCGCAAGTGTGCCGATTCATCCTGCCTGCCGAGCCGCGCGCCTTACCGAGCGACTACGACCTCAAGCAGTGGCCGTGCCATACTCAGTCCGGATGGCCGAGGGCTCCCCCGCCGGCACCCGAAGCGGGGCGACTGGAGCCTCGTAGGTGGTCACGTCGAACCAGAAAAGGTCGACGACTGGATGCGCGCCGCGACGCGCGAGGTCGACGAGGAGCTCGCGCCACTGCGGTGTGGCCTCGATCTCATCGTCCAGCCGCTCCTTCCCGACTCCTCCCACTGGGGCCCGGTCGCTCGCGCTCCGCCCAGGGCGCGCCGACGGAGTACAGCGTGCGCTGCTCCGGAACCGGTGCCCAAGTGCGCCGGAATCGGTGCCCAAGTGCGACCGGAATCGGTGCCCAGGTGCGACCGGAATCGGTGCCCAAGTGCGGCCGGAACACCTGCCCAGATCGCTCCGGAAAACGCAGGTGGCAACCCTTAGACCGTTCAAGGTAGACGCGCCCCTGGCGCACGCGCTGGCGCACGCGGCTAAGTGCTGTCGCATCTCCATGGATTCGTTTGTAGGCTGCCGCTAAACAGCAGCTACTCCGCGCACGGAACGAAGTCGCCTTGCCCTCGTCGGAAAGCAAAGTAGCGTTGGAGCAGAGGCTGAAATTCGAAGATCTCGATCGACAGCTTCGCGAGCATCGCTACGGCGTCCTGTGCCACCCACTCGCCGGGCAGGTTGCCGTGCCACTGGTCGCGCGTGCGGCGATACACGGTGCCCCCCGTGACGATGCCATTCGCGATCGATATCGCCGTCGACCACGCGCTGCTGAGTCGGGTCCCTAGGATCTCGGCCAGAAAATCAATCATGCCGGCGAGGCTCTGCACCGACGCCACGGGAGTCGGCGACCCAAGGAACAGCTGGAGCGTCGGGATGCTTGAGAAGAATTGGTGGGCGACAGTAGACAAGCCTCCGTGGCAACTTACGACCATCACGACTCGCGGCTCGACCGCGGAAAGCGATCTAGCGATCTCTCCCCAGTTCATCGGGTGCTCCCGGGCGATGAGAGCGGACTCTGGACTGCCGTGCGCAACGATGATGACACCATCGTTGGGGAAGAACGGAGCCCATGCCCGGGCGTTCGCGATGTCCCGCTCAGACTCGATCGCAAGCCGCCTGAAACGGAGCTGCCCGAGATCGACAGAAGACCTTAGCATCTGCTCGATCACGTCGATGGCCCTGAGGTGGGGTTGGCGTCGTAGCGTCCCGGCGTCGCCCTCAATCACAAGAATGCCCGGTGCCAGCCTGCCGTTCTGCATCTTCGGCGAAGCTGAGGCCAGTCGCCGCCACGTCAACCCCCCCGAAGAGTTTCTTTCCGCAGCCCTGAAGGGGCCGGTGCCCACTGCCCTCCAGGGGGCCGTGCCCCCCTGTGCCCCCAGTGTTCGACCCGATACGCTTAGATCAGAGCATGGTTGCACGCGCCAGCGCGTTCTGGCTCACGCGCCGGGTTCCGAACCAAGCCCAATGAGAAGTGCCGGCCATATCGCGGCAGTTCCGTCATCGTGGCGCGTTCACCGCAGGAATGGGCCCCTCGGGGATGTCTGGGCTCGGCGCCCCCTGAGGATCAGGCCTGAGTGCCCCAGAAGACGAGTGGCACCTGGTCGCCGCCCCTCATATATGCGTCGGCGGCTTCGAGCAGCCGCGCGATCGCCTCTGACGGCTCGGTACTGAGCGAAGGCTGCACGACAACGACTTCGAAAACAACCCGAGTTGGATCTGCAAGCAGCTTCTTCGCGACGTCGATATCGCCGATGCAGAACCGGGAGTGCTGGAGGGTCTGCCGATGCTCGAGTTGTTCGACCAACCGACGAGGCTCGAGATATCTGCGACACTTGATCGCCTGGCCGATCACCTCGTACAAATTTGAGATCTGTTGGTTCGGCACCTTCGCGGACGACTCCTTGCTGGCGGCCTTACAGTGGAACAGTTCAACACAGACTCGATCGGCTTCCGGGGTCATCGACACGTAGTCGGCTATTTCCCCCGCACCGTCGTCCAGGAACACAAGCTCCGCCGCCGACGCCATCAGCGTGCCCTCGACGTACTCGAACAGCGACTTGAGCTTACTGCGGCCGTTTGCAGGTTTCTCGCGAAACGGATCGACCCCGAGCCCTCTCCAGTCGATAGCCCTGATCTGTTCGGCAATCACCGCTGGCCCGTCGCGGCGCGGGGGGTCCTGCTGCTCGTCGCCATCCACACGCGCAAGGGTAGCGAGATAGAGCGCCGGGGGGTGGGTGTTGAGGTACTCTATGAGCGGATCTTCGCTGCAGACACCTTCTCCACGAAGCATCGCGTTCGCGGCGGTTTCGCTGGCGGCCGTGATCAGTGGCGTACGCGCCAACGTGGTCTTGAACCTCAGCTCGAGTTCGGTAGCGAAGAGTGAGAACTCGACCGAGGTTCCAGACTGCCCGTCGATGCGAACCGCGAAGTCCACCAGCCACGGCTCGGCGCCTCCCACGTTCGTCACGCGAGATCCACGCCGCGTGTACGCATCGTGGGCGAGATCACCGGCAACGACCGGTGCATCAAAGTGCTCGATTCGTCGAGCAACACCGAGCTTGTCGAGGCCCGAGCCCGTCATCACGGGCGTGGAGTCCCTGAGCTTTAGGGACAGTGCGTGCATCCAATCAACGAATTGATCAAGGCCATCGCGTCGATTCGCCCACAGTTTCGAGCTACTGCTGAAACCGATTGTCGTTGGCTTGCCGTTCTCGTCGCCGCGGCAGAACGCGTGTCCTTGACTGTAGAGGGCACTATCCGCAGCGCGAACAGATCGGGCGGCTGACCGACCAGCGCGCATCTGGTACGACTCGCCACCGCCCCCGCTTGCGCCGGCCCGATTTTTCAAGCCCAACGAGAAGAACTCCGGGGAAGAAATCCCTCGCAGCACGCGGTTGACCTCGCTCGTCGCGAGACGGCGGTGCTGGTCGCCGAGCACTGAGCCAACGAGACCGTCGTACACGGAGTTCTCACGACGAGAGGAACAAACGAAGAGAAGTGAGTGCTCAGGAACGTGCACAATCAGGAACATCTCGTGCGCCACGTCGACCCACGCAGGGTGAGTAGTCCAGCGAGCAACGTGTTGCTCGCGTCCGATCCAGATGACCGCGTTGTGTTTCGCGCTCCTTCGGGTAAGGATTGGCACAAGCGAAGGCGGCACGAGGATACTCGCTTCAAGATCGGGAACGGCTAGCGCATCATAGACCTTGACGTGGAAGTACGGCTTGACCGTCCGCAGCAGACGTGCCGCATCGTCGTCGGTAAGGTCGTCCTCCTCCGGCGTGTCCCCCTCTACGTGGCTGGCCGACCTCGCCGGCCGCGCAAAACTTCTGGCAAATTCTCGGGCCTGGGCTTCACCCTCGATCTGGTCGCGCGAGAGGGACTCGACGATCTCGTTCCACTCGGCACCCGGGGTGTAAAGTCCCTCAGCGTCGGGTTCGATCTCGGAAGGGATGGCGAAGAACGTCGCCGAGCCTAGAGTCAAGTCCGTCGACGTCCGCGCAAAGCGGCCAATGAATTGCAGCGTCACCGCCAGCGAGCGGTGACGCGAATGAAGAGCGGCTACCTTGAGATTCGGGAGATCAAACCCTTCGCCAAGCATGTCAACTGTGATCACGCCATCAAGCTGCCCCGAACGAAGCTCTTCCACGGCGCGCTGAACCCACTTCTGCGAGAGGCCGCTGTGGATCCGTTTGAGCTTCAGGGAGGTCACGGCCGAGTAGACATCCCCCAACTCATCGGCTCGATCTTTGCTAGATGCCCTAACGAGGAGTCGGTGGTCAAAGCCGCTTCGGCGATCCGCGCCAAGACGCCGAGACGCCGCGCGCGCGATCGCCTCGTCACGTTTCCGCTGACTAGCGTTCGCGGCGACCTTCACGGGGACGAACTCGAGCTGACCGAACACCCCGTCGCGACGCGCTTGCGCAAGGTGATACGTGAATACGAGATCACCCGGGATCTCGCGCTCGTCGCGACGAAAGGGCGTGGCGGTGAACAGGACGCACTTCGCGGCAGGAAACGCCTCGGCGAGAGCGCGGTAGATCCGCGCAGGAATGTGGTGAGCTTCGTCGACGAGCACCACGTCAAATAGATCTGCCGGAGGCGCCGCTACGCCTTCGATGCCCGGGCTCGCCGAATGCGGGAGCGCCACCACTACGTGCGCGCTCGCCATAGCGTTCCACGCCGCAAGCGTGTCCACTCGCTCCGCTTGTTCGATGACCACGGGACAGTCGGCCGCCTCGTCGAGCGCCCCTACTCTGCGAAGCGGCTCGAGCTTGGAGAACTTTTCGACCAACTGCTCGCGCAGAAGTCTGCTCGGAGCGATCACGAGAACCCGCGTCGCCCGCAGCAGGATCGAGACGAGGACCATCACAGCCGTCTTGCCGCTCCCGGTGGGCATGACCACGATAGCTGGACGGTGCGCGGCCCAGAAGTGCGCCGCTACGGCGTGCGCGGCAGCGATCTGCGCGTGCCGGAGGCCGGCTCCCTCGCCGGTAGACACAGGAAGACGGAGAAGGTCTGCGGTGCGAGAGAAAGAGTACGTCATCAGCGCCCGGGATCATCTTGCACTCGGGACGGGACGGGATCGATGCAAAATCTGGCTTGCGCCGAGGCGGAGTACTTCGCCATTGCGGATTGCTCTGGCGAGCGCGTCGCGGAGGCCCTCGACGATGTGGCCATTGCTGCGCAGGCGGGAGAACGCCAGGCCGAGGTGCTCGCGGGCCCAGGCGGCGGCGGTGCGGATCGCTGTATCGCGCTCGGTGGGCTCGGGGCCGAGGCTGGTGAGGAGCGCGTGGCGCCAGTCGCCGGGGGTGTAGGTGGCTGGGTCGGGCTTGATCGCGCGGACGTGGCCGCGCTGCGGGCGGTCGAGGTGGGCGGCCTTCACGGCGGATTCGATGGCAGCCAGGAGTTGGGCGTAGAGCGGATCGTCGGGGTGGAGGTCGGCGAAGTGGAGTTGGCCGGTGTCGCGGAGGTGGTTGGCGAGGTGGTGGATGGCGGTGGGTTTGTCGAGGGGGCCGCGGGGCCAGAGGGCGGCGAAGACGGCGTCCGGGCCTACGCACGGCCCGGTGCCTGGGCCAAAGTCTAGAAGGCGGTTGGCGGGAATCATGCGCCTTACGCGCCGCAGTGCGCCCTGTTCGGCCGCGGAGTCTGCGGCCACGTTGGCCTTGCCACGTCGACTACTGCTCGGCGCTTCTGTTGTCTGCGACTCTCGCATGCCCGCGAGGAGTTTAGTCGCGGGCTCGTCGTTCCCATTCTGCCGGACGAGCTCTCCTCGGAATGCTTTGTTTAGGAGTGCTTCCTCTAGCTTGCCGAGGCGATCTCGAGCGCCAACACCGAGAAGCTCCAGGCCTGCGATGCGTGCCAGCGCTGCGCGCACGCGCTTCACGATCAGCCGCTGCTCAGCAATGGGGGGCAGAGGAAACGGCAACGGCCGGAGCCGCTCAGACGTCAGATGCGCGATGTTTGTCGTCAGTGAAGCAGCGCGCCGGAACACCCCGGTAAGAAGGTGACTTAGGAAGACGAGCTGCGCAAAATCCGAGGTTGTCGCAAAATCGTAGGCGCGAAAGCGATGAACTGTGGCCTGTATGCACAGGTCTTCGTACCCACCATGGAAGATGCCGCTTTGACCGACCAACTCGGGACTTTGGCCCTCGCTGAGGACGATGTCGCCCGGAACGAGCCGGTACAGCTGCAGTTCCTGGGGGCTGAACGGCATCGAGAGCACGTCGTCAAGTACGAGCCGGTCTCGCTTCACGTTCGCAACACGAAGGTACGGCCGCAACGTGCGGCCATCGACCCCGTCAATATACTCTTCCGCGGCGCGACGTCGGCCCAACAACAGGTCACCAACCAACTCGACCGTCGCCGTCGCCCACTCCGGCGGTTCTGCGTGCCCACTTGAGGGACTTTCGACGGGCTCCTTGTATCGGCCGTCCACCGAACCGCCCTCGACCACTCGTCCCTTGGCCAAGGCACGGGAACGATACGCCGCGTCCCATGTTCGCTTTCGTTCCTCGCGGATGCGCGCGAGCAGTTTTTCCGCGGGCTCGACCGTGGGGTTCTTCGCGCGCCAGTCTGCGGTGAGGTCGCCGCGGAAGGCGGCGGCGAGGATGGACTGCCGGAGTTGGTCGAGCAGCGGGGGCACCGCATCCAGCGCCTCCTTCGCCCGCCGGCTCCGGGCGGTCAGTTCTTCGAGCTTGGCGACGATGCGCTTCTGCTCGGCGAGGGGTGGAAGCGGGATTTCTGACTGTTCGATGAACTCACGTGGAACACGGGCCTGGCCGACAACCCCTGTCATAGCGGCTCGCGCGGCACGACGATAGGACTCCTGGCGCATGAAGCGGTGCAGGAAGTCGGCCACGACCGCGCCCTTGGGGCGAAGCACGACGAGTTCGGTGGTGGAGCAGCCGAGGCCGTTCTTGAGCCGTCGAGCGACGGCCGCCTTCCCGTTCTCCATGCACGGCGTGATCTTCGCGAACAGCACATCGCCTTCAGCGAAGTGGGCGAAGCCTTTGCGGACCTCGCCGTACGGACGCACCTGTGTCGGGTCGAGCGCGCCAGAGACGTCATCCACCGCTGCCATCGGCGCGAAGGTGACCTCGGTCTCGGGCGCCAGGTCTCTGTCGTGCTTGGGGTTCAGCTCGCAGAGATCTGCGATTCTCGCGGCGGTCCAACCCTCGGGCAACTCATCGCGCTCGATCATGCTCGTCGGCTCTCCTGATCCGACGCGAGCGCCGCAACCAGCGCGTCCATCTCCGCCATCGCAGTTTGCAGGTTCGCGATGATCTCCGCCGCGATCTCCTCCGGCGCAGCCAGGTCTTCCGCGTTCGTGTGCCCCTCGTCCTTCAACCACGTGATGTCCAGGTTCTCCCCCCGCTTCGCGATCTCCTCCCGCGAGAACCTCCGCCACCGCCCGGTCTCCCCCTCGTCCTTCCGCCTCCCCTTCCCCAGCGGATCCTCCCCGAACACCGCCTCGAACCCCGCGAACTCCCCCCTGGTAAACGGCGTGCGCTTCCCGAACGCCGGTGCGTTCGTCCGCATGTCGTAGATCCACACCGCCTTCGTGTTCCCGCTGTCCTTCACCCCCCGCGAGAAGAACAACACGTTCGTCTTCACCCCCTGCGCGTAGAAGATCCCCGTCGGCAGCCGCAGGATCGTGTGCAGATCACACTTGTCCATCAAGTCCGCCCGGATTTGCGCCCCCACGTTGTCCTCGAACAGCACGTTGTCCGGCAGAACCACCGCCGCGCGCCCGCCCGGCACCAGCCCACGGTAGATGTGCTGCAGGAACGCCAGCTGCTTGTTCGACGTCGGGTACGTGAAGTCGTCCCGCGTCGGCAATCCCCCACCCTTCTTCGTCCCGAACGGCGGGTTGGTCAGGATCACGTTCGCCTTGGGCAGCCGCGCCCCGACCGGCGACAGCGTGTCCTCGAGCAGCAGGTCACCCTCGATGTCGTGCAGCATCAGGTTCATCAGCGCCAAGCGGTGCGTGTCGTGCACCAGCTCGCAGCCGTAGAACGCGCGCCGCTTCTGGAACTCCTGCGCTTTCACGGGGAGCTTGAACAGGCCGTCGGTCGCCTCCTTGATGTACCGATCCGCCGCGATCAGAAACCCGCACGTCCCCGCCGCCGGGTCCTGCACCAGCTCGCCCGCCTGCGGCTTCACCACGTGCACCATCGAGTCGATCAGCGGCCGCGGCGTGAAGTACTGCCCCGCGCCCGATTTCTTCTCCCCCGCGTTCTTCTCCAGCAGCCCCTCGTATAGATCCCCGAAGCCCTCGTCCTTCGCGGAGTACCAGTCGAGCTCGTCGATCGCGTCGACCAGCTTCTTCAGGTTCCGCGGCACCTTCAGCGACGTCGAGGCGTTCACGTAGATCGCCTGCACCCGATTCGAACCGTGCGTGCCCAGGTGCAGCAGCAGTGCGCGGTAGAAGTTCAGCTGCTCGACGCCGTCCTTGGCCTCGATGTCGGTCCAGCGGTAGCCCTTGGGCAGCTGGCCCTCGGTCTCCGTCTCCTTCGCCATCTTTAGGAACAGCAGGTACGTCAGCTCGGTGACGTACTGGTGGTACGTGATCCCGTCGTCCCGTAGGACGTTGCACAGATTCCACAGCCTCTGGACGATGTCTTGCGTGTTCATTTCGCTTCAAAATCAGGCGGCGGGCTGCCACAGCGCTTCGTGCAGATCGCCCAGGACGGCCTCGAGTTTGCCGTCGAACGCCTTGTTGATGCGGGAGAACCCTCCCGCGGTCCTGAACTGCCCGCGGTCGAGCGCCTCGCGATCGACGATGGTCTCGACTCGCAGCTGCTGGCCGATCCGCGCCAACCACTTGCGCTGCGGGTCGGTGAAGGTACCGCTGCCGAGGACTGTCTTCAGCGCGCGTTCCACCCGCTCGCCGTAGGGCACCAGCGCGTCGCCCAGCGTCGCCCGCCGGATGAACCCGATGATCGACGCCGCGATGTCCTGGTTGGTCGTCTCGCGCCACGCCGTCTGCAGCGCCGCCTCGGTGTAGCCGGCCCCGTCGAGCACCAACCGCAGCTCCTTGAGTTGCGCCCGCGTCAGCTCGCGCGGCCGCTGCGTCACCACCAGCAGCGCCGGCACGAGGTTGAGGTTGTCCCGCAGGTACCCCGCGAAGCTCTCGAGGTAGTCCTTGGGCTTCTCGCCCTGGCCGTACCCGCGCTCCACCCGTCGCAGCGCATCCTCGTGGTCGGAGACGATGAGGCGTGCCCCGGATCCGGTCGCGCGATCGAGCAGCGCCACCACCGGACCGTGCGCGCCGAACCACGCCGCCGCCGCCTGCGGCGTGTCGCCCTTCAGTTGGGCCAACAGCTCGCGGGGCGTCATCCCGGCGGCCGTCTCGAACTCTTCCGCCGCGTCGCCCTTGATCCTCCGGCGCTTGCTCTGCAGCTTCGCCATCAGCTGGTCGAGCACCGCCTGCGCCACGTCGGGCGTCTTGGCCGCCACCAGCTCCTCGACCAGCTGCGCGAACGAAACCTTCGGGTCGGCGACCACGGGCTTCATGGTGCTCACCGCCTCGAGCCCCGCGTACAGGTCGACCGCGTCGAAGATGCGAAACGTCTCCTTGCCGATCTCGTCGCAGCGACGCGTCGCCCGGCCCAGCATCTGCTCGTAGAGGATGCGGCTGCGGACCCGCCGCAGGAACACGATGTTGGCGATCGCCGGCACGTCGATGCCCGTGGTCAGCAGGTCCACCGTCACCGCGATCCGCGGGTTGACCTCGTTCTTGAAGCGACGGATCAGCGCGAGCGGCTTGTCCGACGCCCCGGTGATCTTCAGCACCGCGTTGTCCTCGACCTCTTCGTATCGCTCGGCGAGCGCCGCCTTCAGCAGCCGGACCACGATGTCCGCGTGCCCGTCGGTGGCGCAGAAGATCAGCGTCTTGCCCTCCAGGCTCGGGTCGATGTGCTTCGCCAGCTCGTTGCACACGACCCGGTTGAAGTTCTCGGTCACCACGCGTCGGTTGTAGCTCTCGATCTCGAGGTCGACGTCGTCGGGCAACGTCGCGCTGTCGAGCGTCCCCGCGCCGGGGTCGTACAGCGTCATCTGCTCGCCGGCGCGCCAGTGCATCCCGTCCTCTGCTAGCTGAGTCACGATCCGGATCGGAGGCTCGTGGTCGATGAGCGTGCCGTCGATGACCGCCTCGCGGTAGCTGTACTGGAACACCGGCCGCCCGAAGATCTCCGTGGTGTGCAGCGCCGGCGTGGCCGTCAGCCCGACTTTGACCGCGTCGAAGTGGTCGAGCACCCGGCGGTACTTGGAGATGTAGTCGGCCTCGCTGCGGAACTGGAACTCGACGTCGCCCAGCTCGCGATCGAGCAGGTAGCCGCGGTGGCACTCGTCGACCACGATGCAGTCGTACTGATCGACCGGCGGGATGTCTTCCTCGCGGCTGGGGAAGAGGATCCGCTTGACCATGCCCTGGATCGTCGCGATGTGCAGCTTGGTGTCCGCGTCGGGCTTGGTGTCCCCGAGCACCTTCATGTCGAAGATCTCGGTGAACGTCTGCAGGTTCTCCAGCCGAGCGTCCTTGTATGCGTTCGCGGTCTGCTCGCCCAGCGCGCTGCGATCGACCAGGAACAGCACCCGACGGAAGCGCCGGGTCTTGAGCAGGCGGTAGGTGAGCCCGATGCACGTGCGGGTCTTGCCGGTGCCGGTGGCCATGGCGAGCAGGCACTGCTGCGCCCCCTGTTCGATCGCGGCCTCGACGGCGCGGATCGCCGCGATCTGGTAGTCGCGCAGGCCCAGGTAGTCGGTCGGCTCGGTCGCGAGCTGCGCGTGGGCGCGGTCGATGTCCTGCTTGAGCATCGCTACCAGGCCATCGGGCGTGAACCAGCTCTCCAGCGGACGGGACAGGTTCTGCGGGCGGCGGCCGTCGAGGAACCAGATGCCGCTCTTGGTCGCGAGCTGGCGAAGGAAGGGCCGGCCGTTGGTCGCGAACAGGAACGGCAGCCGGTACTCCGCCCACGGCCCGCCGGGCGCGAGCTGATCCGAGGTGACCGTGTACCCGACGCTGTAGCGCTTGGCCTGCTCGAGCGAGCCGGGGACGTCCTTGCGGTGGCGCTTGGCCTCCACCACGCCCACGGGCTGCAGGCCGACGAACAGCACGTAGTCCGCCGGTCCGCTCTTGGTCGGCCACTCGGCGATCGCGAGGTTCTTGCCCTTGTGCGGCCGGGCCCCCTTCGCGTAGGTCAGCTCGGCGCTGTCGACCTCCCAGCCGACGAGTCGCAGCTGGGTGTCGATGAGCCGGCGGGTGTCGGACTCGTCGAGCTCGAGTGCATCGGCGGCCACGGTCGCCCGTTCGACGATCGCGGCGACCGCGGGGCGCGAGGGCGCGGCGATGGCCTGCAGGCTGGCGAGTTCCTGGGCGAGCCGGCCTTGCTCGTGCTCGGCCTCGGTGGCGAGCGACTCCCAGATCGCCCGTTCGGCGGCCTCCTTGTCGGCCCGCTGCACAGCCGTCAAGCGCTCTTCGGTGGCGAGGGCGGCTGCTGCCCGGGCCGCCTCGGCTTCGCTCTGCTGCGCGGCGACCTCGTCGCGCAGCCGCTGCAACTCCGCGGCGATCGCTGCGCTCTCCTGCTTGGGATCCGGAGGCGGCACGAAGGCGCCCGGCTTGAACTTGCGGTCCCCGAACGTGCGGTGGAACCAAGTGCCGAGCTTCCACGCCATCCGCAGCTGGTACAGCGCCTCGCGATGATCCCCATCGATGTCGTGCGCGGCCCGGTTGCCGACCTTGCGCAGGCCGTGGAACAGCTCCCCGATCTCGCGAGGCAGCAGCCCTTGGTCGCGCAGTCGCGACAGCAAGTCGATCTGGTGCTCCTCCGTGCTGATGTAGAGTCCGGCCTGCGCCGCGGTGCGCTGCGCGAGCACCTCGCCGAACTGCCGCAGCTTGATCAGGCACGTGCTGGGATCCTCGGCGAAGTAGCGCTCCGCGAGCGCGCCGAGGTGATCGAGGAGCCGGTCATGCGCGGCGAGGAACCCGAAGTTCCGCGAGGTCTGCAGCGTCGAGGGCAACCGATCCTTGGGTGGGATCGTACAACGAACGCGGTGGGCGGTCGTCGCCTGCCGCAGGTGTTGCGCGTGCGGAGTTGCGCGCATCCGCATCACGACGACCTCGAGCAGCGGTCCTGTGCGATGCTCGCGTCCAAATGGCCGCCCCCGAACCCGCGCGCCAGTCGGATCTCGCCCTCGTCCTCGCCCGCGTCTCCGTCAACGACATCGCCCACTGGCTTCTCCGCCGCCACCCCAAGTGGGGCGACTGGAGCCTCGTCGGAGGTCACGTCGAACCAGACGAAGTCGACGACTGGATGCGCACCGCGACCCGCGAGGTCGACGAGGAGCTCGCCCCCCTGCGGTGCGGCCTCGACCTCGTCGTCGAGCCGCTCCTCGCCGACTCCTCCCACTGGGGCCCGGTCCCCTCGCGCTCCGCCCAGGGCGCGCCCACGCAGTACAGCGTGCGCTGGTACCAGCTGCGTTTCCTCGGCGACGCCGCCGAATCTCTGCGTCGCCTGCCACCCGACAACTTCGCCCTGATCCCCGAGTCCGAGATCGGCCAGGCCCAAGGCGTGTCCGACGTCGCCCGCCGATTGCTCGAGCTCGTCCGCGAGCATCCTCTGGCCGCCCCGTTCGCGGGCCGGTTCACGCGGCCGCCGGTCCCGCTGCTCCGCGCGTGCGCGAACTGATCCGTCGACATCGACGAGGCGCCCGCGCAGGCCGGGCCGCGCTCCCTGCGAGACTTCGGGCGTCCTTCGCCGACGAGCGCGCTCGCACTCCTCTTCGCAGCGATGACCGCCGGCGAGCTTGCTGCCCGCTCCGACATCTCCGTCGCTCACCTCATCGAGGTTGCGCTCTCCGGTCGTGGCGCGTCGCAGTCGAAGGCGACGACCGCGAGGGCGACGACCCCGACGCGCGTGGCGTCCAGTCCTGCACGCCACGGCAAGATCGTCCGCGGCGGACTCTCGCTCGATGACGTCCTCGCCGCCGTGGGTTCGGTCGGCGGACCCGCGAAGCTCGAAGACGTGCGCGCGCAAACCGGCGGCACCGTGCCCCAGGTCCGAGCTGCACTGCAGAAGTTGGCGGGCGCGAAGACGATCGCGATCACCGGGGAGCGTCGCAGCGCCCGGTACACCACCCGCTGACCCGCCCGTGCCGTCGTGAGCGGGGGCCGACCCGGCTCCGCATGGAGGGACTGGTCTAAATGGGCCGCCGACGCGCAACTCACGCGATGGCCCATCCTTCAACCTGCCCGGCGACGTCCCAGGACATCCCCCACCCATCCTTCACCCTGCCCGGCGATGTCCCGGGACATCCCCCACCCATCCTTCACCCTACCCGGCGATGTCCCGGGACATCCCCCACCCATCCTTCAACCTACCCGGCGATGTCCCGGGACATCCCGACCCATCCTTCACGATGGTCGGAGACCTCCCGGGACATCCCGGCGCACCTCACGCGTCCGCGACCACCGGCACCGGCACCGGCGTAGTCGGCGTGACCACATCACCCCCGGTCACCTCCGGCTCCTCCTCCTCCACCACCACCGCACCCCCGCGCGCGTTCGCGCGCCGCGCCTGTGCCTCGCGCAGATCCTCGAACGGCCGAAGCGCCCGCCTCACCGCCGGGGCCAACTCCGGCTCGGCATGCGCCGCCGCGACGAGCTGGAGCGCGTACCCGGACATCGCCTGCTGCACGACGCGGAGCTGACCGAGGAGGTTCGGCACCACATCCCCGCTTTCCGGCTTCGCGTTGGTGATGCCCAGCACCCGCCCGTAGTCCGCGTGCGCGTCCTTGAGCTCGTTGAGCACGAAGTCGCCGACGAGTTCCGCCACCACCGCGCCCATCTCTTCGTCGGCGATGAGCGCGAGCCGCTGCTCGCTCTCCGCCCACTGCCGCTCGTACGGCAGTCGCAGGAACGCCAGACCGTCGGGGAAGATCCGGGCGTTCAGGCGCGCCGCTTGGCCGGCCTCTTCGATCTCCGCCGGCAACTCGGACACCGTCTGCAGCCGGACGCCGACCGCCGCCCACGCGCGATCGAGTCGTTGATCCGCGGGCCGCTTGTCTTCCTCGGTCGTCTGGCTCGCGCTGCGCTGCGCGGCCCAGTTGTTCTGCAACGCGACGACCGCCTGGCGTAGCACCTTCGCGGCGCGCTTCGCTGGTGCGGGCAGCTCCTTGCCGGCGGCGGAGAGCAGCGCGATGCCGAGTGCGACGCCACCGGGCACGTCGAGCACCGGCGTTCGGAGGTATCGCGTGGGTTCGAGATCTTGGAGGGAGTTGTTGTCGTTGTTGACCGTTGCCATGGCCCGCGGATTGGACCACGGCCTCCGCACCGATCCACGATCACCGTGTCGAACATCGTTTCGCAGCGGCGATCCGAACACCGCCAGAGCGCGGCCAAAAGGACGTCGCTCGGACTTCTTCTCGACCCCACCACCCGAGCTCAATCCTCCACCCGCAACACCCCACCCTCGAGCACCACAGCCGCACCCAATCCGCCAACCGCACCGTCTTGTCGTCGCATCCCCAGCGCCGCCGGCGACGACGCCACCGACGCGCCCGCCTTGCGGAAGCGTCGCCGGCACGGGGGCCGCGATGTCGATGGAGGTCGGCATCATCACGATCGTCGACGCGCGACCGAGGTGCGCGTCGCGCTCGCCGTGGCCCGAAGGGACACCGAACCCAGCCCGAACCCTCGCTCCGACCCGCTCTGCGCCTTGACGCAGATCCCGCAGCGTGGCAACCAAACCCCCAGCGTCATGTCGCCACGACCCCATGCGCGCTGGCGGCTGACCCGCCCCCCGATCGACGAGGTGATCTGCGGCATCGTGTTCGAGCCAATCGCGGCGATCGACACGCTGGAGCTGGGCGCCTACCGGGACGAGCGCAAGCAGGTCTATCCGCGAAAACAGCTCAAGCCCCCGTTGATCGAGCCCGGGAACGTCCTTTTGAGCCCCGTTCCTGGGCGCCTGTGGCTGCTCTCGGACGACGACACGCTCGTCGTCCAAGTCCAGCACGACCGCTTCTACCTGAACTGGCGCGCTCGCGCCGGTGAGTACCCGCGGTTCGGCACCCACAGCGGCAAGCCGGGTCTCGCCGCCAAGTTCGTCGATGAGCTGGCCCATTTCCGGGAGTTCCTCGAGCGCCGAATCGGCGCGGACCTGTCGCCGATCCGTCTCGAGGTCGCCAAGGTCGACATCCTCGAGCAGTCGCGCGACTGGTCAGACCTCGACGACCTCGCGGCCTTGCTTCCCCTGGTTGCCCGCCTCCGCGATATCCACTTCAACACCACGACCGGGTTCACCCTGCGACTGGTCGACCAGACGGCGGAGCGCTCGCTCGTCATCCAAGCCTCGACCGCGGCCAGCCCTCCCGGAGCGGCGTTCTCCGCGGTGCGGCTGGAATTCCAGTCGAGCCGGGGCATCGAGCGCACGACCGATGTCGCCGAGGCACTCGGCGCGCTCAACTCCGACCTCAACGCTTCGTTCTTCAACCTGCTAGACCATGCGCAGCTCGAGCGCTTCGGTCCCGTAGAGGCCCCATGAACAGCGCCGCGCTCCAGGGAGTCCTGCAGAGGATCTCGTTCTTCCTCGCACTGATCGCCGGCGGGAGTGGGGCGCATGCGTCGCCAGCGTGGCCCGGCAGCGGGTCCGTCGACGACCAACCGCCATCACTCCCCTTTGCCGCGACAACCCCCGCCGGCGACCTCCACGCCGAGATCGCGGCACTCACGAACACCGGCCGCGAACTTCGCTTCGCGCGCAGTGCACTGACCTTGATTCGTGACGAACCAAACGACGTGTTCGCGCGCTACGTGAGCGTCCTGGCGCAGGTGCTCGAGAAGCACGGCGACGTGCACAGCACCACCGACCTCGGCGGCGCCCTCGCGGTCGCAAGAGTCGAGTTCATGGCCGAGACCCACGACGAGGCATCAGCGCTCGCCCTCACTCGGCTCGCCTGCGCCGAGATCCTCGGTCTCGGCGCCGAGATCGAACGCATCGGGCATCGCGATATTTTGCCCCTGCTGGCGAAGGACGAACGCTTGCGGTCGCGCGTGCGAGACGCCGAAGTCGAACTTGCCCGCTACTTCGGCGAGGACGCACGGCTCACCTTGGGCGCTCGCGTGGACCATGACGAAGGCGACGAGTACCTGCTCCTGCGGGTACACACGGCGTTGTCCGCCCCGGACGCGTTCGCGCGGCGCGACGCGTTTGACGAAAATTGGTGGCTCGAGCGCGCGGGCTCGAGCGACGGCCTGATCATCGACTTCGAGCGCGTATGAGCTTCGACTGGTCGAGCTTCTGCGAGATCGCCCGCGAACTCGCGTCACGAGCACCGGCCACCCAACATGCGGAGGCCGCGTGGCGGTCGGGCACGAGTCGCGCGTACTTCAGCGCCTACAACGCTGCGCGGCAGTACCTCGCCGACTTCGAGCCGACGTGGAGGCCGCCGAAGGCCGACTCGCATGTCGACCTGTTCAGATTCATCGAATCACTCGGCGCGCATGCTCGACTCCACCGCAAAGTTGCGACCGACCTCAGGCGGCTGCGGGTGCGGAGAAACGCCGCCGACTATGACCCACACGCGCATGCACAGACGGAGGCGGATGACTCGGTGACCAGCGCCGAGAACGTCCGCAGACTCGTCGAGGATCTCCGAGAAAAACGCGGGGGATAGTTCAGCAAGGCCGGCCCGCGAGGCCGGGGGTTCCGCGCAACGCCGCCGGGACGCCCGCCCACGTCTGCACGATGCTCGGCCACGTCCTGTGGTCGCTCGGGGAGACGATCGGGATCCCGCCAGCGCAGGCCGATCTCGCGGGTCTCGCCGAGTGGGTACACGAGACCGATCGCGACGCGATCATGGCCCGCGGTGTCGAACGCTGGACGCGTCGCAGTAAGGTGGTGTTCCTCGCGCATGCGGGACACACCGCCGCCGTCGAGATCCCGTGCGATCTCAGCCAGCCGAAACCGTGCGGCGGGGCGGACCTGCATGCCTTGGTACGACCCCGAAACGACGCCGGGGATCCAAGAGCTCGGCGTGTGCGTCGTCGAGTGACGCAGGGCCCGCACCAACCGCTCGCCGCCGCCCGACATCAGCGGCGGAGCCCGGCGCCCCCGACGCCGACCGCCGCCATCTCGAGCCCATTGCGTGAACGCCCGCGTTCCATGACGCTCCCCGGATGCGTCGTGCCCTGATCCTATCGCTGCGAACCCCTCTCGCGTTGGCCACGCCCATGGCGCTCGTCGCCGGCTGCCCCGACGACTCCGCGTCGAACGACACCGAAGACGCGAGTTCGACGGGCACACCCGACGAGTCCTCGAGCGGCGGCTCGCTGTCGACGACGGTCGATCCCGACACGACCGCCACGGTCGCCGACGAGAGCTCCTCCACCGATCCGTCCGACACCACCGCAGTGCCCGAGCAGTGCGGCGACGGAGGCATCGACGGCGACGAGGAGTGCGACGGCCTCGAGCTCATCGGCCGCAGTTGCGAGAGCGAGGGCTTCCCCGGCGGCGTGCTCAGCTGCACCGCCGACTGCCAGCTCGACACGTCGGCGTGCCTGCCCGCCGTCTGCGGCGACGGTGAGATCCACGGCGACGAGGAGTGCGACGGCGAAGAGCTCGTCGGCGAGAGCTGCGAGGGGCTCGGCTTCGACGAGGGCGACCTCGGGTGTACCGACACCTGCACCTTCGACACGTCGGCCTGCATCGACTACAGCTGCGGCAACGATCTCGTCGAGGGGCGCGAGGTCTGCGACGGGGCCGGGCTCGACGGCGAGGACTGCCTGACCCAGGGGTTCGACGGCGGCGAGCTCGGCTGCGCGGCCGACTGCGGCACCTTCGACGTCTCGGGTTGCTACACCTGTGGTGACGGCGGGATCGACCCCGGCGAGGCGTGCGAGGGTGACGTCGGCGACGCGACCTGCATCGGGCTGGGCTTCGAGGGCGGCACGCTCGGCTGCAGCGCGTGTCAGTACGACGTCTCCGAGTGCTTCGGCTGCGGCAACGGCGAGGTCGACGGCACCGACGTGTGCGACGGCTCGGACTTCGGCGGGCAGACGTGCGCGGCGATGGGCTTCGAGAGCGGCTCGCCCACGTGCGCCGCCGACTGCTCGTCCATCAGCTTCGTCAGCTGCCTCGGCGAGCACGTCTTCTGCAGCGAGACAGACGTCGCGATCGGCCCCGGTGTCGCGACGGCGACCTCACCGATCACGGTCGATGGGCTCGCCGGCTCGGTCGTCGACGTCGACGTGCTCGTCGACGGCACGCACACGCAGGTCGGCGACCTCGCGATGTCCGTGCGGTGGGTCGAGAGCAACATCGACGTCGTGCTCGCGGACTCGCAGTGCGGTGCGGCCGACAACTTCGACGCGACGTTCGACATGGACGCGAGCGCGGCCCCGGCGTGCGGCGTGCCTGCGTTCTCGGGATCGGTGCTGCCGCAGGGCGATCTGACCGCGTGGGCCGACACCGATGGCTCGGGCAACGGCACGTGGGAGCTCGACATCGCCGACGAGGTCGCCGGCAACGGCGGCACGCTCGATCGCTGGTGCCTCACCGTCACCACGGCGAGTCCTGCCGGGTCGTTCGTCTCGATCCGCACCACCGACAACGTGCTCGTCGCGATCGATCCCGTCACGCTCGAGTTTGCCGATCTGGCGCCGCTCGACATCCAGCTGCAGTTCGCGGATCTCGCCTTCGATCCGGTCACGGACAACGTATATCTGTACGACGGTTTCCTCGCGCCGACCGAGCTGTACACGCTCGACATCACGACGGGTGAGACCGAGCTCGTCGGGATCTCCAACGCCTCCAACTTCTTCGGCATGGTGCGGAACACGGGCAACGGCTCGATGTACGCCGTGACCTGGACGGAACCCCTGGGCGTCTACACGGTGGACGTCGCGACCGCGGAGGCCACGTTGGTCGGCATTCCGGAACTGCCCGGCGATGCGCTCGCCTACGACTCGCTGCGCGACGAGCTCATCTCGATCGTCGGCGGTGGCGGCACGCTGTGGCGCGTCGATCCCGACACCGGCGCGTCCACAGTCCTCGCGGACGAAGGCTTCATCAACAACTGCGGCCTCGCGTACGAGCCGGTCGGCGACCGCATCTGGGCGATCGATCTGAACGGCGATCTGTACCAGTACGATCCCAACGCCGGGTACGCGCGCACCCTGATGCTCTCGACCCTCATCGGATACGACGGCCTCGCGTTCGTGCCGGGCCTGTCGGTCGACTGACGCTCGCGTCGGTCCGTGGCGAGCGCGTGGCCCCGCGGGGCCGCGCCGTCACCCAAGGCGGCGCGCGATCTCGGCGAGCACGTCCGCGCGACGTTGGGCCCACGTCGCGGCGGTGACGTGCATGACGTCCCAGCCGCGCATGCGCAGCACGCTGGGCCGGTGCACGAAACGCTCGAAGGCGTCGGCACCCGAGGTGCCTTCGTCGGCGAGCACCGCGAGCCGCAGCGCAGACTCGCCGGGCCGCCCCAGCGCGAGCGGGATGCGGAACTGCGACGAGCCCAGGCTCAGCTCGCAGCGCGCACCGGTCGACTCGAGCGCCATCGCGATCTGGGTCGCCAACGGCACGTGGCCCAGCGGCCGGGCGCGCGCGTCGGTGCGCTCGCGCTGGGGACGACCGCGGACGTCGTCGAGGATGCGCTGGGCCTGCAGGCGGCGGCCGGCGCTGAGCTGGTGGGCGAACTCGAGGTAGGCCTTGAACAGCCGCGGACCGTCGTGCATCGCGTCGCCGGTGTGCAGCAGCGAGGGCTCGAACGACGCGACGATGTAGCACTCGGCCTTGGCCCGCGAGATCGCGACGTTGAGCCGCCGCTCGCCGCCGCGCTGACCGAGCGGCCCGAAGCGCGCCGGCACGTAGCGCTCGGCGCGGCCACCCTTGCGCAGCCGCTCGATCGGCGAGTGGCCGAGCGAGAACACGATCACGTCGCGCTCGTCGCCCTGCACCGACTCGAGGTTCTTCACGAACGGCCGCTCGTCGAGCGCCTCGACCTCGACGGCGGCGCGCCAGGACTCGGCGAAGGCCGGCTCTGTGGCGATGCGGGCTTCGATGGCGTCGAGCACGGTCTGGCGCTGGCGCAGGTTGAATGTCACCACGCCGATGGTCGGACGCGGCGAGCGGGCGAGCAGCTCGCCGACGAGATCGACCACGCGCTCGGCCTCGGGACGGTTGAGCCCGGCGTCGTACTGGCCGCCGTCCACCGCGATCCAGCGCAGCGCCGGCTGGGCGTCGGGACCGGCGGTCGAGGGGATCGTCAGCAGCTCGCCGCCGTACATCGCGTGGTTCGAGAACGCGATCAGCGACTCGTCGCGGCAGCGGTAGTGCCACGCCAACCCGGCGTGGGGGCAGCGCGCGCGGGCCAGCGCCAGCAGCGACTCGGCCGCGAAGACGTCGCGCACCTCGAGCTCGTCCGCGCTGCGATCGTCGTCCTCGGTGGCCTGGGCGCCCAGCGTGAAGTACGAGGTCGGCGGCATCTGCTTCTCGTCGCCGGCGACCACCACACGCTTGGCCCGCAGCATCACCGGCAGGCCCGACTCGACCGTGCACTGCGAGGCCTCGTCGAAGATCACCAGATCGAACAGCGGCTCGCGGGGGAACAGCACCGCCATCGTCTCGGGCGACAGCAGCCAGCACGGCAGCACGTCGAGCAGACCGATGCCCGCGAACTCGCGCACGAACCGGCGCAACGGCAGCAGCCGCGACTTCTTGCTGACCTCCTCGAGCAGGGCTTCCTTGCCCCGCTGCGCCTCGGTGCGACGCGCTCGAAATCCGGCGGTCGGGATCCGCAGCAGCTCGGCACGGTCGAGCTCGGCGCAGATGCCCTCCACCTCGAGCGCGCGGATCTCGGGCTCGAGGCGCGCCATGGTGTCGGCCCATCGCTCGGCGCGCTGATCGGCGGCCAGCGTCCCGAGTTCTGCGAGCCGCGGGTTCGCGAGCTGGGCGCGCGCGAGGTGGGCGTGGGCCCACGCACGGGCGATCGCCTCGCGCCAGTCCGTGAACGATCGCGTGGGCATGACGCTCGCGATCTGATCGAGCACGGCGCGACCCGAGGGCAGCAGCTCGTCGACCAGGGCGAACCAGCCGTCGGTCTCGCGCAGGCGGTGGCCGTCTGCGGCGAGCCGCTCGGCGAGCGCGCGAAGCATCGCGCACTCGGCCGGAGCACCCAACGCCGGTGCGCCCATCCACGGGCCAATCCAGGGAAAGACCGAGTGCAGCGGTGAGGTCGCCCGACCCAGGGCGTCGCAGGCGGAGAGCTGATGGACGCGGGTGCGTACGCGGCTCGCGAGCGCGGCCAGCTCGCCCGGATTGCGCGGCACCGGCACGTCGATAGCCGCGAGGGCTGGCGAAGCGGCGACCATCGCCGCCGCCATCGGGGCGAACACGCGCAGACACGACAGCGCTTTTTGGACCGCGGCTTCGTCGGTGAGGTGCTCGTCGAGGCCGCGCTGGGAGAACCACGCCGTCGCGCTCGCCCAGGCCGCCGCCGCATCGAGGCGAGTCCGCAGCGCGTCGAGAAAGTCGGCGTCCAGCGCCGCGCCGGCCTGCTCGGGCCACACCTGCACCAGCGCGCGGCGGACCTCGCCGCGGGTGCGCCACCACAGCGGCGAGAACACGCGCCCGATGCGACCGGCGAAGCTGCGCAGCACTGTCACCGCGCGGGCGGTGCTTAAGCGTTTTGAACTGCGAACCGCTGGAGGGCGGGCGAGCCGGAGGGCTGTTGGGAGCCGTCGAGGTAAGCGGGCCCACGGTCCAGCGCGGAGAGAGAGTGTCGAGCGAGGGCGCCGAGGTTGCGGATGAGGTG
>JBBQJI010000080.1:0-23766 GCA_038325765.1 Nannocystales bacterium
GCCCGACAGGCCCGTGGTCGCGATCATCTCGAGCCGCAGCGCCGTGTCGAGATCCTGGCAGGCGAGCAGCCCGAAGCGATCGGCCGTGATCTCGCGGGCGACGACCAGTCGCCGCGCGGCGTCGGTCTGCACCGCGGGCAACACCCCCGCGTCGGCGAGCGCCGCACCGGCCAGGGCGGTCGCGCCGAGCCCCGTCCACGGGCCGTGGGCGACGAAGTGCCCGAGCTCGTGGCCGAACAACGCGACGCCCGCGCCGTGATCGAGCAGCGACAGCATGCGGCCCTGGATCTCCAGCAGGATCGGCGCCCGCACCAGGTGCAGCGCCGCGTTCTCGCGGCCGCTGGACTGGTACAGCTCGAGCTCGCCCTCGACCCCGAGCACGCGCTTGGCAACCTCGGCCTGGGCGTGAGCGCTGGGCGCCATGGTGGCCGACAGCCGCAGCGCCGACGCGAGCAGGCGCCGACGGATCGCCTCGGGGTCGCTTGGCACCAGGGACCCGCGACGCGCTGCGAAACCGGGGAACGCCTCGAGCACCGCGGCGAGGCGTGGCTCGAGGGAGAAGCGGATCCTCTCCACGTCGAGGGCGGCGATCGGCGAGGGATCGGTCATGGGGACGCGGCGGGCACTGCTCGGGGGCGCATCGTGCCACACGCGTGCCCCGGATCATACCCGACCGAGCGGGCACGGCAGCACCGCCGCCGTCGCCGTCGCCGTCGCCATCACGGGGCCGGAGGATCGACGATCTCGATCCGTGTCGCCTTCGCCCGCGCGCGGGTCTCGGGCTCGTACATCGCCTCGGCTGTCGCACCCGGCAACGCGTAGCTGCCCTTCGAGGTCGCGGTCACGGCGATCTGCTGCACGGTGGTGCCCGGCTCGAGATCATCGAAGAACAGCAGCGCGCGATCGGGGCGCAGCTCGAGGTGCGACAGCGCCCTGCTCTCGATGGTGCTCGCGGCACGCGCGGCGATACCATGGCCGAGGTCGTGCGGGTCGGCCTCGACGCCCGCCGGCAGCGGCAGCTCGACGGCGATGAACTGCTGCGGTGTCGACGACTCGACGGCGACCTCCATGCGATAGCGACGGCCCGCGACGAGCTCGGTGACCGGCGTGCCGTGGTCGTCTAGGATCCGCGAGCGCACCGCCAGGCCCTGGGCCCGCGGCTGGGGATCGGCCTCGGTCCAGCGCACGCCGACCCGCCAGTGCACGCGGCCTCGACCCTCGCGCCGCAGCAGCACGCGGGTGTCCGTCACCGGACGTCCGGGCTCGCCAAGGGCATCGAGGCCGACCCTGCTGCCGCGCGTGGTCGCGTCGAACCCACGCACGGTCGTGTCGAGCACCGCACGGGATCCGATCCACGCGCGCACGCGGTGGTCGGCCGCGGCCGCCTTGCGCCGGCCGGCGTACTCGGCCAATGCGAGCAGCGCGAAGGCGTTCTCCTGGGTCGTCCGCCACCGCCCGCGCTGCCGGCGGGCCGCGATGCCACGTGCGAGCCCATCGATGCGGCCATCGCCCGGGCGCACCTGCATCAACATCATCAACGCGAGCGCGTCGTTCCGAGTCGGCGAGTCCCAGTGCGCGCGGGCGTTGGCTGTCGGCTCGACGACGTGGGCCACCGCCGCGCGCTCCTCGAGCAGCGCCGTGGCGCCGCGCACAAGCGCCGGCAGACGCGGATCGCTCGGCGCCGCCCGGTGCAGCGCCATCGTCAGCATCATGCGTCCGGACACCGGCAGCGATCCGCGTGCGGCGTACAGGGCGTCGAAATCGGCGGCCTGGGCCTCGCCTGCCTGCGCCAGGGCATCGAGGGCAAAGATCATGGCGAGCGCGTGGTCGCGGGAGGTCGGCGCGGCATCGCTGCGCACCTGCTCGGCCATCGCCGCGCGCCCCCGCGCCAGGGCATCCGGCGGCACCTCGAAACCACGACGTTCGGCGAGCTGCAGCAGCCAAAGCGCGTACGCACTCGCGAACGGATGCACCTGACCGGCGCCGGGCCAGTAGTCGAACAATCCATCGGGCCGCTGCATCGACAGCACATGGGCGATGAGCCCCGGCGCCGTGGCGGCGACCCGGACGGCCGCGGCGTTGCGTTGTGTGAGGTTTGCCCACGCGAGCAGCGGCGCCAGCCTACTGGTCGACTGCTCGACGCACCCATAGGGATAGTGCTCGAGGTAGTCCGCCGCGTCGGCGAGCTCGCCTATCGTCGACGTCGTGGTGTCGATGTCGACCGATCCCGTGCCGGGCAACGCCCGCGATGGCAAGTGGATCGGCAGCGCCCAGGTCTCGTCATCGTCGAAGCTGCCGTAGATGGCGACCGCATCGGACTGGGTACGCTCGGCCTCGATCGGAAGCGGCTGCTCGACCGCGCCGCTGCGGGCGAGCGCGCGTCCGTCGGCCGCGATGCGGGCACGCAAGCGCAACCGCGGTCGGCCGAGCGCGCTCGCGTGCACGGTGAACGTCGCCCGCGCGATGGTGCCCTTACGCCCACGGACGGTCTTGCGGATTGCACCCACGGCCCGGAGCCCCGCGTCGGGGAGCTCGAGCGCGACCTCGACCGCACCGTCGCGCGCCATCGTGACCAGCGCCGCGACAGTCGCCCGATCGCCGGGACGAATCACGCGGGGCATCGCCGCGCGCACGTTGAGCGGGGTGCTGGTCGCGATCGTGGCGATGGCACTACCGAAGCGCGCGGGCCCGGTCTCGGCATGGCCGGGCACCGCCGACGACGCGATCGCGGTGATGCGAAATCGGGTGATGTCGTCGGGCAGCCCTCCCTCGGGATCGGTGACCGCGACCTGCACCGACACCGTCTCGCCGATGCGTGCGCGCTGCGGCGCCGCGATCGCGACCTGCAGTCGCCGGTCCTGCTCGATCTGCACCCACCCCTGCGCCGAGCGCTCCTCGCGCAGCCCACCGCCTCGTCCGGGGAGCGCGACGCGGGCGATCAGCTCCACGGTCGGCCCCAGGTCCGCGGCCGGGGTCACCCGGACCTCGGCGACGCCGTCGACCATCGTGAACGGGATCACCTCGCGCAGCCCGATCTGCTCGACCGCGAGCACGCCCGTCGCCGAGCGCCACGGCCCGACGATCGTGATCGACATGGGCTTGCGTGGCGCGACCCTCGGCGGCGCGCGGATCTCGAAGGGCACGGGCGGCGGTGGCAACCGGGCGGCGGCGATCGCCGGCGTGCGCACAGGCTCGTGTGCGGGCGCCGGCTCGCGCACGTAGAAGCGCCGATCCAGCGTGATCGGGGTGCCGTCGACGGTTGCCGTCGCGTGCACGAGGTGCTTGCCGACGCGCAATCGATCGGTGACGCAGCGCGTCGCCGGACCGGCCGCCACCAGATCGGCGCGACACCGTCCGACCCGCACCTCACCGGTCGGCACGACGCGCGCGCAGGCGTACGTCAGCGGACCCACCGGGGATCCGAACGTGCTGGTGATGCTGCAGGAGTAGGGGTGCCAGCGGCCCACCCGCGATGATCGATCGAGGGTCAGGCCCGGGACCCACGCGACGTGCCGTTGCCGGCCCCTCGGTGTCCACCCACGCGGTCATCGGCTGGGCGCGCTCGACTTCCGACGCTACCGCTTCGCCCCGCCGGACTGCGCCGCCCCTGCCTGCGCGCGGCGGTATTCGCCCGGCGTGCGTCCGTGCCACCGCCGGAACGCACGGAAGAACGAGGTCTGCTCGTCGTAGCCGAGCAGGTACGCGATCTCGGCGAGGCCACGGTGCGCGACGCCTGCCAGGAGCTCGCGCGCGGCGGATTCCACTGCCTGCCCGTCGTCGACGCCCACGGCGCGCTGCTCGGCCTGGTCACCACCAGCGATCTGATCCGCGCGCTGCTCGAGGCCGACGACGACTGAGAGAGCGACAGCGAATCCGAGGGCGAAGGTTCCGCGGGGCTTTGCCCGGTGGAAGGGGGAGCGGGCCGGTCCCCCAGAAGGACTGAGCAGACGCGACTACCACGCAGCCCGCGCGGCGTTGACGGATCCACGCCGAGACCGTGCCGTGGCTTGCGTTCTGATCGAAGCCGCCGGCGGCTGCCCGCTACGCGTACGCAATACGATGCACCACGCGGGGATTACTGCCGCGGCGAGGCTGGTGTGTTGCCCCCGATCGGAGGAGACTGCGCAGGTGCGATGGACAGCGCAGGTGGTGTTGGCGGGGCTGGTCGGCGGCGCAGGCTGCTACCAGGGCGTCCCGGGCTCGGCCGACGACGACGGCACCTTCGGGACCGGCAGCGCGGACGACGGCAGCGGCAGCACGGGTGAGCCGGCCGAGCTCTGCGCCGATCCCTCGACCGACACTTCGCCGCTGCGCCGGCTGACCCGCTCGCAGTACGACAACACCGTGCGCGACCTGCTGGGCATCACCGGCAACCCCTCGGCGCAGCTCGCCCCCGACGAGAAAGTCGGGGCGTTCTACAGCAACGCGAGCGCGCCGGTCACCGAGCTGCTCGCCGAGCAGTACATGCGCACCGCCGAGGATCTCGCCGAGCAGGCCGTGTCCAACATGGCGACGCTGGTGCCGTGCGATCCGCTGCTCGACGAGGCCACGTGCGGCGCCCAGTTCGTCGATACGTTCGGGCTGCGCGCGTTCCGTCGCCCGCTGACCGTCGACGAGCGCGCCGCCATCATCGGGCTGTTCGAGCTCGGCCGCGCTGACGAGGGCTTCGCCGGCGGCTTCACCCTCGCGGTGGAGGCCTTTCTCGAGTCACCGCAGTTCCTGTATCACCTCGAGTTCGGCACGCCGAACGACGGCGCGGACGTGGTCGCCCTAGAGCCCTACGAGGTCGCGTCGCGGCTGTCGTACTTCCTGTGGGACTCGATGCCCGACGACGCGCTGCTGCAGGCCGCGGGCAGCGGCGAGCTGGCCACGGCCGAGCAGCTCCGGGCCCAGGCCGAGCGCATGATCGACGATCCGCGCGCCGCAGAGGCGATCGCCAGCTTCCACCTGCAGTGGCTCAAGCTCGACCGGTTGCCCCAGCTCGAGAAGAACGCCGAGGTCTACCCCGGCTTCACGCCCGAGCTGCGCGAGGCGATGGCCGCCGAGACCACGCGGTTCGCCGACCACGTGATCCGTGCGGACGACGGGCGGCTCGAGACCCTGCTGACCGCGCCATACTCGTTCCTCGACGGCCCGCTGTTCGGGTTGTACGGCGTCGACGTCCCGGTCGATCACGATCCGAGCGAGCCGGTCGATCTCGATCCGACCCAGCGCGCGGGTCTGCTGACCCAGGCGAGCGTGCTGGCGACCCACGCCCACGCCGACCAGAGTTCGCCGGTGCACCGCGGCGTGCTCGTGCGCGAGCACCTGCTGTGCGAGCCCCTGGCGCCGCCGCCCCCCGACATCGACCTGGTGCCGCCCGCGCTCGACCCCACCGAGTCCACGCGCGAGCGCTTCGAGCAGCACCGCTCCGATCCCGCCTGCGCCGGCTGCCACAATCTCATCGATCCGCTGGGCTTCGGGTTCGAGCACTACGACGGCATGGGCGCCTATCGCCTCGTCGAGGCCGGCAAGCCGATCGATGCCTCGGGCGAGGTGGTCGGCGGCGACGCACCCGACACCACGTTCGACGGCGCGATCGAGCTCGGCCAGATGCTCGCGGACAGCGAACAGGTGCGCACCTGCGTCGCCCAGCAGTGGTTCGTGTACGGCTTTGGTCGCACCCGCGGGGAGGGCGACGACTGCTCGTTCGACGCGATGTACACCGCGTTCGCGGCCTCCGACTACGACATCCGCGAGCTGCTGGTGGCCATGGTCACGACCGATTCCTTCCGCCACCGCCGCATCGAGAGGGGTCCATGAACCGTCGATCACCACGCCGATCGCCACAGTGGGCGCGTCACGGCGCGTCGCGACGGGCATTTCTCGGCGGACTCGGGGCCTCGGGCCTGTGCATGCCGCTGCTGCCGCTGCTCGAGTCCGAGGCTGCTGAGGGCGACCTGCCCAAACGCATCATCCTGCTGTGCTCGGCCAACGGCACCGTTCACGAGCAGTGGAAGCCGGCCGCCGACGGCAACACCCTCACGACGCTGTCGCCGGTCTTGGCGCCGCTCGAGGCCCACAAGCAGGACCTCGTGGTGCTCGACGGACTCGGCTGGCAGTACGGCGACGGCCCCGGCGTCGATCACATGCGCATCTGCATGCTGTGGAACGGCACGCCGATGCTCGAGGGCAACGAGTTCCAGAACAACACCGGCGACCGGCCGTGCGGCTGGGGCGGCGGGATTTCGGTCGATCAACGCATCGCCGCGCACGTCGGTTCGAGCACGCCGTTTGGTTCGCTCGAGTTCGGGGTGCAAAACGGCGGCGCGCACATCTACTCGCGCGTCAGCTACGCCGACGTGAACCAGCCGATTCCGCCCGAGGACGACCCCTACGCCATGTTCGATCGGCTGTTCGCCGAGTTCGGCCAGACCGAGGCCGAACTGACCCTGCTCCGCGCGCGGCGCAAGAGCGTGATCGACGTGGTCAAGGGCAACCTCGACGCCGTGCAGCGCAAGGTCGCCGCCGTCGATCGCGTGAAGATCGAGGCCCACCTCGAGGCCGTACGGCGCATCGAGCAACGACTCGACACCACCGCGGTCTGCGAGGTGCCGATGCTCGGGGCGCAGATCGATCCCGACGCCAACGACAACTTCCCGCTGGTCTCACGGCTGCAGATCGACCTGATGGTGCTGGCGCTGGCCTGCGATCTGACGCGGGTGGCCAGCTTGCTGTGGGCGCGGGCCGGCAGCAACGTCCGCTACACCTGGCTGGGCCTCGACACCGAGCACCACACGATCGCCCATGGCAGCGACGAGCCGGCGCGCAGCCAGATCGTGCAGATCAACACCTGGCACGCCGGCGAGCTGGCGTACCTGCTCGACGCCCTCGACGCGGTCCCCGAGGGCGACGGCACGATGCTCGACAACACGCTGGTGGTGTGGGGCAACGAGCTCGCCGACGGCTGGAATCACTCGCAGCAGCCCACGCCGCTGGTGCTGGCGGGCGGCGCCGGCGGGCAGCTCGTCGGCGGCCGCTACCTCGATTTCGGTGGGGCACGGCACAACCGCATGCTGGTGTCGCTGTGCAACCTGATGGGGCTCGACGACGTGACCAGCTTCGGCACGCTCGACGACGGCAGCGGTCCGCTCGACGGCCTGGTCTGACGGCCTGGTCTGACGGCCTGGTCTGACGGCCTCGCGCGTCCGCGTCGCACGCCCATGGTCCCGCAGCCCCCACCCTCACCCCGGGTGGCAGGCAGACCAGCGCTCGATCCAGCGCAGGAAATCCCGATACGCCGCATCATCCGTCTCGAAGAACTTGTCGTTGCCCCCATGCGCGACCCCGCCAGCCGACACCGCGAGCGGCTTGAGCAGCAGCAGGCTCTGGCTCGGATCCGCGGTGTCGACGTAGCCGTCCTTCACGACCGTTCGCATGGTGCGGAGCGAGGACTCGTTGCAGTCGCCGATCGCGATCCACCGCGGACCGTCGTCGTTCTTGTCGCCGACGAAGGTGTCGTAGTGGCAGGGATTGCAGCGGCCGCGCCAGCTGTACACGAGGGTGTCGAAGGCGGTCTCGAGGGTCTTGTCGCTGCAGTCGCCGGGGTCGTCGAACTCGCGCGGCGGGAGATCGTGAGCGCTGGAGGGCACCTCGCACTCGCCGGCATGCGGGCCGTGCCCGCATGGATCGTCGTAGTCCTCGCACACGGCGCCGTTGCACGAGGCGTGGTGCTGGATCCACTCGAGCATCCCGTCGTGCTCCGAGCGGATGACCTGCTCGGTGATGAGGGCGCTGTCGGGGACACCGCGGAGGATCCAACCGAGCACGACGCTGTCTTCGGGATCGTCGAGATCGACGATCCCTTCGTCGACCATGCAGGCCATCGTGCGGCACTCGTCGCCCTGCGCATAGTCGGCGAGCTCCACGCCGGCGAGGTGGCACTGGTTGCACGTCGAGGGGTGCTCGTCGACGAGCAACGGCTGGATGCGCCGCTCGAAGATGGTGAGGTTGTCCTCGACCATGCACGACGCCGGCACCGGCGCTTCGCGGTCACAGGCGGCGATCGAGCCGGCCAGCCCCAGCAGCACCGCACCCAGGCGCGACTCACGGCGCCACTCACGGCGCCACTCACGGCGCCACAAGGAATTGCAGTGCATCATCTTCGCGTAGCACGCCGGTGCGCGGCCAGCAACGAGGTGCGCAGTTTTGCGCCCTTGCTCGATACACGGCGCCGGTGATACCCGTATCTGACTGCCATGGCACTGCGCCTTCGATCCATCCCCCTGTTGGTTCTCGTCCTGTGTGGCTCCGCCGGCGTCACCGTCGCATGTGGCGACGACGCGGACGCCGACGACGGCCACAGCCAGGACGAACCGCAGGTCTGCAAGGACATCAGCAGCGTCTGCCACGATCTCGACACCGGCTCGGGCACGGCCCACGACTGTCACGAGCAGGCGCACGACGGCGACGCTGCGGTGTGCGAGATGATCCGCGACGAGTGCCTCGCGTTTTGTGCCGGCGGCACCGAGACCGGCTCGACGTCGTCGCCCACCAGCGAAAGCGACAGCGGCTCGACCCACGGCGAAGAGAGCACGGGCGACGACG
The DNA here is from genome assembly GCA_038325765.1 of Nannocystales bacterium. Taxonomy (GTDB): domain Bacteria; phylum Myxococcota_A; class Polyangia; order Nannocystales; family Nannocystaceae; genus Xiheibacterium. The sequence goes on from JBBQJI010000080.1 coordinate 8,587, forward strand.
GCTCCACGGGCCACGACAGCTCCACAGCCGCGGCCGAATCGGGCTCGACCGGCGACGACCACAGCACGGGCACCGAGACCGGCGACGCCGTGTGCCCCCTACTCGGCTCGGGCTGCCACGACGTCGCGACCGTCGAGGGCCAGGAGTGCCACGACATCGGGCACGACGGCGACGAGGTCGCCTGCGCCGCCGCGCTCGTCGAGTGCACCGAGATCTGCGGGCTCTGAATCGGCGCAGCTTCAGGCCGCGTCCGCGCGGCCGCAGCTCCGCACGCGGATCTGCCCCAGCACGTCGAGCGCGGCCACGCGGTACGCCTCTGCCATCGTCGGGAAGTTGAAGATGGTGTCGACCAACTCGCGCACCCGGCCGCTGCCCAGCAGCACGAGCTGGCCGAGGTGGATGAGCTCGGTGGCACCCTCACCGACGATGCCGACGCCGAGCAAGCGCTCGCCGCTGGGATCGACGACGAGCTTGAGGAAGCCGGCCGGCTCGTCGGCGATCTGGGCGCGGGCGAGGCCGGAGAAGTCGGCGCGCCCCACCACGATGTCGCCCAGTCGACGCCGGGCGGCGTCCTCGGACTCGCCCACCGCCGCGAGCTCGGGCACCGTGAAGATGCCGATCGGCACCCCGCCGCCCGCGTGCAGCTCGGGCTGGCCGAGCGCATGCAGCACCGCGCGACGCCCCTGCTCCATCGAGCACGAGGCGAGCGCAGGCGGCCCCACGACGTCACCGACGGCGTAGATGTGAGGAGCGCTCGTGCAGCCGTGGTGATCGACGGCGATCCGTCCGCCATCGGCCATCGTCACGCCCGCGGCCGCGAGCTCGAGGCCGGCGGTGTTCGGCAGGCGGCCAAGGGCGACCAGCACCTTCTCCGCCACCAGCACCTCGCCGCTGGTGAGATGGCTCGTCGTGCTCGAGATCCCATCGGTCTGCACGCGCGCCAGCGTGCGACCGCCCAGGTAGCGTCCGCCCAGCGCCTCGAAGGCATCGACGAAGCCCTGGGCCAGATCGGCGTCGACGAGCCCGAGCGGCCGCGGGGCACGATCGACGATCGTCACCAGCACGCCGAGCGTCGCCATGATCGACGCGTACTCGCAAGCGATGATGCCACCGCCCATGATGACCATCGAATGTGGCAGGTACTCGAGGCCGAGCACCGAGTCGCTGTCGAGGATGTGCTCGTGATCGATCGGGATCTCGGCCGGCAATCGGGGCCGCGATCCGGTGGCGATGACCACGTGGTCGGCCCGTAGGCGGCGCACGAGCCCGGCGGGGTTGCGCACCTCGAGATCGTGAGGTGACACGAATCGCGCGGCGCCATGGATGCGGGTGACGCCGGCTTCGGCGAGTTCGAGGTCGAGGGCCTGCACATGGGAATCGATCACCCGATCGAGCCGACCGCGGACGTGGGAGAATTTCAGCGCCGACGGCGTCACCATCCCGAACTGCTGGGCCTGCACGAAGAATCGCGAGAGCTGGAGCGCCGCCTCGCGTAGCGCCTTGCTCGGGATCGTGCCGCGGTGCACACACGCGCCGCCGATCCGTGGCTCGCGCTCGATGATCGCCACGCGTGCGCCTTGCTGCGCGGCGCAGGCGGCCGCCTTCAGGCCCCCCGGCCCCGCCCCGACGACGACCCAGTCGACTACCTCGCTCATGCCAGGCTCTCCACCGAGCGGGCGATGATCGGTCCCGTCGCGACGATGCGCTCGAGGTCCTCCGGATAGAGGTTGAGCGCGACGATCTGCGCCGACGGAGCGACCGCCGATTGCAGATCGCCGGCGGCCTGCGCCTGTGCCATCGCGGCGCCGAGTTGGGCGGTGAACACGTGCTCGGCGAACTGCGGCGGCGCGTCGGTGCTCGCCCCCTGGGCCACCGTCGCGCGCACCGCCCCAGACAGATTCCAGCCCTCGCACAGCAGCATGCCCGCGGCAGTGGCGAGCGCGCGGGTCACCGTCGCGACTTCGGCGGGATCGAAGCGCTCGCTGCTCCTGGCGAGTACCCGCAGCACGACGGGCACGCCGAGCAGGCGCAACAGGCCGCACATGAACGCGGAATCGACCGCGTGACGCCGGGCCCGCGCGATCTCCTTGGCGAACAGGCCGCAGGTCAGCGACGCACGCCACCACTGGGCGAGCTCCCCCCGATACGGGCCGTCGTCGACCACCGACGCCCGCACGGCGGCGGTCATCGCCAGCGACGCGACCTCGACCGTGCCCAATCGCGCGACGGCCTGGCGCGCCGAGACGATCTCGACCGCGCCGCCATAGATCGCGGCGTTGGCCGATCGCAGTACGGTGGCGGACAGCGCCGGGTCGCGCTCGATGTGGCGCGCGACCTCGGCACTGCCGCGGGTGGGGTCCTGGGCGGCGAGCATCACGTCGTGGGCCACGCGGGGGAGCACCGGCAGATCGAGGGCGCCATCGGCGAGCGCGCGCGCCACCAATGCGTGGGCCGAGCCCTCGGCGGCGCGCGGCAGATCGAGGGCAGCGGACATCGGTGCGTGCATCGACCGAGGCGAGGCCGGGGCGTAGTCCCAGTGCGGTCCAGATCCGATCCCGCCCCGGGGGCGCACCCGCCCCGGGGGCGCATCGCAGGTTCAGCGGGCGATCTGGGCCGACAGCCCGGGCATCACCGTGACGGCGGGGGCTACCCGATCCGCCCCACACGCGTCGTCGCGCGGATCGTCACCCGTCGTCGATCACGATCTCGACCGACGTCTGCCCGGGGTACTCGACGGTCGCGGTGTACGTCTGCGGATCGCCGAGTTCGTGGACGCCCCACACGCCGCACGGCGAGACGTCCCCGTCGCATTCGCAGGCCCCCGTGCAGCTGCGGAACACCGTCACCGCGATCTCGTACGTTCCGGGCGGCGCCTGATCCATGCGCTCGCACGTGGCTGGACAGACGTCGTCGACCGCACACTGGGGGTCCACCTCGAGCGTGGCCATCTGCCGGCCGACCCACCCGGTATCGGCCGCGACGCCCGGCTCCATGCGGCCGGACTGCGGCGCGGCGCAGTCAGCGCAGCTGCCGTCCGCACACGATCCGGCCTGGCCGATCTGGCTGCAGAAGACATCGGTGCAGCTGTTCAACCAGTAGCGGACATCGTCGCCCGCGGCGTCGGCGATCGTGTAGTCCGGCGCGGCGCTGTTGCAGCCGCCATCGCCGGCGAACCACACGGTGGCGGAGGCCTCGCTACGCACCACGATCTCGACCTGAGGCCCGATGTCCTCGGTCGAGTCGTACTGCTCGCACATCGCCGCCCCCGACTCCCCCGATTCGCTGGTGTCCGTCGCGCTCGCGGTGCCGTCGTCGCTGCTGCCATCTTCGCCGACCGACTTGGAGTCGATGGTGCATCCGAGCAGCACCGCCACGAGTCCGATCGATCCAGCACCCAACCCACGGGTTTTCATCCAATGCATGGCGACACTGTGCAGACTCGAGGGCCTTTCCGTCACCGCTCGCCGGCGCTCGTGCGATCGTCGGTGCAGCGGGCGCGGACCTTGGCGGCGGCGGCGAGCCCGGGGTGGGCGGCGAGGAATGTTGCAGCCCGCGCCGCGGCATCGACGTGGCCGAGGGCGCAGGCGGCCACCGCCGCGATCGCATCGCGCTCGGGCGCGAGCTGGCCCTCGGGATGGCGCACGGCGTGGGTCTGTGCGAGCGAGAAGGCGCGCGCGTGATCACCGGTGGCGAGGGCGGACTCGGCGTCGGTGACGAGCGCGAGCTCGGCCGCGAACGGGTCGCCGGCCGCAGCCTCGGGCACAGGGGGGCTGCTGCCGGCCTGGGCGGCGGCGACGGCACGGGCGGCGGCGACGGCACGGGCGGGGGCGGCCGGGGGCGCCGCCGGCGGCGGCTCGGTCGGCGCCGCGATCATGACGGGCGCCACCGCTGGCGCGACGGCCCGCTGCTCGACGGGCGCCGCATGCCCTGCGTCGCGCACCGCGGCCGGCGGATCGCCCGCTCCGATCGCCACGATCCCGATCACCGCGGCCACCACGGCGGAGCCGACGATCGTCAACTTCAACGCCGAGAGCCCGCCTGCTGCCGCGCCACCCTCGGTGCCCGGTCCGCCATCACCCCCCGGTGGGGGCAGGCGAGCGACGAGCGCGGCGAGCACCCGCGCCTCGGCGACCGCGTCGGGCTGCGCCGCGCGCATGCCCTCGTCGATGATGCGCCGCAGCGCGGGATCACGGCGTTGCATCGATCGCTCCTTCGGCCCGCAGCCGCTCGAGGGCGCGCTGCACGTGGGCCCGGCCCAGGCGCAGGCGCGAGTACACCGTGTTGAGGGTGACGCCCGTCGCCTCGGCGATTTCCGGCGCCGCGAGCTCGGCGATCTCGGCGAGGACGAACACCTCGCGCTGCTCGTCCGAGAGCACGCAGAGCAATCGATCGAGCCGCACCAGCGCTTGATTGGTACTCGCGATCGACTCTGGACTCGGCCGCGGCTCGGGCGACTCGCCGTCATGCTCGCGCGGCGGGGAGCGGCGGCTCCGCATCCGCTCGCGCCGCGCCAGGTTGATCGCGATCCCGTGCAACCACGTCCGCAGCGACGATTCGTGGCGGAACTCGTGGCGACGGCGATGCAGCACCAAGAACACCTCTTGGATCACGTCCTCGATGCTCGCGGGGGGGACCCCGAGCCGGCCGATGAGCGCCCATAGATCCCGCGCGTGGGTCCGGTAGGCGGTCACGACCCATTGCGGATCGTCCGCGGACACGCCGGCGGGCGCGGTGGGCGCCCGAGGCTCGGCGCGACGTGTGGAGCTCACCACCGCCCATGAGTCCCGCAGGCGCGCAGGATCCGTCAACGCAGCCGCACTTCGATGCCCAGCAGCCCACGACCGCCCACACTCGGCGTCGCGAGTACATCGGGGCGTGAGCCGAGGTGGAACGCCGGCCGCACCAGGGCGGCGAACCCATCGACCCCGAGCACCAGGCCCACCCGCCGATGCACGGCGATGATCGCCGCGACGCCGACCTCGGCGGCGAGCCAGGCGCTCGTGCCGTCGGTCAGCCGCGGCACACCGGTACCGCGACCGCGCACCGGCCCACCGACCACGCCAACACACACCGGCACCGTCACTCGGCCCAGCCGCGGGCTCGGACACGCGCGCACGCCCAGCGTGAACGCCTGTGTGCGAACGCCGGCACCGTCGGCGTAGCGCCGCGCCACCGGGGGCAGCCACGTCGCCGTCGACTCGATCCGCCACAGCGAGGCGATGGCCGCATGACCGAGCTGCACGGCGCCCATCACCGAGGGCACGACCTGCGCACCGATGCCACCGGCCACTCGCACCGCGTGACCCCATCGCGCCCGCCGACGGCGCGTTCGTGACGGCGGGTCCGGCGATACGTCGCGATCGGCGGAGCCCGATCGCATCGCGCCACGATCGCCGGCCAACGGTGGGTTCGGGATCCGGGGCGCACGTTCGTCGAACTCGACGGCGCCAAGCGGGTCCACGGGGTCGCTGGGGCCGACCACCGCGACGGGATCGATCGCGACGGCCACCACCAGGATCGCCGCCCGCGCCAGCGCGTCGCAGTCGCCGGCGACCAGCGTGCGCGCAGCGAATGACTCGGTGCCGGTGATCGCGATCGTGGCGACATATCCGCTGCCCGTCGCCGCGAGATCCACCTGCACACCCGTCGCCTCGGGGAGCGGTCCGCGGAGCTGGGCGGTGAGCAGCGAGGCCGCGGCGTCGCGATCGGGACATCCCGCCGCCGCCGACCAGCCCAGCGGTGCGGCGATGTCGGCCGCGCGCGCGTCGCTGGCCACGGGGCCCAGGCACACCGCCGCGATCGTCATCCCTTGCATCGCGCCGCGCACCACCACCGCTCGCGCCGCAGCGTATCAGCATGGCGCGTCGTTCGTGGCGGCGCCACGCGGGATCGATCCGACGACGACGCACGGCGGATGCGACTACCGCGGACGCCCCGCGTCCGTCACCCACCGCTCGAGCGACGCGAGCTTTACCGTGCCACGCAGCCCGGCCTCGAGATAGGCCTCGCGCGCGCCGGCAGCCATGGCATCCGCGCGCGCAGGATCCGTCTCGACGAGCACGCGGGCGAGGGCGAAGCGGAGGTCGCCGCGCGGCTCGGCGCCGGCGTCAGCGCCCTGCACCGCGAGCGCGCGCTCGAGGTGCATCCGGGCCGCCGCCCGATCGCCAGCATCCTCGGCGAGCGCGGCCATCCCCACCAGTGCGTGGGCCAGACGCGGATCGTCCTCGCCGCCCACGGCCTCGAACACGGCGAGCGCGCGTCCATAGGCCGCACGCGCGCCATCGACAGCACCCACGTCACGACGCGCATCGCCGAGCAGATCGGCCGTGAACCCCACCATCGCGTGATCGGCCCCGAAACTCGACCCGCGGATCTCGAGCGCGCGCTCGAGCGCCGGCACGGCCTCGGCGGCGCGACCCATGCGGATGTGCACGGCAGCGAGGTTGGCGAGCCCGGTCGCGACGGTGGGGTGATCGGGACCCAGCAGCGACTGGACGATCTCGAGCGCCCGCGCATACGACTGCGCGGCGTCGGCATCGCGACCCATGCGCGACAGGGCCCGGCCCTCTGCGTTGTGGGCCGCCGCCACGTCGGCGTGCACCGGACCGTACGCGGCCTCGAGCACGGCCCGCGACTGCTGCGAGAGCGCGATCGATTCCTCGAAGCGCTGCTGGGCGGTGCGCAGCCGGGCGAGCACCGACAGCACCAACGCGGCATCGGGGTGATGGGGGCCCACGCGCGCGTCCACCTGCGCACGCAACGTCGCAAGCGTGGCTTCGGCCTCGTCGTAGCGGCCCGCCTCGGTCAGGGCGATGGCGAAGGCGTGGCGCAGATACGTCGACTGCGCGGCGTCGCTGCCATGGACCCCCCGCTCGATCTCCACCGCCCGCGACAACGTCGCCAGCGCGTCGTCCTTGCGGCCCCGTGCGGACTCGTTCTGGCCGATGTTCGTCAGCAGCACCACGCGCAGGGCCGCGTCGTCGCCGACCCGGAGCAACCGCGCGTCGGCGATACGGGCATACACGTCGGCGACGTCGAACCGGTCTCGGTGTGCGCCCTCGACGAGCACCTGCGTCGAGGCGGCCTCGATGACCGCGAGATCGTGCCCGGTCGACTCCGCCTTGGTCAGGGCCTCGGCGAGGTGCTCGGCGGCGGCGTCCAACCGCCCGCGGCGCCGCTCCCAGCGGCCCCGCACGACGAGCGTCTCGGCGAGGGCGGGGTCGTACTCGAGTGCACGGGCGCGGGTGTCGAGCGCGTCGAGCCGCTCGTCGACGCCGTCGTACAGGCCGGCGGCGATGCGGCCGGCGATCTCCTGTGCCTCGCCACGCACCGCCCTTGCCTCGGAGCGCCGCGTCGGATCCTCAGGGAGCGCCGGCTCGCCGAGCAGGCGATCACTCCGCGCGCAGTCGTCGACACGCGGCAGCCCAGAGGTCGCCTCCGCGGCGTGGGCGACAGTGTCGAGACCGCCTGCGACCAGGGCATCGGTGAGCCCCGCGAGATACCGGATGCGACGATCGAGGCACGCCACACGCCGCTCGAGCACGGCGTCGGACTGGGTGCCGTACACCCGCGTCGCCTCGCAGGCCTCGCGGCGCGCATCCACCAGCGACGCGGCATATTCGTCGAGCGTGCCGCTGACCGCGGCGAAGCTGTCGTCGGCGTAGCGCTTGCCGACGGCGCTGAACATCGAGCGCACCGCTTCGCGCCGCGGCCCGTCCCAGATCCCGTCGAACACCGCGATGTCCTCCGCGCATGGCTCGGGCGTGCGGGCGGCGATCACCCCGAGTCCCGCCACCGTGAGGCCCGCGACCGTATAGGCGAGCCGACGGACGCGGCGCATCGGATCGCGGCCGAGATCGGCGACGAGCGCCCGCATGGTGGCGAAGCGCCTCTGGGGATCGGTGGCGATGCCCCGTAGCAGCACCGCATGCAACCATCCGGGCACCCCCGCGCGCGGCGGGGCGACGAGCCGACCTGCGCATACGTTCGCGGCGAGCTCGGCGAGGCTCGTGCCCGCGAAGGGTCGGCTGCCGTACAGCGCCTCCCACAGCGTGACGCACAGCGCCCAGACATCCGTGCGCGCGTCCGGATCGCCGTGGTTGAACTGCTCCGGCGCCATGTACAGCGGCGTGCCCAGCAGGTCGCCGGCGGCCGTCAACGCCACGTCGACGCTGCGCGTCCCCGAGCTGTCGATGCCCTGGGTGCGCGCCGCCCGATCGCCGGCGTTGCCGCGCGCGAGCCCGAAGTCGAGCACACGCACGCGCCCGTCACTGCCGACGATGAGGTTGTCGGGCTTGATGTCGCGGTGCACCAGACCGACGTCGTGCGCGGCGGCGAGCCCCCCGGCCGCGGCGACGAACACCGTCACGATCTCGCGCCAGGTGCGGGGTCGCTCGCGCAGCCACACGCCGAGCGTCTGGCCGTCGACATACTCCATCGCCAGGTAGACGCCGTCCTCGATGCTGCCGACCTCGTGGATCGCGACGACGTTGGGATGGTTGAGCTGCGCCAGCGCCTGGGCCTCACGCAGCAGCCGCGCCGTGCCGGTGTCGCCGTCGGCGGTCTCGGGGTGCATCACCTTGAGGGCGACGCGCCGCTCGAGCTGCGGATCGTAGGCGAGATAGACCACGCCCATGCCGCCTTGGCCGAGCCGTTCGAGCAGCACGAAGCGGCCGACCACGCGGCCGCGGGTGAACACCCGACTGGGCGGCACGGCCAGGCCGTCCGGGCGCAACGTGACGTCGTCGCCGGACGGAGCGGCGGACGCGGTCGTGGCGGACGGCGCCTCGGACGGGGCCGGGGCATTGCCCGGGCCCACGGCCGGAGTGTCGGGATTCGTGGCGGACACGCGTCGGGGCGAACCAGTCTACTGCGACGCGCCCGCGCCCGCTCGCACGATGCGTCGATCCCGACCAGGCGATCCTGATCAGGCCGCGCCGATGCTGCGATCCTCATCCGGCTGCGCCGGCGCTGCGAGTCCGATCGGCGCATCGCGCTCGAGCCGCTGTGTGGACGCAGCGTGAGCCGAGGTCGGCGCGATCTCGGTGAGCCCCTGCGCGCCCAAGACCATGCAGCGGACGTCGACCGCACGTACGCGGGCGTGCAGCTCCGGCGGCGCGGCGTGTTCGACGACGAGCCAGGCCGGACCGGCGAAGCCGCCGTCGCGCAGGCGGGTCACGACCGCGCCGGTGGCCGCAGCATCGAGGGCGCCATCGGCGACCGCGACGCGCAACACGTGACGATCGCGCGTGCGCGACCACGCCAGCGCCGCGCTCGCCATCGCGACTGCGGTGAGCCCGATCGCGCCGTAGCGGCCGGCGGTGCGGACCTCCTCGGCGGGGCCCGGCCGCGCCGCGACCATGCCGAGGACACCGGCGACGCAGCCGATCCACAGCGCGCGCATCGCAAAGCGACCGGCGCCGCTGCGGCGCGGCACGGTGCCCTTGAAGCAGGCGCGGCTGGGCCCCTTCTCCAGCGACCCATGGTCGGGATCGATCATGAAGTCGTGATCTTGGGCGAGTTGCGAGAGGACGCGACGAGAGAACGTGGACATTGGAACGACACTCCAGAGGTGCGCCGTGACCGATCGCCGGTGAACCGACGCGGTGGCGCGAGTACGGATGCGAATGGATTTGGGCGTCGACGGCGGACTACGCCGTCGGGCGCGGGAGCAGACCGTCACGGTCTCTCCAGCGGGCTGCGGAGGCTCGCGCGAGCGCGGCGTTCAGGCGCAGGGCGGTCCGCGGGCGCGCGCCACATCGCGCGGCGCATCGGCGCCGACGCGACCACGGGATGCGGGAGCCTGGGCGTTCGCGATCCGCACCGCGCCGCGCGGCGATGCGGCGTCCGGGCCGGTTGCTTGGGCATCGTCGTGCTCGGGCAGATCGTCGGGCGTCCGCGCCGAGTCGCCGGCCTGCTTGGCCCGCAGACCCGCGCCGCGGCGGTCGAGCGCGCCCGAGACGATGGGCGCCGACGTCAGCCCCGGATCGGACTGGCCCGGCGTGCGCAGCAGGCCGAGCAGCCCGAGCACCGCCGAGAGCAGCACGACGAGCAGAGCCGTCGGTCGCGAGCCTCGCACCACCGGCCGAGTATGGAGGCGTCGACGTCGACTGCCAACTCGAGCACCACTGGCTACGCGTGCGGTGGGCGGGTATGCGGCCCGCGGTGGCCCGCGGTGGACCGCCTCCACGGCGACACGGCCCTGGTCAAGAGGACCGGGCGCCGTCCGCCACGGACCGCCACGGCGGAACGTTCGCGGCGGGCGACACCGCAGGTGACACCGCCTGCCGCCCGAGGGGCTGGCCGACCCCGCGGCGGATCGCGTCGGTTCGCATGTAGGCCGGCGGCGCGACCCCGAGGCGGTGCAAGAGCATCGGCGCCACATCGACGGTCGAGATGCGGCGCCGCGGCCCCGCGACACCGCCCGCCGCCCCGTGACGATGCACCATCATCACGCCCTCGGGCACGTGGTCGGCGGTCCGCGCCTCGCCCTCGGCGATGGGCGCGTGGCAGAAGCCGAGCGAGCGCAGCGACACCGTCTCGCCGCGGACCACCGCCGGTCCGTCGCCGTGATCCCGCAGCACCGGCACGACCACGTGGTAGCGGCCACCGCCCAGCGCCTCGACGCCGAGGTGCTTCCCCGGCGCAATCTCGACCTCGCGCGCGCGGTGGACGAACGCCTCGGCCTTCGCCGCATCGAGGTTCAGCACGACGCGCGGCGCCGTCGCGTACTCGCGCACGAAGTCCCGCGTGCCGAAGCCCAGGTGCGCCATGAACCCGTCCACGTGAACGAGCTGCACCTGGGTGCGCGCGCGCTGGCCGGTGTGCGTCGCCGCCTGGCCCATGCTGGTCGTGATCCAGACCTCGCGGTCGGCGTCGGCCTCGGACCACTGCAGCAGGCGCGCGAGCATGGCGTCGACGGTGGCCATCGATCCCGCGATCGCGTCGCGATGGAGGCGACGCCACGCATCGTCTTCGGGGTGCTGCGTGAAGTCGCCCGGATACGCCGCCGCCCAGAAGCGGTGCATCGCCGACGCGACGTGGTCGGTGAAGAAGGTCGCGAAGTCGGGGCGACGATCGCCCAGCAGGCGCATGAACGTGTCGAACCCGTCGATCGCGGGCGCCGGTCGAGCGCGGCCCCACTCGAAGAGGCGGCCAGCGAGCGCGCCCAGGCTTCGCGGTACCATGGCCGAGCTCGCTTCGGTCGGACTCGGATGGGGCACATGGAACGCGACGCCGGTGCGCTCGGTGGGCGCGGGGTGGCTGTGCAACGCGCCGAACACCCCGACCTGCAATCCTTCACGCCGCAGTAGCGACCACAGGGGCGGATGCACGCGGTCGTGCTCGCCGAGGTGTTGATCGCGATCGGTGATGCCGTGAGTCGCGTCATCGACACCGCGGTGCACCGTCGACCACGTGCTCCACGGGGTCAAGGTACGATCTCGTGCGATCGTCTCGTAGGACGCGCCGCGGCGGAGCATCGTGGCAAGGGCCCCCGTCGATTGGCGCTCGACGTGATCCAGGATCACGCGCCACGGGGTCTCGTTGAGCTCGAACAGCACGATCTTCGCCGACATGGGGCCTCTGCGAAGAGACGCGTCGCCATCGTTGGCCACGGATCTCGGGTGGGTAGCGGGGGCCCGAACGCCCCCAGCTCGGGCTATGGGACGCGGGGACGGATCCGTGGCTGGGGGCGGAGAATTGGCACCGGCGGGCGTGTGCGAGGCTGCGGCAGCGAGGTGCGGGCGATGACACGGATCGCGCGCGGTGGCGCCATCGGGGGTCGTGGGGTCATTCGTCATTCGTCAGCCTCAGCAACGCGCGACTGAGACGTCACGCGCGCTCAGTCCTTCTGGGGGACCGGCCCGGGACCCCTTCCACCGGGCAAAGCCCGGCGGAACCTTCCCCTCCCATTCGCTGTCGCTCTCTCAGACGTCACGCGCGGCGGAACAGGGCACGGGCCACCGACGCCAGCTCGGTCGCCCGCGCGCCGTCGCCGACCACGTGGGTTTCGGCCCACTGCGCCGCCTCGTCGATGGTCGCGAACACCTTGTGGGGATGCGACGCGCGCGACAGCAACGTGATCGTCGCGACCACCGCCCGCGCGGTGCTCGCCCAGAAGCCCTGGCCCTCGATGACAGTCGCGGTGCAGCGCACGTGACCGCCGGTTTCGCCGAGCACGGCCGAGGCCTTGCGGCGCACGGGGCCATCGGGAACGGGGATGAGGTGGATGACGACGTTGAAGACCACCAGGCCATCGGGAAATCGCGCGTGCAGATCGTGGCTGGCGACGCGGCTGGTCTCGAGCGCGCCGACGGTGATGTCGCCGCGCCAGCCGGTGAGTAGCACGTTGCGCCACTCCCCGATCGCATGCTCCGGCGTCTCGGACCACACGCGAGAGGGCGACGACACCGGGGCAGCGTACTGCCTTTCGGGCCGCGCGGCGGATCCGGGACGCTGCTCGTCGCGTGGCCTCCCATCGTCGCGGCGGCCCGCGCCTCGAGGCGTTCGAGGCGGGAATCCGGATGGGCCGGCGCGGTTCGGCGGGCAAGATGACCAGATGCGGTCCTCTCGGGGCCCCACTGCGCCGGGAGAACGCGAGGTCAGCCGAACATCAACCGGAGCGACAGCATGAAGGTCTGGATCGGGCGGCCGGCGGTGTCGAGCCGCAGATCGTAGTCGACGCCGATGCGACCGCCGACGTGGTTGCGGAAGGTCTGCAGGCCGATGCCCACGACGCCGCCGATCGCCGGGCGGGCGTCGTCGAGCGCGCGTGTGGCCGGCAGCCCCGCCATCACGCCGAGGCCACCACGCACGTACACCATGCGATACGAGGCGGTGATCATCGCGTCGAGGCCAGCGGCGGGGCGCTTGCGGCCGAAGTATCGCAGCAGGTGGGCGTCGGCGCCGACGGTGAGGCGCACGTGCCGACGCGTCCACGAGAAGCCGGTCTCGACGTCGAACCGCAGGCCCGGCGCGAAGCCGTTGTGATACAGCGTCGCAGCGGGAGCGGTGCCCATGAGGAAGTATCCGCTGCGTTCGAACGGCTCGGGTTCGATCGCGGTGGTGGTGGTGGACTCGGGTGCGAGGAACAGGACTAGCGGCATGACCAAAGGGAAGATGGACATCACGATCGCAGCTTTGGCTGGGCGACGGTGACGCGCACGTCCGCCGCCCCTCGCGTGTGACGGGCATCGCTCGGCAACGCGGTACACACCCATGCGTCCGCACGTGCACGCCACGAAATCGCGGCGACCGGCCCACAAAACCCCCGCTCAGGGCTCGGCCCGTGTCGTGCGGCTCACCGATGTCGGCGATGCGTCGCGGCGGGCGGGGTTCGGTTGCATCGACGTGCCGTCGACGATCGATCACAGGCGGCGTGGGCACCTGCGCAGGCGTGTCGCCCGCAGTACGGTGCCTGCTGTTGCGTGGATGCGACAGCTCGCGGCACGCCCGCGGCCGGCGTCGGCACCGAGAACCGCCACACGGCGCTCAGACGAACGGGTCACGAACCACGAGCTCGGGGAACAGCGAGAAGTCGCGATCGCGTGTCAACAACGCCGCGACACCGTGGGCGACGCACAGCGCTACGATGCGCGCGTCATGGATCAGCGGTCCACGAACCCGCGGTCGCGTCGCCAGATCGGCAAGCACGTCGGCGAATCCGTCGGTCTCGGCGAGCATCCGTAGACTCGGGGACCCGAGCCACAGCGACACCTGCGACCATGCCTGCGCCGGGGTACTCGCGTTGTCCTTCCAGATCCTCGGGTTCGTCACGACGCTGATGAACTCGTAGACACACGGCCACGGGATGGCCCACGCGTCACGCCCGGTCGCCATCCGCTGGACGGCGTCGCGCGCCAAGGCGTGCTCCGACGCTTCCCGGCGATGCGCGTACACGAGCACATTGGTGTCCACCGCGATCATCGACCGCCGTAGATCTCGTCGCGGAGGTCCTGCCAGGAGTAGCGCTCGAGTGGATTCGCACCTCCGGCTTCGCCGACGCTGCGATCATCGAACGCGTACGTCGCCGTCTGCGACTCCGCGTCGAGAACTCGTCGCAGACCCTCTTCGACGAGGGCCCGCAGCGGCTTGCCCACTCGCCGAGCGTGCCGCTTCGCCCGGGCGAGGAGCGTATCGCCGATCTCGATGGTGGTCTTCACCCACCCATACTACCCATACTGTCGGATATGGGGAAACCCTTCCGCGCGACTCGCGGTCGCCGAGCATCGCACGCGTGGGTTGCGGCATCACCGGGCGCGCCGCGTCCGCGACGACCTCGCTGTCGATGCCTTGGATTCACGCGCGGCCCGGTCCCCTCACCCCGGCGAGCGCAGCGCCCGTTCGATCAAGTCCCCAGGCACCGTCGTCGGCGGCACGCTCCTGCTCCCCCCGCCGCGCTCCCGCTTTCCCTTCCGCCCCTGCGGCCCGAACCACACCCGCACGTCCTCGTCCAACCCGAGCCCGTGCATGTAGTTGTAGATCGCCCGCCGCAACCCCTCACCGAGCGTGTCGTGATCGGTACCGGTCGGATCGTCGAAACCAACCTCGTTCCGCGCGAACGTCGATTTCGCGCCCGGTCGCAGTCGAATCCCGAATCGCTCCGGATCCCGCCCGATCGGACTGTGCACGGTCGCCGCGAACCGATGCCAGAACGCCGATTGCAAGCACCCCGCCGCGAATAGCTGCCGCACGCGTTCAAGGGCGTCGACCGTCTCCTGCGCGGTCTCGGTGGGGAACCCATACATCAAATACGCGTGGACCATCACGCCGGCCTCGGTGAATGCATGCGACACCCGGGCGACCTGGGCGACCGTGACGCCCTTGTTCATACGCTCGAGCAGCCGATCCGACGCGACCTCGAGACCGCCGCTCACGGCGACGCAACCCGAGCGTGCCAAGAGCGTGGTGAGCTCGGGGGTGAACGCGCGCTCGAAGCGGATGTTGCCCCACCACGAGATCACCACGTCGCGCTCGAGCAGCCGCGTCGCCACGGCGCGCAGTCCCGCCGGCGGCGCCGCCTCGTCGACGAAGTGGAAGCCGCGCTCGCCGGTCTGCGCCACGATCGCATCGATGCGATCGACCAAGATGTCGGCGCTCGCCGGATCGTAGCGGGCGATGTAGTCGAGCGTCACGTCGCAGAAGCTGCACTTCTTCCAGTAGCAGCCGTGGGCGATCGTC
>JBBQJI010000081.1:0-23402 GCA_038325765.1 Nannocystales bacterium
CCGCGGCCCACTCCCCGAGCGCGGCGCGATCGATCTTCGCGTTGTGCCGGATGTCCACCGGAAACCCCGGATGCACCACGAACGCCGCGATCCCCCGCGTGTGCCCGTGCTGCCCCGCGATCTCCCGCAGCGCCCCCAGCACGGCCGCGTGCTCCCGCCGCGGACAGCCAGCCTCGAGCTCGACGCACACCACCGGCCGCTGCATCCCGGCACCGGCGGGCACCCCCGTCAGCGCGGTGCGCTTCACCGCGGGGTGCACGTTGAACACCGCCTCGCACGGCTCGGTGAAGAGCACGCCGTCCGTCGTGATCACCCGCTGCGACTTGCGGCCGCAGAACCACAGCCGACCCTCACCATCGAGGTACCCGACATCGCCCATGCGGTGCCAGAAACCCCCCGCAGGATCCATCATCTTCGCCAGCGCCGTGCTGTGATCGCGGTTGAAGTACGTGCGCGTCACCACCGGACCCTTGACGCAGATCTCGCCGATTTCTCCCCGCGGCAGCGTCAGCGCGGGCGAGAAGGTCGCGATCGGCTCGTCGTCGATGCCGATGATGCAGACCTCGGTCTGCCGCACCGGATGACCCACGCACGTGCCCGCGCCCGCGTCGGTCTGGGCGCCGGTCTCGGTCAGCACCACCTTGCTCGAGATCGTCGCGACCGGCAGCGACTCGGTCGCACCATAGGGCGTGACCACCTCGGCGTCGTCGTCGAGGACCGCCGCCATCTTGCGCATGACTGCGGCCGGCACCGCCGCGCCCGCCGAGATCACGCGCCGAAGACCCGGCAGCCGCGTGCCGTGAGCCCCGCCGTGGCGACCGACCGTGTCCAGCAACGCCGGTGATCCGAACATCGTCGTGACGCCGAAGGTCCGCACCGCCTCCTCGATCATCGCGGGGTCGACCGCCGCCGGCCGCGTGAAGTCCATGTCGGGGATCACCGTCGTCATCCCCATCGCCGGATCGAACAACGCGAACATCGGGAACGTCGGCAGATCGACCTCGCCGGGGCGGATGTCATACATCTCGCGGATCGCTTCAGTCTGGGCCGCGAAGTTGCCGTGGGTGTACACGACGCCCTTGGGCACACCGGTACTACCCGAAGTGAACAGGATCGCCGCGACCTCGTCGGCCGAGGTCGGCGCCATCGACCACCGTGGATCGTCACCACCGCGCCGCTTCACCTCGTCCAGCGTGTGCCCGCCCCACAGCCACCGGCGACCCACGGTCACGAGCGTCCCGATCGTGCCGCGGCCCCAGCCCAGCACCACGCGGGCCAGGTGCGCCCGGGCGATGCCGACGAACGCCTGCGGCTGCGCTTCGCCGAGGCACACGCCGAGGTTGCGGATGCCCATACCCGGATCGACCACCACCGGCACCACGCCGGCCTTGAACATGCCGAAGGTCAGCGCGAAGAACTCGAGGCTCGGCGGCACCATGAGCACCGTCCGCACGCCGCGGCCGATGCCGACAGCGGCGAGCCCACGGGCGATGCGGCTGCT
Source organism: Nannocystales bacterium (assembly GCA_038325765.1). Taxonomy (GTDB): domain Bacteria; phylum Myxococcota_A; class Polyangia; order Nannocystales; family Nannocystaceae; genus Xiheibacterium. The sequence continues at coordinate 1,502 of JBBQJI010000081.1, forward strand.
CGCGTCGTCGAGCTGCCGGTAGCTCCAGCTGTGGTAAGTACGCCGACCGTCCGCGTCGCGCCCGGTCGGATAGTGGATGGCCGGCACATCCGGCTGCTGCTCCGCCATGCGCGGCAGCACGGCGGCGATGTTGACGATGGCGTCCACGCGTCGATCACACCGGCTTGGCGAGGTGCCGCACGATGAGCGGCTCCAGCTCTTCCCACGCGTCCTCGAGCACGTAGTGCCCACAATCCGCCCAATGGTGGACCTCGGCGCCCGGCAGGTACTCACGCCACTTGGCGAGGAAATGGTGGTCGAACACGAAGTCCCGATCACCCCAGCCGATGAGCGTGGGCTTGCCCCGCAACAGGTGCAACGATTCCGCGACCTCGGCGACGAGATCGTAGCCGCGATCGCCCGCCCGCAGCGGGATGTCCTGCACGAAGCGCAGCGTGGCGATGCGGTCGTCCCACGAATCATAGGGCGCGGTGTAGGCGTCGCGGAGCTCGCGGCTCATCGGTCTGCGCGTGCACGCGACGTGGGTGGCCGCGGCGCTGAATGCATTACCGCCGCGCACCATCAGCGCGCCGACGAACGTGCGGGTCAGCCACAGCGGCCACGGAAATGGCTTGCTCTCGGGCAGGGGGAACGCCGCGGTGTTGAGCAGCACGATCCGCTTGACGCGCGCCACGTTGCGCACGGCCCAGGCCATGCCGATCATGCCACCCCAGTCGTGCACGACCAGGTTGACGGACTCGAGCCCGAGATCGTCGATGAGCCGGCCGAGATCGTCGACGCGGCGGGCCAGGGTGTAGTCGTAGCGGTCGTCGTCGGGCTTGTCGGAGTAGCCGCAGCCGATGTGATCGGGCACCACGCAGCGGTGTGTGCCCCGCAGACTCGTGACGAGGTTGCGGTAGTAGATCGACCATGTCGGGTTGCCGTGGACCATGACCACCGGCTCGCCCTCGCCCTCGTCCAGGTAGTGGTAGCGCAGGCCGCCGAGCATCAGGTGGTGATGCTCGAACGGATAGAGATGATGGGGGACCTCCCTCACGATCGACTCACCACACCAGCTCGTGCATCGCACAGTTGAGCCCGCTGCCGATGCCCATCAGCGCGACGCGATCACCCTTGGTGACGCGACCGCTCTTGGTCACGTGCGCGAGCACCATGGGCACCGCGGCGGGACCGACGTTGCCGTACTCGGGGAAGATCGCGTGGATCTTGGCGGGGTCGAGTTCGAGCGCCTCGGCGAGCTTCTCGGTGTGGGCCTTGCTCACCTGGTGGAGCACCAGCTCGTCGAAGGCCGCGACGTCCCAGCCCAGGGCCTGCTTGGCCTCGGCGAGGGTCTGCCGCGCCAGCGTGATGCCGGCCACGAGCAGCGCCTTGGTCTCGGTGTGCATGCGATCGACCTGGCCGTGGCACAGCCTGCTGTGCTCGGTGGCGGCCACACCGACGCCGCCTTTGAACTGGGCGGCATCGGGGGCCAGCTCGCGCCGCGACAACACCATCGCCACGCCGCCCGATCCCAGGGTGAACGTCGCGAACGCGTCGCGGAATTCCTGCTCGGTGGTGTCGGGCCGGTTGAGGCGGTCGATCGTGGTGTCGATGATGAAGCGGCTGTTCTCGCCGTCGACGATGATCGCATAGTCGATCTGACCGCGCTCGATCATGTTCGACGCGACCTCCATGCCGCTCAGGAATCCCAGGCAGGCGTTGCTCAGATCGAAGTTGAGGCAGCTGCTCGGCAGCCCGAGGTTGCCGTGCACCAAACACGCGGTCGACGGCTCGACGTAGTCGCGACACACCGAGGTGTTGATCAGGATCCCGAGCTTGCGGGGGTCGACACACGCCTGCTCGATCGCACCGCGGGCCGCGAGCGTGGCGGCCTCGCTCGGCATGTAGCCCGGATCGAACACCCGCCGGGCGGTGATCCCGGTCAGGCCCTCGAGCATCCCGGCTGGGATGCGCAGGCGCTCCATCGTGGGGGCAAGGCGCTGCTCGATCTCGGCCGACGTCAGGCGGTGCGTCGCGTCGATGGCGACGACACTCAGGATGGACACGTTGTCGAACAGCATGGGTGTTGCTCCGGCCGGCAGCCTAACGGGTGCAGGCCGGGCGCGAAAGCGGGCGGACGCCTCGATGTCGGGTGTCCGATATCGGGCTGCCGTGCGCAGCAACGGCGCGCAGCGCAGCGCAGCGTTGCGTGCGCCGTGCGCAGGCGGGCGGGCGCAGACGCGGATGGCCGTGGACGCCCGTAACCTCCGTCGCGCGCAGGGGTTGATGCGTGAGGAGGTCGCGCGCGCGTCCTCCCCAAGGACCTCGATGCACAGCTCACGCTCCGTTCGAGTCGCCCTCGCCGCCGCCGCCCTCTTCTCGGCTGCGTGCCACCACGACAAGCCCACGAACCCGCCCGCGGCCTCGGCCGGCGGCGGCACCCCGGCCAAGGCGGCGAAGATCAAGTGCTTCGGCGCCAACGCGTGCGCCGGGCAGTCCGCGTGCGACATGCCCGATGGACGGGTGGCGCCGGGGAGCAAGGGCCACGACTGCGCCGGCAACAACGAATGCGAGGGCAAGGGGTGGCTGTCGCTCACGCCGGACGGCTGCACCACCGCGGGCGGCGGGCCGATCTGATCTGATCGCGGCCGACGACTCGACACCACGCCTGCGCCCCCGAGCCCCGAGACGCCCCCATGCCTGCCCTCGCCATGACACACTTCCGCGGTGCGGAGTCGGTCATGACCGCCGAGCCCGAGGGCCTGGTGTCGCTGATGCGTCGCTACGCCGACGACGATCCAACCGCGTTCGCGGAGCTGTACCGGCGAATGGCCCCGCGCCTGCGCGGCGTGATCGGGAGCGTCGTCGGGGGCACGGTCGCGGTCGACGATCTGCTGCAGGTCACCATCATGCGGGCCCATCTCGCACGCGCGCGGTTCGTCGCGCCTGCCGCCGACGCCAACGGGGCGGTCGCTGCCTGGTACATCATGATCGCCCGCAACGTCGCATTGGCGTCGCTGTCCGAATCGGCGCGCCGACTGGTGCCCACCGACGATCGCCAGTTCGCTGGGCTCGTCGCGGCCGGCGATCCCGAAGCGCACGGCATCGATCGCCAGCGCGAGCAGCAGACCATCGATCGGGTACACGATGCGCTGGGCCAGCTGCCGGCCACGCAACGCGAGCTCATCGAGCTGCACAAGCTCCAGGGCATGTCGTTCGGTGAGATCGCGAAACGGCTCGGAGTCCGCGAGACCGCCGCGCGGGTCCGGGCCCACCGCGCGTATCGGGCGCTCGCCCGCATCTTGGGGTTCGGCGTCGAAGGGGGTTCGGCATGAACGAGCCGCTGCCGGCGATCGAAGCCATCACCGCCGATCTCCGCCGGCGATGGGCTGCGCGGAGGCGGCTGCTGCTGCTCGCTGCGGCGACCCAGGCGATGGTGTTCGTCGCCTCGATCGCGATGATGGGTGCGCGCGACGACCTGCTCGACCGTGCGGTGTGGCGAATGCTCGCCGAGGTGCTGGGGTGGTACGCCGCGCTGTTCGCCTTGCCGGCGATCGCGTTGGGGCTGTGGCACCCAACTCGGGGCGCTGCGATCGCGGTCGTGCTCGCCGTCGCCGGCGGCATCACGCTCGCGGCCACCGGGCTGCACGGGGACGTCGCCGCCGGGCCGCTGTTCCACGGCTGCGCAATGCTGGCGGCGATCGCCTCCATCCTCGGCTTCGTCGCGCTGGCCCTCGTCGGCGGTGTCGCGCGCGAGCGCACGCGCAGTGGCGCCGCGTGGCTCGCCTTCGCGGTGGCGGTCACCGGATTCGTCGCCGCCAACACCGTGTGCGACCGCGACGACGTCGGACACGTGCTGATCGGGCACTGGGGTCCGGCGTGGTTGGCTGGGGGGATCGTGCTGGTGATCGCGCGGGCGCTTCGCCGACGATGATCGGGCGCCGCCCTCACCTCGTCTCCCTACGGATCGCGGTTCGGCGGCCGACCCGCGCTCGGGTTCCAGGCAAGCTCTCGGGCATGAATCGCCCCGGACTGCGAGACCTGGCTGGGGCGCTGGCGCTGCTGGCCAGCGCCGGCGCCTGCGTCCACTCGCCTTGCTCCGCGGCCCCGCTCGCGGTCGAGGTCCTCGGCTCTGGCGGTCCGATCCCCGACGATGATCGGGCCAGCAGCGCCTACGTGATCTGCGTCGATGGCCGCTCGCGTGTGCTGATCGATGCGGGTGGCGGCAGCTTCGTCCGCTTCGCCGAAGCCGGCGCCCACTTCGAGGCGCTCGACTTCGTCGGCCTGACGCATCTCCATGTCGACCACAGCACCGACCTCCCGGCCCTGCTCGAGGCCGGGTTCTTTTCGGCGCGCACGCGACCGTTGATCGTCGCCGGTCCTGACCACGGCGGCTCGTTCCCGGGTATCGGCGAATGGTTGACGCTGCTGCTCGGACCCGCGGGCGCCTACCGCTACCTCGACTGGGAGCTCGACGAGCACCGCGGTCCTTGGCATGTCGACGTCCGCGAACTCGACCACCGCAGCCGTGAGGCGGTCGAGATCGACTTGGACAACGAAGGTCTGCGGATCGCGGCGATCGGCGTGACCCATGGCCCGGTTCCGGCCCTCGCCTATCGGGTCGAGATCGACGGTCATGCCATCGTGTTCTCCGGCGACCAAAACGGCGACGATCCCGAGTTCGTCGCGTTCGCCCGGGGCGCCGAGTTGCTCGTGATGAATCACGCGATCGGCGAGCATCCCGACGAGGTCGCCGAGCAGCTCCACGCCAAGCCGTCGGAGATCGCCGAGATCGCCCGAGCTGCGGGGGTCGAGACCCTGGTGCTCTCGCATCACATGGCCCGCAGCCTGGTCGAGCTCGAGCGGAGCCGGCAGACGATCCTCCGCCGCTTCGACGGGCGCCTCGAGGTCGCCGAAGACCACGGCTGCTACACGCTCGATTGAAAGCGAGCGAGAAGCGTGAGCACGACCTGCCGCTGAGCCGCGCGTCGCGGCTGCCGGAATCGCGTAGCGCTCCGCGCGATGTCTCGAGCCGCGGCGATCGGCGGGCGCGGCATCCGACACTCGTGCAGGCAGAGGCCTGCTGAACATGAACACCTTGAAGCCCCTTGAAGCCCCTTGAAGCCCCTTGAAGCCATCGATGGTTGCGCTGCTGCCGTTCTCGCTGCTGCCGGGGTGCGGCCCAGACACGGAGAACGTCACCGTGGGCGATGACGATGCTGCCGACGCCACAGCCACCGTGGGCGATGACGATGCTGCCGACGCCACGGCCGGCGAATCCGACACCCACGACACCCCCGACTGCGAGTGCATCGCGCCGGACAGTGAGACTGTCTCCCTCGGTAGCGCGGCGGTCCCATCCGCACCCACCTGCGGTGAAACCCTCTGCGCGACGGTTCGCGGCTCGTGCGGCGGCATGTTCGAGGGGTACTGCGGTCAAGTCGAGGCGCCGTTCGTCCTCGACGACAGCGCGGCGCTCGAGTGCGCCCTCGTCGCCCTGCGCGATCGAACGCCCGGTGTGCTGACGTGGGAGTGGTCCGAGTTCGGCGGTCAGTTCGAGGAGTCCGGCTATGTACTCGTCCGGGGCGATGGCACCGCGGTCGTCCGCCACTGGGGCTGTGGCGACCTGGTCTACGACGCAAGCGACGCCACGCTCGGGCCGCTGCGGGCCGCCGAGGACTTCACCGCGTGTCTGGGCGAACCCGACGATGCCGTCCGATTCGACTGCCTCCGCGACGCGCTCGCCTCGGTGAGTAACAGCTGCGATGGAGGGTGGACCGCCGACTGCTTCTAGGCGCGTGCCCGGACCGCACCCGCCGCGTTGGTGCGCACCGCGATGACCGCACTCGCGTCGTCCGGCGAGCGGGGCTGCGTCCGGCTCCGCACCCGCGGAGCGCTGTTCGTGCCCACGCGATCGTGCGGGCACTGCTCGGGTTCACGCGCACGTCCCAGGCGACCTCCGTGTACCGTGCCCTCGCCCCGATGCGTCGATCCCCCCATGCCCAAGCGCCGTGAAGCCACCGCCCCGCGCACCACCGCCCCGCGCACCACCGCAGCGCCGCGACCGCTCCGCCGCCTGGTCGTCGTCGTCGGCGATCAGCTCGACCGGAACTCCTCTGCTCTCGATGGGTTCGACCCCGCCAAGGACGCCGTGTGGATGGCGGAGGTCACCGACGAGTCCACGCACGTGTGGTCGGCGAAGCAGCGCACGGTGCTGTTCCTCGCGGCGATGCGGCACTTCGCCCAGGCGCTTCGCGACGACGGCATCCCGGTGCTGTATCGGGCGCTGACGGCCGACCCCGCGGTCTCGCCGGACAGCACGCTGGCCGACGAGTTGCGCGCCACGTTGGCCGCTCACCGCGTGCTCGAAGTGGTGATGGTGACGCCGGGCGACTTCCGCGTGCGGGCGGCGTTGCTCGCGGTGGCCGAGGACCTCGGCGTGGCGCTGCGGTGGTGCGAGGACACGCACTTCCTGTGCAGCACGGCGGAGTTCGCCGCTCACGCCAACGGGCGCAAGCAGCTGCGCATGGAGTATTTCTATCGCGAGATGCGGCGACGCCATGGCGTGCTGATGCAGGCCAACGGCCGCGATCCGGCAGGCGACGCGTGGAACTACGACGCCGAGAACCGCGCGAGCTTCCCGGCCGGTGGCCCCGGCGATGTGCCCGAATCGCCGCGCTTCGAGCCCGATGCGACGACGCGCGAGGTCGTGGCGCTGGTGAACGCCCGCTTCGCTGGCCATCCCGGCAGCGTCGCGCGCTTTGGGTGGCCGGTCACGCGCGAGCAGGCGCTGGTGGTGCTCGACCGATTCGTGACCGAGCGACTCGAACACTTCGGACGCTGGCAGGACGCGATGTGGGCAGGGCAGCCGTGGCTGTTCCACGCGCACGTCTCGACGGCGCTCAACCTGAAGTTGCTGCACCCGCGCGAGGTCATCGACGCCGCCGAGCAGGCCTACGCCCGGGGCCGCGCGCCGCTGCCGGCCGTCGAGGGCTTCATCCGCCAGGTGCTCGGATGGCGCGAGTACGTACGCGGCCTCTATTGGCTGAAGATGCCTGCCTACGCCGACAGCAACGCGCTAGAGGCCGCGGAGGATCTGCCGGCATGGTTCTGGACCGGCGACACCGACATGCGCTGTCTGCAAGACGCCATCACCCAGACGCTCGAGCACGGCTACGCCCACCACATCCAGCGGCTGATGGTCACCGGCCTGTTCGCGATGCTGCTCGGGGTGGAGCCCCGCCAGATCCACGCGTGGTACCTGGCGGTATACGTCGACGCGGTCGAGTGGGTCGAGCTGCCCAACGTGATCGGCATGAGCCAGTACGCCGACGGTGGCGTGATGGCGAGCAAGCCCTACGCGGCGACCGGCAAGTACATCGATAGCATGAGCAACTACTGCGAGGGCTGCCGCTACGATCCTGCGCTGCGCACCGGCGCGAACGCGTGCCCGTACACCACACTGTACTGGGACTTCCTGGCGCGACATCACAGCGCCTTGGCCCGGAACCCGCGCATGTCGCTGCAGGTGAAGAACCTCGCCCGCATCGACCAAGGCGAGATGGCCTTGATCACCGAGCGCGCGCAGGCGTTGCGGTCCCACGCCGGCCACGGCGCATGACGCCGCCCGCCGGCCCCCCGCCGGTGCAGGGCTCGGCGGCTCGGCCGCACTCCTGGCGACGCGTGGGCAGCGACGCACAGGCGTCCGCCCACGTTGAAACACCCGCGAAACACCGATGTGAAACACTCCGGGGAGCCCATGACGCGAAACCCGAGCAAGCTCGCTTCGGCTCGACTGGCACACCGCTTGCGAACTCCGTCACACATGGACCTCACGACTCACGCTTCGTCGGTTGACGCATCACGATGATCGAGTTCACACCCATCGCCTCCACGCTCGGCGGCCTGCTCATCGGAACCGCGTCTGCGACGTTACTGCTGCTCCACGGTCGAGTCGCCGGCATCAGCGGCATCGTCGGCGGCCTCATGGAGCCGAGCACCGCCGACCGCAGTTGGCGCGCTGCGTTCTTGCTCGGGCTGCTCGCGGCGGGGGCGGTCGCGTATGCCGTGGTGCCCGCGCGGTTCGGCGGCGAATCCTCGACGTCGCCCGTCTGGCTCGTCATCGCCGGCCTGTTGGTCGGCGTGGGCACGCGGCTGGGCGGCGGGTGCACCAGCGGCCACGGCGTGTGCGGCATGTCCCGACTCTCGCCCCGATCCCTGACGGCCACGGCGATTTTCATGGTCGTCGCAATGGCCACGGTCTTCACGACCCGACACCTGGTGAGCTGATCCGCGATGAAACGACGAGTCATGGCGTTCATCGCCGGTGTGCTGTTCGCGATGGGCTTGGTGCTCGGCGGCATGACCGATCCGCAGAAGGTCCTGGCGTTCCTCGATCTGGCGGGACACTGGGACCCTTCGCTGGCCTTCGTCATGGGCGCCGCGATCGCGATCTACGCCCCCGCGTATCGCTGGTCACGCACGCGGTCGAAACCGGTCTTCGACGACGTCTTCCACATGCCGGTGCGACGCGACCTCGATCCGCCGCTCGTGCTCGGCGCGATCCTGTTCGGGATCGGCTGGGGGTTGTCTGGCCTGTGCCCGGGCCCCGCCCTGGTCAGCGCGATGAGCTTTCGCAAAGCGGGCCTCCTGTTCGTCGCCGCGCTGCTCTCGGGGATGGCGCTCTTCACCGTCTGGCAGCGGGCGCGTTCGTCCGCTCGTCACCGCTCGAGTCCTTCATCATGACCACGATCGTTCACACCACTGATCTCGGGCCCGACGACGGCGGCGCGTTCGTACACGCGGTCGCGATCGCACGGGCCGCTGGTGCCACGCTGGTGTCGCTGCACGCGAACCCAGACCGCGCCTCCGCCGAAACCCCGCGGCCCGCGGCGGCGGCAGTGCTCTCCGGTTGGGGCGCAGATCCAACGGCGGTCCCGTTCAGCGTGCGGGAGCAGGATTGCTGTGACGACGCGATCGACACCGTGCTGACCGTGCTGCAACAGCTCGCGCCCGACCTCGTCGTCGCCACCACCCATCGCCGCGGCGCCGTCGCACGCTTCATCGGTGGCAGCAAGGCCGAGGCCATCGCGCACAACACCGGATCGCCGACGCTGCTGGTGCCGAGCGACGCCCACGGCTTCGTCGCCCCGACCGACGGCGCGATCGACCTCGGTCGGGTGCTCGTACCCATCGGCGACGCGACGGCTGCGGCTGCGGCAGTGCGCGCGGCCGCGTGGTTCGCGGGCCTGTGTGGCGCGTCGACCGTGGAGTTCGTGCTGCTCCACATCGGCGCACCGACCTTGATCGACGCCGCCGCCCTGACCCAGAGACCCGGCTGGACCGTCCAGCGTCGCGATCGCAGCGACCTCGGCATCGAGGCCGCGATCATCGAGGAGTCGTCGACGGCCCGGCTGGTGGTGATGGCGACCCGCGGCCACGACTCCGTCGGCGACGTCCTGCGCGGCAGCCACACCGATCGCGTACTCCACCAGTGTCGACGTCCACTGCTGTCGGTGGCTGTGTAGCGATGTCCACCGCCCTCGACGTACGGGGCTGCGGTCGAGCAAAAGCGCAGAACGATCCCTGGCACGACCGATGGACTGGAAGGGGGTGGAGCCATCTCGGTGTCCACATCCACAACGAATCGATCCGTCACGACCACCGCCCACGCAGAGCCGAACCTCGGCGCGCAGTGGGCACCCATCGAGCGTACCCACGGCGGCGTGCCCGAGGTCACCGTCGCGTGGGTCGCCGCCAACCTCGCCGTCGGCGGGTGGGTGATCGTGGACGTTCGCGAGACCTGCGAATGGAACGACGCGCTCGGTCACGTTCCGAGCGCCGAGTTGGTGCCGCTCGCAACGCTCGAGGCCGCGGCGGTCCACTGGGATCGCGCCACGCCGGTCGTGGTGATGTGCCGCTCGGGCGGCCGATCGGGCCGCGCCGCACTGCTGCTCGAACAGCTCGGCTTTGCGCGGGTCGCATCGGTGCGGGGCGGCATGTTGGCGTGGAACGACGCTCGCCTGCCGACGGAGCGAACGTGAGCGCTCCCGATAGCTACCACCCCCCGCATCCAACGCCAACGTAGCAGGAGCAGTGTGTCCATGAAGATCGAAGCAAGATTCCACGACGCCACCTACACCCTCACCTACGTCGTCTACGACGAGGCGACCAAGGACGCCGTCATCATCGACCCGGTGCTCGACTACGACCCGCTGGGATCGCAGACGTCGACCGCCTCGGCCGGGGCGCTGCTCGTCTGGGTCCGTGAGCAGGGCTTGCACGTGCACCTGCTGCTCGAGACCCACGCCCACGCTGATCATCTGACGGCGGCGCAGTTCCTCAAGCGCGAGCTCGGGGCGGCCGTCGTGATCGGCGACGGCATCCGCGCCGTGCAGCGCACGTTCAAGCCCGTGTTCGGTCTGGACGCCTCGTTCGACATCGACGGTTCTCAGTTCGATCGACTCGCGGCGGACGGCGAGGTCCTGCGCGCAGGCAGCCTCGCGATCCAGGCCCTGAGCACACCCGGTCACACGCCCGCCTGCATGAGCTACCTCGTGGGCGACGCCGTGTTCACCGGCGACGCGCTGTTCATGCCCGACTACGGCACCGGTCGCTGCGACTTCCCCAGCGGCAGCGCCGATCAGCTCTACACGTCGGTGCACGATCGCCTGTACGCGCTGCCAGACGACACCCGCGTGTTCGTCGGTCACGACTACCAGCCCGGTGGCCGACCGCTGCGCTACGAGACCTCCATCGGCGCGTCCAAGCGCGACAACATCCAGCTATCCGCCGACACCTCGCGTGAGTCGTACGTCCGATTCCGCAGCGCCCGCGACGCGACGCTGGCGGCACCGCGGCTGCTGTTCCCCTCGGTGCAGGTGAACATCCAGGCCGGCCATCTGCCGGAGCCCGACGCCAACGGCATCCGGCATCTGCAGCTGCCCCTGAACCTGTTCCACGCGACCGACGATGTCGGCACGGTGCACGAGGCGAGCGGTCGCGCCCGTGCGGGCTGACGTCTGGCATCACCCCTCGAGGAGCGCGTCGCGTGCCACCACCGGTGAGCCGTGGCCCCTGCCGGGGTTTCGTGCCACAACGTCGCAGGCGATGCCCGACGACGCCGACACGCTGCTCCTCGAACGAGCCCGCGCGGGAGACAGCGCGGCCATCGAAGCGCTGCTCGAGCGACATCAGGCGCAGATCTACCGCTTCGGTATGAGGATGTGCCGTGACCCAGAGGACGCGAAGGACGTTCTGCAGGACACCTTGCTGTCCATGGCGCGGGGCCTTCGCGACTTTCGCGGTGCGTCGTCGATCTCGACGTGGCTGTACACGATCGCGCGGAGCTTCTGCATCAAGAAGCGGCGCCGGAGCAAATTTGCGCCGAAAGAGTCGCGGTCGCTCGACACCGAGATGGCCGGCGAAGCGGGACGGCTGAGCGATCCTTCGCAGAGCCCGGACGAGGCAGTCGCCGGCAAGGAGGTCGAGCTCGCGCTCGAGCAGGCGATCCGCTCCCTCGGATCCACGGATCGGGAGGTGCTCCTGCTCCGCGACGTCGAGGGCCTGACCGCCCCAGAGGTGGCCAAGGTGCTCGGCATCAGCGCGCAGGCGGTGAAGAGCCGCCTACATCGCGCGCGGCTATCGGTTCGCTTACTGATTGCGCCTGTGCTCGGGATCCCGACGGACGCCGCCGCAGCGAGCGGGACGTGCCCCGATGTCGCGATGCTCTTCTCGCAACACCTCGAGGACGAAATCAGCGCACACGTGTGCACGGAAATGGAGCGTCACCTCGAGGGCTGCGCCCGTTGCCGCGGCGCCTGCGACTCGCTCAAGCGCACGCTGGCGCTGTGCCGCACGACCGCGCCGACCGCCGAGGTGCCGATCTCGGTGCAGAGGTCGGTCAAGGTCGCCCTGCGGAACTTCCTCGCCGAGAAACCCTGAATCCTTTTTCCTACGGGCGGCTCCATCCAGCCATGGAGGCCGCAATGGCAACTGTAGAAGTCACCGAGAAAACCTTCGAAGCCACCGTCGAACACGGCATCGTCCTGCTCGACTTCTGGGCGTCGTGGTGCGGCCCGTGCCGTGCCTTCGCGCCGGTCTTCGAGGCCGCCGCGACCCGCCACCCCGATGTGGTCTTCGGCAAGGTCGACACCGAGGCCGAGCCCGGTCTTGCGGCGGCGTTCAAGATCCGGGCGATCCCGACCCTGTTGGTGCTCCGCGACGGCATCTTGCTAGCGTCCCAGCCGGGCGTGATGCGTGCGCCCGCACTCGACGCGCTGATTCAGAAGCTGCGCGAGCTCGACATGGACGGGGTGCGGCGCAGCCTCGACGAGCAGGAGCACCGGCTCCACGCGGCGCGTGCAGCGAACCCGGGGGTCGTCTGATGTGCCGTCGAGTCGATTGTCGCCGATGTGGTCGCCCTACCTTCGCTGGCTGCGGTGCGCACATCGAACAGGTCCTCGGCGATGTCGCGCCCGCCGACCGATGTCGTTGCCGAGAACAGAAGGTCAGCGACACCGAACCCGCGCGCCGGGACGCGCGCGGCTCGTGGCTCAGCGACCTCCTCGCGAAGCTCGAGTGACGGCAGCGGGGCACCGATGAACCCTTTCCCTGGGTTTCGGCTCTCGACGTGTAGGAGAACTCACCATGAAACACAACGAAGCTGGATGGGACCGCGCGGTCCGAGTCGCGATGGGGCTCGGTCTACTGTCGCTCACCGTCGTGGGGCCGCAGACTTGGCTGGGACTGCTGGGACTCGTTCCCCTCGTGACCGGTCTTTGGGGTTTCTGCCCGCTGTACACCGTGTTCGGCATGAGCACGTGTCCGGTCCACAAGACGTAGGGACGGCACCTGGGTCGCGATCGTATCTGCATCACCCCTCGAGGAGCTTGAGCTCGCGCATCCGTCGCCACAGCGTGGTCCGACTGATGCCGAGCAGCTCCGCGGCGTGGCTCTTCTGCCCATGCGCGGCCGCGAGCGCGTCGGCGATGCGGGCCCGATCCTCGTCGTCGGGGCCGAGCGGACCGGCGCTCCGGCCGGGGGGGAGCTCGCCCCGCAGCTCGGGTGGAAATTCCTCGGCGGTGAGCGTTGGACTGCGCCCGACCACGAACGCATATTCGATCACGTTGCGGAGCTCGCGGATGTTGCCCGGCCACGGGTAGCGCATGAGCATGCGATACGCGTCTCCCTCGATCCCGCTGATCGAACGCCGGCCCTGGGCGTTGAACACGTCGATGAAATGCCACGTGAGCGCCTCGACGTCGCCGTCGCGCTCGGAGAGCGGCGGGATGAACACCGGCACCACGCGGATGCGGTACATCAGATCCTCGCGGAATCGGCGGGCCTCGACCTCTTGCCGCAGCGACTTGTGGGTCGCGGTGAGCAGGCGGATGTCGACCTGCTGCGGCTGGGCCCCGCCGACGGCGACGAACGTTCGATCCTGCAGCACCCTGAGCAGTCGCCCCTGGATGTCGAGGGGCAGCTCGGCGACCTCGTCGAGGAACACCGTGCCGCCGTCCGCGAGCGCGAACAGGCCGCTGCGGTTGGTCACCGCCCCCGTGAACGCACCGCGGACGTGGCCGAACAGCTCGGAGGCCGCGAGCTCGGGGACCAGCGTGGCGCAGTTGATCGCACGAAACGGCCCGCGCGCCCTGGCGCTCATCTCGTGGATCGCGACGGCTGCGAGCTCTTTGCCCGTGCCGGTCTCCCCGCGCAGCAGCACGGATGCGTCGCTGTCCGCGACGCGCTCGAGCAGCTCGAACAGGCGCTTCATCTGGGGCGCCACCGATGCCATGCCGTGGAACTCGGTGAGCGCGAGCGGCGGCCGCGGTACGATCTCTGCCATGGTCGTGGTCATTGTGCGCCGACGCCCGCCGGTCCACCAGGCGTGAGGGCGGCGCGCGTCGTCGCGGTGTTCCGTCCGCCGCAACCGTTGAAACATCGGTTGCAACGTTCACGCTCCGACCAGGTAGCCGGGGCGCGCCAGGGCGCGGGCGATACGCGAAATTCCGTCATCGCGTGGCACGGCACGGCGATTGCTCCCTCTGCCCCCGGCGCATGAATTACGGCTTCGTCATCGACAACCGCAGGTGCATCGGGTGCCACGCGTGCTCGACCGCCTGCAAGAGCGAGAACGAGGTTCCCCTGGGGGTGAACCGCACCTGGGTGAAGTACGTGGAGCGCGGCGCCTTCCCCGATGTCCGCCGCTCGTTCCAGGTCACGCGCTGCAACCACTGCGAGAACCCACCGTGCGTGCGGATCTGCCCGGTCACCGCGATGTACCAGCGCAACGACGGGATCGTCGAGTTCGATCCCGACGTGTGCATCGGCTGCAAAGCGTGCATGCAGGCGTGTCCGTACGACGCGATCCATGTCGACCCCGACCGCGGTACCGTCGCCAAGTGCCACTTCTGCGCCCACCGCATCGACGTGGGGCTCGAGCCCGCGTGCGCCGTGGTGTGTCCGACCCACGCCATCATCGCCGGCGATCTCGACGATCCGACCTCGGAGATCAGTCGCATGGCATCGGCCCACCGCACCACCGTGCGCAAGCCCGAGCAGGGCACACGGCCCAAGGTCCTGTACATCGATGGTGAGGACGTGGCCATGCACCCGACCGCCGCCGCCACGCCCCGGCACATGGTGTTCACCGACGTCGTCGGCGAACACGCCAGCCGCCCGCGTACGCGCCTGAACATCATCGGCGAGGCCCCGCACATCGGCGAGGCCCCGCACATCGGCAACCCGGTGCGCCCCACCCTGCGGGTGCCGGCCGAGCAGGGCGATCCGATCGGCGGCCCGATCCGCGGCGGCGGCACGATGGCCGAGCACATGGTGCAGGTCGCCTACAACGCCCAGCATCGAATCGCGTGGCACTGGCCGGTGCCGGCGTACCTCGTCACCAAGGGCATCGGCACCGGCGTGTTCTTGCTGTTGTCGCTGGGGATCGCGCTAGGGGTGTTCCCGTACGACCCACGCGCGGTGCTGTGGCCGGGGCTCGTCGCGGTGCTCGCCACGATCGCGACCACTGGCCTGCTCGTCTACGACCTCGAGCGGCCCGAGAGATTCCTGTCGATCTTGCTGCGTCCGCAGTGGCGGAGCTGGCTGGCCCGCGGCGCGTTCTTGCTGATCGGCTTCTCGCTGCTGTCGACCTCGTGGGTGGCGCTCGCGGCCGCCGAGGTCCTGGGCTGGGTTGCGCCGTCGCCCGGCGTGGCGACGGCGCTGGCGTGGGCGACGTTGCCGCTCGCGTTCGGGGCCGCGGTGTACACCGCGTTCTTGTTCGCGCAGGCCGAGGGCCGCGATCTGTGGCAGAGCCCGCTGCTGCCGATCCATCTGCTCGTGCAGGCGTCGATGATGGGCGCAGGGACGCTGCTCGTGATCGGCGCTGCGGTGGGGTTGGCACCGGCGCTGGTGACAGCGGCGAAGGTGAGCTTCGTCGCGATGCTCGTCCTCGATCTGATGATGCTGCTGCTCGGCGAGCTCGGGATCCCCCACGCCAGCGAGGTCGCCGCGCGGGCGGCCCACGAGATCCGTTCGGGTCGGTACCGCGGGCGCTTCTGGTGGGGCGTGGTCGTCGGCGGTCACCTGCTGCCGCTGCTGTTGCTGTGGCCGACATCGCTGTGGCCGACGGCGCTGGCCCTGCTCGTCGCGACCATCGGGCTGTACCTGTACGAGCACGCGTTCGTGATGGCGCCGCAGGAGATACCCAACGCATGAACGACCTCGCATCACGCGTCGCGAACTTCCTCGGCGCCATGCTCGGGCGGGCCCCCGAGCGCACACCTATCGGCACCGAGTCGACCAACGTCGCCGGCACCGCGCTGCCCGAGTTCGCGCGCGCGCCGGTCGATCCGAGCCGGCTGGCCACCGTCGCGCACCCCGATGGGCGCATGAGCACCTATCCGCCACCCGAGTTGTGGGACGACTGGGTCGAGTGGGACGCCAAGGCCTGGCCCAAGCGTGTGCCCCGTCGCTACACGCTGGTGCCGACGATCTGCTTCAACTGCGAGAGCGCCTGCGGCCTGCTGGCCTACGTCGACCGCACCACCTACGAGATCCGCAAGTTCGAGGGCAACCCGGCGCACCCGGGCAGCCGCGGCCGCAACTGCGCCAAGGGCCCCGCGACCCACAACCAGACCTACGATCCCGAGCGCATCTTGTATCCGCTGCAGCGTGTCGGCGAGCGCGGCGAGGGCAAGTGGCGCCGCGTCACCTGGGAGGCGGTGCTGGCCGACATCGGCGCCAAGATGCGAGCGAGCCGCGAGCGCCGACGCGACGGCATCACGTACCACGTGGGTCGTCCGGGCGAGGATCACTACACCAACCGCTGCATCACCGCGTGGGGCGTCGACGGGCACAACAGCCACACCAACGTGTGCTCGGCGGCGGCGCGCGCCGGCTATGCGTTCTGGTCGGGCATCGATCGCCCCAGCCCCGACTACGCCAACGCCCGCGCGATCCTGCTGATCTCGAGCCACCTCGAGACCGGCCACTACTTCAACCCCCACGCCCAACGCATCATCGAGGGCAAGCTCGACGGCGCGAAGCTCATCACCATGGATCCGCGGCTGTCGAACACGGCGTCGCGTTCCGACGTGTGGCTGCCGACCTGGCCCGGCTCCGAGGCGACGGTACTGCTGGCGATCGCGGCCCATCTCATTCGTCGCCGCACCTACAACCGCGAGTTCGTGCGGCGCTGGGTGAACTGGGCCGAGTTCCTCCGCTCGGCCCCGACGACGCCGGACATGCCTGCGCTGCCGATCGGCGCCGGGACGTTCGAGGACTTCGAGCGCTGCCTCGAGGTGCTGTATGATGAGTTCACCTTCGAGCGCGCCGCCGCCGAGGCGCAGGTGCCGATCGAGCGCGTCGTCGAGGCCGCCCGCATCGTCGAAGAGGCGGGCGACAGGCTCGCCGCGCACACCTGGCGCGCTGCCTCGATCGGCAACCGTGGTGGCTGGCAGATCGCCCGCTGCCTGTTCTTCCTCAACGTGCTGACCGGCAGCGTCGGGACCCGCGGCGGCACCAGCCTCAACGCGTGGAACAAGTTCGTCCCCAAGCCCTTCGCGCAGCCGCCTGCGTTCAACGCCTGGAACGAGCTGCACATGCCGCAGGAGTGGCCGCTGGCGTTCTTCGAGATGAGCTTTTTACTGCCGCATCTGCTGGCCGAGGGCCGCGGCGAGATCGACGTCTACTTCACCCGGGTCTACAACCCGATGTGGACCAACCCCGATGGCTTCATGTGGCTCGACGCGCTGCGCGACACCGAGAAGATCAAGCTGCATGTCGCGCTCACGCCGACGTGGAACGAGTCGGCCTGGTTCGCCGACTACGTGTTGCCGATGGGCCATGCGGGCGAGCGCCACGACTTGATGAGCCAAGAGACCCACGCCGGCCAGTGGATCGGCTTTCGCCAACCGGTGCGGCGGGTGGCCATGGAGCGCGCCGGCAAGTCGGTGCGGTTCACCCACGAGGCCAACCCCGGCGAAGTGTGGGAGGAGGCCGAGTTCTGGGTCGAGCTGTCGGGTCGCATGGATCCCGACGGTGCGCTCGGCATCCGCAAGTGGTTCGAGAGCCCGACCCGGCCAGGTGAGCTGATCACCCAGGACGAATATTGGAGCTGGGTGTTCGATCACAGCGTGCCCGGACTGCCGGCGGCGGCTGCCGCCCAGGGGCTCACACCGCTCGCGTACATGCGCAAGTACGGCTGTTTCGAGATCACCGCCACGAATTACCAACCCTACGAGCACGCCGTCGACGAGGGTGGGGTCGACATCGAGGGTGTCCGCCGCCGCGGCTTTCCCACGCCCAGCGGCAAGCTCGAGCTGTTCAGCCCCACGCTGCGCGACTGGGGCTGGCCCGAGAAGCAGTACGTGGTGCCGTGGCCGCTGCGCAGCCATGTGCACCCCGACGAGATCGATCGCGCGGCTGGCGAGATGCTGCTGCTGCCCAACTTCCGCCTGCCCACGCTCATCCACACCCGCTCGGCGAACGCGAAGTGGCTGTACGAGATCAGCCACAACAACCCGGTGTGGATGCACGTCAGCGACGCGGCGCGGATCGGCGTGCAGACCGGCGATCTGGTGCGCGTCGAGACCGAGATCGGCCACTTCGTCGACAAGGTCTGGGTGACCGAGGGCATCAAGCCCGGCATCATCGCGATGAGCCATCACCTGGGCCGCTGGCGATTGCAGGAATCGGGCGCGGGCGGCCCGGGCATGTCCTCGCACGCGCGCCTCGCCGACGATGGCGACGGCGGTCACGCCCTGAACATCCTGACAGGCGGCAGCGCGTGGAAGACCTTCGACCCCGACACCTCGCGGATCTGGTGGAAGGACGTGGGCGTGCACCAGAACCTGACCCATGCCGTCCACCCCGATCCGATCAGCGGCGCACACTGCTGGTTGCAGCGCGCCATCGAGGTGCGCAAGGCCGCTGCGGGCGAGCACTATGGCGACGTCGCGGTCGACACCCGCAAGTCGATGGCAGTGTACCGGCAGTGGAAGGCGCTGACGCGCACGGCGCAGGACCACAGCCCCGACGGCAACCGCCGACCGCTGTGGCTGGCGCGCCCGCTCAAGCCGGTAGCCGAGGCGTATCGGCTGCCGCGGCCCTCGACACCATCGCGGCGCAAGGTGGTCGGATGACGGCGGTGCCCGACGCTACGATGGCGATCGCCCGCGCCCGCGGCTACGCGGTGCTGTCGGAGCTGTTGCTCGGTGGCGGCGTCACCTTGGATCCGCGCGCAGTCGCTGCCATCGATCCCCAGGCGACCGACCTGGACGAGCTCGCGACGCAGTATGTCGCGGCGTTCGACCTCGGGGTTCCGCCGTACGCGAGCACATTTCTCGAACCGGACGGTATCGTCGGCGGCTCGATCACCTGCGCGATCGCGGATGCGATCGGGACCGACGGCCAGCGACCTGCCACCGACGAGGTCGCCGCCTGCCACCTCGGCGTGCTGCTCGGTCATGCCGCGCGGCTGTGCGGCAGTGGGCGCGACGGCGATGCTGCCGACTTTCTGCGGCGCTTCGTGCTGCCGTGGCTGCCCGCATACACCGCGGCGATCGAGCAGCTGCCGGCGCCGTTCTGGACCGCGGTCGTGCACCTCACGCTCGACGTGGTGGTCGATCAGTGCGGCGCCGAATCCCCCGTGCACGACGACGCCACGAGCGCGCCCGTCGATCCACTCGCGGATCCCGGCGCGGGCCTGCGAGAAGTCGCCTCGTTCCTGGCGTCGGCCGCTCGCTGCGGGCTGTATCTCACCGAGCCTGAGTGCGCGGCGATCGGCCGGGCGCTCGATCTGCCGCGCGGGTTCGGCCCTCGCCGCGCGCGCCTCGAGACGCTGCTGCGATCGGCGGCCGAGTACGGCTCCTTCGTGGCGCTGTGCGACGCCCTCGACGCGGTGGCGACCTCGCGCACCGCTCGCCTCGGCGCGATCGCCCGCGACCGCGGTGGGTGCATCGACGCCCGAGACACTGCGGCACGCATCGCCGCCATGCGCCGCGTGCTGGCGACCCTGCGCAGTGGTGCGCAGCACGTCACCACGGATCCATCCACCGCGGCCGCCGAATCGGGGACCCCACCATGAACATCGAGCCCTTCAGCGACCCCGCCACCAGCACGCTGACCTACGTCGTCTCCGAACCGACGACCGGCGACGCCATCGTGATCGACCCGGTCCTCGACTACGACCCGGCCTCATCGACGGTCTCGACCGCGTCGGTCGATCGCATCGAAGCTTTCCTCCGCGCCGCCGACCTCCGCCTGCGCATGATCCTCGAGACCCACGCCCACGCCGATCACCTGTCGGGCTCGCAGGAGCTCAAGCGCCGATTCCCAGGGGCCCAGATCGCCATCGGTCGGCGCATCACCGAGGTCCAGCGCGTGTTCAAGGAGGTCTTCGATCTGCCGGCTGACTTCCCCACCGATGGTCGCCAGTTCGATCGGCTTCTCGACGACGCCGAGACCGTGACCTGCGGTGGGCTGGGCTTCGAGGTGATCGCCACGCCGGGGCACACCCCGGCCTGCGTCACCTACCGCTTCGGCGATGCCATCTTCACCGGCGACACGATGTTCATGCCCGACATGGGAACCGGCCGCTGCGACTTCCCTGCGGGGTCCGCTGCCGATCTGTACGACTCGATCACCACTAGGATCTACACGTTGCCCGCCACCACGCGGATGTTCGTCGGTCACGACTACCAGCCCGGCGGGCGAGCGGTGGCGTGCGAGACCACCGTCGCCTCGCAGATGGCCAGCAACGTGCAGCTCCCGGCCGGCCGCAGCAAGGCCCAGTTCGTCGAGTTCCGCACGCGCCGCGACGCTGGTCTCGCCACGCCGCGGCTCTTGTTCCAGAGCGTGCAGGTCAACGTCGACGCCGGGACGCTGCCCGCAGCGTCCACGGGCCAACGGCGATATCTCAAGATCCCGATCAACGCGTTCCGGCCGCTGGCGGACAGCGCGACCATCACCGACGAGCCGGTGCGCTGAGCGAGCCCGCGGGGCTGCTAGGGAAAGCCGATCGCGAAGGCCCTCATCAGCTTCGTGGGGCCGCGGATCTTCAACCGTCGCGTCAGCAGGGCCTCGAGCAGACCGACGTCCTTGGCGAGGAAGTCCAGCCAGGTGGTGGCGTCGGCCTCGATGCGCAGGTCGGCCTCGCCGAGCAGACCGACGTGGACGTCGAGGCTGCCGTCGTCGATCGCGACCGTGAGCTCGGTGGGCTCGGTGCCGGTGAACACGAAGTGGTAGCGCCCGGGCAGGCCGGCGGCTTTGCCCGGCGAGAAGCGCAGCGGGAGTCGGGTCGCGAACTCGGCGATCGTCCGCACCCGTGTACCGTTGCTGACGGGCCGTGGCGTCTTCTCGGGGAACCGCGCGATGACGTGGGCCTCGGCGTCGGATACCGGCACCACGAAGACCGGTTCGGCGCGCTCCTGCAGCGGGCGCGCCACGTCGGCGATGAAGCCCGCTCGATCGTGCAGGAACGGCCCGATGACCTCTTCGCCGGCCGGGCACACCGCCATGCAGTAGGCCGCCTTGTAGTTGGCGCCGAACGACAGGCTCTGCCACATCGACACCGACTCGGTGTCGGACACACGCCGGGATGTCCCGGGACGTCGCCGACCAGGGTGAAGGATGGGTCGGGATGTCCTGGTACATCGCCGGGTAGGGTGAAGGATGGGTGGGGGATGTCCTGGGACGTCGCCGGGCAGGGTGAAGAATGGGTGGGGGATGTCCTGGGACGTCGCGCGGTGCACCAGCTCGCCGAACGCCCGCCGCGAGGGCGCCCCTCACCCGGCTCGACCGACCCACGAATTCTTCCGAGGAGCCACAATTTCTTCGACGAGTTCGGCCCGCGCGCGCGACATCTTCGCTTCGTGTGCAGCGACATGTGGCGGCCGTACATCGATGTGCTCGCGCGCCGGGCGAAGCAGGCGGTCCACGTCCTCGACCGCTTCCACATCGCAGCCAAGCTCGCGACCAACCTCAACCGGGCCATCGACGAGGTCCGCGCCGGAGAGGTCAAGCAGATGAAGCGCGACGGCCACGAGCCGATCCTGAAGCACAGCCGCTGGTGTCTGCTCCGGCGCCCCGAGCACCTCAGCGAGAAGCAGTACATCAAGCTCGCCGATCTCCTCGAGTACAACTTGAAGACCACTCGCGCCTACCTGCTCGAGGAAGATCTCCAGCTCCTGTGGGAGCAGACCTCCGCGGCCTCGGCGACGAAGTTCCTCACCGCCTGGATCACTCGGGCGCTGCGCTCCAGGATCCCACCGGTGCAGAAGTTCGCCAAGACCATGCGCAACCACCACGCCCTCATCATGAACTGGTTCGAGGCCCGCGGCGCCATCTCCAGCGGCGCCGTCGAAGGCCAGAACAACAAGCTCAAAGTGGTCACCAGACGCGCGTACGGCCTGCGCACCTT
>JBBQJI010000082.1:0-22959 GCA_038325765.1 Nannocystales bacterium
TGTCGGCGCCCCGCACCAGCGGTCGCGTGCCCGCCGCGCCGAGCAGGGCGATCACGCGGTCGCCCGCGAGCTGCACCGACTCCGCGTACGCGGCATTGCCGGGGTTCTCGTGGAGGATGAAGACCCCTTGACCGCCGGCAGGCACCGCGGCGAATGCCGCGGTGAGCGTGGCGAAATCGTGTGCACCATCGGGGCCGATCGTCTGCGGCGTGGCGTCGAGGCACTCGCCCGTCCACAGATTGCACGCGGAGGCGGGACACTGGGAGTGAAAGCTGCACGGCGCGCACTCGCCCGACACGCAAGCCGGCGTCGCCCCGTCACACAGTGACGCGTTCGCGTCGCTGCACTGCACGCACTGTTCGTCCAGACACGCGGGAAGCTCGGGGTTCGCCGCCGCGCACGTCGCCTCGGCATTCTCGTCGGAGCACGAAACGCAAGTGCCGCCCGCGCAGAAGGGGGCGTCGGGATCGGCCGCCTCGCATGCGTCGCCCGGCGACGGCAGATCCCAGCAGGCGACACAGGCACCGTCCAGGCAGAAGGGCGCGTCCCCTCCACAGTCGTCGTCGCTCGCGCAGCGCGGTTCGGGCCCCGTGTCGTCGACGGTTTCCGTGCCGTCGCCGGTCGTGTCGGCGGTCGTACCACCGGTCTCGCTGGGGATCTCGCCCGACTCCGACGACGGAGTCGTGCTCGTCGGCGACGCGTCGCTGCTGCCGCCAGGTGCTGCACTCGTGCTCGAATCCTCGCCGGAACTCGGGTCGTCGAGCGGGTTCTCGGACGTACACGAGGCGGCGAGGGCGAGGGCGAGAAGGGGAAAGGATGTGGGTCTCATCGGGCTCCTGCCCCGGTAGCTCACGGGGCAGGCATGCTCATCGACACCGAGAGGCGGCTGTTGCAGGGCATCGGTCGGTTGGGTGGATTCCCGCACGCTGGGTCCCCCGGCGACGGTCTGGCTCGGGGCGTTCGCGAACCGCACCCGCGGATGGTTCCCCGCCCAAGCGACCCAGGGAGCCCCGCAGCGAACCGCGCATCACTCGGTCACGGTGAACGGAACGCGGCCGACCAGCTGGCCGTCTTCGGTGAGCACGTCGACGTGCCAGCGGCCGGCCGGATCAGTGGGCACGCTGTCCTCGTCGAGCTTCGACTCGAGCCGCACGGTGTCCCACAGCCCCTGCGGGTGCGGGTCGACGTCGTCCATGCGCTGCACCAGCTCGCCCTCGTGCCACCACTCGTGGATCAGCCGCTCGCCCTTGCCGCCGGGCACGACGATGTCGGTGACCGCATGCAGCTCGCGCACGAGCGACACGTGCAACGAGCTGACCTCGAGCGCGAGACGCCCATCGTCGAGGAGCTTGGGACCGACCGCGGCCGCGGCGACGTGCATCGCGACGGGCGGCACCGCGGCGCGTCCGAAGTAGGCGCCGGCCAGCGCGCCAAGCGTCCACGTCACCAGCAAGGTCGCGCCCAGCGGGCGCCCGAGCATGCGCACCGGCACATGCATACTCCAGAACGCGACCGCAGAGACCGCCGCGGCGACGACGAGCGTGACCGCCGATCGCGAGTTCGGCATCAGCGCCGGGATGACGAGGTTCAGACACGCGAACAGCGTGAAGAAATAGAACGCCGATGCGGCGACCTTCCAGCGCATGAGCATGCGGTCGAACACCACATCGAGCGTCGACAGGAACGCGCACACGCCGAGCGCGAGCAGGAACCACTGGTTGGGCGAGTCCAGCGTCACCGCGCGCCAGTAGAACGGCAACAGGAAGAACAACATCCCCTGGTACATGTTCTTGAGCACGTACGTCATGACGAAGAAGCGCATCTTGGCGCCCTTGCCCTCGACGAGTTGCCCGGTGCCGCTGCCGAACAGACGAAAGAAGAGGATGACGACGATCCAAGCCAGCGCGAGCGAGATGGTGAGGAAGCGGGCGTGGGCGAAGCCCTTGGCGGCGAACAGCACCACGAACACGCCCAGGCCCAGGGCGTAGAAGGAGTGCAGCCACCACAGCATGCGGCCGTACTTGCTGAGCAGCGCACGTGGCCGAGAGAAGACGTGCAGCACCGAGGGCGCGACGATGGGATCCGAGGGCGTGCCGTCGCCGGGTGTCAGCACGCCGCTGGGCATCGTGGACCCCGGCGAACCTGGTGCGGGGGACGTCCCCGGTGCCGAGGGCACGTGCTGCGGCGCGCTCTCGGGTGCGGGTGCGCCCATGCCCGGCTGCATGGACCACGAGCCGCCCGGGGGCCCGCCTGGCGGCGGAACCGGCGGCGTCGAAGGGGGGATCGCGCTCACAGCTCGATGGTAGACGGGTCGGACGGCGCAGCGCCACTGTCGTCGCGACCCTCGACGATCAAGCTCGCGAGCGCACGGCCGAGCTCGCCATCGCGATCGTGCAGCTCGCTCTGCGTGAGCCCCAGCCCGAGCGGGTCGGCCGTCGAGCGCGCGTCGAGTGCGAACCATTCGCCGCATGGCGGGCGATCGAGGTGCACGGTGAGATCGGGGTTCACGAACGTGTACTGGCGGGTGTCGAGCACCGTGCACACGCCGTTGCCAGCGTCGGCGATGGTGACGAGCGCCTCGAGCGGCGAGGTGACCTCGTCGACCACGAGCGGCACCTGCAGTCGCATCCACGCGGTGGTGGGGCCCTTGCCCCAGACGCCGCGACTGATGCGGACCTCGACGCCGGCGTGGTAGCCGATGCGCTCGCGGAAGAACGGGAACACCCACGGCTCGAGGCCGGCGGGACCGCGCGGCGCGCCATGACGCGGACAGCGGGGCGAGGGCAGCACCAGCGCGGTGCGGCGGATCCGCAGCGCGTGCAGGCGCACCAGTTCCACGCCGTCTTGCAGCAGGCGCGCGTCGATGCGCTGGGCCCTCTGGCCGAGGCGGATCGCCTCGGTCTCGATCGTGAATGCGCCCATCGGCACGGGGCGCAGGAACTCGAAGGTGAGCCGCGCGACGAGGAATCGCGACGCATCCGATCCGAAGCGCTCGACTGCACCCGCGAGCAGCGCCGCCGGCGGACCGCCGTGCTGCAGCTTCGGGCTCCACGGACCCCGCGTGTACTCGGTCGCGAACAGCCGATCCCCATCGCGGACGTAGAACCCCTGCGGCATCGGATCGAGGCTGCCATACCGGCAGGCCCGCGGCTATCCTCGCGCCTGTGAAAACCGTGATCATCCTCGGCTGCGGTCAGATCGGCGCCGCGATCGCGACGGACCTCGTGCAAGGCGGGGCGATCGACGTCACCGTGGCCGATGTCCGCAGCGAGGCGCTCGGCCTCCTCGAGGCGCGCCTGGGCTGCCGCACCGCCGTCGTCGATCTCTCCGATCCCGCGGCATTGCAGCGTACGTGCGCGCCGCATGATCTCGTGATCGGTGCCTTGCCCTCGCACCTCGGCCTGCAATCGCTCCGTGCGGTCGCCCAGACGGGCAAGCCCTACGTCGACATCAGCTTCATGGCCGAGGATCCGCTGATGCTCGATGGCTTCGCCCGCGATCACGGCTGCATCGCGGTCGTGGACTGCGGCGTCGCGCCCGGGCTCAGCAGCATCGCCGCGGGCCACGCCAGCTGTGTGCTCGATCCGTGCACACGGCTGGAGGTGTTCGTCGGCGGATTGCCGGTGCTGCGCACCGCACCGTTCGAGTACAAGGCCGGCTTCGCGCCCGCCGACGTCATCGAGGAGTACACGCGGCCGGCGCGGATGGTCGAGCACGGCGCCGTCGTGGTGTACCCGGCGCTGTCGGGCGTCGAGCCGGTCGACATCGACGGCGTCGGCACCCTCGAGGCGTTCAACACCGATGGGCTGCGCACGCTGATCAAGACCCTGCGGATCCCGACGATGGTCGAGAAGACGATGCGCTGGCCCGGGCACGCCGCGCTGATGCGGGCGTTCCGCGACGCGGGGCTGTTCGACACCACGGCGATCGACGTAAGCGGCGCCAAGGTGGTGCCCCGGGACGTCGCCGCCGCGCTGCTGTTCCCCAAGTGGAGCTACGGCCCCGACGAGCACGATCTCACCGTGCTCCGCGTGGTCGCGTCGGGTCGCAAGGAGGGCGTGGACGTGCGCATGATCTGGGAGATGGTCGATCGCTACGACGTCGCGACAGCGCAGCGCAGCATGTCGCGGACCACGGCGTTCCCGGCGACGATCGTCGCGCGGGCGCTGCTCGACGGCCGCTACACCACGCCGGGTGTCACCCCGCCCGAGCTGCTCGGCAAGGTGCCGGGCATGCTCGACCACGTGCTCGCCGAGCTCGCGGCGCGGGGGGTGCACTGCACGGCGCGGATCGACGCCGAGCCGCCCGTGCCGGCGTGAGGGCGCCCTCCTCCTTCAGAACCGCTGATGCAGTCGCAGCACGACACCGACGGCGTCATCGTCACCGAGCATCTCGAGGTGTGGCCCGAGGCGCGCGCGAGCGCGCGACACTCGTTGCGGCGGGGAAGCTCGAGTACCGCGAGTCGCTCGCGCACGTGCACCGGCCGCGCCACGGAACCGGAGGGCACGCTCTCATGCGCCCTCCACACGTGAAGGCGCCCATCTCGTGCGTGCTGCTCGTTGCCGCGTGCGTCGACGTCGGCTCGTCCGAGGTCGTGGTCGACCACGTCGTGAACATCGAGGGCTTCGCGATCGAAGAACGCATCGTTCGCGAGCCGACCTTCCACGACCCGATCTTCGATCATCGCTGGCGGGTACGCGTCGACGCGGCACGACCACCCCGCGTCGTCGATGGTCACCTCGCGGTTCCGGTCGGAGCACAGGTGCTCTTCCGGATGACTGACGGACGCATCGAGCACGCCGACACGCACGGCTGTCCGGTGACCGACCCCGTCTACGGGCTCGTTGCTCGATCGATCGTGCGCCGAGACGGCCAATGGCGCGTCGTCTTCGAGTCCACCACGGGGCACGACGAGCCCGCGGTGGAGGTACGCGGCAGCGGCTCCACGTGGGCGTGCGCGCGCCTCGAAGACGTGGGCTGAGAGCGGCTCAGTACGGCTCGTACAGCGCCGACGGATCCGCGGCCAAATCGCTGCTCACCACCACCGCGGCGATCCCCGCGACAACGCTGCCCGAGCCGGCCTCGCGATTGCGGAGCGTCAGCTCGACGGGTCCGGCCTCGGCGACCTGCAGCGCCACATACGACGCGTTGCAGGGCTGGGCGCTCAAGGCGGCGATGCGTTGCCACGATAGGCCGCTCTCCTCGTCAGCGGTCTGGCAGCCGTAGCGCCACGTCGACTCGTCGCCGCCGACATCGAAGTAGAACGAATCGGGATCGGCGCCGCCGTGTGCGCCCGGCATGTAGTCCCAGACCAGACCCCACAGCGCGTACTCGCCGGGGCACGCAAAGTCGAGGGTCAGCTTCAGCGCGCCGCTGTCGGTGATGGTCGAGTAGGCGACCTCGGGGTTGCCCTCGGCGTCGGTCTCGACGAGCGTCATCGGCGGGATGAGCTCGCCGGCGGCGGCCCATACCAGCTCGAACACCGGCACGGGACATGCGATCGGCTCGGGTACATCGCCGGTGGTCTCCTCGACATCACCACCGCTCGAGCTCGCGGCAGCACCCGCATCGCCGTCGGCGTCGTCGCCATCGGATCCGGTGGGGCCGGTGCCACCGTCGCCGGTGTCTCCCGGAGTGTCGCTGGCCTGCGTCTCGCCGCGCTCACCCGCGGAGCTCGACGGGACCTCGTCGGTGCCACTCGCCGCGCCCTCGGCTTGGTCCGCACCAGGCGAATCGTCGTCGGTGCCGCTGCCCTCGAGCGCCCCGACGGACATGCCGTCGGGGAATCCGTTGCCCGTGGTGTCGAACGAACACGCCGCGATCGCACAGCCAGACAGCAACGACACGGCACTCAGACGGATGCGGGGGGCACGCATGGCCGGCGAACGCTACCACGAGGTGGGTCTTCGTAACCGCGCGCCCCACACCCCGCCCACGTCGAGGGAAACCGTGTTCGGCCGCCATGCCCAGCTGTCAGCGCGATTCCGCGAGCCGGCCCCGACTGCCCGCGACTGCTAGGATTCGCGTCATGTCGCGCCTTGCCCTGACCCTACTGATCCCCTCGCTCGTGCCCTCGCTGCTCCTGGCGTGCTCCAACGATGCCGATGGCACCGCCGAGGGAACATCGAGTTCCACCGGCGACGAGTCGTCGAGCTCGACCACGGCTCCGCCCACCACCACGACCGGCGCCGACACCAGCTCGAGCTCGACGACCGAGGTCGCGGAGAGTTCGGAGACCGGTCCGACGACGCTCTCGGTGAGCGGTGTCGTGTCCGACTTCTTCTTGATGGGTCCGATCGCGTTCGCTCAGATCTCGCTGCTCGACGTGCCCGGGTTCGAGACCGCGGGCAACACCGACGGCACCTACTCGATCGATGGCCTCGCGCCGGGCTCGTTCCAGCGCATTCGTCTCGCGGGCAACCTCGACTACTGGGGCTCGATCGTCCCGGTGGCGCTCGAGGACGAGTCCATCGATGACTTCGATCTCTCGCAGGTCTCGACGATGGTGATCGACCTGCAGGCCGAGGCGCTGCGCAACCAGGACCCCGACGTCGTCGTCGACGAGAACGCGGCGGTGCTGCTGATCGCGATCAACCAGAACACCGCGACCGGTGCCACGGTGCACCTCGACCCGCCGCCGCTCCCGAGCACCTACTACGCGCCCGATGCGAACGGATCGCCGGTGCTCGATCAGGACGTGATCGAGTGGGGGCTGTTCCCGGTCGCGATCTTCTTCAACCTGCCGCCGGGCGAGGCGGGCACCTACACGATCGATGTCACCCATCCCGAGCGCGAGTGCGTGGTCGAAGATCCGCAGCCGCCGACCCTCGAACGCCACATCAACCTGGTGTACGTCGACTGCCCCAGCGGCTGAGCGAGCGACAGCGATTGGGAGGGGCAAGGTTCCGCCGGGCTTTGCCCGGTGGAAGGGGGACCGGCCCGGCCCCGTGTGCACCCCGCGACCCTCGCGTCGCGGCGCATGGCCAGCGAAACCGGCGGAATCGTCCGAAGTCGCCGTGGGGGGTTGCACCGGCCCACCGCCTCGGGGAACACTCGCGGACCTCGCCCCGTGACCGAGCCGCGCGAACGACGTGTCATCCGCAAAGGATCGGTCGGCGAGGACGATCTCGATGATCGTCTCTCCGCCGCCGACGCCGGCGCAGCGCCCGGCGACGACGGGCTCGCGCCCGATGACGATGGGCCCAACGGCGAGGATGACAGCGACGACGCCGGCGAGGATTCCGACGACCGCGACGATGATGATGCGGACGCTCGCCGGGCCCCAGACGACGACGACGCGCCGAGCCACGCGCGCAACCCGATCGAGCCGCGCCCGGCCCGGCGCATGCCGACCGCGGCGATCCTGTTCGTCGGCGCCGCCACCTTGTGGATGGGCGCGATGGCGATCCGCTGCCGCCCGCCCGAGGTGCCCACCGCTGCGGTGCCCACCGGCGACTCGGCCGACGTCGCCAAAGACGCCGCGCCCGACGACGGTCCGACCCCAGCCGGCCCGCTGCCCGACGCCGAGCCCGAAGACGGCCCGACGCCGATGGCGGATCGACAGCCCGACGGACCCGGGACCGCCGACGAACCGGCACCGCAGGACGACGCACCGCCGGCCGGCGATCGATTGCCGGTGCGCCGCGCCGACTGGACCGTCGGGCTCGAGCCCCCGACGAAGGTCCGCTACACGATCCGTCGCGGCGGCTCGCTCGAGAACGTCGCCAACCTCTTCAAGATCTTCCACCACGAGATCCTCGCGCTCAACCCGGGCATCGCGATCGACCAGGAGCTGCCGTCGAACAGCCGCGTCGTGATCTACGACCGGCCCAAGGGCGAGCAGAGCGCGTCGGTCGGCTTCCCCAGCGCAGGCTCGCTCAGCGGCGCGGTGCCGATGGTCGAGGGCGCCGGCCGGCGGATCCTCGCGATCGGCTGGAAGACGTGGGCCACCGACACCTCGGTCGCGATCCTCGATCGCGTGCTCGACCAGTGGGCCAAGCGTGGCGCGTCGGTGCAGCCGATCCTGGTCGGCAACCTCTCGAACCGCACCGGAGGCCGCCTCGAGCCCCACAGCACCCACCAATCCGGGCGCGACGTCGACCTGGGCTATCCGCAGAAGCTGGCGCCGGGCGCCGAGCTCGGCTGGCAGGAGATGAACGAGGTCAACTTGGAGCCCGCCGAGACGTGGGCGCTGCTGTTCTTGCTCGGCGACTGCGGCGCCGTCGAGGGCATCTACATGGATCGCAGCATCCAGAAGCTCCTGCACGACTACGCGCTGCGGACCGAGCTGCTGTCCAAGGCCGCGTTGGCCAAGTGGATGGAGTACCCGGGGCCAAGCGGCGGTGGCGGGCTCATCTCCCACGTGGCCGGGCACACCGACCACATGCACGTCCGGTGGTCCTGCGCGGCGCAGGACCACCGATGCACGTCGCGGTAGCCCCGCCCCGCGCTACTGTGGATGTCGATGCGTGCGCGTGCGCTGGCACCTTGGGTGATCGCGGCCGGCTGCGGCTCGGCCGAGCCACGCGCAGCGTACACGCCAGGCACGACCGGTGAAGATGGCACCACGGCGGCGGACATCGACGATGGCGACGCGTCGTCCACCACCGATGCAGCGGACGCAGACGTGAGCACCTCGACCGATGGGGCCGACGTCACCGGCACGACCGGGGACGAACCT
The DNA here is from genome assembly GCA_038325765.1 of Nannocystales bacterium. GTDB lineage: Bacteria > Myxococcota_A > Polyangia > Nannocystales > Nannocystaceae > Xiheibacterium. The sequence goes on from JBBQJI010000082.1 coordinate 8,681, forward strand.
CCGGCCTCGGGCCCCACCCGCTACCCCGCGGGGCGCGTGCACTCGCCGATGACCGCCGAGATCGCCGCGAGCCTCGCGTCGATCCGCGCCGCTGGACCAGCCCTCGCCGACGACGTGTTCATGAAGCTCGGGGCCTCGAGCGACGCGAGCACCTCGAACCTGCACTGCTTCGCCACCGAGGAGATCGACCTCGGCAGCAACGGGCACCGTGGTGCCGGTGCTCGTGGGCATGAACCCCCGCGGGGACGATGCCGCGGCCGATCGCTGGATCCCGGCATGCAACGCGGTGCAGCGGGCGATGGCGCAGCAGCGCCAGATCCCGTTCGTCGACGTGTGGTGGGCCGTCGACCCGCTGCCCGCGCGCGGCCTGGGCAGCGACGGTCTCCACCTCAGCGCCTATCCGGGGGGCACATGCATCCTCGCGGGCGAAGGGGCTCACCTACGGCGACAACATGCGCAACCGGATCCAGCTCGAGGCGCTCGATCGGATCGACGCCGCGCTGTTCGACGGGTCCATCGACTACGACGACGACGACGACGACGACGACGACGACGACCTGCCGCCCGTGGCCGGCGACGGTTCGGCGGCGCAGCCATGGATCGTCGACGTACTGCCGTTCATCCACGACGGCGACACCGCGATGGGCGAGGTGCGAATCGACACCTCCGGCTGCGACGACGCCGACCAGAGCGGACCCGAGCGGACCTACGTCCTGGAGCTGTCCGAGCCAAGGGCGTTGCGGATCATCGCCCTCGATCGTGAGGGGGTCGACGTCGATGTGCACGTGCTCGCCGATTCCGAGGCGGAGAGCTGCGTCGCGCGCGGCGATCACATGGTCGCCGGCACGCTGGGCGCCGGCGTGTGGCAGATCGTGCTCGACTCGTGGTCCGACGGCGCGATCGACTCCCCGGGCCGCTACCTGCTCGCCGTCGTGCCGTGCGACGCCGACGATCCGCAGTGCGCCTGAGCCAGTATCTCTGGGTCCGGTGGCTCCGGTGCCGGAGCGTCGGAGCAACGCGCGGCGACGAGCGCGAGCACGAGGAGCACCGCCGTCGCGAGCGCGAGCTTCAGACGACTGAGCGGCGCTCGGCCGATCACCCGACCGGTCGCCGCGTTGACGACGACACGCCACGGCCGATCGCGGTAGCGAAAGCTGCCCACCCACAGCGGCAGCGCGTCGAGACGGGCGTGCACCCCGTGCAGCGCCGCGGTGCCGCCGGCGTCGACGAGCGCGTGCTCCGACGACGCCGCGCGCAGGGCATCGGCGACGAAGACGGCGTGACTGGTCGCGATCGCGCCGGCTTCGCTGAGCGCCGGCAGCTCGCAGGGGATCGCGCGGTCGGCCTCGGTCCACGGGCGCGAGTCGGTAGGGAACGGGCGCAGCGCGATGAGCTCCACCAGCGTCACGGCGCCCGAGGCCGGGACGACGACGTCGGCGCGGCGGCGATCCACACCGCTGGTCGGCCGCTTGCCGCTCCGCGTCGATGCCTTCACGAGCCCTGCCCAGTGCAGTTCGACGTCGGCGTCGATGCGCCACGCGGGGATCCACACCGGCTGCAGCACCGCGAGGGCGCCGTGCAGCGCCCGTGGACGCCACCACGACGCGCGGACCCACCGGGCGAACGCGATCTGGGCGGCCGCCGCGTCGAGGACGAACGGGACCACCTCGGAGGGCGGCGAGGGTGGCGCCTGGGCCGGCACAGGACGCAACGCGACCGCGGCGCAGAACAGGCACCGCACCAACGCGTGCTCTGGATCGAACGCGATCGCGCCGCCGCACTCGTCGCACTGCGCGAGCACCCAAGTCCCAGTCGCGACCATCCCGGTCACGACCAGACCCCCGCGAGCCACAGGATCAACACCACCAAGGCCGCGAGGGCCGCAGCCGCGAGCGAGACCTTGGTACCCGAGACCGGCGGTCGCCCGACGCACGCGCCGTGCCGACCGTGCACGAGGATCCGCCGCAGTTGCCCCTCGTAGCGAAAGCTCGCCACCCATACCGGCATCAGCACGACGTCGAGGGCGTGCAAGGTGACCTCGCAGTCGAAGCCGACGACGTCGTGGTGCTCGCCGGGCAACACCTGGGTCGCGAGGTAGCGCAGCGCCCGGCGGCGCAGCGACTCGCGGGCGTCCCCGTCCACCTCGGCGCGGGATCGCGACGGAAGTTCGGCGCCGAAGCCCGCCAGCAGGCGCGGATCGAAGCGCACCGCGACGCCCAGATCGAAGGGACCCAGCTGCTCGGCCTCGGCTGCGGTGAGGATCGACGACGCGCACTCGTGGTGCTCGTCGAAGCTGCCGACCGCGGTGCCCTGGGCGTCGAACCACTCGGTGTTGCGCACGCGCGTGGTCACGGCCTTGCCGTGGCGATCCTCCGTGGTCTCGGAGCGCCACCAATCGACGCCGATGCGCGCGCGCCAGCGGGCCGTGCTCGACGCGGCGTAGATGATGTACGGCACCAGCATGCCGCGGAGCTCCTCGGGGCGGAGCTGGCCGCTGCGGGCCAGGCGGCGCACCGCCTCCGGCGCCCAGATCGCGTCGGCGAGGTGGGCGCGCAACCGCTCGTGCGCGACCCGCTGCGTGATCGCGAACGGCACCATGCGATCGATGGCGTACAAGGACGCGGTATCGACCAGCGCGGAGCCGCACCATGTGCACGCGGTGGCGACGGTCGGCGCCGCGGCGGCAAACGCAGCACCACACGACGAGCAGCGCGACGCTGCGATCGGACCTGGATCGGTCTGCACGGCGGTCATCATAGGCCGGTTGATGGACAGGTTGCCCCCGGACCCCCACGCCACGCGAAGGGCGGCGTCCCGCGCCAACCGCCGCCCGAGTCGGCCATTCCCAGCCGCGCCCACGCGCTACGGCCCGCGCGGCGGCAGCCACCGCCGCCGCCTTCGACGCGTCGCGGTCACGCGCTATCCTGCCAGTCCGCGGCGTGCCGCTGCGGCGCTTCCATGACCTTGCACGGATCCGACGACGACGCGACCGAGCGCACCGCGGACCCCGGCGCGACGGGGCCACGCGCGGCGGACGGGCCCGGCATCACCGAGCTCGAGTCGATCGATTTCGGCCCCCGCTTCGTGGTCCACGACTTCCTCGGCGCCGGATCGCACGGCGCCGTGTACGAGGTCCAAGATCGGCAACACGATCGCCGCGTCGCGCTAAAAACCTTGCTCGACGTCGCGCCCGAGGAGATGGTCCGCTTCAAGCGCGAGTTCAGGGTCACCGCGCGCGTCGGGCATCCCAACCTCGTGGCCGTCCATGATCTGTTCGTCGAAGACGATCGGGCGTGGTTCACGATGGAGCTCGTGCGGGGCACCGACTTCCTGTCTTGGGTCGCCACCGACGATGGATACGACGAGCCGCGACTTCGCGCCGCGCTGCACCAGCTCGCGCGTGGGCTCACCGCCCTGCACGCCTTCGACGTGCTGCACCGCGACCTCAAGCCCTCGAACGTGTTGGTGCGCGAGGACGGCCACGTCGTCGTCGCGGACTTCGGCCTGGCCCGTGAGCTCAGCGGCGCCCGCGGCGACGGGGCGATCGGCACGCCCGCGTACATGTCGCCCGAGCAGGCCGCCGCGCTGCCGCTCGGCCCCGCCAGCGATTGGTATGGGCTCGGCGTGATGCTCTACGAGGCGCTCACCGGCCACCGTCCGTACGACGACGCGGACGGCATCGGCCTGATGATGGCCAAGCAGCTGCAGCACCCCGGGCCGCCGTCGCGCCGCGTGCCGGACGTGCCCGCCGATCTCGACCGCCTGTGCGCCGACCTGCTCGCACGCGATCCGGCCGACCGCCCCGGTGGCGCCGAGGTCCTGCGTTGCCTCGCCCGCACACCGGGCACCGCCGACGCCGCGCCCGAGCCGAGCCTGGGCGAGTTCTTCGTCGGCCGCGACACCGAGCTCGCCACGTTGCGCGATGCGTTCGAGCGCGTGCGTCGCGACGAGGTCGCCGTCGTCACCTTGGTGTCGGGCCGATCGGGCACCGGCAAGAGCGCGCTGCTGCGCCGCTTCGCGGCCGAAGCCACCGCTGCCCGCGGGACCGTGCTCGCCGGCCGCTGCTACGAGCGCGAGTCGGTCGCGTACAACGGCCTCGACGAGCTGGTCGATGCACTACGGGCCCATCTCATCGCCAGAGGCGGGATCATGGCGCTCGCTGGCGCCGGCGCCCTGGGCCGGGTCTTCGGGGTGCTCCGCGACGTGCCAGGCATCGGCGACGCGCCGCCGCCACGCACGGACGATCCATTCGAGTTGCGGCGTCAGGCGGTCGACGCCCTGCGCGAGCTGCTGCGTCGGGTCAGCCTGGCGTCGCCCCTGGTGCTGGTCATCGACGATCTGCAATGGTGTGACGACGACACCGCCGGCCTGCTGCTCGAGTTGCTGCGCGGCGACAACCGACCGAGCACGCTGTTCATCGCCGGCCTCCGCACCGACGACGGCCCGCCGCCGCTCGACGGACCGGTCCGCCGCCTGTCCGAAGGGCTCGAGGCCAACAGTGACGCGGTCGGCTTCCAGCGCATCGAGCTCGGGCCGATCGCCGACGCCGACGCCATCGCCATCGCCGCCTCGGTGCTCGGCGAGCACCCCGACGCCGGCCGCCTCGCCGAGGCCATCGCGAGCGAGTGCGAGGGCAGTCCTCTGTTCGTCTCCGAGCTGGCGCGTCACGTCGCGAGCGCGAGCGATGCCACGGCGCCGCCCGTACGTCCGCGGCTCGAGGCGCTGCTCGATGCCCGGCTCGGCGGGCTCCCCGACGAGGCCCTCGCGGTGCTCGAGGCGGTTGCCATCGCCGCCCGCCCGATCGGCGTGCGTGTGGCCATCGCCGCCGCGGGCGTGCACGCGCGGGGGCTCGAGGCGATGGCGGTGCTGCGCAGCCACTCGCTCATCCGCACCAGCGGCGCCGACGACGACGCACCGATCGAGGCCTATCACGATCGCATCTCGATGCACGTGCGCGCGCGGATGTCGGCCGAGCGCATCGCAGCGCGACACCTCGCCCTGGCCACCGTGCTCGAGCGGCGGCTGGCCGAGCCCGAGACGATCGCGTTCCACTTCAAGGCCGCGGGCCAGCCCCAGCGCGCCGTCGGCTACGTCACCCAGGCTGCCGACCTCGCGGTGCAGACTCTGGCGTTGCACCGGGCCGCGCGGTTGTATGGCGTCGCGCTGGTGCTGCTCGACGCCCACGATCCGCGGCGTCACACCGTGCAGCTCGCCCTCGCCGACACCTTGGCCCGCGATGGCCGCGGGGCGATGGCGGCCGCCGCCTACGAGGTCGCAGCCCGCAGCGCGCCACCCGAGCAGGTGATCGAGTGCGAACGTGCGGCGGCCGAGCAGCTGCTGCGCAGCGGTCGGGTCACCGAAGGCATCGCCGCGCTGCGCAGCGTGCTGCGGTCTGTCGGCCTGCGCATGCCGTCGTCCGCCCGCAGCTCGGGCGCCGCGCTGCTCCTGGCGCGGGCGCGGATCCGTCTGCGCGGCTTCGCGTTCGAGGAGCGCAGCGAGGCCGACATCCCGCGCCAACGCCTGCTCGAGATCGACACGACCTGGACCGCCGCCACCGGCTTGCTGCAGTCGTCGGTGCTGCTCGGGCAGTACTTCCAGGCCCGCCACCTGCTGCTCGCGCTCGAGGGCGGCGAGCCGCGTCGCATCGCCCGCGCCCTCGGGCTCGAGACGCTCTACGTCGCGACCGCCGGCACCTACGACGCGCGCCACTGCGATTCGTTGATCGAGCGCGTCGAGGGGCTGTGTCGCCGCATCGACGACGCCCACGCCCGGGGCGTCGCGGCCCTCGCCGCCGGCGTCGTCGACGTCTACCGCGGGCGCTTCGTGTCGGCCTGCACGCGCCTGGCCGGCGCCGAGGCGATCCTCCGCGACGTCCCCGGCAACCCGCAGTGGGAGCTGTCCACCACGCGCACCTTCTTGGTGATGGCGCAGATGTACGTCGGCGATCTGCGCGAGATGGCCCACACCCTGGGCCGCTCGATCCGCGACGCCGTCGATCACGACGATCGCTATGGCGAGCTCATGCTGCGCGGATCCTATGAGCCGCTCACCCTGTTGTTCGCCGATCGCCCCGCCGAGGCGCGGGCGCTGGTCGCGATGGTCGAAGAGCGTTGGGTCGACGACCTCGAGACCCCGACCTATCGCTACGTGCTGGCGTTGACGCGCTCGCGGATCGAGCGCTACTGCGGCGACGGCGTGGCCTCGCTCGCCGCCATCGACGATCAGCTCGGCGCGATCCGGCGCTCGATGATGCTGACCAAGCAACCCCTGCGCATCTTCATGAGCCACGATCGCGGCTGCGCCGCGCTGGCCGCCGCATGGTCGCAGCGCGGCCGCGCCCGGGATCGAGCCCTCGCGGTCGGCAAGGCCGAGGCCGACATCCTGATGGGCGAGCCCACACCGTGGAGCCGGGCGATGGCGCTGCCGCTGGTCGCCGCCCACGAGGCCGCCTGCGGTCAGCCGGCCGCCGCGGCGCGCACGCTGGTCACCGCCAAGCGGGCATTCCTCGAGCAGGGCATGCGCGCGTACGCGTCGGTCGCAGCGCTGCGCCACGGCGAGCTCGTCGCCGACGACGACGCGGCAGCCCATGCCCGCCGCGAGCTCGCCGACGCCGGTGCGGCCGATCCCGACGCCCTGGCCCGCCTGTTGCTGCCCCCCGTGCTCGGCTGGTGACCACGGGTGCTGTCGCGGCGACCGTGAGCAAGACGCGTCGCGGCCGCGCCGCGTCGGATCGGCCCAGCGCCGTGCTACACCGGGCCACGGCATGGCCGACGACGAACTCCTGCTCCCCAGCAGAGACGATCGCGAGGCGATCCTCGATGCGCTCGCGGGCCTGGTCGCGCGGCGTGGCTTCGAGCACCTCGCCCTCGCGCCGCTCATCGAGCCGGACGGTCGCTACTTCCCCGACCGCTGGGGCGGGGGCGAGGCCAGCGTCCGCCGTGTGGTCCAGCGGCTGCTCGTCTATGCCGATCTCGAGCAGCTGGAGCCCATCGTCGAGGTCGAGGACGACGTCGGCCTGGGTCCGATGTCACCTATCGGCGTCGGCTCGGCGGGTTGGTTCCACAAGCTCGATGTCGGCCGGCCCGTCATCCGCGTGCGCGAGTCGAGCCTCCGCGATCCGTTCGTGCTGGTGCCCGCGCTCGCCCGCGCCGTGACCGCGGCGTTCCGCGAGCACCACGGGCTGGCGCTGCGTGACCCCCTCGCAGAGGAGCGCTTCGTCGATCTCACCGCCGTGTACCTCGGCTTCGGGCTGGTGACGTTGCCGGCGATCGTCCGCCATCACACCGCGCGCGCCGGCAGCCGGGTGCGCAGCGCGGTGTCGCGGGTGGGCGCGGTCGATCCGCGCGCGCTCTCGTTCGCGCTCGCGGTGGTGCTGGCGGTGCGGGGCCTCGACCTCAAGCGACGACGCGCGATCGCGGCGGTCGTCGGCGACAACCCGGCGGCGTTCATGGCCGCCGCCGACGCGTGGCTCGGGCGCCTCGTGCCACCGCTGCGCGAGCGCCTGGGCGTGCCGCCGCCGCAGCAGTGGCCGGCGGCGCCGGATCTCGCCCTGCTCACCGCGCCGCTCCCCGACGATGGCGACGACGGCCCCGCGGAGATCCGCCGCGACGAGGAGCCGGGTATCGTCGGCATGAACGCGGGCAAGCCGGTGTTCCGGGTCGAGCGCAGTAAGGCACTGAGGATGGCGAAGGTCCTGGGCCTGCCGGTGATGCTGCTCGGCATGCTGTTCGGTCGCGCGAAGATGGGCATCGAGATCGAGATGTGGAAGGCGACCGCCGTCGCCGCGATGCTGGCGCTGGTGGGGCTCGCGATCGGGCGCATGCTGCCCGACTCGCGCTGCTCGGAGCCCAAGTGTGGCGAGTCGCTGACGGCCGCTCAGACGACGTGTGCGCGCTGCGGGGGGCACATCGCCGGCGTCATCCACCACCCGCGCGAGCGCCTCGCCGCCGAGGACGCCTTCGAGCGCAGCGCCGCCTCGCGAAGCGACCCCACCTGAACGCCCGCACCGCGGGTCGCCGCGATCGCAGATCCGGACCCGGCGTCGCACGTTGCCTGCTCCTGCGCCAACCGTGGGTCAGGTTGCGTGCCCCCTACCTGGCTGGGATACTCGCACGTCACCTCGGATTCGCGTGAACACGACGGAGCCCCTCACGATCACGCTCGCGATCGAACGGCCCGGCGAGCCCGTCCAGTCGCACACCTTCCGTGGCGCCAAGGCCCTCGTGGGTCGCGAGACCGGCGAGATCGTGCTCCGCGACGCCGAGTCGTCGGCGCTGCACGCCGAGCTCGACTGCAGTCAGGGCGCCGTCGTCGTCCGTGATCTCGGCAGCAGCAACGGCACGTGGCGCCGCAAACTGGACGAAGCCGGGCACGAGTCGTGGGAGCGGCTGCCCCAGTTCGCGCTGCTCGTCGGCGGCGCCTTCCGGTGCGGCGCGACCGTGGTGCGGCTCGTGGCGACGGACGCCGCCACGCCGATCGCCGCCGGACAGACCTTGGTCTCGGGCAGTCGCGAGCCCGCGGCGACGGCAACGCCCGCGCCCTCGTCCACGACGCTGCCGTGGGCGGCGAGCCTGACCACGTCCGCGGCGGCCGGCAGTGCCGCGACGCCGAGCCGCGCGGCGACGTTGCCGGGCACGCCCGAGCGCACGATCGTCGGCCGACCGCCCGCACCGCACGGCACCGCGGCGATCCCCAGCGCCACGGTCGATCCCGGGCCTGTGCGCAGCGGCGCGACGGTGCCAGGTGGCCCCATCGCAGCGACGGCCGGTGTGGCCGAGACCACGGCCGGTGCGGTGGAGCCCGGCCCGCCGGCACCGCCGGCCGCGGTCGCTCCCGCCGCGATCGCACCCGCCGCGGTCGCTCCCGCCGCGATCGCTCCCGCCGCGATCGCACCCGCCGCGATCGTCGGCCGGCCGCCGGTCGCCAACGCGCTGATCCGCCCCGGCGGACGCCCGCTCACCGGACCCACGGCGACCGTCACGGGCGGCCCCCGTCGTCGGCTCCGCGCGTTCGGTCTCGGCGCCCTCGTGCTCGCTCTGGTCGCGGCGGTGGGCGGCGGCATCTGGTGGGCGGTGCGCCACTTCACCGGCGGACCGGCGGCGCTCGCCGTCACCGTCGCACGCGAGCTGCCGGACGACGCGCTCGGGTTCGTCGCGTTCGCGTCACCGCGCACACAGCTCGATCTGCTCGGCGATTCCGTGCCCGCGGCGATGCGCACCGAGGCGACCGAGACGTGGGGCATCGATCCCTTCGCAGCCGCCGGTTGGGAAGCGGTCGGCGTCGACCTAGACGGCCCGGTCGGCATCGCGTTGCTCGAGCTCGGCCAGCCGACCTTCGCCATCTCGTTCGGGATCCAGGATCTCGCCACGTTGCGCACCGCCCTGCCCGGGCTGATCGCCGGGCTCGCACAGGTGCCCCCACCGACGATCTCGGATCGCAGCTTCGGCGCACTGCCGGGCCTGTGGATCGAGGAGCCCAGGCCTGTGGCGATCGTGCTGCGCGATCGGCGGGCCACCGCGGTGTTCGGCCCGGCCCCAGCCGACGCCGGCGCGATCGCCCGCCACGCCGAGCGCATCGCCGCGGTCGATCGCGACAGCTCGCTCGCCGCCCGGCCAGGCTTTCGCGACCTCGGCGCGGAGCCGGGCGCACCGCTGATCTTCGCCTATGTCGACGGCGTGTCGATGCGCAGCGCGGTGCCGGCCGGCGCACCGGCGTTGCTCGCGATGCGGACGGGCTTCGGCGAGATCGATGCGCTCACCGTGTCGGTCGCCGCCGATGGGCCGCGCATGCATGCGACGTGGCAGACGGTGCTGCGCGAGGGCTCGACCGGCCTGAAATATCTGGGCGACACCCAGCGCTCCGGGCGGGCGCTGGCCCGCGTCCCCGGCCCTGCGCTGGCGGCCTTCGACATGGCGATCGCGGCCGGCCCCGTCATCGAGACCACCACGGCCTTCGCGACGCTCGCGGGGGTCTACGCTCCAGCCGAGACCAGCTTCAAGGCGGCGACCGGCCTCGATCTGCGGGCCGACGTCGTCGACAACATCGGTGGCGAGTTCGGCGTCGTGCTCGGCGCGCTGCCCTCGGCGAAAGGTGCGACCGACTTCGCCGCAGTCGGCTACGCGTCGGTGAAGGACACCGCGAAGGCCGCGAAGTCCCTCGACACCGGGCTTGCGGCCCTGACCCGCCTGGTGTTCGAGGTGCCGGCGAGCAGCGAGACGACCGGCGACGTCGTCGTCCACACGTTCTTGGTGCCCATGGGCGACGCTTCCATCCCGGTGGCCATCTTCGTCGCCGCCGACCACGTGTGGATCGCCGCGGGCGCGACGGACGTGCGCGCCATCATCGAGGGCACCGGCACCTCGATCCGCGACGGCGCCCGCCACGACGCGATCAGATCCGCCACCGACACCGGCGACGTAGCCTCGGGTTACCTCGACGTCCGTGGGTTGCTCGCCGCGGCCGATCCGCTGCTCGGCGAGGGCGATCGCAGCGAGCGGACGGCCGCCGAGCCCTTGCTGGCGCCGGTCGAGGTGGTGACGTTGCGTGCCGGCATGCGGGGGCGCGCCAGCAAAATGGCGATCACGCTGCACACCTCCGTCGGCGAGGCCGCCCCGACGCTGGTCCGCGCCGCGCTGCAGATCGCCGGCGAGGCGGCGGCGAAGGCGGTGGGCCGCGCGCGGCGGGTCACCGACTGTGCCGCGCTGCTCGGCGTGCTCGAGACGATCGCCAAGACCGACACCTCGCGTACGCTGCTCGACTTCTCGCTCCGCTTCGATCTGCGGGATGCCTGCGAAGAGAAGGCCACCGCGCCGCAGCTGGCGTGCGCCCTGGCGGCCAAGCGCTTTGCGGACGTCGAGGCCTGCGGCGGCGCCGAGGCCGGGCTGCTGCCACCCGATCCCGAGCCGCAGGCCGTGCCCTACGTCGAGGACATCTGGCCCAACACGCGGTCCTCGGCGGGCGACCGCGGCGTGCCGCGGCCCGAGGTCAACTACGGTGTCGCGCTCGGCGAAGCGCCACAGTTCCGCGGCCGCGCCGACGCGCTGGTCACCATCGTCGAGTTCGGCGATTTCCAGTGCCCGTATTGTCGGCAGAGCACCGCCACGCTCGACGACGTGCTCGCGCGCCATGGCGACGACGTGCGGGTGGCGTTCCGCCACAATCCGCTGCCGATCCACGCCGACGCCCGCGCCGCCGCCGAGGCGGCCCTCGCCGCGGCGCGCCAGGACAAGTTCTGGCCGATGCACGATCGGCTGTTCGATTCGCAGCTCGAGCTGTCCGCGGGGAAGTACCGCGAGTACGCGACGGCGCTGGGCCTCGACGTCGAGCGGTTCGATCGCGACCTCGCCGATCCCGCGCTCGAGCGCCAGCTCCAGGACGATGTCGACACCGCGAAGCGCTTCGGCGTCACCGGCACGCCGGCGTTCTTCGTCAACGGGCGATTTTTGTCCGGGGCCCAGCCCGCGGGCGTGTTCGATCGCGTGATCGCCGAGGAGCTCGCCCGCGCGCGCACGTTCGTCGGACGCCGCGGCAACACCCGCAAGGGCCTGTACGACGACATGTCGAGCCGCTGGGCCACCGAGGCCGGCCGCGTGGCCGACGTCGCGCTGCCGCCCGACAGCGGCGAGCGCATCGACATCGACACCACCGGGATGCCGACCAAGGGCGCGACCGGCTTCGCGCGGATCAAGCTCGTCGAGTGTGGCGACTTCCAGTGTCCGTACTGCCAGCGCGCGACCCGGACCATCGCGCGGATCCTCGCCGACTACCCTACGCAAGTCGCCTTGAGCTTCGCCCACAACCCGCTGTCGTTCCACGCCAACGCCGAGCCCGCGGCACGGGCCGCGGCCGCCGCCGCCGCCCAGGGCAAGTTCTGGGAGATGCACGACAAGCTGTTCGCGGATCCCGACGCGCTCTCCGAGGCCCGCTTCGAGCAGTACGCCAAGGAGCTCAAGCTCGACGTCGACGTGTTCAAGGCCGATTTCGCCTCGGCGCCGATCGCAGCGATGGTCGCCGAGCAGAAGAAGCGCTGTGTCGAGAGCGGCGGCGCGAGCACCCCGACGTTCTTCCTCAACGGCCGACGCATCGAAGGCGCACAGTCGTTCGAGACGTTCAAGGCACTGATCGACGCCGAGCTGCTCGGGGGGATCTGACGCTGCAACGCCCGTCCCGTGTTCTTGAGCGTTTTGACTTGCGAACCGGGTGGAGGACGTGCGAGCGGCGGCGGCTGCTGGGAGCGGTCGAGGTGAGCGGGCAGACGGTCGAGGGTGCGGGAAGCCGGCGTCGGGCGAGGGCGCCGAGGTTGCGGATGAGGTGCGCTCTCGTGGGAGGCGACGGCGTGGTGGACGCTGGGGCGACGCATGGAAGTGGGCGCGCGTGGGCCCGAACCGGCGCGAGCGGTCGCGCGGTGCGCTCACGGAACGAAGAGAAACTGTTGGCCCGGAGTCGGCAGCCGAGGTGGAGGCCTGGCGCGGTGCGGGAGCGCGGCGATCTCGTTCGACGTCGGTGACGGCGCGAACGAGCCGCATGGGACCACTGCAGTGCCGACATGCGGAGACATCGATGGAGAGCACGCGCGCGAGAAGCGAGGGCCACCCCATGCGAGCAGGCGAACGCTCGTGCGGCGACGAGGTCCCCGGCTGCCACGGCCGCAGGCCGGAGGGGTCGAACAGCAGCAGGTGCATCGGAGCTGTGGCGGCCGCCGCGGGGAGCTGTGGCGCAACGCGGGCGCGCAGGCGGTGATGATTCGGGAAAATGCCGAAGTAGCGCACCTGGTGCTGCCGGGGCGGCGGGACCAGGCCGACCAAGCGCGCCAAGAAGCGCATGGGTTCGAGGTCGACATGCGTGGCACCCGAGGAGGAGATCTACGGTGCGGAGGCCCGACAAGGAGCGACCGCGGGATCCGCGATGAGCCGTTGGTGCAGCAGCTCCTCGCGCTGGTCCCGTGGCTGGCGTTCGCGTGCACCGATCCGTACGGCGGCTCCGCCAGTGCTACGTCGAGCACGGCGCCGTCGGCCCGACCACCCTCCCAATCGCCGGCGCGCCGCCCCCGAGTGCACGGCGGACGCGGCGGCCGTGCCCGGCGACCCCGAGCTTGGCGGAGGCCACGACGTCGAGGCGCTGCTCGGCGGTGCCGAGGCGGCGACGAGCTGCCGATGATCGTCGCGATCCACGGGCTCGGCGATGAGCCGCAGAACCTCGCGCAGAGGCTCGTCCGACTCGGTCCTGTTCGAGATTGCCGGTCGCGACATCGCACGCGTTGACCCGCCGCGCGTCGACGCAGTGGCCAAATGGCGGCGCGTCGTGTTGCCAGATCGTCACGCAGTTGGCCGTGCGGGCCAACTTGCGCGCCAATTTCTCCGGTGATACCGATCCGATCGAGCCTGCCGCATCGCGCCTCTGCGACGCGGTCGTTCGCCTGGGATGGCGCGGGCACAGGAAGGTCGCTGCGGAATGTCGGACTGCGGAGAGTGCACGTACACGTTGTCGGGGCGCGTCGTCGATGACCGGCGAGCGCCGGTCGCCGATGTCCAGGTGTTGGCCGCGGCGAACCACCGCGAACGGCCGAACGGCGCTGACGAACGGGCCGACGGCGACCGACGGCACCTTCTCGCTCGCGCTCGCGCGGGCCGATGTGCTCGCGATCTTCCGGCACTCCGACGAGGGCGCCGAGCGCCGGGCGACCGACGCTGCCATCGAGCTCATCGTGCTCGGTCGGACCGGCCGGTTGCATCGCGAGGTCCGGCGGATCCGCATCGACCAACTGCTCGGCACGCCATCGCTCGGCGACATCGCGATCGAGCAGACGTCGGGCCGCTTCGCGCCGCGCGTCCGCGTGGTGACCTCCGCGGGGCGCCCGGTCGGCGGTGTCACCGTGACGATCCGTGACGCCCGTCGCGGCATGACGGCGACCCTCGGCACCGCGACCACCGACGGCCGAGGCGAGAGCACGGTCCGCTACACACCTGCCGCCGCCGGGTCATCGGCGACCGACTCCGGTCAGAGCGTGAGGGTCGTGGTCAGCGATCGCGGCGGCGAGATCGCCCGCTCGGCGGTGCTGTTCTCGCCCACCGAGGACGCAGTGGTCGACATCGTCGTGCGCGAGGATCTCCTGCAGGTCTCGAGCGAGTTCGTGCAGGTAGCCGCCGCGCTGACGCCGATCCTCGACGGCGCAGCACCCACGACGCTCACCGCCGACGATCTCGAGGACGTCGCGCAGCGGGCCGATGTCGATCCGATCCAGCTCGCCTGCTACGTGCGTGCGCAGCGGCTCGCGCGGCCGG
>JBBQJI010000083.1:0-21689 GCA_038325765.1 Nannocystales bacterium
GATGAACGCGACGACGGCCTCGATCTGCGCCGGCGACAGCACCGCGCCGAACGCAGGCAGCTGGGTGTCGCCTGCGGTGAGCCACGCGGCGAACTCGGCCGGCGTGCGACGATCGGTGAGCAGGTTGACCGGCAACGCGTAAGCCTTGGCGTGGAAGTCGGCACCGTAGATGCCCTCGGTGCCGCGCAGATCCCAGCCGAAGAAATTCTCGAGCCGGTAGTCGTGGCCGGTGTTGGCGACGACGCCCGCCGGGCCGGCGAGCGTGCCGTCACCGGCGGGGCCGCCGGACTTGCCCGGGGCGAAGTCGAGGCCGATCTCGGCGTACCAGCGATCGAACAGGCGCCCGCCGTGTGCGTCGTCGACGACGGGCTCGGCGGCGGCGAGCGGCGCCTCGACGGTGGACGGCGGCGCCGTCTGCCCGGCTGCGGGGGCACACGCGCCGAGGGCGATCGGCGGGAGGGCGAGCAGCGGGAGGGCGAAAACGAAGGAGCGGAGCGACGTCGGGTTCATCGAGGAGGCCTGGGGAATATCACGGCGTACATGCGGCGGGCAGCGCGGGGATCCACTCACGGATCCACTCACGGATCCACGGCCTTCCACCGCAGCTGCATCCACCCCGAGCTGCCGGCGTCGTCGTAGTAGTCGTCCACGGCGATCGCGAAGTGCCCGCCCTCGACGGTCCGGACTACGTACACCACCGGCCGCGCCGAGAGCACGTGGGTCATGAAGTCGTAGTCGTACCATTGGGCGAAGACGGTGTCGGGATCGTCGTTGTCGTCGTCGCCGTCGGCGGCGTCCGTCACCCACGCGCCGTCGGGCACCGCGTTGACGTCCTCGAGCAGCGCGCCCTCGATCACGATCGCCTCCATGCCGCCTGGGCCCGAGACGCCGCCGTTGATGGTGATGTTGAAGCGGGAGAACCCCAGATCCCACGCGTCGGACGCCTGCGGTTCCGCGACGTCGACCTGGGCGCGGGTCTCGAGATCGAGATGGATCCACGCGGTGGCGTCGGTGGCGTCGACGGTGGTGTGGACGATCTCGCCGTCGTCGACGTGCTCGATCTGGGCGCCGCCGTCGCCTGCGGCATCCGCGGTCGACTCGCCGCCGTCGGCGAGCGAGGCGCCGAGATCCTCGGCGCAGGCGGAGACGAGCAGCGAGAGCACTGCGATTCTCGAGAAGGGTGGCATGGACATCGGGCGGTGCCTTTCGGTGACGGGTCAGTAGCGGACCGTCATGCCGCCGTAGAAGCCGCGCGGCATGATGGGGTTGTCGGTGGCGTCGCCTGCGTCGAGGACGTTGTCGACGCCGACGAAGAGCTGGCCGTGGCCGGCGAGCACGTCCTGCGACAGGCGCAGATCCAAGGTGGCGAAGGGCGGGCTCGCACGCGGGCTCTCGCGGCCGTCACCGTCGTCGTCGACGAAGAACGTGCGGGTGCCGAAGATCGACGAGCGGACCCGCAGCACCGTGCCCCAGCGCCGCCGCGCCAACCTTAGCCCGGCGGTTCCGGCATGCACGGCGCGTCCGGGCAACACGCGGTCGTTCTCGCCGTCGTGCGTCCACAGATAGGTGTACGAGCCCTCGGCGCGGATCACCTCGCGCCACGAGGCCACCGCCGTGGCCTCGACGCCGCGGGTCGTCGCCTCGCCGATGTTCACGTAGCCGAAGAGCGAGGTGCCATCTTGCGCGGTGCCGACCTCGGTGTCGACGACGATCGTGTCGCGCAGGCGGTTGTCGAACACGTTGACGCCCAGCGCGAGCTGCTGCAGTGGAACGTACTCGGCGGAGATCTGGGTGCCCCACGACGTCTCGGGCCGCAGATCGGGGTTGCCGGTCACGACGTAGCCGGCGCTCGGGTTGGCGAAGCGTAGGTACAGCTCGCGGAACGTCGGCGCGCGGAAGCCCCGGCCGTACGCCGCGCGCAGCGTGAACTGGCGGACGGGCGCGACCATCACCGCGATGCGCGGCGTGGGATAGGCGCCGAACAGGCTGTCGACGTCGACACGCGCGCCCGGCACGATCGCGATGCGCGGGCTCGCCCTCGGCGTCCACTCGTCCTGGACGAACATCGCATAGCGGGCCCGATCGACGGTGCCGGGCTCGACGCGGTCGGCGACGAGGCGCTCGAGCTGCCCGTCGATGCCGGCCGTGACGACGTGCGTTCCCAGCGTGTGCTGGTAGGTGGCCCCGAGCTGGCCGAGGTGATCGACCGTGTCCTCGTACTGGTCGAGATCGGTGGAGTCCCGCTGATCCTGCACGAACTGATCGCGGAACAGCGAGTAGTGACCGACCAGCGTCAGCGAGACCGGACCGCGGGTGAGCTGCGGCGTGATCGTGGCGTCGACCGTCTCGGTGAGGTTCCCGCGATCGAAGACCGCGCCGGTGTCGCTGCCGTCGACACGGCGAGCATCGCGGCGCAGGTACTCGGCGCGCGCGCGCAGCGAGAACGGCCCCAGATCGGCCAGCTCGTGCGCGGTCGCGATGTTCCAGCCGCGCAGCCGCGGGCCGGTGGTCGAGATGGTCGAGGGATCGGCGTCCCAGCCGTCGGTGTTGTGCAGCCCTGCGGTCACCGACGACGACCAGCGGCGCCGCGACACGCCGGCGCGTCCGGTGAGATCGAGCGTGCCGAAGCTGCCGTAGGCGACGCTGGCCTCGGCCTCGTGCGGTCGCTGCGGGCGACGCGTGATCACGTTGATCGTGCCGGCCAGCGCGTCGGCGCCGTAGAGCACCGAGCCGGGCCCGCGGACGATCTCGATCTGCGCGACGTCCTCGGCCGAAAGGCGCGTGAGATCGACGACCCCGTTCACGCGACCGGTGACGCGCTGGCCGTCGACGAGCACCAGCGTGTACGCCGGGTCGAGCCCCTGCAGCCGCAGGCCGGTGCCGCCGACGCCGCGGGTGAGCTGCAGGCCGGGCGTCTCCTCGATCGCCTCGGCGACGTTCTGCGCGCCCGACTCGACGATCTCCTGGCGCGACACCACCGAGGTGGCGACGGGCGCGTCGGCCAGCGTGGTCGCGGTGCGCGTGCCGGTGACGACGATCGTGCGGCGCGCGGCCTCGGGCGCCCCCGCGTCGCCCGTGCCCTCGACCTGCGCGTCGTCGGGCTCGGGCTCGGACGGGGGCACCGGAGCGAGGCGGAGCATCGCGGCGAGCAGGGGCGCGCCGATCATCGGGGGCTCCGTCGCCGACGGCGCCCGATGGGCAGCGCGAAAGCCAGCCACACCGGGGGCCGGCCCACGGTCGCGCAGCCGCAACCGTCGGCGGCATCATCCGCGGCGGCCGTCTCCGCGGTCGTGGTCTCCGACCCCGAGCTCTCGCCGGACTCGTCCGCGTCGGTCGCGGTCGCGGTCTCGCCGACCGTGTCCGCCCCCGAGGGCTCGCCGGTGGTGCCGGTCGGATCATCGGGGGGTGCGAGGCACTGCTCGACGTCGTCGCCGCCGATGCAAACCCGCGCGCGCGCGGACATTTCGGCGAGCTGGGGCAAGGTCGCCACGATCCAGTACGTGCCCTCGGGCAGCTCACCGAGCGCCACGCGATCGCCCTCGGCGACCCAGCTCGCGTGGGCGGCCTCGACCGGGCCGTCCGGCCCCGCGGCGGCGTGCAGCGAGAAGCGCACGTCGGCGAGCGCGGCGTCGGTGGCGAAGTGCAACGCACCGCCCCCGTGATCAATGCGCCAGTAGCTCGCCGCCAGCGGGTACAGCCGGGCGTCGACGTCGATCTGCGACCCCGCCGCGTCAGGCTCGATGCCGGCGAGCTCCGCCGCGAACATGTGCCCGCCCGCCGCACCCGCGCGGCTGCCGGTCGCGAGGTTCGCCTGCACGAACGCCGTCCACGCGTCCTCGATCGCGACGCCCGCGTCTGCGAGCACGTCGACCATCACCTCCTCGAGGCGCTCGACGTCGTCGGGCCGCTGCTCACCGGCCTCGAGCAGGTCGATCATCACGCCGTCGTCGACGTGCGCGCCGACGAAGTCCCACCACAGCGCCGAGCCATAGGCGAAGCCCGGCACCGGGCCCAGTGGCGGGCGGTGCAGCGACCGTTCGTGATCGGCGAGCAGCGCGTCGCAAAAGCGCAGGAAGTCGCGCGAATCGCCACTGAACTGCCGCTGGGCCCACACCGCGCCGCCCTCGGACGCCCACACCGGCAGCGGCGTGTACGCGGCCTGGATGGCGTGGAACATCTCGTGAACGACGACCGTGTCGGCGGCCTCCTGTAGCGACGCGTAGCCGTATCCGGCGAAGTCGTTCTCGACGACGAGAAAACCGGCGCAGTGCTCGGGCGCCGCGGTGCAGCCGTCGACGCCGAACCGACCATCGGCGGCGCCGCCGAAGTCGACGAGGTAGACGTCGAAGCCGGGCGATCCGCCCAGCGCAGCGCCCGGACCCGGGCCGAGTGCGGCCTCCGCCACCGGCGGCCGGAAGCCCAACGTGTCGACGAAGTGGTCGTGCGACTCGATGGCGACGGCGAGCACCTGCGCGACGAAGTCGGGCGTGCCATCGCCGTCGTCGTCGGCCAGCGCCGCGCGGTTGGGACCCTCGGTGCTGTAGTGGACGCGGATGCTGGCGTCGGCGGCGTCGAGATGCGCGATGACGTCGGATGCATCGAAGCTCCACGGGCCTACCGCCTCGGTCGGTCGTGGCTCGGCGGACGCGCCCGTGGTCGTGGTCCCTACCAGAAGCCCAACGACCACGGGCGCTCGCCTCAAGGGAGCTGGGCCCACCGCCACACAAACCTTCCGGCGTCCGATCCCATCGTGCCCGTGTCGTTGCAGTTGGCCTGCCCGCTGCCGTAATACGAATCGACGACGAGCTTGATCGCGCCGCCGTCTGGGAGATCGATGACGAACGGCACCGCCGTCGTTGCGACGCAGCCGGGGTACGTCCACCACGGCGTCAGCGTGTAGCCCGGCGCGCCGAGGCCCATGCCGTCGTCTTGCAGCGTGCAGCTGTCGTCGTAGAAGGACTCGAGCTCGGCCACCGCGTCGCCGCGCGCGTCGATCGCTTCGTAGCTCTGGTCGACGAGCGCCGCCGCAGCGACGCACGACGGACCACCCGAACCCCCGTTGAGCCGCAGCGCGTAGCGCTTCGCCGCGATGTGCCACTCCTCGGACTCGAGCGCCTCGAAGTCGTCGATCTCGACGCGCACGGCGCCTTGCTGCTCGAAGCGCAGGTAGACCCAGGGATTCGTCGACAACCCCGGCAGTCCGCCAGCACGCGCATCGACCTCGGTCCGCCACCCATCGCCATCGGCGGTGTTGGTCACCACACCCTGCGAGACCGCGGCGACGAGCGACAGATCGAGCACGAGCGCGTCCTCGCACGGCACCGGGCCCGGCGTGCACTCGGGCGTGACGCTGGTGTCGGTGGCGCCGTCGTCTGACGCGGCGTCGCCGGTCGTGTCGGAGCCGGGATCCGTGGTGTGGCCCTGGGTGTGGGACGAGGCGTCACCGGGCGCACCGGCGTCGTCCGCCCCCCCCGATGACTCCTCAGAACCGGTGGATCCGGAGTCATGCCCACCGCTCGGCTCGCCGCACGCGAAGGCGAGGAGCACGGGCAGCAGTGATGTCAGAGGGCTTCGTCGTGGATTCATGGGACATCTCCATTCATCGCGGTCGCCGGCAGGAGTGGATCGGCGCGGGAGTTCGCGTCGGGCTCGACGGTGCAGACCGGCGCCGTCTCACCCGCGCAGCGAAACGCGAGCCCGCGACACTGCACGCGCCAACTCGTGGTGCTCCACGACAGCGCCCGCTCGGACACCGTCATCTCGTCGGGACCGCAGCCGGTCGCCCCGGCGCTGGCGTGCGCGAGATCGTGCGCGCAGCCGAGCTGCGTCGCAGCGAGTCCACACGCCAGCAGGATCGCCGCGCGCATCCCAGCCTCAGAAGCCGCAATCGGCGGCGCACGTCTGGCCGTAGCAGAGGCCGATGTCCATCGCCGGACCGGTCTCGGGCGAGTTGCACATCGGCCCGAGGCACGCTGCGTAGTCGCCGGTCTCGAGGATGCACTCGACCGCGCACACGCAGTCGGGATCACCGTAGCAGGTGGCGTAGGCGTCGCAGCACATCTCCTTCGCACAGGTGACGCACGCGTCATCGCCGTTGCCGGGCTCGCACAGATCGCCGCCGGTGTCGTCGGCCGCCGTAGTGCCGGTGCCGGAGTCCTCGGCGCCCGTGTCGGTGCCGGTATCGGGGCCCGACGAATCCCCGTTGCCGCCGGACTCGCTGCTGCCCGTCGCCGTCGGGTCGGTCGTCGCAGTCGGGTCCGTCGCGGTCGCGCTCGGATCGGTCGCCGTCGCCGTCGCGGTTGGGTCGGTCGCGGTCGCGGTCGCGGTCGCGGTCGCGGTCGCGGTCGCGGTCGGATCGGTCGCCGTGGCCGTGGCCGTGCCGGTCTCGGCCCCCGCGGTGGCGTCGTCGTCCTCGTCGTCGGCAGGGCACGCCAGCAGCAGGGACATCGCGAAGGGAATCAGGGCTCGGTGCATGGGGCGAGTCTGTCGATTTAAAATTGAAAGTCAATATCATTAACACTCACTGATGCGCATCACCCCGCAGATCAAGGGTATCCCCGCGCTTTCGATTCCGCTTGACATGATTTTGATTTCCGTTTTCATTAGTACCCATGCGACGCATCTCCGTCCCTCTGCTCGCCGCGCTCGCGGCCTACGCCTGCGGCCCCCGCGACCCATCGACACCACCGGGCAGCGGAAGGGCGCCGGGCGCCGCCGCCTCGACACCGCCCGCGTCCCCGGTACTGACGCCCGCGGCCGAGAGCCGCGTGCACGCCGAGCACCCTGCCCTGCCCGTCGGCATCACCAGCTTCGGCGCCGCGCGCCTCGACTCCCGCGTGTACGTGCTCGCCGGCTGGATGGGAGAGCCCCACGCGTACGACACCGATCACCAGTCCGACGCGTTCTTGCGCGCCGACCTCGTGCCCGCAGCGGGATCGCCCACCGAGGCCGCCCAGCCCTCGCAATGGACGGCAGCGCCGAACCTCGGCCGCATGCAGAGCCCCGCGCTCGTGGCAGTCGGCGACGGCCTCGTCGCGACCGGCGGCCTGGTCGCGCACAACCGCACCGGCAGCCCCGCCGAGCTCGAATCGCTCGCCAAGGTCGCCCGCTTCGATCCGGCCGCGTCACGCTGGACCGAGCTCGTGCCGATGCCCGAGCCGCGCTCGTCCCACGACGCGGCGCTCGTCGACGGCGAGCTGTGGGTCGTCGGCGGCTGGCGCATCGATCGCGCGGGCGAGAGCCGCTGGCACTCCACCGCGCTGCACCGCGATGCCGATCGCGACGACGCGCCGTGGGTCAGCGTCGACGTCCCGATCCAACGCCGCGCCCACGCGGTGGTCGGTCTGCCCGGCCGCGTGATCGTCGTGGGCGGCATGACGCCGCAAGGTCCGACGAACCGCGTCGACATGCTCGACGTCGCGGCGGGTACCTGGTCGGAGGCGCCCGGACTGCCGGGCGTGGGCTTCGGTGTCGCCGCCGTCGCCTACGGCGCCACGGTGATCGCCAGCGGTGCGGACGGCGTGCTGTGGCAGTGGACTCCGGGCGACGCCGCGTGGCGCGGCATCGGGCGGCTCGCGTTCCCGCGGTTCTTCCACCGCATGGTGGTCGACGCGGACGGCGGCATCGTCGTAGTGGGCGGCATCGCCGGCTCGGGATCGGGCCAGAAGATCCGCGCGACCGAACGGGTGGTGCCCGGCGCCGCCGCCCACCTCGTCGCCCTCACCGTCGACGCCCCCGGCACCGCGAAGAACCGCCAGGGCCTGTTGCTGCACGACGACCGCCTGATGGTCATCGGCGGCAACACCAGCCTCGAGCAGCACGATTTCGCGGCCGAACGTTTCGTCGCCGAGTCGCACGAGCTCGCGCTCGGCACGCTCACGTGGCGCGAGCGGGCGCCGCTGCCGGCGCGGCGGCAGAGCCTGCTCGCCACCACCACCTCGGGCGATGGCGCCATCGTCGTCGGCGGCTTCGGCCATGACGGCACCGCAGCGCGCACGTGGGCCGACGGCTGGATCTACGACTTCGCGGCCGACCGCTGGTCCGCGCTCGCGCAGCCCCTGCCGGGCACGCGCAGCCAGGCGGGCCTGGTCGAGCACGACGGCCGCCTGTGGCTGCTCGGCGGCCTCGACTACGATCCTGCGCGGCCCGAGAAGGATCGGTTCCGCCACCCGCGGCGCGTGCTCAGCTCC
Source organism: Nannocystales bacterium (assembly GCA_038325765.1). Classification (GTDB taxonomy): domain Bacteria; phylum Myxococcota_A; class Polyangia; order Nannocystales; family Nannocystaceae; genus Xiheibacterium. The sequence continues at coordinate 8,190 of JBBQJI010000083.1, forward strand.
GCGGTCGCGCCCGTCGAGTTCGGAGACGCGCCGATCGAGCTGCCGCGATCCCGCCGCGCCTTCGGTGGTGCGCTGCAAGGCGGCGAGTACTTCATGGTCGGTGGTCTCGCCGACGGCTTCGCCAACGTCGCGCCGTGCGAGGCGATCGCGCTCTCCACCGGCAAGGTGCGCCCGATCGCGTGCCCGTCCCGCGCGCGCCTGTCCCCGGAGCTCGTCGCCACCGGCGGCACGTTGATCCTGGCCGGCGGCATGGTCGACGGCGCGCCGGACACCTCGATCGAGCGCTACGACCCCGAGACGAACACCTGGACCACGCTCGAGTTCGCGATGCCGCTGCCGATCCCGCACCTGCGCCTGTTGTCGTGGGGCGATCGGGTGCTCGCCTTCTCTGCCCACGACGCCGATCCCGACATCCACCTCGCGATCCTCACCCTGCCGCCCAGCCCGGAGCCCCGCCGATGAATCGAGGCCACCAGACCCACCGTGTCGCGACCGTTGGACCCGTCACCGTCGAGCAGTGCGACTGCGGCGTGCTGTACGTCACCGTCGGCATGCTGACCATGCGCCTGCAACCGGATACGGCGCGCACCCTCTCGGTCGCGATCGATCGGGCGCTCGCCGTGTGCGAGACCCCGGTCATCCCCTTGCCCAGCGCGGCGTTCTCCGACTGACGCGAGGCACGCCCCAATGCTGCATGCCATGCACCCGCTGCCGCCGCCGCACGCCCCGCACGAGCGCAAGCTCCTCACCCTGGCCGACGGATGGGAGGTCCGCGTCTTCGCCGAGGACGACTTCCGCCACGCCTACTTCGCCCGCAAGCGCATGCTGCACCTGCAGCTGTTCCACCGCACCGCCCGGGTGTCCGTGCTGACGCCGAGTCGCCTCACCGCCGGCCGCTGGGAGCTGTGCAGCGAATGCACGTGGAGGCAGCGCTTCGCTGCGCGGGCGGAGCTCGCGGCCGCGTTGCACGAACGCCTGGATCTGCGGCTGCCCAACCCGGTGACGCTCGCGGGACTGGAGTTCTGGTTCGTCCAGGTGCCCAGCGGCGAGATCGAGACGATCGAGATCCGGGCGTTCGGCTGACGCTGCTGCGCGGGTGCCGTCGCGAAGACGAGCGGCGGGGGGCCGTGGTAGGTTCGCTCCGGTGCCGACTCGCCCGCAGCGGCCCGGCAACCCCACCCCGGCGGGAGCGCGCGCACCGCTGGGCGGCGCCCTGTGCCCGCGTTGCCCCGCTCTCGAACTTGCCCCCTGCTCTTCGACTCTCGTGACCCGGGCTGACCCGCCGGCGTCCGCGGTCGCTCCCCGCCGGCACAGCCTGCAAAACCGCCTCACCCGTGGCGCTCGCGCACGGGGCGTGACTGCGCCGAGTGCAGCCAACGCCCCGCCATCGCTGTGTGGCGCCGTAACTGCACGGAGCCGACGGCGGGCGCGCGATCCCAGCGGGCAGGGTACGGAGTCGCTCCGTTGTGCTCGCCAGATCCCGTGCATGCCCACCCAGCACCCCATGGCCGCCAGCGCGCGCAAGCCCAAGAAGAAGCCTAACCCAGACGTTGCCCGCAAGCGCGGTCGGGACGCTGACCTAGACAACCTCTGCGCCGCGCTCCGGGCCCTGCAGGCCGGCGATTTCTCGACGCGGGTCCCCACCGGCACCTGCCGTCGCACCGAGCATGTCGTCGCCGCATTCAACGACGCGGCCGCGATGCTCGAGGCGAGCTCGAACGAGCTAGCGCGGGTGAGCAAGGTCGTCGGCCGCGATGGCGAGCTGATGGAGCGGGCGCGGCTCGACGGAGCGTTGGGCGCGTGGTCGAGCCAGGTCGAGTCGTTCAACTCGCTCATCGGCGATCTGGTGCGACCGTCGACGGAGGTCGCGCGGGTCATCATCGCGGTGGCCGCCGGCGATCTGTCGCAGAAAATGGCGCTCGAGATCGAGGGCAAGCCCGTGCGCGGCGAATTCCTCCGCATCAGCACGTCGGTCAACACGATGGTCGATCAGCTCCGCTCGTTCGCGAGCGAGGTGACACGCGTAGCGAGAGAGGTCGGCACCGAGGGCAAGCTGGGTGGCCAGGCCGAGGTGAAGATGAGCGGCACCTGGAAGGATCTCACGGAGAACGTGAACCTCCTCGCGGGGAACCTCACCGCGCAGGTGCGAAACATCGCCCTGGTCACAACCGCGGTCGCCAACGGCGACCTGTCGCAGAAGATCACGGTGGATGCGCGCGGCGAGCTGCTCGAGCTCAAGAGCACGATCAACACGATGGTCGATCAGCTGAGATTGCTCGCGAGCGAGGTCATGCGGGTCGCAAAGGAGGTCGGTACCGAGGGCAAGCTCGGCGGCAACGCCAAGTTGCGCATGAGCGGAACCTGGAAAGATCTCACCGACGGCGTCAACGTCCTGGCCGACAACCTCACCTCGCAGGTTCGAAACATTGCTCTGGTCACGACCGCGGTCGCGAACGGCGACCTGTCGCAGAAGATCGCCGTCGATGCCCGTGGCGAGATACTCGCGCTCAAGACGACGGTCAACCGCATGGTCGACCAACTCAGCGCGTTCGCTGACGAGGTCACCCGTGTCGCCAGGGAGGTGGGCACCGAGGGCAAGCTCGGCGGCCAGGCCGAGGTGAAGATGAGTGGCACCTGGAAGGACCTCACCGACAACGTCAACCGCCTGGCCGGGAATCTCACCTCCCAGGTCCGCAACATCGCCTTGGTGACCACGGCGGTCGCTCACGGCGACCTCACACAGAAGATCGACGTCGAGGCCCGCGGCGAGCTCCTCGAGGTCAAGAGCACCGTCAACAAGATGGTCGACCAGCTCAGCGCCTTCGCCAGCGAGGTCACGCGCGTCGCCAAGGAAGTCGGAGTCGACGGCAAGCTCGGCGGCCAGGCGAATGTACCTGGCGCAGCGGGCACGTGGCGCCATCTGACCGACAACGTCAACCAGCTCGCGAACAACCTCACCGGACAGGTGCGCGCGATCATGGAGGTCTCGATTGCGGTGACCCAGGGCGACCTGACGCGCTCGATCAGTGTCGAAGCCCAGGGCGAGGTGCTCGCGCTGCGTGGCAACCTCAACCAGATGATCGCGAACCTGCGTGACACGACGCTGCGCAACGAGGAGCAGGACTGGCTCAAGTCCAACCTCGCGAAGTTCAGCGGGATGATGCAGGGGCAGAAGAATCTCGAAGCCGTCTCGCGTCTGATCATGAGCGAACTGACGCCGCTGGTGTCCGCACATCACGGCGGGTTCTATGTCGTCGCCGGCGAGGGCCCCGGCCGCGAGCTGCGACTGGTCGCCAGCTATGCGCACCAGGTGCGCAAGAACACCGCGAGCTCGTTCAAGTTCGGCGAGAGCTTGGTCGGACAGAGCGCGCTCGAGAAAAAGGCGATCCTCGTCACCAACGTCCCGGGCGACTACGTGCAGATCAGCTCCGGGCTCGGGCACGCGCCGCCGCTCAACATCCTCGTGCTTCCTATCCTCTTCGAGGACGACGTGAGCGCGGTGATCGAGCTCGCGAGCTTCCAGCCGCTGCGCCAGATCGACCGGGTCTTCCTCGAGCAGCTGTCGGGGAGCATCGGTGTCGTGCTCAACATGATCGGCGCCAACACCAGGACGGTCGAGGCGCTCAAGCAGTCGCAGTCACTCGCCGAGGAGCTGCAGACCCAGTCCAAGGAGCTGCAGCTCCAGCAACACGAACTCACGAAATCGAACCGCGAGCTCGAGGCTCAGACTCGATCACTCAAGGCCAGCGAGGAGCAGCTCAAGGATCAGCGCGAGGAGCTCCAGCAGGTCAACGAGCAGCTCGAGGAGAAGGCGACGCTGCTCGAGGGGCAGAATCGCGCGGTCGAGACCAAGAACGCAGAGGTCGAGCGCGCTCGTGTCGCGCTCGAGGAGAAGGCCGAGCAGCTCGCCTTGTCCTCGAAGTACAAGTCCGAGTTCCTCGCGAACATGTCGCACGAGCTCCGCACGCCGCTCAACAGCTTGCTCATCCTGTCTCAACTGCTCGCGGACAACGCCGAAGGCAACCTCCAAGCGAACCAGGTCGAGTTCGCGACTACGATCCACGCGGCGGGCGCGGACCTGCTCACTCTGATCAACGACATCCTCGATCTGTCGAAGATCGAGTCGGGAACCATGACCGTAGATGTCGACGCGCTCGTGCTCGCGTCGCTGCCCGCGTACGTCGAACGCAACTTCGGCCAGCTCGCGCGCCACAAGCTGCTCGACTTCGACGTGGTACTCGGGGGCGACCTGCCGCCGTCGATCTCCACCGATCCGCGGCGCCTCCAGCAGGTGCTCAAGAATCTCCTCGCCAACGCGTTCAAGTTCACCCACAGCGGCAGAGTGATCCTCGACGTCGCCTCGGCGACGTCTGGCTGGTCTCTCGATCATCCGACGCTCGGTGACGCGCCAGCCGTAATCGCATTCGCCGTGAGCGACACCGGTATCGGCATCGCGCCTGAGAAACAGAACCTCATCTTCCACGCTTTCCAGCAGGCCGACGGCACCACGAGCCGACGCTATGGGGGCACGGGGCTCGGTCTGTCGATCAGCCGCGAGATCGTGGGCCGGTTGGGCGGAGAGATCCGTGTCGTCTCTGTGCCGGGCGCCGGGAGCACGTTCACGCTATTTCTTCCGCAGTCTTATACGCCGACGCTCGACGATCCGCGTGAAACCGCTGCGACCGTCGCCGACGCGTTGCGCGAGCGAGCCCGGGCAACCGCCGCGGCCGAAGCCGCTGCGCTCACGCCGGATTCCCCCGGTGACGACCGCGCCGAGATCACGGCGACCGATCGGGTGCTGCTCGTCATCGAGGACGACCCGACCTTCGCTGGCGTCATGGTCACCGTGGGCCGCGGCATGGGGTTCAAGTGCCTCGCGGCAGCGAGCGGCGAGGCCGGCCTCGCCCTCGCCCGCGAGTTCGAACCACACGCGATCACGCTCGACGTCGCGCTTCCGGGCGTCGATGGCTGGATCGTCCTCGATCGTCTGAAGCACTCTGCGCGCACACGACACATCCCCGTGCACGTGATCTCGGCGGACGACACCGGACGGCGACGAAGCCTGCAGCTCGGCGCGCGTGAATTCCTCACCAAGCCCATCACCGCAGAGGCGCTCGCGCTGACTCTGGCGGTCGAGAACGATCGGGCGGCGATCGAGATGAAGACGAAGTTGCTGGTCGTCGAAGACAGCGACATCGAGCGTCGGGCCATCATCGAACTGATCGGCAACGGCGACGTCGAGATCACCGGCGTTGCAACAGGTCGAGATGCGTTGCTGGCGCTCGAAGCCGAGCACTTTGATTGCCTGGTGCTCGATCTGACATTGCCCGACATCTCCGGTTTCGCGGTGATCGATTGGATCGGGGCCCACCCGCGATCGGCAGCGCTGCCGATCATCGTCTACACCGGGCGCCCGCTGACAACGGAAGAATCCGCGATGCTCGCCGAGTGCGCCAACGCGATCATCATCAAGGGCGTCGGTTCACCGGAACACCTGCTCGATCAGACCTCGCTCTTTCTCCGCCGCAACGAGGCGGCGCTCTCACCGGCACGGCGCGGCATGGTCGAGCGGATACGCGGCTCGGACCCGGTGTTCGCGGGCAAGACCGTGCTCGTCGTCGACGATGATTTTCGCAACATCTTCGCCGTCACGAGCGTGCTCGAACGGCACAAGATCAAGGTCCTGTTCGCCGAGAACGGCCGCAAGGGGATCGAGATGCTGGAGCGGCACCCGGACGTGGAGCTCGTGCTGATGGACCTGATGATGCCGGAGATGGATGGCTACGAGGCGACCCGAGCCATCCGCAGGCACACGAAGTACGCAACCTTGCCGATCGTCGCGCTCACCGCCAAAGCGATGAAGGACGACCGCACCAAGTGCATCGCATCGGGCGCGTCCGATTTCCTCAGCAAGCCGGTCGATACCGAGCGACTGCTCTCCACCTTGCGGGTCTGGTTGCACTGATGCCGACGAATTTCCTGAGAGCGGCGGTGGACCCGCTGGCGCCAGCCACCGCTCTGGCCGTAGGCGAGGAGAAATTCGACATCTTGCTCGTCGACGACAACTCGCGCAACGTGCTCGCGCTCGCGGCAATACTCGAGTCGCTGGGTCAGAACCTCGTTCGCGCCGAGTCCGGCATGCAAGCACTACGCTGCTGCCTCGAACAGGACTTCGCGCTGGTGTTGCTCGACATCCAGATGCCCGGGCTCGATGGGTTCGAGACGGCGGCGATCATCCGAGAGCGCGACCGATCGCGGCAGACCCCGATCATCTTCTTGACGGCGTTCCGCGGTGACGACGAGCAGATCGCGAAGGCATATGCACTCGGCGCGGTCGACTTCTTGTCCAAGCCGATCATTCCGTTCATCTTGCACGCGAAGGTTCGGGCGTTCGTCGACCTGCATCGCAAAACCGAAGAGATCAAGCGCCAGGCGCTGCTGCTCCGCGACAGCGACCACGAGCGGACGCTCGCGGAGGCCGCGCAGCGCTGGGAGGCTCGGCTCCTGCGCGAAGAGATGCTCAAGGAACGCACGGCTGCGGCGACACTCACCCGCATCTCAGCGGATCGCGAGCGCGCAGAGGCAGCCCTGCAGATCAGCCACCGTCGTCTGAGCGTGCTCTCCGAGGTCGCGATCCGGCTGCTCGTCGATGACCAGCCCAGCGAGTTTCTCGACTCGCTGGTGAGATTGGTGTCCGAGCACCTGGGCCTCGAGGTGTATCTCGCCCACCTCGCGCGCGACGACGGAAAGACGCTCGTGCTCGAGGTCGCGGCCGGCATCGAGCCGGCGTCGGCGAAGGACGGGTGTACGGCGGCCACAGAAGCGACGGCACATCTCGTGGCGGCATCGATGCAGCGGACGATCGCCGAACACGTGCAACTCTCGTCCGACGCCTCGCTCGCGCTCGTGCGTTCAGCGGGACTAGAGGCCTACGCCTGCTTCCCGCTCGTCGCGCAGGGGCGGTTGCTCGGCACGCTGGCGTTCGGTACGCGGCGGCGCCCGACCTTCGAGGCCGACGACATCTCGGTGATGCAGACGGTCTGCGACCAGATCGCGATCTCGCTCGAACGCGTTCGGCTCATCGCGGAGCTGTCCCTCCGCAATCGTGAGCTTGCCGATGCCGATCGCCGCAAGGACGAGTTCCTCGCGATCCTCGCCCACGAGCTCCGCAATCCGATGGCGCCGATCGTCGGTGCAGCGCATCTGCTTCGGCTGCCCGACGTGTCGAGCGCCGTCGCCACCAAGGCCCTCGACGCGCTCGATCGGCAAGCCGCACACATGGTGCGACTGATCGACGACCTGCTCGATCTCTCGAGCATCACGCACGGCAAGGTCCAGCTCCGCCGCGCACCGGTCACGATCGCGGCGATCGTGAGTGACGCGATTGCGGCGAGCGCTCCGCTCGTGGCGGACCGGGAGCACGATCTCGAAGTGAAGCTCCCCCGCGAAGACATCACATTGCTCGCCGACGGTACCCGCCTGAGTCAGGTCCTGACGAATCTGCTCAACAACGCTGCCAGGTACTCGCCGCCGCGGAGCAAGATCGTGCTCGAAGCGGTACAGGACGGCGAAGAGGCGGTCTTCCGGGTTCGCGACTGCGGCATCGGGATCGAGCCGCACATGCTCGAGACGATGTTCGGCCTGTTCGTGCAGGGCGACCGCAAGACCGAGCGCGCGCAGGGCGGGCTCGGTGTGGGGCTCACGCTCGCCAAGCGCCTCGTCGAGCACCACGGCGGGACCATCGTGGCCTGCAGTGCGGGGTTGGGCATGGGCAGCGAGCTGACGGTGCGGCTGCCGATTGCGAGCGAAGTCGCGGACGTGGGCGCGTCGTCGCGGGAGCCCGCCAGCACGCGCGGGCCCGCACGCCGGGTACTGGTCGTCGAGGACAACGCGGACATCAGCGAGATGATGAAAGACATGATCGAGCACTGGGGACACGAGGCAGCGATCGCGCAGGACGGGCACGCCGCGGTCGAGGCTGTGCTCGCGACGCGGCCGGACATCGCGTTCATCGACATCGGTCTGCCGGGCCTCGATGGCTATCAGGTGGTCGAGGCCCTACGATCGCGAGCGCCGGATCTCACCACCCGCCTGATCGCGCTGACTGGCTACGGCCGGCCCGAGGATCGTGCGCGCGCGCTCGCAGCGGGCTTCGACGAGCACGTGGTCAAGCCGGTGACCTCGATGGAGCTGTCCGCGCTGATCGATGGTTCGTGAGGCTAGCTAGATGCGTCGCCTCCACGCAGATCTAGTCCGCAAAGCAGAAGGCGTTGGCCGCGGCTGGCGTGCTCGTGGTGCCACAGAGAAGGCTCCTCGGAAGAACCCGTGGCCGGGTCGAGCCAGATGAGCGGGCGTGCAGCGACGGGCGTGCGGCGAGCCCGTGCATGAGGCACCGGGGCGCCGGAAATCCACCGCAAGGGCGACGTCGCGCCGCGCTCAGGGGGGGTTGCCGTCGCGGTGGGGGCAGTTGGGGCAGGAGTTGGGGGTGGCCCGGTCGCGGACCACCGGCGAGCCGAGTGTGTGCCAACGCACAGCGCCGACGTCGACGGCTCGAAGGGCCCGCCCTTTCCAGCACGCCGCCTGCGCACTCCATCGCGGCCCCGCCGCAGCACGCCCAGGCACACACGTACGCGGGCTTACTTTTCGAGCACGAAACACGTCCGCGCCCCGGCGGATACCCGCGCCGAGCCGCTTGTGCGCACCACGCGCGATACCCCGAGGAACGGGCGAAACCCGAGTCAGACGCGCGGTCTCGGGGGTGCTCGACCGTGACGCTCATGGCAGAGGGCTCCTTCGTTGGTTTCGGCTCGCCGGGGTGAGTCGCATGCGTCGTCGAACCGCGCGCGGGAGCACCGCGAGTCCGCAAGGCAACTGCTGGGACGCAATCTGAATAATTTCGACGAGCCGCCGTAGAGTGCGTGTTCGGCGGGTTCGGTGCCAGCGAACAGAAGCGGAAGGGCGGTCCATGAGCGAACTCGTCAGGTTTCAGACTCCGGCCGGAAGTTGCAATGGCTATCTCCTAAATGGGATCATTTCGACGGCTCGCCACTGCGCAGACGCGCGTTTTGCGACACCGAACATCGTATATAAATCCGATCAGACATTCGAGATACTTGCCTCGTCGGTGCGGATCATTCAACGCGTCGCCATCCCCTACATCTCAGCTCACGCGGGCATCACCTTGGAAATGCTCAATCTGTTTCCCGCACAGTTCCACGTCGCAGGGATCAATCCGGAGACCGGCAGCTCGGTCCGAAAGCTTCTCTTGGAAAGAGATAAGCTGGGAAAAAGTAAACCCGGTTTCATCGGTTTCCCGGGCTTTTCGGGCTCGCCGGTCATCTACGCCAATACCACGCCCGGGCGCTATCACGACGACGTTCGCATCGGTTCCCTCATCGGCGTCTACGTTGGACATGCTGGGATCTTCCACATCTTGGGCTTGGGGCACGTCACGAATCTCGGCGGAGTGATGAGCATGTATTAGTATGTTCGTTGAACGTCCGCGATCGTCGAACCCGACGAGAGATTGCCTCCCTGCTCCATGGCGCTCGAGCCCCACCCATGCGCTGCCTCCGGGACAGCTCGCTCATTTCGCCGCACGGCCGCTGTCGCCAACCGGCAGAAGTCGTCGACGTCGATCAGACGCACGACCCCGCCCGCCCCGATGATCACGACCCCGCCGCTGCGCCGACCAGCCGATCGCACAGCTCGCGCACGCCGACGACCTCGACACCATCCGCGATCGGGTGGCTGCCCTTCGCGGGGTATGCGACCAACCGATGCGCAGGTGCGAGATCCTCGCAGGCCCGGTTGTTGCCGCCGGTCAGCAGCGGTGTGATTTCGCCGGCGTGATTCGCCGGCCAGGATGCGCGGGCCTCATCAAGGCTTGGGCGTGCGACGCGCGTCCCGGCGTAGCTTGGCGCTGAGCTGCGCTTCCTTGGCGCGGTAGGACTCGCCTTCGATCTCGACGATGTCGGCGCGATGACCGAGGCGGTCGATGAGGGTGACGACACAGGCGGCCGAGTCGAAGACATGGTTCCACTCGGAGAAGGCCTTGTTGGTGGCCGCGATCGTTCTCGAGGTGCTCGCGCCCCCGAGCCCGCGGCCGCGCAGGGCACGGGCGAGTCGTTCGTGCTCGTCGCGCGCAGCGTCGCCGAGCTGCCCCACGCGATCGTCTGCGGGCTCGGGACGCCGCGTGGATCGCTGAGGCCGACGCTCGATTCGAGGGCCGCTTCACCCTCGCCCTCGAGCCCGCCTCGGGCAGCGCGCCGGAGCCACGCATGCTGGGCCCCGCGTTCGAGCTGGGCGAGCCCGCCGCGCCCACCGAGCCCGCCGCGCCCACCGAGCCCGCCGCGGTCATCGGCAGCGATGGGATCGGTGACGCCACGGCGTGGGTGCACCGCCGCACGAGCCGCCCGCTCGAGCAGGCGCTGGCCCCGATCATCGCGGGGGTGCAAGGTCGGCACGCCCGCGAGCACGATCGCATCGTCGGCTACTTCGCCGCCTTCGCCACCGAGGCCGCCTTGGCCCGCCGCAAGGTCGACCCCGCGGCACTCGCCGCGCGCCTGGCCCAGTACGCCCAAGAGTGCGACGGCAAGCTCGCCGGGCTCGGCGAGCGCTACACGCTCGACGTGACGACGCGGCTGGCGACCTCGGCGTGGATCGAGGCCGATCGAGCGACCGTGGGCATGCGGATGTTCCGACGCAAGGCGCATCGCGACATCACGGTGAACCTGCCGGTCGGTGCGCAGGAGCTGGATCGGATCGCGTGCGAGGGGTGCGGGGACGAGCTGGGGGCGATCGCGCTGTGCGACGCGGCCCTGCACATGCTGTGCGAGCGGTGTGCACCGACGTCGAAGGGGCGGCTCGCCTGCCCGGCGTGCGGGTGAGGGCTGGTTTTGGCCGCGCGCTGCCGCGAAGGTATGCTTCGATCACGATGACCGACGCGCCGCGACTTCGGCTTGCCTCCGTGCGCTTCGCTGGCGTGCGCACGCTGGCGGACGTCGAGCTCGCGCTGGGACCGATGACCGTCCTCGTCGGGGAGAACGGAAGTGGCAAGAGCACCATCCTCGAGTGCTTCGAGCTGCTGCGGCGGACGTCGCAGGCTTCGTTCATCGACGACTTCCATCTCGTGCACGGCGGCACGGGACGGCTGTTGCGGCACGGCGGCGATCGGATCGCGCTCGAGGCACGGTTCGCCGCGATGGATGAGGACGTGGTGTATGCGTATCGCATCGAGATCGCCGGTGGCCGCGTGCATGCGGAATCACTCGCCATGCAGCCGGAGGGCGGGGAACCAGAGGTGTTGCTGGTGCACTCGGCCTCGGGCAGCCGCGTCCGCGAGGAGGACGGCACGCTGGTCGAGATCCAGCGGCGCGAGACCGAGCGAACGCTGCTGTCGGCGGCACCGCTGGACCTCCATCCCGGCATCGCCATGGTCGCCGAGGCTCTCTCGAACATCGAGGTTCAGGTCGGATTCGACGTGCTCGCGCCGTGGGCCACCGGCGGCGAGATCCACAGGCCGTCCGCCCGCGCGCCCGTCATCGTCCGGCCGGCGGCGCGTCTGGGTCGACTGGGCTCGAACCTCCCCAACGTCTTTCAAACCCTGCGCAACGTCGGAGACGATGCGTGGCGCGACACCATGTCGCTCGTACGATTGGGGCTCGGCGATTGGGTCGACTCCGTCGTTCTCACGCCGACCGCGGACGGTGGGAGCATCGCACTCGCGATCAAGCCCCGCGGGGTCGACACCAGCATCCCTGCGGTCTCGCTGTCGGACGGTCAGCTCGCGTATCTGGCCTTCGTCGCGCTCGTGAAGTCGCCAGGGCAGCGCTCGGTGCTCGCGATCGACGAGCCGGAGCTGCACCTGCATCCCGCGCTGGCATCGCGGGTCCTCGACGCGCTCGTGGGGACGTCACAGGGGGCGCCGCTCGTGCTTGCGACGCACAGCCGCCGCCTGCTCGACCAGCTCGAGGATCCGGCGGCGGCGACGGTGGTGTGCGCGGTGGGGCCGGGGTTTCCGCAGACGACGGTGCTGCGGCGGTTTGATCCCGACGCGCTCGAAGGATGGTTGGGAGAGTACGACGGGCTGGGGAGTGTGCTCGACGCGGGGTATGGCGCGGCGGTGATGGACGAGGCCGGCGAGTGACGGTGCGCGGCTGGGTGCTGTACGAGGACAGCCGCACTGCGGCGGGCGAGTTCACGCGGCATCAACTCGTCATGCGGCGTGTGCATGACCTGCTGCCGCCTGAAGTCGAGTTTCACCGGCTCTTGGCGGGGTTCACGGCGCGCCCCTGCCGCGGGCGGGACAAGGCGGTGGCCACGGTTGTGCGCGACGGTGAGCGCTTGCGAGTAGGAGGCGCGGTGTTGATCGCGGTGCTCGATGCGGATCGGATCCACGACCTGACCAAGCTGCCAGGTTGGGCTGTGTCGGACCCCATGTCGCGGAGGTCGGCCGTAAGCTACCTGCTGCACTCGATGCCCGCGTCGTGCTCCTGCGGCAGAACGCCGAGACGATCATCGAGACCCTACGTGCAGGGCCGATGGCGGCAGCGGTGCCAGCTATCACCTTCGGTCGCGCGCTCGCGAAGGATCGCAGCGCGCGCGATATCGTATTCGCGACCGCCGCACGGTTGGAGCATCGAGGTGCTCGCGAGCACCTCGCGGAGAAGCTCCCGGACTTCGCGTACTTGGTCCAGCAGATCCGGCGGGTGGCGGGTGGCGGCGTGAGCGAAGGCCAGTGAGCGTGAGTAGGACGCCCGCTGCTGCAGCCGTTCACGATGACCGGAATCCGCGCGACAGGTGCGCCCGGCGTCGATGCGGACGTCGGAGGCATCAACCTCGGGGGCCCGGCGACGTTCCTCGCGGCGGCGCACCGCTTCGAAGCAATCCTCCAGCGCGACCCGGTGGGTGTCGAGGTCCGACAGCCCCGATGACTCGCGGCTACGGCAGCAGGCTCGCGACGGCGAGGCGGAGCGCAACCTCGGGCAGCGCGACATCGTGGTCCTCGTCGAGCACTTCACGCGAGCGGTAGGCACCGAGCTCGGGGTCGGGATCCCGGAATACCTCGAGCACCCGATCGCGCAGGTCGAGCAACCAGACCACGGGCACCCCGCCCCTCGCGTAGTCGTTCACCTTGGCGCGATCGCGGGCGTGGGACGTCTTCGTCAGCTCGATGACGAGCACGAGATCGGCGCCCGTCGGGTGCCGGCGCAAGTAGGTGCGCTCCGCCCCGCGCACGACCGCGAGGTCGGGCTCGGGAAGCCCGATGGGTCCGGCGACGACGGGGCCTTGGTTTAGGACGTGGACGTCGGACTGCGCGTACGCGGCAAGTAGACGACGGTGGAGCTCGTCCTTCAGCGCGCGGTGATCGGAGCCTTGCGGATTCACGGTGAGCAGCTCCCCCTCGACGAGCTCGACGCGGTCGCCCTCGGTCAGGATGCCGGCGTCGATCATGCCGAGCACCTCGCGCGCGAGGAAGCGGCGGCGATCGTCGCTTGG
>JBBQJI010000084.1:0-20854 GCA_038325765.1 Nannocystales bacterium
CCGAAATCGCGGCCCAGCCGGTCGCAGTGCCCCTCGAGCACCTTCGACTTGTGGATGAACTCGTTCAGGCCGACCTGCCAGTTCGTCGCATCGGCGTGCTCGGCCGCGATCCGTAGCGTCACCTGCTCCCCGCCGCCGCCCACCCAGATCGGTGGACGCGGCGTGCGCACCGGCTTGGGATCGCAGTACGCCTCGTCGAGGTGCACGTAGGTGCCGGCGAAGCTGACGGTCTCGTCGCTCCAGAGCCGCGGCACCACCTGCAGCGTCTCGTCGAGCACGCGCAACCGCTCGCGGCCGCGCTTGAACTCGTAGTCGTAGGCCTGGTACTCGCGCTCGTACCAGCCCGCGCCGATGCCGAGGATCAACCGGCCCCCGGAGAACACGTCGACGCACGCGGCTTCCTTCGCGAGGAGCCCCGCGTTGCGGTACGCCGCGCACGTCACCATCTGGCCGAGCTTGATCGTGGTCGTGTGTTGCGCGAGCGCGGCGAGCGTCGTGAACGCCTCGAAACAGTGCGTCGGCTCGCGCCGCGGCACGGTCTCGACGTGGTCGTAGACCCAGAGATGGTGATAGCCGAGCGCTTCGGTGATCTGGGCGAGCTCCTTCGTGCGATCCCAGGCGTCGGCCGCCGACCATCCGCTGTATTCGAGCTTCCAACCCTGCGGGGCGAACGCGCCCCATTGCAGCGGAGCGTTCACTTGGCACCCTCGTTGGTCGTGGTCGTGATCGCGGTCGTGGTCGCGGTCGCGGTCGCGGTCGCGGTCCCGCTCGCGTCCGTGCCACCGGCGGAATCATCGCTGTCCTCGGTGGTGCACCCGAACGCTCCAAGCGTTGCGAGCACGGCGGCGATGCTGAAGGAGTGGGTAAGCTTGGTCATCGTGGGGTCCGTGGGGCCGCGCGGCGGCGGAGTGGGGGTCGAGCGGGCCCCGTACCCCCGGCGTGGGGGCAGAGGAGGGCAGCCACGCCGAGAAACTCTCACAATCGGCGCCAGTGTGGCAGAGCTCCGCGCCCCGGCCGGACGTGCGGTCTCAGACACAGCGCGACGCGGTGGCTCCGTCCTAGCAGAGGTACCCTCGCAAGTTCGAGTCGCGCGCTTGATGTACGCTGTGCGCCTGCTGCCGACACGCGCGGCGCCGGATGGGCGGCCGGTTGCTGATATCCTGCGGTCCTGCCCATGCAGCCCGCGCTCGGCGCATCGAACGAGACCACCCAGCCCGACGCCGCCTCGGACTGGACCATCGCCGACGGCACCACCGTGGGTCGCTTCGTCGTGCTGGCGGCGATCGGACGCGGCAGCACCGGTGTGGTGGTCGCGGCGTTCGACCGCGAACTGGCGCGCAAGGTCGCGATCAAGTTCCTGTCGCCGACGGTGACCCGCCAGCAGGATCGCCTGCGGACCGAGGCGCAGGCGCTGGCGCGGCTGACCCATCCCAACGTCATCCGCATCCACGACGTCGGCGAGCATGACGGGCGCGTGGCCATGGTGATGGAGTACGTCGAAGGCGACACGCTCGCGGGCGCGCGGATCTCCGGTACGCATGGCCTCGACGTCTGGCTCGCCGCCGGTCGCGGGCTCGCGGCTGCCCACCGCGCGAATCTGGTGCACGGCGACTTCAAGCCCGCCAACGTGCTGCTCGGGCGCGACGGAAGGCCGCGTGTGGGCGACTTCGGGCACGCGTCGCTGGAGGCGGGCAACGACCGCGCCGCAGAGACGGCGCCGCTTCACGATGACGATGACCGTTCCGCCGACGTGGCGACGACTACGAGCGGCGTGCTGTTCGGCACGCCGGCCTACATGGCGCCCGAGGTCTTCACCGGCGCCGCCGCGACGGCGCGCTCCGACCAGTTCAGCTACTGCGTCGCGCTGTACGAGGCCCTGTGGTCGACGCGTCCGTTCGCCGGCGCCGACGTGGAGAGCCTCGCGGTCGCCGTGACCACGGGCGCACTGCGTTCACCGCCGACGTTCCCGGTGGTGCCGTTGCGGGTGCGTCGCGCGGTGCTCCGCGGGCTGTCCACCGACCCTGCCTCGCGGTTCCCGAGCATGGACGCGCTGCTCGCCGAGCTCGAGCGCGATCCATGGAAGTGGTCGCGACGCATCGCGCCGATGGTCGCCGCAGTGGCGCTGACGTGGAGCTTCGCGGCGGTGGGCACCGAGGACGCCGGCGCGCGCGACTACTGCACCGACGTCGAGTTGCGCGCCGACGCGTTGTGGAGCGGCACCCGGGCGCACGCGATCGAAGCGACGTTCCTCGCCACCGCAGCGCCGTTCGCCACAGACGAGTTCGCCCGCGCGTCGGCCCTCGTCGCGACCTCGGCCGAATCGCTGCGCGAAGCAGAGCGCGCCGCATGTACGGCCGCCCGCGACGGATCACCCGGCGGCGAGGAGGTGGCCGCGCGCCAGCTCTGCTTGCACCTGCAGCACGAGCAACTCGCGGCGCTTCTCGATCTGTTCGAGCGCGCCGACGCAGCGGTCGTCGAGCACGCCGGCGACGCTGCCCGCGGCCTACCGACACCCGACGCCTGCACAGGCAGCCGCGGTGCACCGCGCATCGAGGACGGACAGCGCGACGATCTCTACGCGCTCGGTGCCGATGTCGCCCGCGCCTGGGTGGCCGCCGATGCCTGGCGTGATGCCGCCGCGCTCGATACCGCCGATGCCGCGGCCGCCCGCGCCACCGAGCAGGGCGCTCCGTGGTTCGCCGCGCAGGCCCACGTCATCGCCGGGCGCGTGCTCGAGCGCAACGGTGACGCCACCGCCGCGATGCCCCGCTTCGATGCCGCGTTCGCGGCTGCGCTCGCCTCCGACCAGCCCGAGATCGCCGTCAGCGCCGCCCTCGGACTCGCGGGCGCACTCAGCGAGCGTGGCGACCACGACAACGCCGTGCAGTGGCTCGGCCACGCCGAGGCGTCGATCGGCCGCACCGGTGCGCGTCGCGAGGCGCTACGGCGCGCATGGCTGCACACCCGCGGCGGGATCGCGTATCACCATGGTGACTTCGCGGCGGCCAAGGCCGCGTTCACCGAGATCCTCGCGGCTGCGGACGACGGTCGATCGGAGCCCGGCGGCGGCGATCGGGGGACGACGCTGCTCAACATCGGTCTGAGCGACGCGAACCTCGGCGACAACGATGCCGGGATCGTCAGCCTGCGCGCCGCGTTGGCGGCCGAGATCGAGCGGCACGGAGACGTCCATCCGGCGCTGCTGCGACCGCTCAACGCGATCTGCCACGTCGAGATCGATCGTGGGGATACGGCGGCGGCGATCGAGGCCTGCCAGCGCGCCATCGACGTGTCCCGCGCCGGTAATCGCGGCGCCGATCCGCGGCTCAGTCATCTGCTCACCAACCTCGGCTCGGCGTACTTCCACGGCGGCGAGCCCGGACAGGCCGAGGTTGCGCACCTGGCCGCGCTCGACAACGCGATGCGGACCCAGCCCGACGACGATCTGCTCATCGCATCGATCGCCAACAATCTCGGCGTGCTCTACGACCACCTCGAACGCGTCGATGAGGCCGCCGAGCACTACGAACATGCCCACGCCCGCGTCACGCGCGCGTTCGGTGCGGCCCACCCGTCGACCGCGATGGTGGGCACCAACCTGGCGATGGTGCGGGTGAAGCAGGGCGACTTCGACGGCGCCGAGCGGCTCATCCGCGATGGCCTGACGCACATGGGCGCGCGTTTCGGGCCCGATCACCCCGACCTCGCCCTCGGTCACGCCGAGCTCGGACGGCTCGAGGCCAAGCGCGGCGATCATGCCGCCGCGATCGCGCACTTCGAGCGCGCCCACGCGTTGCGCACGGCCCATGGCGGCGATGACATCGAGCTCGCCGATACCGCGTGGGGCCTCGCGATCTCGCGTGCCGAACTCCACGGGCGCACGGCCGCGGTCGAGCGGCTCGCCGCCCAGGCCCGCGCGCTGTACGTCGCGGCGGGCGGTGACTGGGCGGTGAGGGCGGACGAACTCGACGCGTGGCTCGCCGGCCTGCAGTAGCCCAGCCGCTGCAGGAGCGGGCGATGAATCACACGGCGCTGGGCTCAGCCTGCAGCGCGCCGCGCAGCGTCTCGACGGTGTCCGGGCTGAGGGTGGTCTGCACGAGCTTGGCGCCGGCGAACCGACGCATCTCGGTGGTGAGCGCCTCCTCGTCGATATGGCTCACCAGCAGCGCGAGGCCGGTCGAGCTCGGCGCGAGGGCCTCGCCGATCTCGGCGACGGTCGCATCGGGCACGCCGATGTCCGTGAACTTCGCGATGAGGGCCCCGACGCCGGCCGACAGCGCGCCGCCGGCGAGCAGTCCGACGGGACCCGCGACGATCGTGCCGATGAGCGCGCCCCACAGCGAGCCGTTGACGGCGGCGTTGCCGGGCGAGATGTCGAGGGTCTCGGTGACCTTGACCTTGCCGTCGTCGCGCTTCTGGATGAACACGGCGTCCTGGACGAGCAGCCGCCCCTCCTGTGCCAGTCGCGTCACGGCGAGGAACGCCTCTTGGGCGCGCAGGGAGGACTCGAAGGCGAGTACGAGCAGCTTGCTGGGGTTGTTTGTGGTCATGGCGGTCATGGCGGCGCAAGCCTAGACTGCCGGGCTGCGACCGCAAGGGGGGGCAGGGGAGGAACGACGCGATCGCGCCGTGCCTACGCCACACGCCGCCCTTCGCGAGCTCTGCGTCGCGCGGTACGGGGCCCGAGCCGACCTATCCTCGCACCGTGATGCGCCCTTCGCCCAGGGCCGCGAGGACGAGGTGATCGGCGTCGGGGTGCCCATCGATCGGGCCGAGCCGGACGCGCTGGCGTGGTTGGCGAGCCGCACCGCTAGAACTCGGGCTTGATCGGTTCGGGTCACTGTGTTATTCGACTAGTACAGTGAGCGATTTCGACGTGAGTCGGGAGCGTGGGCTTCCGGTGTATCTGCAGATCCAGGCGCAGATCGAGCGCCGCATCGCCGCCGGCTCTTTGGCCCCCGGCGAGGCGCTGCCGTCGGTGCGCACGCTGGCCAAGCAGCTGCGCATCAACCCGAACACGGTGGTGCGGGTGTATCGCGAGCTCGAATTCTTGGGGCTGGTCGAGACCCGTCACGGCGAGGGCACCTTCGTCGCCGCCGGCGCCCAGAGGCGGGCCAAGGTCGGCGTGATGGCCGAGGTCCACGCCGCGCAATACGTCAACGCCGCCAAGGAGCTCGGGCTCGATCAGGCCGAGGCGGTCGCGGCGGTCAAGGCGGCGTGGCGCAAGCGTGACGGAGCGGCGGTCGGATGAACAGCGCCGCGCAGATCGAATTTGCCGACGTCGACTTCGCGTACGGGCGCACGCCGGTGCTCTCGGGGTTCTCGCTCGCGCTCGGGCCCGGCGAGGTGGTGCTGCTCGCCGCGCCCAACGGCCGCGGCAAGACCACCGCGCTGTGGCTCGCTGCGGGCCTGCTACGCCCCGATCGCGGCACTGTGCGCGTCCTGGGCCGGGATCCGTTCGCCGATCGCGGCGTGCTCGCGCAGGTCGGTTTCCTCGCCGAGGGCTCGCCGCTGCCGGAGTCGTGGACGGTGGCGCAGGTGCTGCGATTCCAGCGCGACACCTTTGGCCGGTGGAGCGAAGACGATTGCGCTCGCCTGATGCAGCGCTTTCGTCTCGAGCCCAAGACCCGCGTGCGCGAGCTGAGCCGTGGTCAACGCGGCAAGCTCGGCCTGGTCTCGGTGCTCTCGACCATGCCGCAGGCGCTGCTGCTCGACGAGCCGCTGCTCGGCCTGGATGTCGCGACGAGGCGCGCGCTCACCTCCGAGATCCTCGGCCGGGTCGCCGACACCGGCTGTCCGATCCTGCTGACGGGCCACGAGATCGCGGAGGCCGAGCCGCTCATCGACAGGTTCGTGCTGATCGCCAGCGGGCGGGTGGTGTGCGACGAGCCGGTCGCCGATCTGCTGTCGCGCCATCGTCTGCTCGCGTGGGAATCGCCGGTGCCACCGCCTCCGGCCGCGCTGTCGCCGATCATGCTGCCGTGGGCGCTGGGTCGCCGCGCGCTGGTGTGCGAGTGGGATGCCGACCTCGCGCGGCTGTGGCTGTCGCAGGGTGGGCGGTGCGAGGCTGCGGATCTGGAGACGGTGTACCTGGCACTCACGGGGGAACTCGAGCATGCGTGATCGTGCGGTGGTGTGGGCGGCGCTGCGGGAGTTGGCGCCGATGTTGGGGTTGGCGGTGGTGATCGGGGGTGTGGTTCTGTCGTTCGAGCACGGCCGAGATTTCGGCTTCGGGCGCAGCAGCCGTGGGTTGATCGGTGTGCCGCTCGCGGCCTTGTGGGGTGGCGTCGCGCTGGGCGGTAGCTCCCCGGCCGCGGCGCTGCACCTGATGGTTCGACCGGTGGGCCGGCTGCGGTTGCTCGCGTTGCGGGTGCTCGCGCTTTGGTTGGTGTTGCTGGTGGCCGGTTTTCTGCTGCTCGTCGCGGGCGGGTTCTTCTGGTCAGGTGGCCCCTCGCTGGCAGGGATCGTCCTGGCGACCGTCTTCGCCACGGGGGTCGGCGCCCAGGCCGGCGTGTCGACGCAGCGCGAGACCGTCGCGCTGGGCGCGTCGCTGCTGCTGCTCGCCGGGCATCTCGGGCCTGTGCACCTCGCGATCGATGCCGCCGGTCTGTCGTGGGATCGGGTGATGGTGTTCGCGGGGGTGGAGCTCGTCCCGGCCGTGGCGATCGTCGTCATCGCAGTGTTCGCGCCGGTGTGCGTCGCGTGGCGGCGATGGTGGCCGCGCGGCGGACATCGGATCATGATCCGTTCGCTGGGCCTGTCGCTCGTCGCCGGCGGCCTCGGCGTGCCGCTGGGTGCGACACCCGTGCTCCTCGCGGTGGCCCAGCCCGAGCACGGCGAACTGCTCGCGATCGTCGGTCAGGACGACGCCGGCATCTGGGTCGCGACGGGGACCCGCGGGCCAGGTGGCGATGACCTCGTCGATGGTGTCGTCGCGATCGCGCTCGACGGTCGGCGTACCACCGTGTGGGATCGACGTGCGTCCCACGCGGATTGGCGCGTCGAGTCGTTCGAGATGGAGCCGGGGGATGTCACCCGGCTGAAGGTGGGGGTGTCGCGCGGAGGTAAGGGCGATTGGATCGTGCTCGACCGGCCCGTCGTGCGGCCGCGAAAGTACCGGCCTTACCCGGCTTGGAGGTTCGCAGGCCATCACCTCCGCCGGTCCGTCGTCGTGTCCGCCGACCTTCCCCAATGGATCGTCGTCGGCCAGTGCGCTCGGCGCGTCTGGAACCCCACCGAACTCGAGTGCGACGACAGGGACAACGAGCAGCCATGAGCACACCGACCCGAGCCATCCTCCGCGAGTCTGTCGCCATGCGCCTGGTGCTCGTCGTCACCACCGCCATCTTGTCGGCGGTGACCGCCACCAGTCCTGGGGGCGCGGGCCCGATCATCATTGGCCTCGGGGTGGTCCCCACCTTCGCCGTGATGCTCGGGGCGGCCTTCGGCAGCGGCCAGCACGCGACCTGGGCGTGGGCGCTGGCGCGTCCGATCTCGCGCCGTCGGTGGCTGTCGGTGCACCTCGGGATCGACGCGGCGACGCTCGTCGCATCGCTGGCGGTGGCCTCGGCGCTGTTGAAGCACGAGCAGATGGTGGTGGGGGTATATAGACTCCCGCTGCCTCTCGCACTGGTGACCGAGTTCCTGGTGCCGACGGCGATCGTGGTGACGGCGATACTGTACTGCAGCGCCGCGGTGGGCACATCGCGGGGGCACAACGCGGTACGCGCGGTGCTGTCGCAGATGCTGGCGCCGATGACCGCGCTCGCGGTGCTGTGGACGATCTGGATGGTCGTGTACTCCCCGATCCTGGACTCGGTAAGCGGGTTCTTCGCCCTTTCATCGACCCACTACTACGCGGCACGGAGCGCACTCATCCTGCCGCTGCTCGGCATCGCCGCCGTGTTCATCGCGGTCATCCGAGTGTTCGTGCTGAGTATGTGGATCGCCCCCATGCGCCTCCAGACCACCGCGATCGCTCGAGTCTACGTGGTCTGCATCGCGCCCGTGCTCGTGATCCAACTCGTGTTCACACTCGCGGTGACAATCCTTTTCGCGTTGCAGGCGTGAGCGCATCCGCTACGCGATCGCACTACCGCGGTAGATCTCGTCGACGACGAGCTCGCATCCCAGGCTGTCGACCGCCACGCGACCGCTGGCGATCGCCACGCGCGTCCCCCACTGTGCGTCGTCGAGTCTGCGGTGCACGACGATGCGGCCCTCGCGGTGGGACACCACGATGTACTCGCGCAACGACGGGATCGTCCGGTAGTACTCGAGCTTCGCGCCGGTGTCATATTCCTCGGAGGAGTCGCTCGTGACCTCGAGCAGCACAGTGGGATTCAACGCGGTCGCATTCGGGCTCGGGCGGTGGTGCTCGAGCGGGCCGCAGATCACGGCGCCGTCGGGGAACGTCGCCAGGCCGGCGGCCTCGACGTACAGCCGCAGATCCGAGGTGTGTGCGCGACACGGCCGGGACCCGATCGCGTTGCCCAGGGCCCGCAAGACCTCGGCGGTTAGCGCCGAGTGCTCTTCGGAGCCACCGGCCATCCCGTAGATCTCACCATCGAGGAACTCGTGCTTGGTGGAGCTGTGCTGCTCGAGCGCGACGTAGTCCGCGTAGGTGTAGCGATGGACGCGGCGCGCGAACGACATGACCGATGCGAGCGTAGCACGACCCCCACGGGGCAGCAGCGCCATCCCAACGAGGTCGCCTCATCGCCTCATCGCCTCTGGCGCCGCGCGCCGCCCATTCGTTCGGGCTTCGCACGAGATCCTCGAGCCGCGGCGATCCGTGCTCGCGCGGTCGCAGTTCCCCACCCTCGCCCACCCGCCGCGACCCATCGGGGTGTCGACCCCGCAGCCCCCCGAGCAGTCCCGGTGGCTCGGCGATGGCATCGTGTTCGCGAAGGGAAGGCCCATCTCGCCGACGCGATGTGCAGCGCCGGCCGCGACGGCTCGATCGCGCCGGTCTCCGAGCTACGTCCGGGTCGCGGCGATCACACGCCAATCCGGCGCCGACCCGGCGCCGAGGTCAGCGCACAGCAGGCGGCACAGGCGGACAACCGGCGTGGTGAGTCCGGGCAGCTCGTCGCGCCGCGTGGCGGCGCCTCCACAGACTACACACCGTCTTGCGCGTCGAGCCAAGCCGACCACGCCGGACGCGGCGTGCCGTCGGCGTATCGGCGCATCCCCACGGTCGCGAGCGACTCGACGAAGCGATCGATGAACCACTGGGGTGCGTCCTGGATGCTCGCCTCGAGCAAGGCGATCGCCTCGGGCGACCAATCGACGAGCTGGAAGGCGAACGCCGCGCGCAGCCGAGGTTCGACCGCTAGCGCGGCGCCGACATCGGCGTAGAACGCAGCCTGCAGCTCGGCGGTCGCGCCCAGCGACGATGCGCCCTCGTCGGGACCCGCTGGGCAGCCGAACTCCTGGAGGACGACGTCGAGATCGCCGGTCGCGGCCATCATCGCGGCGAGGCGCACCGTAGAGCGACCAGCAGCCCCGCCGCCAGCAAGCGAGCGAGCGCGCCGTCGACCAGTCGCGGCAGCGCGCGCTCGACCGCGGCGATCGGACCGTCGACGCCCAACCGACCGGCATGCAGCGCTTGGGCAACCGCGGTCACGACATCCGGCACGGTGCGCGTGCCGTCGAGCAGCAACACCACCGCGCGGTGCAGCGGATCCATCTCGGCGCACGCGTGCGCGGGCGTGGTCACGAATGTGTACCGGGTCGCCTCGAGCCGCGTGACCGCGGAGACCCGCGGACGCGCGGCGATGCTCCGCGCGATCGAAGGCCTCGCGGGCAGCGGCTCGTGCACTGCCGTGGCGAGATCCCGCGGCGCCTCACGGTGCGCGAGCACGGTCGCGCGGAACTGCCGGTGCACCATCACGTCGAGCAGCTGTTCACGGGCCACCGGATCGGCCACGCGGCCCTCCAAGCGGGCGCGCACAGCCGCGAAATCGTCGTCGTCCAGGCCGGTGGGCGCGAGCTCATCGACGTAGGCGAGCCCGACGCCCTCGGCCAGCGTCATGAACTCGCGGAGCCAGTACGCCCGCGCCTCGGGCACCAGATATTCGTGCAACAGGTAGGAATCGCTGCGCCTGCGGACATGCTCGATCTCATCGGCGAGCAGCACACCCTCGGCGGTGTCGTCGAGATCCTCGCCGAGCCACGCCAGCGCGGCGCGGGCCTGGTCCACCCGCGTGCGTGGGGAGGCGGTGGCGTCGACGAACTCGAGCAGCGCCCGCCGCACGCCGCCGCGCAGTCCCCAGGCGGGCATCGCGTTGTAGCTGAGGTACACGACGCCATCGGGCGCGAGCACCTCACTGCACAGCGACAGAACGCGATCACGGACTGCGTCGGGGACCCACGACAGCAGGCCATGCGCGATGACATAGTCGAAGCGCGCATCGCCCAGGTCCACGGTGGGATCCAACGTCATCACGTCCGCGCAGCGCACCTCCAGGTTGCCGAGGCCCGTGGTGCGGATGTCGTCGGCCGCGCGCGCGATCTGGGAGGCGGCGCGATCGATCCCGAGCAACCGCGCGTTGGGCAGCGCGGCTGCCATCGGCAACAGGTTCACCGCGTGCGCGCAGCCGAGCTCGAGGATGTGCGCCCGATCGGGCGGCGCGGTGCGCAGGCCGTGGGCGCGCGCGGTCGCGTAGAGCCGATCGGGGTGGGTCTGGGCGACCGGACGATCGTCGTAGGGGATCGCGTCGTAGTCGTCGGGTGGCACCGTGGGCAAGGGTAGCGCGGGCGGCGAGCTCCCGAAGCGTCCGCTGCGAGCAGCGCCGCGCTGCAGTCGCGCGCGTCCTGGGACTTGCGGTAAGAGTGCCCACCCCCGTCGTGCTTCCCTTCACGGTCAAGGCCCTCGATCCCGGCTCGAACGCGCGCCGCGGCACGATCACCACGGCACATGGGATCATCGAGACTCCGGCGTTCATGGCCGTGGGCACCCGCGCCACCGTGACCGGACTGACGCCCGACGAGCTGCGCCAGATCGGGACCCAGGTCGTGCTCGGCAACACGTACCACCTGCTGCTACGGCCGGGCCCCGAGCTCTTCGAGCGCGTCGGCGGCATCCACAATTTCATGGGTTGGCACGGCCCGGTGCTGACCGACTCGGGTGGCTATCAGATCTTCTCGCTGTCGAGCGACCGCATCATCCGCGAGAAGGGTGCGGAGTTTCGCAGCTACATCGACAAGCGCAAACACCTGCTGTCACCCGAGACGTCGATCGCCATGCAGACCGCGATCGGCTCCGACATCATGATGGTGCTCGACGAATGCGTCGATTCGACCTCGGACGAGGTCACCACCCGCGCCGCGATGGAACGGACACATCGCTGGGCCCTGCGCAGCCTCGCTGCCCGTGACCCTGATCGCGGACAGGCCCTGTTCGCGATCGTGCAAGGCGGCGTGTCACCCGAGCTCCGCCGCGAATCGGCGGAGTTCCTCACCGCGCACCCGTTCGATGGGTTCGCCATCGGTGGATTGGCCGTCGGTGACACGCGGGCGCAGCGCGAGGCCATCACGCACTACTCCGCGGCGCTGTTGCCCGCAGACCGGCCGCGGTACCTGATGGGCGTGGGCACGCCGCCGGATCTGCTCGAGGCGATCCTCGCCGGCGTCGACATGTTCGACTGCGTGCTCCCGACACACCTCGGCTGGCAGGGCACCGCGTTCACGTCGACGGGCAGGGTCCGCCTCACGCGCCAACCCGCCGCCACCGCCGACGTCGCGTTGGATGCCGCGTGCACGTGTTCGACCTGCGCGCAGTTCAGCCGCTCGTACCTGCACCACCTGTTCAAGTGCGGCGAGCCGCTGGGCCCGCGGCTGCTGTGCATCCATAACCTGCACCACTATCACGCGCTCATGGCCCAGGCCCGCGCTGCGATCGAGGCCGGCGACTACGCGAGATGGGCGCGGCAACAGCTCGACGCGATCGACAGGCACGAGCACAGCGACCGGCGCATGGGCGCGTCGTGAACGACCTCGGAAGCAACTACGAGATCGTCCGGACGCGCGACGGTGCGCCGGCGATGCTCGACCGCACCACCGGCGAGGTGATGCATCCCATCGTCGGTCCGCTCGTCGAGGCCGCCGCGCTCTACGTGGGGCCATGTCAGCTCGCGGCTCGCTTGGCGACACCCGCGTCCGAGCCATTGGTGCTCCTCGACGTCGGCCTCGGCGCGGGATCCAACGCCATCGCGGCGTGGACCGTGTCCGAAGCCATGCCGAGCGCGGCGCGTCGGCTCGAGCTCGTGAGCTTCGATGCCACCCTCGAACCGCTCGCGGTCGCGCTCGACTCGGACGACGCGCGAGCGTTCGGGTTCGACGCCGATGCGAGTGTCGCCGCGCACGGGCTGATCGCCCGCGGTGAGCACGAGACCCCGCGTACGCGTTGGCGTGTCCACGTCGCGGATCTCGAGGCCGCGCTGCGGGCACAGCCACCGGAGTCGGCGGACATCGTGTTCTGGGATCCCTTCTCGCCGCGCGCCAACCCGACGCTATGGTCGGTCGCCGCCTTCACTGCCTTGCGCCGACTGTGTCGCGCTGGCGCCACGGTGCACACCTACAGCGCCGCGACGGCGGTACGCTCGTCCCTGCTGCTCACGGGGTTCGCCGTGGGTCTGGGCCCCGCGGCGCCGGGTCGGCAACCGCAGACGACGGTCGCGGCACTCGAGCCCGGTCAGCTGGCTGCGCCGCTGGACCGTCGCTGGCTCGAGCGACTCGCACGATCGTCGGCTGGATTCGCGCCCGATGCCCCACCCGATGCGCTGGCGCAGATCGGCCGGCTGGCACAGTTCCAGTGACGTGGCGACGCGCGTCTTCGGCGGAGGCGGGCGCATCCGGCTCGAGTGTACCGCGCCCCCAACGCCCGCCCTCCAGCGCGGGCAGCGCCAGATACGGTCGGTGATCTGCCACGGGAATCGAACTCGGATAGCATTTTTCCTGCGACGTTTCGGAACGGAGTGCGTCGTGCAGTCCGCACCGCTCGTGCAGCTCGTCGATCCGGAGAGTCCGATCTCCGACAGCTTCGTGTTCCGCTACACCGTCGGCGCGCCGCCGCAGCCCACCGCCGAGTTCCTCGCAGCGTATCCCGAGCTGCTCGCGCAGCATCCAGAGTTTGCTGCGCTCGCGCGGCTCGAGGCCGGCGGGGCGGCGCCGTCGCCCCAGGACGCGACGGCGTTCGCACGGTGGATCGAGGCGGACGCCGACGCCCAGGCCATCTTCGCGAAGTGGGCCACCGACGAGGGGATCGATCTCGCGAATGTGAAGGTGGAGCCGTAGACGGAGGCGAGACCGCACACGGCGCCGCACGTCGCGACGTCGGGGTCGTCGAGCGGCGTGTGTGCTGCCGTGAAGGAATGTCGTCACCGGCATCGACCTCGTTCACGGCGCCGGAGTACCTCGCCCTCGAGCGCGCGAGCGAGAGGAAGCACGAGTTCGTCGACGGGGCAATCGTAGCCATGGCGGGTGGACACCCGCCACATAACATCATCGCCGCCAACGTCACGGCCGCGCTCGTCGTGCTCACGCGCGGACGTGACTGCGTCGCGATGACGAGCGACCAACGCGTCCACGTGCCCGCCACCGGCCTGTACGCGTATCCAGACGTCACGGTTGCATGCGGCGAGCGCCGCTACTCCGACGACGATCCACCGTCGCTGCTGAACCCAGCAGTGCTCGTCGAAATCACTGCGGATTCCACCGAAGACTTCGACCGCGGCAAGAAATTTCTCCACCATCAGGCGATGACGGAGCTGCGCGACTACATCATCGTCTCGCACCGCGAGCAGCGCATCGACCACTTTTACCGGCTCGAGGACGGCGGGTGGCATCTGGCGACGCTCGCCCGCGAGGATGGCGCGGCGCAGCTGCCGGTGCTCGGCGGGGCGCTCGCGATGGCGGAAGTCCATGCGGGCGTGGTGCTCGACGAAGGTCGTCGCTGAGCCCGGCGTGCGGCGTGCAACAGGGCGGGTCCACGCCGCTGCTCCCGATCGAACTCAGCGCCTCAGCTGCTCGCCTGCGCACCGCCGCGTGCCCCCGCGGCGCGCGCGAGCTCCACGATCCCCGCCGCGACCCCGGCCGGATCATCGACGTGCGGGCAGTGCCCCCAGCCCTCGCGCTCGACGATCGTCACATGCCCGGGCATGTGCTCGCGCAGATACGCCAGCCCCGAGGCCGGCAGCAACCGCTCGGAGCGGCCCCACACCAAGGTCGTCGGCATCCGCAGCGACGCGAGCGCCTCGGGGGTCGCGTACTCGTCCGTCATCGACGCCAGCAGATCGACGACGGCGGACGAGCGGACCCGCGGCAGCATCATGCGGGCGAACAGCGGCGTGAGGGCAGGCCTGCGGTGGAGCACGCGGGTGATGAAGGCGTCCGCGTCGGCGGCGGTGCGCATGTCGAAGGTCCGACGGATGTCGGCGCGTGCCTCGTCGCCGAACGGGATGGCGGCGGGCGAGGTGAGGTACAGACCGCACACCTGGGTTGGGCGCTCGTTCGCGTAGTGCATCGCCGTGGCCCCGCCCATCGAGTTGCCGACGAGCAGCGCGGGGCGGGAGATGAGACGATCGAGCAGCGCGGTCATCGACGCGAGATGACGGGTGACGGTGTAGCCGCTGGCCGCAGCCCCCGACAAGCCGTGGCCCCCGTTGTCGACCAGCACGATGGAGGAGACGTGCGGTCGCACCCGCATCGCCACCGCGATGAACGACGATGCGGTCGCCGCGAGCCCCGGCACGAACACCACCGGCGGTAGCGCCCCTTGGCCCGCGGCCGTGTACACATGGTGCCGCGCGACGCCGGTGTCCACCATGCGTCCGCGCAGCCCGAAGGGCCGCACACCGAGTCGGATCGCGCGCTCGAACCAGCTCATGGCGTCACACGTCGAAGAGCATGCGCTCTGGATCCTCGATGCACTCCTTGATGCGCACCAGGAATTGCACGGCCTCGCGGCCGTCGAGCAGCCGATGATCGTAGCTCACCGCCAGGTACATGATCGGCCGGATCTCGACCTTGCCGTCGATGGCGACCGGGCGCTCGACGATGTTGTGCAGGCCCAGGATCGCCGTCTGCGGCGGGTTGAGGATCGGCGTCGACAGCATCGAGCCGTACACGCCGCCGTTGCTGATGGTGAACGTGCCGCCGGTCAGCTCGTCCATCGTGAGCTTGTTGGCCTTGGCCTTGGCGCCGTACTCGGCGATCTGTTGCTCGACCTCGGCGAACGACAGCGTGTCCACGCTGCGGATCACGGGGACGACCAGCCCCTTGCCGCCGCCCACGGCCACGCCGATGTCGTAGTAGTACTTGTAGATGATGTCGTTGCCGTCGATCTCCGAATTGACCATCGGGAACTCGCGCAGGGCGGCGACGGCGGCCTTGGCGAAGAACGACATGAAGCCCAGGCGCACGCCGTGGCGCTTCTCGAAGGTCTCCTTGTAACGGGCGCGCAGGGCGACGACCGCGGACATGTCGACCTCGTTGAACGTGGTCAGGATCGCGTAGTTGTTCTGGGCCTCGATGAGCCGCTCGGCGACGCGGCGGCGCAGCGGCGACATGGCCTTGCGCTCCTCGCGATCCTCGCTGCGGCGGCTCGCCGGCGCCGCGGCCGGACGCGATGCCGGTGCCGCGGCGCGCACGACGTCGTCCTTGGTGATGCGCCCGCCCCGGGCGGTCCCGGAGACCTGCGAGAGATCGACACCCGAGCGCGTGGCCTCGAGGCGCGCGGAGGGACCGGCGGCGGGATCGGAACCGGACGCGCCCTTGGGCTTCTCGGCCTTGGGTTTCTCGGCCTTGGGCTTCTCGGCCTTGGGCTTCTCGGCCTCGGGCTTCTCGGCCTCGGGCTTCTCGGCCTCGGGCGTCTCGGCCTCGGGCGTCTCGGCCTCGGGCGTCTCGGCCTCGGGCTTCTCGGCCTTGGGCTTCTCGGCCTTGGGCGCGGGCTTCTCGGCCTCGGCCTCCGGCTCCTCGTCGTCGATCTCGGCCTCTGCCCTGTCCGCAGCCGCGCCCTCGGTGATCTCGCCGAGGGTCTGACCGACCGCGACCGTGTCGCCGACCGCGACGCTCTGCTTGGCGAGCACACCGGCGCCCGGCGCAGGCACCTCGACGGTGATCTTGTCGGTCTCGACCTCGATCACCGGCTCGTCCGCCGCGACCGCGTCGCCCTCCGCTTTCAGCCACTTGGAGATCACACCTTCGGTGATCGACTCGCCCATCTGGGGAACAATGATCTGAATCGTCATCGGCTGTGCCTCACGCGAACGCCTCGTCGAGGATCATCTTCTGTTCGAGTTCGTGGCTCTCGATCGAGCCGGTTGCAGGGCTGGCGCTCTCGGCCCGGCCGGCATAGCGCGGCAGCAGACGGCCCGCAGTGATCTCCGCGAGCAGCGGTCGCATGAACGGCCACGCGCCCATGTTCGTCGGCTCCTCTTGGGCCCACACCAACGAGTTCGCGCCCACGAAGCGTGTCAGCGCCGCAGTCAGCTCGGCGCGGGGGTAGGGGTAGAGCTGCTCGACACGGATGATCGCGACGTCGTCCCGGCCTCGCGCCCTGCGGGCGGCGTCGAGGTCGTAGTAGAGCTTCCCGCAGCACGCGATCACGTGCCGCACCTTCGCCGGATCGACGGCCGCGTCGTCGAGCACGCGGTGAAAACCGCCGCCGGTGATCTGCTCGAGCGGCGAGAACGAGCCGCGGGTGCGCAGCAGGCTCTTGGGCGACATCAAGATCAGCGGCTTGCGCCACTTCCTCAGCGCCTGCCGCCGCAACACGTGGAACAGCTGCGCGGGCGTGCTGAGATTGCACACCTGCATGTTGTCCTCGCCGCACAGCTGCAAGAATCGCTCGAGCCGGGCGCTGGAGTGCTCGGGGCCCTGACCCTCGAACCCGTGGGGCAACATGAGCACCAGCCCCGACAGCCGGTTCCACTTGTCCTCGGAGCTCGACAGGAACTGGTCGATGATGACCTGGGCGCCGTTGGCGAAGTCGCCGAACTGCGCCTCCCAGATGACGAGGGTGTCGGGCGCCGCGAGGCTGTAGCCGAACTCGAAGCCCATCACCGCGAACTCGGACAGCGGGCTGTTGTAGATGTTGAAGCGGCCTTGATTGGGCCCGATGTGCTGCAACGGAAAGTAGCGCTGCTCGGTCTCGCGGTCGACGTAGGCGGCGTGGCGGTGGGTGAACGTGCCGCGGATCGAGTCCTGACCGGAGATGCGCACGTGGACCCCCTGCATCACCAGCGAGCCGTACGCGAGGTGCTCGGCCATCGCCCAGCTCACCGGCGCCTTGCCCTCGGCCATCTCGCCGAGCTCCGCCACGAAGCGGGTGAGCTTGGGGTGCAGCGCGAAGCCCTTGGGCACCGAGGTGACAGCCGCGCCGATGCGGCTCGCGGTCTCGACGTCGATCGACGTCGGCACCTCGTGCGCCGGCGACTCGGGGCCGCCCACGTAGTTCTGCCACACCCCGTGCATCGGCGAGCGCAGCGGCTGCGGCCCCTTCTCCTTGATCTGCGCGAGGGCCTCTTCGAACTCCGCGCGGAACTCCTGCTCCATCGCGTCGCACTGCTCGGCCGTGACGGTGCCGCGCTCGAGCAGGCGAGTCTTGTACTGCTCGAGCACGGTCTTTCGCTTGCCGATCATCTCGTACATGCGCGGCTGGGTGAACGTGGGCTCGTCGCCCTCGTTGTGGCCATAGCGCCGGTAGCACACGAGGTCGATGATCACATCGCGGGCGAAGCGCTGACGGAACTCGATCGCGAGCTTGGCCACGTACGCCGCCGCCTCGGGATCGTCGCCGTTGACGTGGAACACCGGCACGTTGAGCATGTCGGCGACCGCGGTGGGGTAGATCGTCGAGCGCGCCTCGGCGGGGTTGGTCGTGAAGCCGATCTGATTGTTGATCAGCACCCGGATCGAGCCCTCGTTGCCGTAGCCCCGCAGCCGCGCCAAGTTGAGGGTCTCGGGCACCACGCCTTGGCCCATGAACGCGGCGTCGCCGTGCAGCGTCACGCCGAGCACCGCGTTGGCGCGGCCCGGTGGGTGGCGCTCCTGGCTGGCGCGCACGCGACCGCCGATCACCGGGGTGATGGCCTCGAGGTGGCTGGGGTTGAACGCCAGCGCCAGATACATCGGCTTGCCCGCGCGGGTGACGTAGTCGCGCCACGAGCCCAGGTGATACTTGACGTCGCCCGAGCCGAGCGCCTCGAGCGGATCCTCGCCGCCGGCGAAGCGCGACAGCACCTGCGCCGGCGTGGCGCCCAGCAGCGTCAGCAGCACGCTGAGCCGGCCGCGGTGCGCCATGCCGAAGATCGCCTCTTCGACCCCGAGCAGACCGGCGTCCTCGACCACGGTCTCGAGCAGCGCGATGACGCTCTCGGCGCCGTCGATCGAGAAGCGCTTGGCACCGATGAACTTGGTGTGCAAAAACCGGTCGACGGCGTCGGCGCGCGTCAGCGAACGCAGCAGATAGACCTGATCCTCGGGCGACGGGACGATCTGGTTCTCGCAGCCCTCCATGCGCGAGCGCAGCCAGTCGCGCTGCTCGACGTCGTTGATCTGCCAGTACTCGACGCCGACGCCGCGGGTGTACGTGTTCTGCAGGCGGGTGACGATCTCGCCCAGCGTGGCCTCGTGGCGATCGGGGAACAGGGTGCCCGAGTCGAGGCGGCGCGACAGGTGCTGAGATTCCAGGCCGAAGTACTCGAGGTCGAGGGCCGCCATCTTCTCGGGGCGCGGGCGGCCGAGCGGATCGACCTGGGCGCGCATGTGGCCCATCAGCCGGTAGTGCTCGATCAGGCGATCGGTGGCGCCCTGGACCACGATGCGCTCGGCGCGTTCGAGGTCGGCCGGACCGCCGTGGCCGACACCATTGGTGGGGGGGCTGTCACCGCGGGCCTGCTCGCGCTCGATCAGCGCGCGCCACTGCGGGTCGATGGCGTTCGGATCGCGCTCGAACTCCTCGTAGAGTGCTTCGAGGAACGCGATGTTGTGGCTCGAGAGGGAACGCTCGGTGTCCATCGATGGTGCCGCCGATGGGCTCGCCGTCGCGGAAGTCGGGGCGCAGGTCCAGTGCCAGCGCCGTGCGCGAGGTCGGGTTCGGCGCGTGTGGGTATCGCACGGAACCACTCGATGCGCGACCCGTCGCGACGATCGGCGGCCGCGGGCGCCAACGCGCGTCGCTCGCAATCGGCGCGTCGGTGAGCAGCGCGTGCGCGCGACGGCCGTGGCGACGTGCGGGCGACGACCTCCGCGTGGTCCCCGCCCGGCACGCGCGTCCCCCCCCGATCGCCGCCCCGAGGGCCGACTGGGCCGCCGGATTCGCCGGTTTCCTCCGGCGGCCGCCATGCCGTGGCACCCTCGGCCGGCCCCATGTCCGATACCGGCAGCAAGCTCAATCTCGGCGCCTTGGACCGTCAGGTCGCCTACTCGGGTGAAGGCATCTCGGTCCGCTCGCTCGAGGACAACATCCAGACCGAGCGCCAGACCCAAAACGGCAAGGTCGAGGAGCTCAAGGTGTTGCGCGAGCGCAACGTCGAGATCCAGTCCGCCATGGCCGAGGAGGTCGGCAAGCTGCGCAAGTTCAGCGACTACGTCGACGGCACCGCGAGCCAGGGCGGCTTCTGGGCCGGGCTCAAGGAGGTGGTGAGCTTCATCCCCGGCCTGCGCAACATCGCGATCAGCAAGCGCTCGATCGAGGAGCTGCTCAAGCAGCAGTACCAAATCAGCGCCCGCCGCGTGAAGGAAGCCGCCGAGTACGTCGACACCCTCAAGGGCAGCGAGCAGGATCTCTACAAGGAGATCGAGCGCATCAACGGCAAGATCATCGAGATGGCGCGCAACGAGGCCACCGCGGTCGACTTCGTGCTCGAGCTCAAGGAGCTCGTCGATGCCCTCGAGGCCGAGAAGCAGTCGGTCGAGGCCGGCAGCGTCGAGTTCCGCGGCATCGAGGCCAAGCAGGACAAGGCTCGGGCGTTGCTCGCCCAGCACTCGGGCAACCTGCAGCTGTACAGCGCCGCCGAGGAGCGCTACGTCAGCCTCAAGGAGAACACCCGCAAGCTGGTCGAGACCATCCGCAACCTCGGACAGGACATCTCGCAGTACACCACCGCGGCCTCGATCAAGCTCGACATGGCGTCGGCGCAGATCCAGGCGATCGGCACCGCCGCCGACGCGTCGGTGGTGATGCTCGAGCTCAAGCGCAGCCTCGACGTGATGACCGAGTCGATGAACGTGACGACCCAGTTCGTCAGCGACACGCAGATGTTCTTTCGCAGCAACCTCGACACCTTCATCAAGGACCTCGAGACCTTCGACGAGACGACCACCGGGCTGCTCGAGGAGAACCTCAAGAAGTCGCGCGACATCGAGGAGGCGCGGATCAAGGCCGCGATCGACAAGGCCGTCGCGCGCCAGCAGAGCGCCCCGGTCGGCGCCTGAGCGGGGCCCCGGTGTCGATCGTCGCGCTGCACACCCCGGCGCTGGTCCTGCCCGAGGCCGAGCGCTACCTCGACCTGCTCGGGCGGGCGCTGCAGGCGGCGCGCCTGAACAACGCGTTCCCGGACCGGCGGCAGTTGCAGAGCACGGTCGACACGCTGCGCGACGGGCTGCGGCTCGGGGTCTACGGGGAGCTCTACGTCGACGCGCGCGCCGGCCTGCCGAACCTGGCGAGCTTCACCCGGGTGGCGACGGACCACGAGCTGGCGGCGGCCTCGCTGGCGAAGATGGGGCCGCGGGGCGAGCTCGAGGCGCGGCGCGGCGAGGCCGAGGTGTTCGCGCGGATGGCGACGAAGCACGGCTACCTCGAGGCGCTGCAGCGGCTCGAGCTGGCGCCGGTGGATCAGCATCGGGT